>JADGEQ010000042.1 GCA_016744295.1 Desulfobacteraceae bacterium | reverse complement strand
CATCAATGGATTTAATGAAAATTTAACGGTTTCGATCCTCGGGTTGGAAGATCTTTTTATTTCATATGCTGCTTCATTCCCAGAAGGCGCTAGGATTCATGAGGCGCTTGCAACCCTTAACCCCCTGGACAAAGTCTTTATTGTCGAAAAAAAGAATCAAATTTATATTGAAAACAAACATCATCAAACCATTGCGAGACTTTCGAACAAAGGCAAGGAAAAATGGAATGATCAAACCCAAACCATCTCAAACGCCAGGATGCTTGGCATTATTCAGCGTCAGAAAACAGATGGAGAAGACTACGATGGCAAACATGAGAAAATCGAATCGTGGGAACTTCCGATTGTTGAGATCCTTCATAAAAAATTGGCCTGATGGTATTTGCACCAATGAGATCGGGCAATAGTGGTACTCCTCCAATATTGTAGACACGAAGTTAAGCCACTACTTAAAACGATACCCCTTGACGATATTATCCTTATGGGTTACTATGCTATCCATGATAAAAGACTTTAACTGCAAAGAAACCAAATCCATATTTAAGGGTCTTTTTTCTAAAAAATTGCCACAGGATATACAAAGGCTGGCTGAAAGGAAGTTAATTATGCTTTATAGAGCGGTTGAAATAAATGATCTTAGGGTACCGCCTGCAAACAAACTGGAAATACTCAGTGGCAACCGAAAAGGACAACACATCATCCGCATTAATAAAAAATGGCAAATTTGTTTTGAATGGAAAGAGGATGGCGTAAATGGTGTTGAGATTGTTGATTATCATTAAAGAGGTGCTGTTGTGAGAGATTTTCCCCCGACACACCCGGGTGAAATACTGCTTGAAGAGTTCTTAAAACCAATGGGTATTAGCCAATATCGTATGGCCAAAGATATTGGTGTTCCAGCCATGCGGATAAATAAAATTGTTCGATTTGAAAGAGGGATCAGTGCGGATACTGCCCTAAGATTGGCGCATTATTTTGGAATGTCTGTTGACTTTTGGACGGGGATTCAGGTTCACTATGATACTGAAATAGCCAAAATGAAGCTAGGCGATAGATTAGAAACAGAGGTCAAGACATTCGATCCTGCTACTTGATATTATCCAATAATCATTTTTTAAATTCAATTAGAATACCCAAATATGAAGATTAAGATATCCTCCATCCAACTTAAAAATGAACCGGATAAAACCGGTTATTTTTGTGTTCGGCAAAACTATGTTGACTTCAAAGAATTCTCGATGTTTATTGACGAGTAATGAAACGCAAAATAAACAAAAACCACAATTTACAGGACTATACTCATGACCGAAGATATTCATTATCCAGATAACTTTACGAAACGATTGCATTTAGTTTGGGGGGACGGTTTTCTATCTCCCGGTGGTCCGGAAGAAGTTTCCGAAATCATAAAAAATGTCGATCTCGGCGGCAGAACTGTTCTCGATATTGGTTTCGGTACCGGTGGACCAGCAATACATATCGCAACAACAACAGGTGTTGCCAAGTTGGTAGGAATCGATGTTGAACCGCAACTCCAAGAAGAGGCGACCAAGCGGGTAGTCGCGGCTCGTATTGCAGACAGGGTGGATTTTCAGATTGTAGACCCCGGGCCATTACCATTTCCCGATAAATGCTTTGACCTTGTCTTCAGTAAAGACTCGATTATTCACATAGAGGACAAAAATGCCCTGTTCTTGGAAATCTTTCGTGTTCTGAAACCCGGCGGAAAACTATGTGCTTCGGATTGGCTTGGCAGCGCCAAGCCAGAGGAGCAGGCTGCCATGAAAAAAGCTAGCGAGGGCACGCATTTGCATTTTGAGATGGCTACCGCGGAAGAAATGGAAACGATGCTTCGAGACGCGGGGTTTATTGAGATATCAAGTCGTGATCGCAATGCATGGTTTGCAGATCTCTGCCGTAAGGAATTGGAATTGTTTAAAGGGCCCCTTTATCAAGAGCTCGTTGACGCCGTGGGAAAAAATATTGTGGATCCTTGGATCAAAGCACGGAAGGCTATTGCCTATTCTGCATTCAGCGGTGGGCTTCGTCCGACACATATTTTTGCTCGTCGGCCTGGGTAGATTCACCCAATGCTGCTGGCGGCGCGAGTATCTCCTCTTCGGCCAACAAGCACTTGCAGTCGGGTAAAGTACCCGCTGCTGATGGGAAGCGTTCTTTGTTTTTTTTTAGGAATGTGGAATAAGGCTGATTAAATTTTTGGATGTCTTTATTTTGTATGGTAACAAGGCTATTTCAGCCGACAAAAAAAAGCCGCACGGCTGAATAGCAGTTAAGGAAAAATTATGACAACACAAGAAAACATAAAGAAGGCAGGAGATTTCATTAAAAACTCTGCGACAATAAAAATATTCTCCATCGGAATATTAATCATAATTCTTTTAATCCCAACATCAATGATCTCATCAATAATGAGAGAGAGAGAATCAAGAAGAGATTCCGTCGTTCAAGAAATAAACCAGAAATGGGGAAACAGCCAAATTGTTTCTGGACCGTTTTTCACAGTTCCGTATAAATCCTTTTACAAGGATGAAAAAAATAAAATAAAGTTCAACATACACTATCTTCATATTCTGCCTGAAAAACTAAATATTGCGGGGAGAATTGATCCGCAGATTAGATATAGAAGCATTTATGAAGCTGTCTTGTATAATGCCCAAATCCAAATAAATGGGAATTTTACAATTCCTGCATTAAGCCAATCTAATATCAATATAGAAAATATACTGTGGGAAAAAGCAATTTTTTCTGTTGGAATCTCAGACATGAGAGGCATTCAAGACAATGTAAATATAACATTTAACGGGAAAAATTATAAAGCAAATCCAGGATTAAAAACAACAGACATTGCGCCATCAGGTGTTCATTGCTACATTCCTCTTTCACAAACCAAAGACACGAACTCGTTTTCCTTTCAACTCAATTTAAACGGCAGTGAAGAAATTCAATTTATCCCACTTGGTGAAACAACGAGCCTTAATCTTAAATCAAACTGGCCATCACCAAGCTTCAATGGGGCTTATCTCCCAACAAACAGAGAAGTGTCAGACAAAGGCTTTTCTGCTGACTGGAACATTTTACACCTAAATAGGAATTTCCCTCAATTCTGGATAGGCAATCAATATAAAATTAGTGATACCTCTTTTGGTTTGAAGTTACTCATTACTGCGGACATATATCAAAAATCTATTAGGATCTCGAAATATGCCATAATGTTTATATTTTTTACATTTTCGGCTTTTTTCTTTTCAGAAATTATCAACAAAAAAAGAATTCATCCCATCCAGTATATTTTAATTGGACTTGCTGTTATATTATTTTACGTTCTACTTCTTTCAATTTCTGAACATTTAAATTTTGATATTGCTTATCTTATATCAGCATTTGCAATAACCACCACAATAACGGCTTACGCTAAAGGTATTATTAAAAATAATCATTTCACGCTAACAGTCTGGGGCATATTAATAATCCTATACGCATATCTATACATCGTCCTTCAGTTAGAAGATTTTGCCTTAATTATGGGCAGCATTGGATTATTTATCGTACTAGCAACAGTCATGTATATAACAAGAAAAATTGATTGGTATTCTTTGGATAAAGATCAAATCCAATAAAAATATAACAAATAAGGTTAGATTGTGTGAGCCCAGCGAACCACAATCTGAACCGTTTGTTGGACAAGCCCGGTCACCATATATAGAAAATAGCTTTTTCGGGGGAAGGTTGTTTGATCAGACGGATGTTGGGCGGGGCGGTGCGGGGCCGGTCCTTTTTTCGAAAAATCGATCTTTGAAATTGATTCGCCAGATTCTTAAGGCTGTCTGAAGCAAAAAATGCTGTTTTTTGCACCCAGGTATGCATTGCCGGAAGAACCGGTTTCGTTTTGTGATCAGTGATGTGGGGGGGGAACTATATATCACCTCCTATTGGCTTAATCATGCTGGTCAGGCGACCAACGGCAGGGAGATTCGCGTTCGGATGATATTCGAGCATTCGTGAATGCGTATGGAGTATGGCGGTGAATCCGGCTACCCCACCGAGTTTCTTATCGTTCCAGGTGAAGGTTTCCCAGCCTGGATACCACCACTTTATCTTTGAATCCATTGGCATAGCCAGTTCGGTTTTCCGTAGGTTGCCAGGGGTGCGCATTTAAGGCCGAGGCCCTTTCAACCTTCATCGCTTTATTGATAAGGATTGAGACCGCTTCTCCCAATCCTTCCATTCCATCTGAATTTATTATTTCAAAAATTGTTCGAATTGCTGTGTCCTCTTTTTGCTGGGTCATGCTTTTGCTCCCCTCGTTTTTACTTGGTCGTTTAAATAAAAAGGAACCATTGAAGTAGGAAAATTTGCCGATTTGATTGTTGTGGATCAAGATCCTTTGAACATTGTTAAAAACAAACTAAAACATATCAAGGTGAAGATGAGATCTCTTGGAGGAAAGCTGACCACAGAAGGCGACATGACCATTTCCTCTTAAAAAATGAATTTTCATAAATCCTTTTTATTCGGGGAGTGCTCCCATGAAAATGTCTTTCATATCTTCAGAGGCGTCTTCAATTTTATCTTTAAACATCGATTCAATTGCCTGAATCTCAGATTCAACGCAGATAAAGACGTCTACTATTTCAGGATCAAACATGGTTCCTTTGCCTTCCAATATCAATTTCATGGATTTTTTATGGGAAAATGGTTCCTTGTAACATCTGCGGCTGATGAGCGCATCATAAACATCAGCAATGGCCATGATTCTTCCGGATAAGGGGATATCATCGCCTGACAGACCATCCGGATACCCTTTTCCATCCCATCGCTCGTGATGGGATCCGGCAATTTCAGCGCCTAGTTTTAAATAATTATCCCCTTGTAAATTTTTTGTTGCTCTTTCAATGGTTTCTCTTCCAAAGGAGGTGTGCATTTTCATCAGATCAAACTCATCATCGGTAAGCTTGCCTGGTTTTAACAATATTCGATCAGGAACACCAACTTTCCCTATATCGTGCAATGGAACTGATAAAAATAGCATTTCGATATACTCATCTGTCACGATTTTTGGAAATCTGCCGGTCTTTTTTAAATATACGGCAATACATTTTGCATAATGCTGGGTTCGCTTAATATGTTGGCCGGTTTCCGGATCCCTTGTTTCTACCAGGCTAACCATGGCCTCCATGGTTAATTGCTGGGAACTGGCTAATTTTTTGAACCATACATAAGAATCTTGTCTGGTTTGGACAAACCGAATAAAAGAAAATATGGAAAAATAAACTATTGATAAAAGGATCGGTTGGCCTGGAGAAATAAATACATTCTGGTTGTAAAACAGATAAAGGCTTGTGAAAAATATCAAGCAGATCCAAAAAACCACTACAAGAAAAAATAACTTTGGTCCATACCCTTGAAACATGAGTAAGATCAAAATCATTCCTGTTAGAAGACATAGAACAAAAATTAACGGTTTACTCCACCCGGGGTTGACGATCAACCGGTTAGCCATGATATTATCGATAATAACGGCATTGATCTCAACCCCAGGGAATTGGGAATCGTAGGCAGTATGGTGTACATCGTTTAAACCGATTGCCGAAGAGCCAATAAGAATAATCTTATTGGTTATGTCTTCCGAAGAAAAGGTATTGTTTAAAATATCCAGGGCTGAAATGTATTTGTATCCTCTTGCTGGGCCTGAAAAATGCAAATGAACATAGCCATCTTGAGTTATGGGAATTTTAAAATTCCCCGCTTTAATATACAATCCAAAATGGTCTTTTAATATGACAGCCTGATCAATTCCCTGTAATTTCAAGAAGGTTGAGAAAGAAAAATGTGTAAAAATCTGTCCCTTATAGTTTATCAGTAATGGCGTTTTTCTGATAATTCCGTCTTCATCGTATTGATTGTTTGTAAATCCAGTAATTTTTAGCGAATTTGCTATTTTAGGGGTATTGCATAAAATTCCACTGGCAGAATGCAGTTGAAGCTCTCCGGATTCATCTGAGACGTCAAAAGAATTGTAAAAACAGGTCGCTTCTTTGTTAAAATGGTCAAAATAAAAATATCGGGCACCAATAAGTGGACTTTGCGTGAAAATATAGGCTAAATACGCATCATTATCCGCCAATGAACTTGGCGCGCCTGTGAATCCGAGATCCAACTCAAAGTCTTTTTGGAATTGGTCCTGGATGCTGTTTAATGAGGTTCGATCCGGCTCGGGTAAAACGATGTCAAACCCTATAACATGGGGTTTCAAATCATTTATGCTTTTGACAAGTTGAGCTACCCTGTAACGAGGCCAGGGCCACTGACCTACTCCGGAGAGGCTGGTCTCGTCAATATCAATGATCGTTATACGAGACGATGCCTTTTGAGAATCATACGCCTGCATAAATCTATCATAGAAAAAATGGTCAAGGCTTTTAATAAAAAATGTATCGAGATATGAACCGATTCCAAATATTAATGTAAAGGCGATGACAAGAGCAAAAATCAACCATTGACTGAGCCTTGAGCGGTTGTAGGTTTTAATTATGGGTTTCACTGATTTTAAAATTACCTGATCATGATTTCAACTCTTCTGTTTTTTACTTCTGACACATTGTCTTCGGTCTCCACAAGTGGATCATTTTCACCATGTGATTTGATTGTAAGATTTTTCAAGGCTATATCTGGATTCCTTAAAATTATGCCAACAGCTTGGGCCCGTTCAAGTGCCAATTGACTATTATATTCGGATGATCCCTTGGAATCCGTGTGACCGATAATGCTGATCTCAGAAGGGGATCTTTCTTTTGCAATTTCAAAAATTTTAGGGATAAGCAACCTGGATTCTGGGGTCAACCGCTTAGAATCGTGTTCAAAATAAAGTAGAATGGATACCGGTTTTGGTGGGACAGCGTTCAACAAACCCTGGTACTCGTCATTTACTTTATCCAGCGTCGTTTCTTCAACCAAAATTTTAGCTGAATCAGTCGTCACGCTTGCAGAGGTGTAGGCTCTGTCAAGAACTTGCGAATTATTTTTACTATTCACAATAACAGATCCTGTTTTTCCATTCTCTTCCGGAAGGAGGATGACTGTTGTTTTGGACCCACAGGCAGAAAGGATAATAATACAGAGAAAGATACTAATATTTCGAATCATGAGATGTCCCTTTTATTCGACATTAATAATAAATCGTGTGCCTCTAATGCTCACTGTTGCCCTTGGTGTTGTTATATTGACCGATTCTGGTGAGAGTTTTCCAATTTTACCTGAATTATATACAATAGATCCTCTTTTTATATAAACTGAAAAATCATATAATTTTTTATCTGGTTCGAATTTATAATTGTTGATATCAAATTCAGTATTCGGTCCAACTGTAAAAGTGGTTCCATCATTGAAGATAATACCGGCATAACTTTCATCTTTTGTGGTTAACCTGTCTGTTCGCATAAGCGTTACGCCTTTTTGACCTGATATCTTTGTCTCTTGGCGCTGAATCATTACATCACCGGAAATATTTTTCAATAGGCCAATTTTATCTGTTGATGAAGCGGCAGCAGATAAAGGAGTTGAACAAAAAATTATAAAACCAATCAGAACCGGAATAGTGCTTTTCATAATTTCCCCTTAATAAATGGTATGAAATAGACTGTATCGATTTATTTTGTAATAGTCAATTTCACCAAGCCCAATAACAAAAAGTTTTATTCATTGAATACAATGATCAAAGGGTGGTGATAAAATAATCACCCAATATCTATTGCTTGACAGCCCCGGGGAAACGTTTTATTTGTATAAATATATTTATAGGTGACCGTCCTCTAAAGATCCGTTTTTTTAGAGAATGGTTTTTTTATTTTTGGAGATGGAAGATTGAAATTTAAGCTTATTATAATTGTCATCTGCGGGTTGATCTTAAATTTTTACAGCTGCTCAAGGGAAGATCAAAACAACCAGGCTCAGAATAAAGGTAAAAAAGAAAATTTAGCCCAAACAATGTCCACAATCACCCTCATGACCCATGACAGTTTCAGTATCAGCAAAAAGGTGGTTGCAGATTTTCAGGATAAATTCCATGCAAAAATGGTTATTTTTAAGTCTGGTGATGCAGGAGAAGCGCTGAACAAAGCGATTTTATCCAAGAACAACCCCCTGGCAGATATTTTTTACGGGGTTGACAATACCTTTATAGGCCGGGCATTGGAAGCGAATATGTTTGTGCCCTTCTCACCTTCCGGCCTGGATGATGTGGATCAATCCTTAAAGCTTGACCCTCAAAACAGGCTTGTGCCGGTAAGCTTTGGAGATGTCTGTTTAAACTATGACATCAAATGGTTTAAGGAGAACAACAAACAGCCGCCCTCCATGCTGGAAGATTTGATTTTACCTGAATTTTACGGCTTGACCATTGTTGAAAATCCGGCCACATCCTCCCCCGGGCTTGCATTTTTGCTGGCAACAATCAGCCGGTTCGGCCAGGATGGCTATATCGAGTATTGGCAGCAGCTTAAAGCAAATAATCTTCTTGTGACCAATGGATGGAAAGAGGCCTATTGGGGGAAATTTTCGGCAGCATCCGATGGGGACAGGCCCATTGTTGTCAGCTATGCGTCCAGTCCTGCGGCAGAGGTATTTTACGCTGAAGACAAATTATCCCCCCCCCCCACAGGGGTTGTGGTTGAAAATGGGTCTGCATTCAGACAAATTGAGTTTGCAGGAATATTGAAAGGCACGTCCAACCTGGAACTTGCCCAAAAAACCATGGGATTTCTCCTGTCAAAAAAATTTCAGGAGGATATCCCCTTACAGATGTTTGTTTTTCCGGCAAAAAAAAGTGCCCAACTGCCCGAGATTTTTGTCAAACATGCAAAAGTCACAAAAGAACCCGCAGGTTTATCTCCACAGTTGATTGATGCAAACAGGGATCTCTGGCTTCGGCAATGGACGGAAACGCTACTTCAATGAAAATAGCTCCCAAGCAAATTCATCCCTATATTCTGGCCGGCTTAGTTCCGGCCATTTTTTTTCTTCTGTTTTATTTTTATCCTTTGACGGGAATTTTCATAAAAAGTTTTTTCCTGAAGGGAAATCTGAACCTTGACTTTCTGGAACAGGTTTTTTCTTCAACCAGATTACCAAAAATCATCTGGTTTACATTCTGGCAGGCAGGAATTTCAACCCTGCTGACCTTGGTTTGTGCCCTGCCCTGCGCTTTGGTCATGTCCCGCTATGAATTTAAAGGAAAAAAAATTATCCGTATTCTGGCATCAATTCCCTTTGTATTGCCGGCGGTTGTGGTGGCAGCAGCATTCCAGGCAAGCTTTGGCCAGGAAAGTTTTTTCTCCTTGCTTCATATCCAGAACCCCCTTGTGCTGATTTTTTTAGCCCATGTTTTTTATAATTTTTCAGTCATGCTGAGGATAATTACCGGGTTCTGGTCCTCCCTCCAGGGCAGGATCACAGAGGCTGCCGTTACCCTGGGGGCCAATCCTTTCCAGGTTTTTTTCACCATTACCCTGCCCCTGTTAAAACCGGCCATCTATGCTGCTTCAACCCTGGTATTTATTTTTTGTTTTTCCAGCTTTGGCATCATCCTCATACTCGGGGGCCCTGGCTATTCAACCATTGAAGCTGAAATATACCGACAGGCCGCACATTTGTTTAACCTTCCCTTGGCTTCATTTTTATCTTTAATACAAATCGGATTTACCTTTGCCCTGATGTGGGTTTATACTTCCTTTACCAGAAGGGCGGCCCGTTTTTTACCCGGTTCCAAAAGAGCAAATCTTAAAAAACCAACCTGCTGGTGGGAAAAAATGCTCGTTGCCGGTGTCACAAGTTTCATTCTCCTGTTGTGCGTCGCTCCTTTACTGGCCCTCATTGTCCGGTCCCTGACCCATAAAGGACAACTTTCTTTGATCTTCTATGAAGCATTGTTTAAAAACAGAGCTGATTCCATTTTTTATATTCCCCCGGTTCATGCCATCAAATATTCTTTAATCTTTGCGGGAACAGCCCTGATAATAGCGCTTGTAACCGGTATCTGTGCAGCCTTGTTCATCCGGTTCAGTGACAAAATGATCCACAATAGATTGAGTTCATTTTTTGATCCTATTTTCATGCTCCCTTTGTCCACCTCGGCGGTTACATTGGGATTTGGCATCATCATCACCCTGGATAAACCCCCCTTAAATTTAAGAACCTCTATTTTTTTGATCCCAATTACCCATGCCCTGGTTGGATTCCCCTTTGTGGTGAGGGCTATTCTGCCGGCCCTGCGATCCATACCGGAAAATTTAGGAGATGCAGCCTCAATGCTGGGGGCATCCCCCTTGCAAATATTTAAGTGTATCGATCTTCCCCTTATATCAAAAGCGCTTGTAGCAGGGGGTATCTTTGCTTTCACCATTAGTTTGGGAGAGTTTGGCGCAACTATTTTTACGGCAAGACCCGACACCCCCACCATTCCCGTTGCCATTTACCGGTTTTTAGGACAACCCGGTGCCTTAAATTATGGACAGGCCATGGCCATCTCAAGCATCTTAATGGTTGTGACTGCCCTAGGTTTTATTGCAATTGAAAATTTCAGAAAAGAAAATTCCGAAGGATTTTAATGGAAAACGAACTTATCCTTAAAGATATTCACAAACAATCCCCCGATGGGGTTCACCTGTTAAACAACATCAACCTGAATCTATCCCCGGGCACAAAATTGTCTGTCCTTGGGCCCTCGGGAAGCGGAAAAACAACCCTGCTCAGAATCATTGCAGGGCTGGAATCCTTTGATTCCGGCACCCTTTTTTTCAATGGGTGTTCCATAAAAAATATTCCTCCCCACAAAAGAAATTTTGGGATGATGTTCCAGGATTATGCCCTGTTTCCCCATATGAATGTGTTTGAGAATATTGCCTTTGGGTTGAAAATGAAGGGAATGGACAAGCCCCTTATTGAATCCCGGGTAAAAATCATGCTTGAGATGACAGGACTTTCAAAGTTTGAAAACAGGCACATTGACGAACTTTCCGGCGGAGAGCGCCAGCGCATCGCCCTGGCCAGAACCCTGGCCCCGGAACCCGGATTGTTGATGCTGGACGAACCCTTAAGTTCCCTGGACAGGGCCATGAGAACGCGCCTTTTGACAGAACTTACCCAGATTATAGCAAGACTGAAAATCACCACAATTTTTGTTACCCATGACCATGAAGAGGCCTTTGCCGCTGGAAGCAGAGTAATTATCCTGAACGAAGGCAAAATTGAACAGCAGGGCACCCGGGACGAGCTGATAAACGCTCCTAAAAATCAATGGGTTAAAGATTTTTTAAGAATGGTATGATGACACCCTCCCCGAAAAATAACCCCGGATTGAATTCGGGTTGAATTGCCGGCACCACTTTACAAAACCGCCTGCTATACTTATATTAGCCCATAATTTAAACCAATTTAATGCAACTTTAGACGGAGTAACCCATTGAAACAGATAATTGTTCTTGCCACGACCAACCAAGGAAAAACAAAAGAAATCAAGGAATTGCTCAAAGATCTTCCCATTGAAATCAAAAATCTGGGAGATTTCGGACCCATCCCGGAGGTGATTGAAGATGGAGAAACCTTTGACGACAATGCCTATAAGAAAGCTGCCTTTACGGCAAAGGTGCTGGGATATCCTGCCATGGCAGATGATTCAGGCCTATGCGTTGAAGCGCTTGACGGAGCCCCGGGTGTCTATTCCGCCCGGTATGCAGGAGAGAATGCCACGGATTCCGACAATGTACAAAAATTATTGGAAGCATTAAAGAACGAAGAAAACCGGAAAGCCGCCTTCCAATGTGTGATTTCCATTGCCGTGCCCACCGGGGCTGCCCTAACCTATGAGGGGCGGTGCGAAGGAATTCTTACCCGGGAACCCGCCGGAGACAACGGGTTTGGATATGATCCTTTGTTCTTTTTTCCTGAATTCAACAAAACCTTTGCCCAGTTGTCCATCGCAGAAAAGGGAGATATCAGCCACAGGGGCAAGGCGTTAAAGGAAATATCCAATGAAATGGATAAAATCATAACATGGCTGGATATGAATATGCCCGATTTTACCCGGGTCCCCTGTAAAGGATAAACCAATGAACTCTTTTAAAGAACTTGTCCGGTCAAACCGCTCCTGCAGACGATTTGACAACACGCATAAGATTGACAGCCAGACACTGGAAGCGCTTGTGGACCTGGCCCGGCACTGTGCTTCGGCCGGAAACAAGCAACCCTTAAAATATATATTGAGTACAAATGAACAAAAAAATGCTGAAATTTTTTCCTGCCTGGGGTGGGCAGCCTATTTGACCGATTGGAAGGGACCTGAAAAAAAAGAACAACCCACCGGCTATATTGTGGTCATGGGGGACAAAAGCGTTGCAGACAAGTTCTGGTGCGACCATGGCATTGCCGCCCAGACCATCCTGCTGGGCGCTAGGGACCAGGGGCTTGCCGGCTGCATGTTCGGGGCCATTAATATTAAAAAACTTGCCAGCTTTTTGAACATTCAAGAGCATTTGGAAATCAAACTGGTCATTGCCCTTGGTAAACCCGTTGAAACCATAGAGATCGACGCGGTTGGCAAAGAGGGAAATATCAAATACTTCCGGGATGAAAACCAGGTCCACCATGTTCCCAAAAGAAAATTGTCTGACCTCATTGTCAGCACCTGGTAACCCCCCATGAAGGTATTATTTGTAAACCCGGCCTGCCTTGACGAGAGAATCACCAATGATGATGCCACAGTGGTTCCCATCGGAATCTATTACATGGCAGCACTTTTGCTTGAGAAGGGATTTGACACCCAAATTCTCAATCTGGCGGCCCTGGATACAAACAAAAACGAAACTGTAAACTCAAACCTAAACCCAAACCTAAAATCGGATGCACTCCAAACCTTTAAAGCCGCAATTAAAAAGGAACAACCAGATCTCATTGGGTTTTCCGTTACCAACCCCAGCCGGATCAATGCAGTGGCCTGTGCCAAGGCTGCCAGAACAATTTTGCCCGGGGCCTTGATCGTATTTGGCGGCCCGGCCCCCACCTTTATGCCCGAGCATCTGTTCAAGGTGTGCCCGGAAATTGACATCATGGTAAAAGGAGAGGGCGAATCCACCATTTTGTCCATCCTGGAGGCCCTAGTGGAAACACTGGCAAAAACCAAGGCCCCCCAGTCAGAAAATCGGGCAAAAAACCTGAAGGACAGGGCATCTTTCAATAATAAATCCTTCAACTATGCATTCAGGAACATTAAGGGAATAGCCCTTTGGGAAGAGGGAAAACTTTTGGAGACGGTTCCGGCCCAGCCCATTCAGAATTTGGATTCTTTGGTCCACCCTTCCAAATACTTTGTCTACCAGCATTTGTCCATGTCCCGGGGGTGTCCGGGTAAATGTACCTTTTGCGGTTCCCCGAAATTCTGGGGAAGCAACAAAATCAGACGCCATTCTGCCCTCTGGTTTGCCCGGGAGATAATGGGTCTGGCCCAAAAGGGGGTCACCCATTTTTATATCTCCGACGACACCTTTACCATGGACAGGGAACAGGTGATTGCCTTTTGCAAAATTCTTGTTGATGCGGATTTTCAACCCACCTGGAATGCCATCTCCAGGGTGGACTATATTGACAGTGAACTGCTGTTCTGGATGAGACGGGCAGGCTGTATTCAAATCAGCTTCGGGATCGAGTCTGGTTCCCAAAAGATCAAAAAAATCCTGGGCAAACCCATTTCCAATGAGAATTGTATCCATGCTTTTTCCCTGACCCGATCCCACGGCATCATGCCCCGGGCCTATTTTATCTACGGATCTCCCGGAGAAACCCCGGAAACCATCCAGGCAAGCTGCAATCTCATGATCCAGCTTGCCCCCCTAAGTGCTGTATTTTACCTGCTGGTGATTTTCCCGGGCACCCATTTATATCAAAATGCTCTCCAAAAGGGGCTGGTCACTAATGGGATATGGGACAAAAACATTGAAGATCTGCCCTGGTTTGAATTGGATGACACCCTCGATTTTTCCAGGGTCAAAGCCTTTGGGGACAGGCTCAGAAATTGTTTTTTTGAAAATATTTCCCAATTTGTCCAGGGCATTGATCTGGTGGAAAAAAAAGTTCTCTACCCCTTTCACGCTGATTTTCTATCCAGACTTGCCATGACCTTTTCCCACGGGGAGTATGCAAATGATCCCCGGATAAAGGATTCAGACAAAATTGCCCAACACCTTTTTGCAAAGGCCTTGTCCTATTCTCCCCAACCCAGGGCATTCATGGGAATGGCCATGGTGCTTCAACGACAAAAACAATTTTCCAAGGCTGCCGACCACCTTGCAAGGGGACTTGAACATTTTCCCGGCAACAAGGAGCTTTGCGTCTGCATGGGGGTCTGCCTCATGAACCAGGCAAGATTCAAAGATGCCCTGGCTTTTTTTGCCCCGTTCAAAGATGAGACGGGCATGGACCACTATATCAATATTTGTAACTCCCAGGAGCAAACACAATGAACGACAAGAAAAAACAGGTCGACCTATCAAAGCAGAGCGATCGGGCAAAACAGGTCGACCGGGCAAAGCAGGCCACGACCAACCACCTGGCCAATTTAGAACGAAGGGCTGCAAAACTTACCAACCTTCGCCGGGAGATCTTGACAATCGACTCGGAAACAGCCCTGGACAAGCTCCTTGAAGCGCCCTCTCCTGCCACACTTGTCCAGTCCTTCCCAGACCAGGACCTTTATTTTCTCATGCATAAAATCGGCGATGAGGATTTTTTACCCATCCTGGCCATGGCCACCTCTGCCCAATGGGAATATATACTGGATGTGGAGGTCTGGGATGATGACCGATTGGATATCCGTACCATGACCCAGGCCTTTGACCTGTTGTTCCAGGCAGATCCCAAGCGGTTGCTTCGCTGGATCATCAAAGAAAAACCTGATTATTTCGAATTTTACCTGTTCAAGAACATGAGCATTTTTATCCGGGAACATGATGAATGGATACCAGAGGATTATAATGATTATATCACCCTTGATGATAAATTCTATTTCAGGTTTCCCCTCAGAATCGACCCGGACACCCCAAACCAAGAGAAGGAACCAAACCAAACCCAGGAAAAGATTGATAAGGTTCTTTGCCAGGAAGCCCCTGAACTCATTGAAAAAATGATGCGATCCCTTGCGGAAATGGATTTGTCCATATTTCACGGGTTGCTCATGGAAACCTGCGCAGCAATGACGTCGGAAACCGAAGAGGAACAATTCCGGCTGAAAAATCTGCGCCTGGCGGAAAAAGGATTTTTACCGACCCATGAGGCCATTGGTATTTATCAGCCAACAGATCTTTCATCCCTGAGAAAACGACCGGCGCAAGAAAGACCCAGGGAGGAGTTTGATCCTGAAAATCCCCTGCCCCCCCAGATGTTTGCCCAATTCATAAAGGGAGATAATCTTTTTGTCAAAGCTCTGGAACTGTTGGAGACGGATTTTACCCTCCCCCTTCAATCGGAGATAGCCGCCCTGAGCAACAAAATCATTTCAGCTGACAGGATCAAAATCAGAAACCCCGAATCCATTAAAAAAATTATTCAAAAGGCCACAGCATACCTTAGTCTTGGTCTTGAAATTATTCTCAAGGGAGATATCCGGATCCAGGCAGCCAAGGATATCATCCAAGAATACTTTCTTGAAGATATTTTCAGAACAGGTTCCCGGGCGGGAATTCAGCTTAAAACCAAGGCCAGAAACTGGTACGATGAAAGTTTTATGAAAAAAAAGAGCCTTCCCTTGAGTTTTCTAACTGAAGAATATCTGGGCCCCATTGGCGGACTTCTCCTGGACAGACCCATGTTCTACGACAATTACCAGAAAGGCGAATTGTACCGGCACTTTCAAAGCCTCACAGATATCAAGGCAACAAACAATATATTAAACCAGATCATCCACCTGGACCGGATACTTGGGCAACTCCCCCTGGATGTTTCATCCTTTACCCATGGGGTTTTAACCTATAAAAGCCTGATTTTGACCCTATGGGCCAGAAACCGCATCGGCCTGGATATCAGATCGGGTAACGATTCGAATTGCAGTTTAAATCCCATTGAGCCTTCATTGTTCCAACCTTTTTTTGAAGCTCTTTTCTCCTCGGACACACCGGGAAAAATTGATGAGGCCAAGAAACAAGACCTGGTACTTTTTATGACTGAAATCCTTGACTGCCGAGAAGAGGAGCTCACTGAATCCTTTCTGGCTGTATTATCCGGTCTGATCAGGGAAATTGGGGAAGAATATGGTCATGTTCCACCAGGCCATATGGATCCCAGGTTCATCCCCCATTTTTTCCTGACCCCCGACACAGGAGAGGTGGATTCTTAACAGACACGGCCCCTTGCAAAGGCCATGATTCGCCATGGCCTTTGCAACCCATCCTAAAGAAAAGAGGTTCTATGACAACCATTTACCCCCAACCTGGGATCATTGTCTGCTATACCGGGATACCCGTCATTATCGATCTTGTTTTCTGTAGAACCCCTGATCCCAATTTTAAAATAATGCCCCCCTTGTCCTTTGGGGCAGCAGATTTTAAGATTCCATTTTTATCGGCGGATGAACTCAGAACGGTCAATGGATTTAAGGCACTCAAAAAACAGATCGAATGGATAAGCGGAAGATTTGCACTCAAACAGCTTGTCCAGAAAAAAATTGCCCCGGATATTGTTCTGAATGAAATTCAAATTTCCTACCAGGAAAAAGGAGCCCCCTTTCTCAATGATTATCCGGATACCCCTATTTCTCTTTCACACAGCGGTGAATATACGGCAGCGGCCCTAAGTCAAAACAATGAAATCACCATGGGAATTGACATTGAGCACATCAAAAAAATGCCGGACTCCTTTTTTATGAACACCGCCTTCACCGCAAAAGAAATCCGTCACATGCTCCCTACCCCCCATGAAATGTACCGTCACTGGACATTGAAGGAAGCGTTTTTAAAATATATAAAAATGGGATTTAACGAACCCCTTCACAGGGTTGAGATCATTGATAATGAGATTTTCCACCACCAAGAAAAGCAAAACCTCAACCTATGGTCCAGAACAATTGATGATCAATATATATTGAGTATGGTGGCAGATCCCCAATAACCGGCATTGCCAAAGTCACGGTATTGCGCCCATAGAACGGAGAATGAAATTTATGGAATTACAGCACCTTGGTAAAAGTTTCATATAAAAAATCAAATTTCTTTGGCTGGGGCAGGTATTGGCACCTCCATTTTACGGGGATCATTTCCCTTGGTTTGCCGGAAAAAAGAATCGGTCTGGAACATCAAATGATCTAGCCTTTCATCCAGCTCTTCCAAATGATTTTCAACACATTTTTAGTATGCACTTGCCTTGGGATCACAGGGCTGATAAACATCAAAATTTTGTGTTGTTGTTTGGCCATGACCGAACCGGTAATGGTGATAGAATTGTTAGTTTGGGTCCCGGGACCTGGATTGGACAAGCTCCTGGTGAAGCGTTAAAAAATACTCCCAGGGCGTTTTATTTGTTAAAATGATTAGTTAAAATTTGGAGCAGAACGTGGAAGACCTTCAGAAAAAATATGGTTTTTGGACTGCAACCGCCATGGTTGTTGGAATTGTAATTGGTTCGGGTGTGTTTTTTAAGGCAGATGATGTGCTCAAAGCTTCTGGGGGCAGTCTGCCCACAGCACTTTTTGCCTGGCTTATTGGCGGATCCATCATGGTGGTCACAGCCTATGTGTTCGCAAACATCGCAACCCGGATCAAAAGAGTTAATGGGGTTGTGGATTATTTTGAAGTGGCCTATGGTCAGAGGGCAGGCTATCTGGTTGCCTGGTTCATGACCTTTATATATTATCCCACCCTGGTGGCTGTCCTGACCTGGGTGTCTGCCAAATATACAGCAGGGCTTTTCGGGGCAGGAGATGCTGTCTGGCCGATTGCAGGAATTTACCTTGCAGCATTCTTTTTTCTGAACGCTTGTTCTCCGGTTCTGGCTGGAAAATGGCAGGTTTCCACCACCATCATCAAGATGGTGCCCCTGGCACTTGTGGCAGTGGTGGGAAGTGTTTGCGGACTTGTGAACGGCCAGACTGTCCAGAGCTTTACCAATGCGGCCCAGAGTGTTTCCGAGGGCGGAGGGCTTGCGGTTGCAACATTGTCAACAGCCTTTGCCTATGAAGGATGGATCATTGCAACATCAATCAATGCTGAATTAAAAGATGCCAGAAAGACCCTTCCCAAAGCCCTGATCGTTGGAACCTTTGCCGTTGTCATCATCTATATGCTCTATTATATGGGCATATCGGGAATCTTGTCCAATGATCAGGTCATTGCCGCCGGTGATGATGCCCCAGTCAAGGTTCTTTCCCTTATTTTCGGCAACCTTGGCGGAACCCTTTTGACACTGTTCGTTGTCATCTCCTGCCTGGGAACCCTTAATGGACTGGTCATGGGCTCTGCCCGGGGAATGTATTCAATTGCATCCAGGAACCTTGGGCCGGGGTGTGATTTTTTTTGCAGGGTGAATGCAAAGACCAATTCCACGGTCAACTCCGCCATACTGGGGTTTGTCATGTCAGCTGTGTGGCTGGTTGTCTGGTATGGAAATTTTGCCGGATGGTGGGGCGGATTCATGGATATTTCCGAACTGCCCATTGCCTTTTTGTATGTCATCTATATCTCGTTGTATGTGTGGGTTGTAAGAAATTTTAAAGATTTAGGCATCATGGGAAGAGTTGTGGCACCATTGCTGGCAGCAGCAGGTTCTTTGTATATTATCTGGGGTGCAGTCCAGAAGGATATGTTTCTAAATTTTGTGGTTATTACACTGATCATGGTTTTTGCGGGTTTCCTGCTCATGAACGCCAGGATGCCAGATTCACCGGATTTAAATGCTAGCCGTTAGGCTGGTTTTATATTCTCTTGTTTAAAGAAAGGGCTGTTATGGAAAAACGATCAAAAAATCATGGTATCAGGTTCGGAAATTTCAAAAAAGGTGAGTACAATTGCATAAATGATGTTCCGGGCGTTAGGGTGGGCCACAAGACATTATCATCAGACAGTCCCCATATAACAAAAACCGGTGTAACGGCAATAATCCCGGCCCAGGAGAATATCTATACCCATCCATTGCCCGCAGCAGCAGCCATAATAAATGGCTTTGGAAAATCCGCCGGAATAATTCAGATCAATGAACTTGGCAGAATAGAGACCCCGATTGTTTTGACAAATACCCTGGCCGTGGGCACGGCCTTTGAAGCAATTGTCGAATATTCCATTCAAAACAATCCTGATTTGACAAGTGTGAATCCTGTAATAGGCGAGTGTAATGATTCTTATTTGAACGACATAAGACAATTATCAATTACAAAGCAGGATGTTTTTTGGGCCCTTGAAAATGCAGAATCAGGTAAAATTGAGACAGGGTCTGTGGGAGCAGGAACCGGTACGGTCTGTTTTGGATACAAAGGAGGAATAGGCAGCTCTTCCAGGATCATTGAAATTGATAAAAAAGAATATGTACTGGGAGTGATTGTCCAGTCAAACTACGGTCAGATGGATCAATTGACCATAAAGGGGAAGGCAATAAAACCCTGCTTCAAAGATCAGTTTGAAAGCGGAGACGGCTCCATAATGATGGTTATTGCAACCAATATCCCCTTGTCCTGCCGACAGCTTAAAAGAGTTGCAAAAAGATCGGCATTTGCAATCGCCAGAACCGGAGGAAAATGTTGTCATGGCAGCGGAGAGGTTGCCATTGCATTTTCAACGGCAAACAGGATTCCACCTGACCTTAAAACAGCTATTTATCCCGGGAAGTTTCTCAACGAGAACGCCCCCATAATTTCAGATATTTTCAGCGCTGCCATCGATTGCATCGAAGAATCAGTAGTGGATTCCCTTCTTGCGGCCCAGACCACAAAGGGGTTTAAAGGCAGGCTGGTAAACGCTCTACCTGAAGATATCCCTAAAGAGTATGGCCTGGGTGCTGATTCATAAAATTGAAAATGTCTGATAGATGGAAGACACTTTTTTTTCCCATGTTCTCAACAGCCTGTGACCTTGATTAAGTTTATTAAATAGATTTACTTCAGTTGTGTTCATGGTATACTCCTTTTTAAAGGTGTCTGACATTAAATATGTATAGGAGATATACACTGATTTTTATTTTTCCCCGCCGCACCGCGGCCTCGCACAACAATAAAAAAGGCAGTCGCATATGAGGATCAAAGAACTTTCAGCCCTCACCGGTGTCAGTAAGGAAACCATCCATTACTATACCCGTGAGAATCTTCTGCCCAGGGCTGAAAAGACCAGTTCCAACCAGGCCAAATACGGCCAGGAACACATTGACCGGCTCAAGCTGATTAAAAATCTTCAGGACAGTCTTTTCATGCCTCTTTCTGCCATAAAAAAAATCATCAGAACATATGAGGAAAAAGGGATTGATCCCGATGCTGTGGTGATGAAAAAAACCGAATATTTCAAACCCCTTTCCCGATTACTTAACGAAAGGATCCAGGGAGAAGATGCGTTTTTAGAGGCCACAGGCCTTGCCCAGGACCGGTTGGCGGCCTTTGAAGAATACCAGATCATCACCCCGGTGATAAAAGATGGAGAAAAAAGCTATTCTAATAACGACCTGACCATCGGCAAGGTCCTCGGGGATATGAAAAAAAATGGATTCTCGGTTGAAAACGGGTTCAGGGGGGATACGACCAATGATATGAAGCGGGTGCTACAGAAGATCGTCAATTTATGCATGGACGAATTTTTTTCTGTGGCTCAAAACCCAAGCAACCCTGATATGACAGAGTCCCAGAGCAGGAGCTATATGGATGTCCTGGCTGTTTTCATTCACCACCTTTTTATCAAGCTTAGCAAAAAGGAGCTTGCCCTCAGATTGGAAAAGGGCATGGGAAAAGACCTGACAAAAGACAAGGTAAAAGACAAGGTAAAAGACAAGGTAAAAAGTTAAAGCCGGTCCCTCCGGGGATTCCAGCCAGGCAAGCAGAACTTCCTGCCTAGGCAGGAAGTTCTGCTTGTTTTTTTCGATCCAGGCCCCGATAATCAAAGAAACCTTATCAGGCAGCCAGCGCCTCGGCCTCTTCTCCAATGCACCTGGGCCCAAGCCACCACAGAAAACCAAAGCAGACAAGGGTGTTCAACCCAAAGGCCGGCACA
This sequence comes from Desulfobacteraceae bacterium, assembly GCA_016744295.1. Classification (GTDB taxonomy): domain Bacteria; phylum Desulfobacterota; class Desulfobacteria; order Desulfobacterales; family Desulfobacteraceae; genus NBML01. The sequence continues at coordinate 36,568 of JADGEQ010000042.1, read as the reverse complement.
ATGGTCCAGAACCCGAGACTGGGCAATACGGGTATTAATAGCGTCAGCATGGGCAATGCCATGGCAACAATGGCGATGTTAAAGAAAGCCAGTTCCATGCCGACACTTGTGCTATAATCCGCATCCAGCATCCTTAGCAGGAGCAGGCCGCTGGCCGTGGAACCACAGCAGCAGCCAAACTGGGCAACAGCCCTCTCGGGACCAAGATTGCTCACCCGCTTTCTGAAAAATTCAATAAAGAGATATGTGGTAATGGTGATCACCAGGGTAACCAGGATAATAATGCCGATGTACTTGTTCACAATGCCCATGGATATTCCCATGATGGAGGCCACGATGAGAAAGTCAACAGACATACCGGTAATCCGCTTCTGGATGCCGGGATCTGCCAAATGACCGACCCCCATCATTTCAGCGGCCTTCCGGATCACAATGGCAAAAAAGAGACCGTGGAGGAAAAATACCGGATAGGAAAAAAGAAAATGATGGATGAGCTTGCTGGTAATGCCGATTTCAATGTAAGCCAGAACATAGGCAAGCCCCACAAGGGCCATGTGAAATGAAAGGGTGTCAAGATTCGAAGAATGGGTGGTTTCCCTGCCAGCGGAAATATGGGTCTCTTTTTTAAGCAGGCCGGTCATGAACTCCTCATCAATCACACTTCGCTTATTGGTATTCATGCCTTTCTTGATAAAGCTTCGGGCATAGGGGATGCCTGCCACATAGGCGGCAATAAATCCCATGGTTCCCCAGATAAGCCCCATGCTGATGGCATCTTCAATACCAAAATTATTCTGGAAGAGGGTGCCTATGGCGATACCCTGTCCGGGACCCTGGGTAAAACCCATGGCTGACAGACACCCGAGAAATACATTGATATCTCCGCCGGTAAAAAGATCGTAGAGCCACACAGTGCCTCCGCCCATCAACAATTGCAAACTAAGGCTTGCAGTCCAGACAAGTGTCATCCACATACCGCCTTTGAGAATCTTAGACCGGGACATCATGGTTTCAGATCGTGTCAGGCACAGAGAAATAAAACTGATATTAAATGCATGAAAGGTATATGGCAAAAAATGTTTTGATGTCAGGGTATACCAGTCTCCCCCGGGGGCCTGGAATTTTAACCACCCCATATTCACCAGTACTAAACCGATAAAGCCGCCTATCAAACTTGCCGGTATCATGGTCTTTTGCAAAAAAGGAATTTTAGCCCTCAGGCAGACCCCCAGCAGTAAAACGATGGACATCATGCCAAACACCATAAATCCGGAAAATGAACTTAACATATCCTATGCTTCTCCTCTTAAAATTAATAATGATTGTTCTTATCACCTGTTGCCGGACCTTCCCCTAGGGAAGGTCCGGCAAGGGGATTCTAATCTTATTTCATATAAACGGTATTTCCACCCACCACAGTCTGTAATACCTGGATATCCCGGATGGTTTCACGGGGCACGGACATGGGATCGGCGGAGAGCACAACAAAATCTGCCAGCTTGCCCGGGGTTACAGATCCTTTCAAATTTTCTTCAAAACTGCAGAAAGCAGCATCCGTGGTAAAGGTCTTGACGGCATCCAGGGGAGAGATCCGCTGATTCTCCCCCAGAACCTTCCCCTCCCGGGTGACCCGGTTTACGGCATGATGAATACAATCCAGAGGAGAGATGGGGGTTACCGGGGTGTCGCCGTGGAGGGTGAATCTAAGGCCGGCCCTGAGGGAAGAACCCAGGGGGTCAATCCGAGATGCCCGGTCAGGACCGATAAACCGTTTTTCATGGCGATCCCCCCAATAGTATACATGATTGATAAAATAACTGGGGATGGCATCCAGCTTTTTCATCCGCTGGATATGGTCTTCCGATGCCATCTGGCAATGGATGATCATATGCCTTAAATCATCATGGGGATATTTTTCCCGGGCCCTTTCCAGTGAGGTGATCACCGACTCAATGGCAGCATCCCCGTTGGCATGGATGGCTATCTGCAGACCCAGCTTCTGGTAACGCTCCACAAGTTTGTCCAATTGCGCCTGGGGCATGATCAATTCCCCTTTAAAACCCGGGGTCTCAATATAATCTTCTTTCAATGCACCGGTAAGCCCCTGGATGGAGCCATCCTGGAACAATTTCACCGATCCGAATTTTAGATGATCGGATCCGAATCCATTTTTCAGGCCCCCTTCAATAAAGGGGTCATAATAATCAAAAAGCATGGTCAGATAGACCCGTACCGTAAGATTTCCCTCCCGTTCCAGCCTGTTATAGGCTTCCATGGATCCGGGGCCCTGGCCCATGATACCAATGCCGGCATCATGGGTACTGGTAACCCCAGTCTTATTATAGTCGGCCATGGCCAGGGGAAGGGCTTCCATGAAGAGATCGGTATCAGGTTTGGGAAATTTTCCCGCCACAAGGGACATGGCAGCCGGCTCCAGAAGCAGGCCACTTGGCTTTCCCTTTTCATTCATGTGGATTTCCCCCCCGGCCGGTTGGGGCGTATCCCGGGTAACTTTGCCCAAAGCCAGGGCCGTTGAATTCGCATAGGCCAGATGGCCGCTGGCATGGGTGATAAAGACGGGATTATCCGGGGCCAGGTCATCCAGATCCTGGCGGGTCAGATGCCGGTTTTCCGTCATCATGGTGTCGTCATACCCAAACCCCATGATCAACTGTTTTTTTTTCGTGGATGATACAGCAGCAGCGATTTTTTCCCGGATATCGGAAATCCCCTTGTTGCTGAAGGAGGAGCAATCCACCATCAGGCGGGTAAGGGCATAATAGGAAAGGTGATTGTGGGTTTCAATAAACCCGGGTAGGACCACCTGGTGTTTCAGGTCTATGATCAGAGGATCCAATCCAGCATGATTCATTACAAAGGCTTCATCTCCAATCAGGTGAAACCTATTTCCCTGAACAGAAAAGGCGTCTGCCCTTGGCAGGTCAGGATCCATGGTGATGAGGTTGGCATTGATAAATATTTTTTGTCTGGTCACGTCAAGCTCCTAGAACGATAAATTGTTTATTATGCATATTACATTCTTATGATATACATAGTAATCATATATATATCTCAAAATGTCAATTATTTTTTTCCCCGGCATGGGAAGAAGGCTGGCACAAGACAATTGTTTAAAACATGGCATATGAAAATTCAGGGCTGGCTTCGATTGTTTTTTCTGAAATTCCTTCACATAGATAAAAATCATAAAAAAATGATTTCTCACTGATATTTCAAATAGTTATTTGGCAATCGATACCTAGGCGGAAAATGGAGAGAATCGGGTCCCGGGAAAATATGAATATCACCTTGAGTTTTCCTTGAAGGAGGATAAAACAAAGGTCGACACCCTCCGGGAGGAAGCTGGGTGTTTTATTCTCCTTTCAGATTTGGTTTTGCCTTCAGAAAAAATGGGTGGGACCTGGGACATTTATGATGTTGACAAAATTTCATACCGTCCTTGTTATCAAAAGTGGAAACTACCGGCAACTTGCCAAACCTCTCAAGCCGGTCCACCTGGAATATCTCAGAGCACTTGATGTTAAACCTGGGGTATTTCTCACCCCATGAGAACAGAGGACAAAAAATTACTCATAACGTGTTATCTTGGGGTGCGGAAAATAAGTTGAAATCATTGAAAATGAAATCTGCCACCACAAAAAAACTCAACGTATGGTCCTGAACATTTAGCGAGCAATACGTATTGCGTATGGTGGCTGACCCCTTTTAAGAAAACCGGATTAAATTTCAAATAAAGATCAAATCTCTTTGGGTGGGGCAGGTATTGGCACCTCCATTTTACGGGGATCATTTACCTTGGTTTGCCGGAAAAAATGATCCGTCTGGAACATCAAATGACGCAGCCTTTCATCCAGCTCTTCCCGAAACGCCTCGCATTCCTCCCTGGACGCATTTTTTGGGATATAAATCAGCTGATCTCCATACAGAAAAACAATCTTTGAAAAGGGTTTGGGAATCATAGTTCGATCCCAGCTTGAAATCCGCCAGCTTCGATCTGCATTCCACATGACTGGCACAATGGGAAGACCCGTTCGTTTGGCAAGAATAATGATACCAATTTTAGAAATATAGGCAGGCCCAGTGGGGGCATCCACCAAAAGTCCACCCCCATGGCCCTTTTCAAACAGGGTACGCATCTCCATAAGCGCTTCAGATCCCCGCCGGGTGGAAGATCCCCTGACCGGAATCCAGCCAAACCGTTTGGCAGCCTGGGTAGCCAACTCTCCGTCCCTGCTGGCACTGGCCATGACAACAAACTTTAAATTCCGGTAAAAATAAACAAAAAAGGTCAGCCCCCGGTGCCAGGATGCATACAAGAATCCCTTTCCCCCATGGGAGGCAAGAAAGTTGGTTTCAATTTCCCGGCCAAAAACATGGACATCGCAGGTTAAAAACATCAGGGAAGCCACAATTTTACCTGTCCATCCGAAAAACCAGTATAAAAAATATTTATAGAGAGCCATTGACCCACCCCTCAATATCACCAAACATACCGATTATTCATGATCAAAAATATATCCCACGGATCGCCGACTCTTAAAATAACTGGGTTTTTTGGGTTTTTTCTCAAAATACTTGCGAAACCGGACAATAAAATTATCCACCGTTCTTGTGGTGGTATCACTGGAATACCCCCACCCGGCATTCAGCAGCATATCCCGGGACAGAGGCTTGCCCTTATTGGCAATAAATATTTTAAGCAGGGTTACCTCTTGTTCAGTAAGGATAATCTCCCCGGCCATGCAATTTGCTTTAAAGGTGATAAAATCGATATGATTTTCACCAAAGGTATAGGCTTCCCCCTGGAACAGGGTATGGCCAAATTTCTTGTCTCGGGAATTTTCATACCAGCCCTTTTTCCGTATCAGGCGCTCCACCCGGAGTAAAAATTCTTCCAAATCAAAGGGTTTGGAAAGGTAATCATCCACGCCGTAACGCAACCCCTTTACCTTGTCCTTGGTATCCCCCCTGGCGGAAAGAATCAGGACGGGTATTTTTTCATCCTCCCTGCGAATGGTCTTTAAAATGGAAAAGCCGTCAATCATGGGCAGCATGATATCCAGAACAATCAGATCCGGCTTCCATGAGCGCCATTGCTCAAGGCCGTCAATACCGTCCCTGGCGATTGAAACCCCATATCCCTGCAGGGTCAGATTAAGCTGGATCCCATCGGCAATATGGGCCTCATCTTCTATGACCAGAATACGCTTTTTTTCAGCCGCTTCCATAATTTTTTCTCCCTGACATTGGCAATACTTGCCCGTGGAATGGTGATGGTAAACTTGGAACCTTTTCCCTTGCCCTCACTGGATACCGTTGCCCGCCACCCGTGGATCATGGAAATACTGGAAACAAGATAAAGACCCAAGCCTGACCCGGTATGACTATTGGCGTTCTCCTTACCGGACTTATAAAATTTGCGGAAAATCTTTTTTGCATCTTCCCTGTCCACCCCTATCCCGTTGTCTATAAAATCAATGGTGATTTTTTGTAAAAAACTTTTAAAAACAATCCTCAACTCTGGATGATCAGATTCATTATACTTGATGGCATTGGACACCATGTTCATGAGCAACATTTCAAACAAAAAAAGATTAACAGGATATTCAAACCGACCCTTGGAGGGATTTTCGATGGTGATATTGCACTCCCGAAAAATAGAACTGTTTTTGTCACAAAAATTTTGTACCAGCGTGACCAGGCTGTCCCGGGTCACTTCAGATCCAAAATTTTGGCTTTCGATCCTGGCCAGGTTTAAAATCCGGTTGATATTATCGGTGAGCCGGTTAATGTCTTCCAGCATATTCTGACTGTATTTGCGGATGTCAGTGGATTCAAGGGGGTGGCGGATAAAGGTTTCAACATAGATCCGAAGGGAGGTCACAGGGGTTTTAAGTTCATGGGTAAAATTATAGATAAAATTATGTTGAAGCCTGAACAGGTTGACAGTTTTCTGGTAATAGATAAAGGCCAATAAAATCCCGGCCAATACCACAGTGATCAAAAGACTGAGCACCAGGATCGTCATGCCGGTTTTGGACGGAAAAACAGAGGTGGGATCAATATTAAATTTTAAAATCACCACTTCCAGGGCAGAGGTGATCTCCATGTAGAGACTCACCGTGAGTACCAGAAAAGTAGCCAGGGCAAAAATGGAACAGGCAAAAATAAAAACCGGATGGAGATACCACCGGGAAGGATTTAAAATCTGCATGAATTATTGGTCATCCCGATGTTCAGGCCAGCGCTCGGGAAAAGTCATGATAAAGACCACCCCCTGGCCAATCTCGCTTTCCAGTTTAATATTTCCCTTCAGGGTCTGGGTCACCAGATTAAAAACAACGGACATGCCAAGGCCTGTCCCTCCTTTTCCCCGCATGGTGGTAAAAAACGGATCAAAGGCCTTATCCTTTTGCTTTTGGTCCATCCCCCGCCCATTGTCTCTGTAGGCAAAAATCACCTGACCCTCTTTGCGGGTAACATCCATCTCAATGGCCCTGTTCTCCAACCCACTGAATCCGTGGATCAATGAATTCATGATCAAATTGGTCAAAATCTGGGAAAAAGCACCGGGGAAAGAATTCAGTTCGATATCAGGATCACAGCTTACCCGGATCCTATGGTTGGTCTTTTTATACCGGGGCCGAAGGCTCAGCAGAATCTCATCCATGTATTCCTTAAGATTGAATTGCCGCCGGTTTTCACTGGATTGATCTACAGCCACCTGTTTAAAACTGGAAATCAGTTCTGCTGCCCGCTCCATATTGATCAGAATGGAGTTGGACACCTCTTCAACGGTGGTCAAATAATTTTCAAGTTCACTTCTTTTTAATTCCCCGGCTTTATACATCCCATGGAATTCACGGGTTTTGGCATCCAGAAAAGAAGCAGCTGTCACCCCCACACCCACTGGTGTATTGATTTCATGGGCAACCCCGGCCACAAGCTCTCCCAGGGCGGCCATTTTTGCCGATTGCACCAGTTGGTCCCTTGTTTGTTCAAGGGTTTCAAGGGAGGTTTTTAAATCCTTGTTTGCCAATTCCAACTCTTTTTGATACCGAGTTTTTTCTTCAATAAATCGCTTACGCTCAAAGGCTTTATCAACGGCATGGAACAAAACATTCATATCCTGAATGGGTTTGATAATATAATCCCAGGCACCCAGACGAAGGGCTTCCACCGTATCGGAAATATTCCCGGCCCCGGAAACAATGATAATGGGGATATTTTCATTTTTCTTGGTAACATGGGCAAGAACCTCCAGACCGTCCATTTCAGGCATTCGAAGGTCGCATAAAATAAGGTCCGGCTGAAATTTTTCAAATTGCTCCAAACCGATTCTGCCGTTTTCAGCCTCAACAATATCAAACCCAAAGTCTTCAAGAAAACCAACAACACTGTCCCGTATATAGGCTTCATCATCAATTACAAGAATTTTTTTTCCGAGGTTCTCATCCATGATAGTTGTATTCCCTATTTATTGCGAATTTCAAAAGACGCCTCAAATCACATACTAATTGCTCAATGCATCACAAATCACGCTCAGATCACTGGCCGGTTTTATCAAAACCTTTTCCGGGGTGACTCCCAGATCCTGTATGGCTTTGGGGGGTGTATAATCCGCAGAACCTGTATGCACCACAAATTTGATTGCCGGCCGGATTTTTCTGGCCTCCAGCATAAAAGTATTGCCGTCATGCCCGGGAAGCCTTATATCCACCACGGCACCGTCAATGGCATGATTCCGAACAATTTCAAGGGCTTCCTCGCTGCTTTCTGCCTGGAACACCAAATGCCCTTCATCTTCCATGAATGCAGCAATACTCTGCCGGATACTTTCTTCATCATCAAGGATTAAATACAATCTGGGTGGTTGAAGCATCTTATCTCCCCTTGTTATGATTTGGTTAAAATTTGGTTCAATTTTAACCGCTAAGCTGATTACTTGGTAACAGCGCCTGTATCTCCTTTGACAGGGATTCAACGGTCACAGGTTTCATGACAAACCGCTGTATTCCAACCTTTTTCGCGAGTGCTTTATTGACGGACCCGGCATACCCTGAACAAAGGATAATGGGCAAATCTTTATTAATTTCCAGCATTAACCTTGCCAGTTCAATTCCTGTTTTTTCAGGCATGGTCTGATCCGTTACCACCAAATCAATGCGTCCATGGTTCTCGCTGAAAAAATCCAGCGCTTCCCTGCTTGAAAAAAAGGCATCAACTTTATACCCAAGCAGCTCAAACCCCTCCTTACACATCAAGGAAATGGTGGGGTCATCGTCAACCACCAGCAGATGTTCCCCTTTGCCACCCATGTGGCGGTCATGGTCTGCCTCTTGTTTTTCGACTTGATTATCCCCAAGGGCCGCCGGCAAAAGGACGGTAAAACAGGCTCCTTTGCCAGGTTTGCTTGTTACTCTGATGTCGCCATCGCAGGACTGAACAATACTATAGGCGGTGGCAAGGCCCAAACCAGTTCCCCGTCCCTCTTCCTTGGTGGTAAAATAAGGATCAAATATCCGCTCAATCATATCTTCGGCCATACCACAACCGGTATCTGAAACTTCAAGCAATAGATAGACCCCGTCACCCTGGGGCAGGTTGGGATACTCCAGAATATCAGTCCGGGACAAAACTTTTTGAGTCAGTCCCACAATCAGCTCTCCACCTGTTTCTTCCATGGCATGGTAAGCGTTGGTGCACAAATTCATAATCACCTGATGGATCTGGGTCGGATCCGCATAAACCGATTTACAATTTCGATCGATCCGGTCAATTATACTAATGGTGGATGGGATGGACCCCCTAAGCAGTTTCACCGCCTCCTTGGCCACCGGGTGAAGCCGAATCAATCGTTTTTCCTCAACCCCCCCCCGGCTAAAGGACAAAACCTGACTGACAAGATCCGCAGCCCGAAGAGCAGCTTTTTGAATCTTCTCACTTCTCTGGTAGAGGCTGCTGCTCGGATCAGAAGAGCTCATAATCATATCGGCATACCCTAGAACCGGGCTTAAGATATTATTGAGATCATGGGCTATTCCACCCGCCAAGGTACCGATGGCTTCCATTTTCTGGGATTTTCTCAATTGTTTTTCCAGGCTCCGCCATCGTTTTTCTGCCAGTTTTTTTTCCGTAACATCAAGCAGAGAAACCACCTTGCGATCTGTACCAGGAATGGATCCAAGGCTGGCATACACGTACTTCATACCGCCCTCTTTATTGTAAAACTTAACCTCATACTGCATGGAGGTATCTTGTTCAGAATTATTATGTTTTCTAACTTCAATATGGTTCTGGATGAGGTCAATATACTCGGCAGAAACAAATTCATGCCATTTCAATTTTCCTTCAATCTCCCTGCGTTCCATGCCTGCAAGTTCTGTAAACTTGGAGTTTACCATGGAAATGGTATCATCGGACTCCAGAATAATGGCTGGTGTTCCTGAACACTCAAAAACAACCTGATAACTTTGTTCACTTTGTTCGAGGGCACGGGTTCGTTCTTTAACAAGCGCTTCAAGCTGTTCCTGGTATGCCTTGTTCTCTTTTTTAAGCTGGCTTTCCCGCAAACATTTTTGAATGGAATGGTAGAGCACTGTCATATCTTCAATGGGTTTTAATATATAATCGCTGGCACCCAGCCGAAGGGCGTCCACCACAGAGCTTATATTTCCCGTACCCGACGCCACCACCAAAGGGATATCCGGGTCCCGGCGCCTCAACCTCTCAAGAACCTGAAGCCCATCCATTTTGGGCATCCGCAAATCCAGAATAACCAGATCCGGAGATTGGGCATTGAAGATCTCAATCCCCTTTTCACCATTTTCAGCTTCAAAAACAATAAACCCATAATCTTCAAGAAAGGATTTGATACTTTGACGAATATAGGCTTCATCATCTATGGTCAGGATTGTATACTTGCTGTTGTCTTCCAAATCATTTGCCTGCAGGGTTAAAAAAATTGTTTGTTTGCCAGATTCTATTGCCGATGATTTTCTACTCATACTGGCTGTCAAGCGCTTGCTTTGAACATTATTCTCGTAACGGCTTAGATGTCAAGGAATAATCCTTGGAAATGGCAGTAAATCCGGCAAAATATCATTTCCTTTCAAAGTTTATGCCCAAAAACAAAAAACCCTGATAAGATTATCTTATCAGGGTAATTTATATTGGGTTGGCTCCCCAGCACGGATTTGAACCGCGGACCCATTGGTTAACAGCCAATTGCTCTGCCAACTGAGCTACTGGGGAGCAGCGTCTTGAAACAACAAAGTTGAACAAGACTCGGTGTATATATCCCAGCGCTTTTTTTTTGTCAAGCAAAAATCATAAAAAAATTGACATCATTGGGTAATATGGTTATTATTTATCAATATTGATGTAGACATTGATATAATATACTCAGGAGGAAACCCCATGGATATCAGCAACATAAACACAAATCCGTACACAGCAAACACGTCAGCCACACCACCGGTGGACAGCACCCTGCTCAATAATAAAAACAAAGAGATCACAGAACCAAGCCAAAAGATCACTCCGTCAGCCCAGCAGGCATTTGAAGTCAACATTACCCAGGAAGCCCGGGACATGCTGACGGCAGAAGAAACAAAGACATCTGAAAAGACGGTTCCGCCAAGCCCGGACTCTGGATCAAATCAAAACCCGACAGCGGCACAGGAGAACAGACTGATTGTCAACATAGTTGCATAAAAGAGTAAACCATTCTACTATCCTTATATTAACAAGATTAACCTTCCCGTAACCTGAACTGAAGCTGGAATTTTTACCATGATCACTGAAAATGGGATTGTCACCCAAACAAAATTATCCACAGCCTTGATTAAAACAATTAGATCCGGTGCATGTGAAGGCTGTTCCTCCAGGGAAAGCTGCGGCACCAGCCACGATTCAAAAGAGATGATTGTAACGGTCAAAAACACCCTGGGAGTTGAAGTGGGAGACCAGGTTGTCATTGGGCTTGAAACCAAACCAATGCTATTTTTAACCTTCCTTCTCTATGTTTTTCCCATCCTTTTATTGATTGCCGGCGCCATCATCGGAGACAGTCTGGCGCCAATACTCAAAATGAATAAGTCCTTTTGTGCAATGATTTTAGGATTTTCATTTTTTGGCCTAGCCTTCCTTATTATCCGCATGAAACAAACCATACTCACCCAGAAAGATGAATTCAAACCCTTCCTCATCAGAAAAAAACGAAGAGATGATTCAGGGTCCTGCCAGGTGTCATGAAATAATTTTTTTCCCTTGCCAAGATAGCTACAATATAATATAAACGCTGCCAGTTGTGGGTTTTTCGCGTAACTCTAACCCTAAAATTGAGAGAAGACTTATGGCATCACAACGAGACCTAAAAGTAGCTGTATTAATTATGATCGTTCTTTTGATCACAGGAATTGTATGCTACGCATCTTTCACATCCCCTGCCCCTGAAAACCCAGTGCGTTTTATGTTTCAAAACAAAGCTGGTAAAGTTCTATTCACCCACCTATCGCACACAGACGCTTATAGTTTGGAATGTCTGGACTGCCATCATAACATTGAAGATGATGATACCTACAACTGCAGCGAGTGCCACGAAGAGACAGGTGATGAAGACTTACCATCAAGAGCTGATGCATTTCACGCACAGTGCAAGGGATGTCATGAAGAGTATGGCGCAGGTCCGGTAGAATGTAACTCGTGTCATAACCTATAACCGGAATTGTTACCAACGCCCGACAAGGTTATGATCTAAGCTATTTACCAAACAAGGACTTATTATGATTAAACGATCTTTTTTTTCTTTAAACCAACCCAGGCTTGTCTATGATCTGCCGGAACCGGATCTGAAAGAGCCAGAGTTAATCCCTGTACCGGCGAGTCTATCTGTATTGATAGCCGAAGCAATTGACAGCACAAAACAGGCCCTGATCAAAAAGGGCGATGCCGTCAAAAAGGGAGAAAAGTTAAAACTCTATGATGACAGCACTGCATACACATTATCCCCTGTTGCAGGCACCATCAAACTCTTTGACACCTATTCCGATGATTTTGGCAATATTGCCACCTTTATTCTTATCAAGCCTGATCAGACCCAGACATCCGGGGACGACACGATCAAACTGGATACCGTGGAAGATATCGGGTTTGCCGACCAGTTTTTACGCAAACTCCCGGGCGCGCCTCCATTTGAGATGCTGGCCAATGGTAAGACAAAAATCAATACCATTGTGATTACCTGCTCAGACACAGATCTTTTATCCACCACCAGTCAATTTGTAAGCTTAAAATACACGGACGAGGTCAAAGAGGGCGCTCGAATTTTAAAGAGACTGACCAAAGTACCAAGGTTTTGCATTACCATCCCCGAAAACCTTGAAACCCAGATGAGCTTTGATTCTATCCAGATATTAAAAACCAGTAATATTTATCCTTCCACCCTGCCGGCCCTGGTCATGAAGGACCATCTGAACATTACTCTGCCGGCGGGACAGATGCCTGAAGACATGGGCATCTGCTTTATCCGTGCCGAGGCCCTTGTCTCCCTTGCCCGGGTCTACAAAACAAAAGAAGCTGTATTTGATAAAATACTGACACTTATCGGCAAAGAGGGCACCCGACATAGGGTTCGTGCCACCATTGGGACGCCTTTGAGTAAAATATTCAGCCGGTTCAATATCCATGTTAATGAGCAGGACCGGATTATCATTGGCGGCCCCATGAAAGGGTTTGCAACCTTTACACCCCACCACCCGGTTCTTGCCGACATGGACACCGTCATTATCCAGGACAGGGATATCATTCCCCAATTATCGGATTACCCCTGTGTGAACTGCGGCAAGTGTATCCGGATCTGTCCGGCCAATATTCCGGTGAACCTGCTGGTACGGTATCTGGAAGCAGACCAATATGAAGAAGCAGCCGACAGGTTTGATCTTGAGTCTTGTATTGAATGCGGACTATGTGCCTATGTATGCACGGCACACATCCCTTTGTATCAATATATCCGGCTTGGAAAACATGAACTGCTGACCCTTCGAGCAGAGGCTTAAAATGGAGAGCGTAAATGAATAGCAATAAACTAACCGTCTCCCATGCGCCCTTCTGGCATGACGGAGACAGTCTATTTCAAATGAACCTGAATATTATTCTGGCCCTGCTGCCGGCAGCCATTTTTGGTATTATTCAGTTTGGTGCCCCGGCCCTTGGTGTGGTTGCATTATCAATCTCCACGGCCATGCTCTGGGAATTTGTCATGAACCTTATAGCAAAAAAACCAATCACCGTTGGAGATCTGGATTCAGCCGTCATCGGTATGATTTTCGGTATCATGCTGCCCGCAACCAGCCCCTGGTGGTTAGTGGTGGTGGGAACTTTTGTGGCCGTGGTCATCGGAAAGATGATCTTTGGCGGCATTGGAGCCAATCCTTTCAATCCGGCCCTCATCGGAATGTCCTTTCTCATGCTTTCCTGGAAGGTAATGTTTGATTTTGACGCAGCCTATGTTAATTATGATTTTGGATATACAGCCCTAGCTCCACTGGCTGCCCTGAAATTTCAGGGTGCTGCTGCAATCGCAGATCTCTTCCCCACTATGGATCTGATCATGGGCAAACAGGTGGGTGCCATTGGTTCCACCTTTGGCCTTGGAATTATCCTCGGCGGCATCTACCTGATACTGAGAGGCTATATCCGCTGGGAAATATCCCTATCGTTTATCCTCGGTATCATTGTTACAGCATTTTGTTTCAATATGGCTAATCCTGAAATTTATGGAAGCCCCGCTATCCATCTTTTCTCCGGTTATACCCTGTTGGGTGCCTTTTTTCTGGCCACTGAAAACTCCACTTCTCCGGTGAACACAATTCCCATGTTTCTATACGGTTTTTTAGCTGGGCTGATGATCATTCTCATGCGGAATATCGGCGTATATGAGGACGGCACTGTATTGGCCATCCTGTTGCTGAACCTTGTTAATCCCCTGGTTGATACCATTAGACCAAAAGTTTTGGGAAAGGGAGCAAATAATGCGTGAAATGATTAATATGATTGTTGTTTTAACTGTACTTACTGCTTTTTCAGGCGGGCTTCTTGCTGCCGTACAATCCGGAACCGCAGTCCAAATTGAAAACCAGGTGCTAAAATTCCAGAAAGCGCCGGCCATTGCAGAAATTTTCCCGGAAGCCACCAATGACCCTTTGGCCGAGAGATTCACCGTAAAATCAGGTGATGACGAACTCCAGGTTTTTCCCGGAATTCTATCCGACGGCACCAAAGCCATTGCCTTTGAAACTAAAGGAGGCGGATTCGGCGGTCCCATAGGGCTCATGGTGGGAATCAATCTTGAAACCGACCAGGTTATCCAGGTAAGGATGACCACTCATGCAGAGACACCTGGTATTGGAACAAGGGCTAAAGACGATCTTTCCTTTGTATCTCAGTTTGCAGGAAAAAGTCTTGATACAAACTTTGCCTTGAAAGACGAAGGGGAGATTGATGCAATATCTGGCGCCACGGTTACCTCAAAGGGTATCAGTATTGCAGCAATCCAGGCAAAAGAAATCTATCAGAAGCTAAAACCTGAAATTATCAAGCAGATAAAATAAGGCAACCCAACCAAGATATTCAGGAGACATAAATTATGGCACAATCCTTGGCAAAAGAATTTACAAAAGGACTCTGGGCTGAAATACCGCCATTCAGGTTGGTTCTGGGCCTATGTCCGGTCCTTGCCGTCACAAAATCCGTAGAAAACGGTATTGGAATGGGCATTGCCACTACCTTTGTCCTTATTTTTTCAAACCTTTTAATTTCACTGCTTAGAAACATAATTCCTTCAAAGGTAAGAATCGCCTGTTATATAGTAATCATAGCCACCTTTGTTACCATTGTGGAATTGTTAATGCAGGCCTATACCTATGAATTATTTTTGAAACTGGGGATTTTCATCCCTCTGATTGTGGTAAATTGTATTGTCCTTGGAAGAGCCGAGGCATTTGCCAGCAAAAACAGTCCTGTTTTTTCCGTTGCAGACGGATTGGGAATCGGTATCGGATTCACGCTTTCCCTCTCTTCCCTCGGAGCTTTAAGGGAATTATTAGGTAACGGCACCCTAACCATCTGGGGCGGAGTACCTGCCTTTGAAATGGGCGCCAATTTTCTTCCTTTCAAGTTCATGCTTGAGGCACCAGGTGCCTTTGTGGGCCTGGGACTAATGCTCTGCTTAATGAACCTAATTGGGAAAAAATAAAAAGGAGATAACTCATGGGTGATTTATTCGTCCTGGCAATCAGCTGCATTTTTATCAACAATATTCTCCTTGCCCAGTTTCTTGGCTGTTGCCCTTTCTTGGGGACATCCAAAAAGATGGAAACAGCGGTAGGCATGGCCATGGCCGTGGTCTTTGTTCTTGTCATGGCCGGCATTATTACATGGATAGTTGACACCTACCTGTTAAAGGCGCTGGATGTTGAATATTTACGTACAGTTTCCTTTATCCTGGTCATTGCATCACTGGTCCAGTTTGTGGAAATGTTCCTTAAAAAAAGCATCCCCGGTCTTTATGCAGGCCTGGGTATTTTCCTTCCCCTGATCACGACAAATTGTGCTGTCATGGGCGTCTGTTTGATAAACATCAAGGAAGAATCCAGCTTTCTTGAAGCAGCCGTATCCTCTTTTTCCTATGCATTGGGATTTGGGCTTGCCCTGGTCCTGTTTGCAGGAGTGAGGGAAAGAATCAATATTGCAAGGGTACCCAAACCCCTGCAAGACACTTCCATCGGCCTTGTGACCGCAGGAATGATTGCACTTACATTCATGTCATTTAAGGGAATGGTTTAACTAAATCAAGGTGATAATATGATTCCAGCTTTATTGTTCATGCTAGGGATAGGGGCTGTGTGCGGTATCGTTCTGAGCCTCTCGTCCAAGGTCTTTTATGTGTACGAGGACCCCAGGATTTCACAGATTGAAAACAACCTGGCCGCTGCCAACTGCGGCGGGTGCGGTTATGCTGGTTGTTCAGCAGCAGCTGAAGCCATTGTAACCGGCAAGGAACCCCCAACCCTCTGCGTTATCAACAGCAAGGAAGGGGTGGAGGCTGTCTCTAAAATAATGGGGGTTGATGCCGGATCTGCGGAAAGCCCCATGTCCTATAACATGTGTGACGGCGGCTTTCGGGCGGCGGATAAATACCACTACATGGGGGTTTCATCCTGCAAGGCCATGTCTGTTGTGTTCGGCGGCAGCCGGGTTTGCAGTGTCGGCTGTATCGGCCTTGGAGATTGTGTCAAATCTTGTCAGTTCGATGCGGTTCATATGGGTCCAGATGGTCATCCGGTTGTGGATGATGACAAATGCGTTGGCTGCGGTGCTTGTCAGAAAGCCTGCCCCAAGGATATTATCGAGGTAAAAACCCTTTCTGAAAAGCTAATGAAGTTTAACCAGAAAAATGATCCCCTGGCGCCCTGTGCCCAGACCTGTCCGGCAGAGATCAATATTCCTAGGTATATCAACCAGCTCAAAGAAGGAAAATACAAGGAAGCCGTCCAAACCATCCGGATGAGAAATCCTTTGCCCCTTGCCTGCGGCCGGGTCTGCCCCCACCCCTGCGAAGACCAATGCCGCAGGGGAATTGAAGATGAACCCGTCTCCATCAACCAGCTAAAGCGCTTTGTGGCAGACTATGAAATGAATACAGGGAGTCGTATCCCCATCACCTGTGCCCCGGATAACGGCAAAAAAGTTGCCGTCATTGGAGGAGGCCCCTCCGGGCTTTCCTGTGCCTTCTTTTTAAAACGCATCGGATACCAGGTGAATATTTTTGAAGCCATGCCAAAACTGGGCGGAATGCTCCGGTATGGCATACCGGAATACCGGCTTCCCAAAAAAGTTTTGGACTGGGAAATCCAGGGAATTCTGGATCTGGGGATCAAATCATTCCCCTATCTAAAATTTGGAGTGGACTTTGGACTGGGATCTCTCATGGCCTCGGGGTATCAGGCAGTATTTTTAGGGGTTGGTGCCTGGGAAGATTACTCGTTGGGCATTGACGGCGAAGACTTGGAAGGCTGCTTTACCGGTATCAATTTTCTCCAGAGAATTTCCGGAGGTGAAAAAATCAAGCTGGGCAAAACCGCTGCGGTTGTCGGCGGTGGAAATACAGCAGTCGACTGTGCCAGAACTCTTTTAAGACTGGGCCTTGATAAAGTTTACATGGTTTACAGGCGTACCCGAAAAGAGATGCCTGCCAATGAGGTGGAGATTGTGGCCTCGGAGGAAGAGGGCATTGACTTTGTATTCCTGGCAGCCCCCACCCGGGTGGTAGCAGATGAAAGCGGGAAATGCAGTCAACTGGAATACCTGCAAATGAAGCTAGGTGAGCCCGATGCCTCCGGCCGTCAACGGCCCGAACCCATTGAAGGATCGGAAACCCTGCTGGATGTGGACATGGTCATATCTGCCATTGGTCAGTCTCCGGAAGCCTCCTTTAAAAAACAGGATCCCCATCCCCGGATGACGGAACTTGAACTGACCCGGTGGAATACCATTGACAATGATCCGGCCACCCTCCAGTCCTCCATCCCCTATATCTTTACGGCCGGGGATGCCGCCACAGGACCTTCCCTTGTGGTGGATGCCATTGGCGGCGGACGAAGGGCTGCGCGATCCATTGACTGCTTTCTCAAGGGAGAGCCAGTGGAACCGGTAAAGGACTCACTACAGCAAAAACGAATCCATGAATCCATTTTTACCCATGTGGACGGAATCAAAAAGATCAAGCGGGCAAAAATGCCGGAACTCCATGTTTCAGAACGTCTTGACTCCATGGTGGAGGTTGACCTTGTCCTCCCCGAAGACATTGCCCAAAAAGAAGCAGAGCGTTGTCTCAATTGCTGTAGAATATGTTATAATCCGGATTCTGATTTCCCCATTGCCAAATAGGAAAACATTAAATAAGTTCACCATGAAGAACAAGAAGATTTCTCCTTCATGTTCTTCATGGTAAAATAAAAAAATGCCGTTTTTTTGGTATCGGTATACTAGGGTATCCCACATCGCTTAGGATACCCTTTTTTATTAATTGAGCAAAAACACTATGCGTTACCCAAAACTAAAAATTATGGGAAAAACCCTGGCTGGCATTTTTCTTATGACCGGTGTAATTTTGTCCCTTTTTATCTTTCAAATGAAGCAGTTCATAGAGACCCCCTGCTCCACCCGGGAAAAACAAATTACCTTTGCCATCACCCCGGGGCAGAACCTTAGGCAGATTGCTGCCAATCTTGAAAATCAGGGACTGATCACCAACCAAACCCTATTTAAACTTTATGTTCGATATAAAAGGGCCGCCACCCGGCT
The DNA here is from genome assembly GCA_016744295.1 of Desulfobacteraceae bacterium. Taxonomy (GTDB): domain Bacteria; phylum Desulfobacterota; class Desulfobacteria; order Desulfobacterales; family Desulfobacteraceae; genus NBML01. Next base: position 18,181 of record JADGEQ010000042.1, on the reverse strand, counting down.
TATGGCGGGTGAATATCAGCTTTCCGCCCATACCCCCCCGGCCCGGATTCTGGATCAGCTCCTGAAGGGCAAAGTCAGGCTCTACCGCTTGACCATACCGGAAGGATTGAATATGGATGAAATTGCCCTTCTGGTACAGAAAACAAATCAGTGCGCTGTTGCTGAATTTTTATCCCTTTGCCGGGACAAGGAGTTTATCAAAAGTCTGGCCGTGGATTCCCATTCCCTGGAGGGCTATCTTTATCCGGACACTTATTTTTTCCCAAAACAGACCCCCTGCCGGCAGATCATCCGTAAGATGGTGACCACCTTTCACAAAATATACACCAAAGAATGGGCTACTCGCACAAAGGAGATGGGGTTTTCAGTCCATGAAATTGTCACCCTTGCCTCAATCATTGAAAAAGAGACCGGTGATGCATCTGAACGGCCCTTAATTTCTTCTGTTTTTCACAATCGACTAAAAAAAAAGATGCGCCTGGAAAGTGATCCCACGGTCATATATGGGGATAAGGATTTTGACGGCAGAATCAGAAGAAGGCACCTGAAAAGAGTAACCCCCTACAACACCTATCAGCTCCGGGGACTCCCTCTGGGCCCCATTGCCAATCCGGGTGCCCTGGCACTGGTCGCAACCCTCTACCCGGATACGAGTAAATATCTTTTTTTTGTATCAAAAAATGACACCACCCATTACTTTTCAAAAACACTGGCAGAACATAACAGGGCGGTAAGAAAATATCAGCTGAACCGATAAGGCTTCTGGTAACGCTTCTGGCAAATCAACTGGTGAGATTTTTAGAAAAGATAGGAATCAATCATCAAATTGCTTGAGATAGACAATCACAGCACCGCTTTTAGATTTCTTCTGCTGATCCCACTTATAGGCCAGGACAACATTCTGTTTTTCCAAAAGCGTAAGCAAATCTTCAATCACATCGGGGAGCACAGGGCCGATATCCGAATGAAGCCCCCTACCAACAATGATGCGCAAAGAAAAATAGCCTTGATGCTTACAGGTTAAAATAAAAGATTTTGCCTTAAGTTCAGCCCCTAGTGCTGTATAGCCGTGGAGATCGATCTCTGCCTCGGGGGGAGGATACCGCCGAAGTCTTTTCTTAAGGGGTATTGGCGTTATTTGTTTTTTAACAGGGCTCTTTCTTTGTTTTAGGGAAGCCTCCAACAATAGTTCAAAATTTTCTTCAACCTCTTCGGGTTCGGCGGTATCTCCTGATCCCCCTGACCCCTTTGCCTGCCTTAATTCCTCTTGGACCGAATCAGTCCCCCCCTCCTGCTTTCCGGCAAAGAACTGTCCCTCAAAATTTTCAATCACAGGCAGTCCATGTTTATTCAACCGAGGAATAGCCTGGTCAGGAGGGGAAGGCATATTTTTTTGGGGGGGATCACTTTCTTTAGAATGGCCTGACCGGGGGGCTGCCATGAATACAGATAAAAGATCCTGGTCTGAATCCAGAACCGGCAAATCATTTTTTGTAAGTTTTTTTCTGTTTTTCCCGGGGGCTTTGTCCTGTTTTGTCATGGGGTTATCCTACCCCAAACGGCCGTTTTTTTCAAGGGAACACCCAAGTCTTGCGTTTGACTTTACCCAGCCATCCTGCTATGGTCGCTTCCATGAATATTGGCAGCATTGTAGAATATATAGATCAACAAAAAATTGTATCAGCGGTCATCCTAAGCGAGAAAAAAGGCAAGCTCAGATTACTCAGTGAAAATAACCGGGAGGTCAATTTTTCCGAGAAAAGACTTTCCCACATCTCACAGCTGAGCCTGGATACAGCCCTGTCCAAAACAGCCCTTGTCAATCACCTGAAACAGGTGACAGAACGTAGAAAAAGGTTAGCCGAAAGCATTGATATCCGGGAACTTTGGGAAATTCTCCATGATGAACCGGAAGGGATTGACCTGGATGCCATGACCCTGTTTTGTTTTGATCCCCCGCTAGCACCGGACCATGAAGCTGCTGTCACCCGTGCGTTTTTCAACGATCGCCTCTATTTCAAAGCAAATAATTTTATCTTTACCCCCAACACACCGGAACAGGTGGAAGCCAAAAAAAGGCAGATAAAAGAGGGGGAAAGGCGGGAAGGCCTCATATCCAAAGGGGCAGATTGGCTCACCCTGATGCAGAATGAAAAAATTCCAAAGATACCGCTTCCGGTGGATCCGGGTGTGATAGAAATTCTCAGATCCTATTACCTCCAGGGCAGTGACAGTCAGTTTAGCGCTGTTGCCAAGCAAATGGTTAAGAAATCAGGATTAAGCGCACCGGAACAATTGTTCAAATTTTTTGTAAAGGCCGGCATATGGGATATTGATGAAAATATTGATCTTTTGACCATGCAGATTCCTACTACTTTTTCAGACACCGTTCTTGATGCTGCCAAAAAACTTGGACAAACCCATGGAAATGCATTCAAGGATCCCCAGCGCCAGGACCTGACCGATATTCCGCTGATTACCATTGACGGTCAGTCCACCCAGGACTATGACGACGCCATCAGTCTTGAAAATACCGAAAACGGGTATCGACTGGGAATCCACATCATTGATGTGGCTGCCTATATCAAATCCGGAGATCCCATAGACATGGCAGCACGATACCGGGCAAGCTCCATTTACATGCCCGATGACAAGCTGCCCATGATCCCGTCCTCACTATCCGAAGATCTTTGCAGCCTGAAGGAAGGGGAAACAAGACCGGGCATCAGCACCCTGGTTAAGATGAATCGGTTCTTTGAAGTGATAGATTACAGCATTGTTCCCAGTATTATAAAGGTTCACAAACAGATGAGCTATACCGAGGCCAATCTGTTGAATGGCAAAAATGATCCCATTACCAGTCTGTATAAGATTGCCACCCTGCTGCGGGAAAAACGGCTTAAGTCCGGTGCCATACAAATCACCCTTCCCGAAGTAAATGTCTGGCTGGAAGATAATAAGGAGATCCGGTATACAAAGATTGACCGGGAAAATCCCTCCCGGATGCTGGTATCGGAAATGATGATTCTGGCCAATTCTCTCATGGCAGAATTTTTGGCAAACAACAATACGCCGGCAGTATTCAGATCACAGGCATCCCCCAGGCAGCGTCTGTTCAAAGGAATTGAAACCGCTCTTATGCCCAACTTTCTGCAGCGGAAACAATTGAGCCGTGCAATGATAGGCATCAAACCCGAACTCCACGCAGGACTTGGGGTAAAAGCATATGCCACTGCCACCTCCCCCATCAGACGCTACCACGACCTGCTGACCCAACGCCAGATCAAGTCGATCCTGGGCATTGGAAAACCCTATTCAAAAACAGAACTGGAAGAGATTCTCCAGACCATCGCCGTCCCCATGGCCAACACAGGCCGGGTCCAGGGAGGCCGGAAACGGTATTGGCTGATCAAATATCTTGAAAACATGAGGGGTAGCAGTTTTGAAACCCTTGTTCTGGACTGCCATAGGGACTATTATAATATTCTCATCAAAGAATTCATGCTGGAGGCCAGACTTCCCCTTTCAGGGCTTAAGCTAAAGGTGGGCGATATTCTCCAGGTGACCATCCAGCATGCCGATGCCCGAAGGGGCCAATTGTCTTTATTTGCCGTCTAAAATCATCGATATCATATATAGGAGTGCTCAAATTTTGTTTGGACTGAGCCCGATGAATACGAAGTCACCGCTTTTTGGTGCCGTGTCCGACCCCGGACTTATACCATGGCTAAACACTATAAATCTGTTATAAAAATTACTTTCAAATTATTTTGAAAGTATAACTTTTTCTTTTTTTTTAAAAAAAATAAGTGTGAGATTAGATTTGCAATAATTCACAATTCATTATATTCTAATTGAATTAATCAGAATGCTGATAGCTTTTATGATGGTTTTATAGCAAGCATTCTTCATACCAATATCCTATTTGAAAAATTTCAGGGGTCTTTTTTCATGGACGCTGAAAAGAAAGTGACTCAACCAGCTAAAACGATAATAAAGCCTACCAAAATAGTCGGTTACGCTCTAACCTTAGCCATCGTCTGGACAATTGTAACTATCCTATTTGCAGCATGGAATGTTTATCAAAAGAAACAAACAACAAGAGCATTGGCGAACAAAGAGGCGCGTTCTCATTTTGGCAAAGATCAGGCATTTCGTTTTTGGGCAACAACCCATGGAGGGGTTTATGTGCTCACAAACGAGAGGACTCCGCCCAACCCATATTTAAAACATGTGCCCGAACGTGATATTATAACATCCTCAGGCAAGAAACTTACCCTGATGAATCCTGCCTATATGCTCCGACAAATGATGGAGGAATCCTCAAACTTATACGGTGTTAAAGGTCACATCGTCAGTCTTAAACCACTCAGGGCTAAAAACACACCAGACGAATGGGAAGAATCAGCTCTTAAAGCTTTTGAACGCGGATTAGAAGAAGTTTCTGAATTTGTCGATATCAATGGCGAGCCTTACCTGCGTTTAATCCAACCAATGATGACAAAAAAAGGTTGCTTAAAATGCCATGGCTTTCAGGGCTATAAGCTTGGTGATGTTCGTGGTGGGGTTGGCGTTTCGGTTCCCATGTCATCTTACCTGGGCCAGGAGCTCAAAGAAATTCGTCAATTGATAATCAGTTATATTTTCATATGGTTATTCGGGGTTGGGGGTATTTATTCAGGATTTCGAGGATTGAGACACCGTATTGCAGAGCGTAATCAAGCAGTGATCGATCTGCACGAGAGCGAACAAAAATTATCCGCAACATTAAACAGTATTGGAGATGCTGTAATCGCCACAGATATCAAGGGTCATGTGGCCGCTATGAACCCTGTGGCTGAAAAGTTAACCGGATGGATAGAGTCCGAGGCTTTGGGACACCCGCTCTCCGAGGTATTTCATATTGTTAACGTAACTACCAGGAAATCAGTTGAAAACCCTCACGGGAAAGTCATGTGCAAAGGTGATGTTGTGGCGCTTGCCAATCATACGGTATTGATTTCCAGAGGTGGGGCTGAGTTTCAAATCGCCGATAGTGGAGCACCAATCCGTAGGGATAGCGGTGATGTCCAGGGTGTAGTCCTGGTATTCCGCAATGTAACTGAAGAGTATAATATGAAAAAGGAGCTTGAGGAAAGCGAAACAAAATATCGAACGATGATGGACTCGATGAAAGAACCAGTCTATATTTGTTCATCAGACTATACCGTTGAGTATATGAACAAGGCTATGATTAAAAGAATTGGACGAGATACTACAGGGGAAAAATGTTTTTTTGCTTTGCACGACCTGGAAGAACAATGTTCGTGGTGCATGCACGATAAGATTTTTAAAAAGGAGTATTTTGAATTCAATATCGTCAGCCCGAAAGACAACCGCTCTTATCATGTTTCCCATTCGCCATTGATTCACGTGGATGGTTCCATTTCAAAATTGACAGTTTTCAGAGATATGACCGAAATGCTTAAAATAGAGTCCCAGCTTCGTCAGGCCCAGAAAATGGAATCCATCGGCACACTTGCCGGGGGAATTGCCCATGATTTTAACAACATTCTTTTTCCAATTATGGGTTATTCAGAAATATTGATAGATGAAGTTGACGGTGACAGTAAGCTCAAACCTGGCCTGATTGAAATTTTTAATGGTGCACAACGTGCCAGGGATCTGGTCCAACAGATACTCACTTTCAGTCGTCAAAGGGAACAGGAGCTAAAACCATTGAAGATACAGGCTGTTGTTAAGGAAGCCTTAAAGTTAATTCGGTCTTCACTTCCAGCAACCATTGAAATCAATCTGGATGTTAAAAAAAACTGTGGGTTGATCATGGCAGATCCTACACAAATTCATCAGATCATCATGAATCTGATAACAAATGCCTATCACGCAATGGAGGAGACAGGAGGCAGTTTAGATATAAACATTAAAAAGATTGAACTATCAATCAATGAATTAATAGATTCTACCATGAAACCAGGGACATATGTTTGCCTGACCGTGGCCGATACCGGCGTGGGTATGGACAAAAGCATAACAGATCGGATATTTGATCCATATTTCACAACTAAAGAAGAGGGGAAAGGAACAGGCTTGGGACTCTCTGTTATCCATGGTATTGTTAAAAGTCATGAAGGGCATATCAGTGTTTACAGCGAGCCTGGCAAGGGAACCGAATTCCATGTTTACCTGCCGCAGATTCAGAGCCAGGGTGATACACAAGCAATGAAAGCTTTTTTACCTCTTGAAAAAGGTAGTGAAAAAATTCTTCTTGTTGACGATAAGCAAGAGATCGTTTCTATAATAGCCAAAATGCTGGATAAACTTGGTTATCATGTGATATCTCGGATTAGTGGCATAGAAGCTCTTGAGGTATTTTGTGCAGATCCCTATAGCTTCGATCTTATAATTACAGACCTGACCATGCCGAATATGACCGGAGATAAATTAGCAGATAAGATTATGAAAATTCGTCCTGATATTCCATTAATTCTCTGCTCTGGATTCAGTGAAATGATGTCCAAGAAAAAGGCTACGTCTTTGGGGATAAAAGGATTTCTGATGAAGCCTGTTCTGATGAAGGATCTTTCCAAAAAAATACGTGAAGTGTTGGATAAAAAATAAAATGTAGAATAATAGTTATGTCCTGGTATCAATAAATCTTTCTGAAAGATAGAATATCATAAGTGTTCTGACAAATTTTAACAAAAATAACACAAACAGCCTATACACCATTTCCCACATCAAATTTTAATTTTATTCCTCAAAAAAATATTTTCAGATAAGGCAAATTGATTCCCCTCAGCGAGTGACCATTGTATCTGTAAATCCTTAGTTCTGGCATGGTGAGCACTATAATAACGTGTAAAGCTCGCTTTCTATAAATCTGCCCGAATACCAGATCTGATATAAACCAAATTCTCAGTCATTGCACGGGTAATTTTTGGATTCCCACAAATATCCTTGCAATCCCATGCCCCATGACCTAATCTTCTATACCAACCCTTTTTCACGTCCTTTAATCCCTTTTGTGAGAGGTGAATTCCATGAAATACAAAACCATTATTTACGAAAAGCGAGAAAAAACTGGACTTATCCTGCTGAACCGCCCCAAGGTTCTCAATGCAATGAATCACCAACTCTGGGTTGAGATCCAGGATGCCCTTGATATTGTCAAACAGGACAATGAGATCAAGGTGCTGATTATAACAGGTGCTGGCAGGGCATTTTCCACCGGGGCTGACCTGAAGGACTCCAAGGGCAGGAGCATTGAAGATTACAGAAGCTATCTTGAATCGCTCCAAGAGGCTTCCCGTAAAATCATACGATTTGAAAAGCCCACCATCGCCGCCATTAACGGATATGCCCTCGGGTCCGGGTACGAACTTGCCCTGGCCTGTGATATTCGGATTGCAGCCAATGAAGCCCTTATAGGATCCCCCGAGGCAAGGGTAACCTCCTCGGTCACAGGGGGGGCCTTGCGCCTGGTCCAGGATCTGGTGGGTCCGGGCAAGGCAAAGGAGCTTTTGTTTACTGCCGAAAATATTACAGGAGAAGAGGCTGAAAGAATCGGGTTGGTGAATAAGGCCGTTCCCCTGGACCAATTGATGGAGGAAGCCATGGGTATGGCCAAGAAAATTGTTGAAAATTCCTCCTTTTCCCTGAAACTCATCAAAAAAGGGTTGTTCATGGCCGAAGGAGAGTGCAGCCTTGAGGCATTGATGGACTATGAGATTGAAGCCTGCCTGGCCTGTGTGTCAACCAAGGAAAGAGATCACTCCTTAGATGATTTTGAGCAGAGAAAAAAATAAAGGAAACAATTATGCTGGATAAAGTGCTCAATGCCAAATCCGTTGCCATCATCGGTGCGTCCAAAAACAAAACAAAACGGGGATACCAAGCCATTAAAACCCTTCTCTCAGATGGGTATGAAGGAGATATTTATCCGGTAAATCCCAAAGAAGACAAAATTCTGGGGCTTGTTTGTTATAAAGATATTATGGATATTGAAGGACCCGTTGATCTTGCCCTGATTACCACCCCTGCCAGGACCATCCCGGATATTTTGAAAAGATGCGGCCAAAAAAAGGTTGCAGGGGCTGTCATCATTGCCGGGGGTTTCAGAGAACTGGGTGCTAGGGGAAAAGAGCTGGAACAAGCGGTTGTCACTGCAGCCCAGGAAAATGGCATCCGATTTATCGGGCCCAACACCTCGGGCATGATCAACCTTAAAACCAATATGAATCTTGTGGGTATCCAGAACGCCCCCCTGGGAAATATCGCCCTGTTGTGCCAGAGCGGCAACATGGCCCTGACACTCATCACCGAAGCCACCATTAGAAAACATGAAGGGTTTACCTACTATGTGGGCGTTGGCAATGAATCCGACATTAAGTTCCACGAATATCTTGAATTTTTTAGAAATGATCCGGACACAAAAACAATTCTCATCTATGTCGAGGGCATGAGTGAAGGGAGAAAATTTTTACAGGAAGCCTATAAAACAAGCATTAAAAAACCCATTGTCCTGTTAAAAAGCGGACGGTCGGCAGCGGGTAAACGATCTGCAGGATCCCATACCGGATCCCTGGCAGGCGTGGGTGAGGTAACAAAGGCTGCCTATGCCAGGACCGGTATTATTGTGATTGAAAACTCGGATGAGCTGTTTCCCGTGGCAGAAACCCTTTCAAGCCAGCCCCCCATTAAAAACAATTCCATTGCCATCCTGGCCGACGGCGGGGGGCATGCCACCATTGCAGCAGACCTTTTGTCTGATTATGGAATTAACATGCCCGAATTATCGGAGAAAACCCAGGCAGGTTTGAGGGCAATTTTACCCGAAGCCGCATCGGTGGTCAATCCGGTTGATGTGGCAGGGGGAACAGACGCTGATCCCAGCCTGTTTGCCGATTGTGTCAAAATAATCATAAATGATCCCAATATTGGCGGCATACTGGTTGTGGGACTTTTTGGGGGATATGGCATCCGATTTGATAAAAGTCTTGCCATTGGAGAAGAGGCGGCTGCCCATCGATTCGGCGCCATGGTCAAAAAGAGAAAAAAACCGATTATTGTCCATTCCCTTTATAGTTCCCATGAATCCCGGGCCCTGGATCTGCTGCGGCACTATGACATACCGGTCCATGATTCCCTGGACATTTCCTGTAAGTGTGTGGCCTCTTTGTGCCAATATGGAAATTATTTGAAATCATACCATGCAAAAACCAATTTTGTTTTTAACTGGAAGAACAAGGCAAAAAAAGAGGGTAATTTCATTATCGAAGCTGCCAGGAAAGAGGGCCGTCATGTACTCCTGGAGCACGAAGCAAAAAAACTGATCAAACTCCATGGGGCCCAGACCGCTGTGGGCCGGCTAGCTGAAGATGAAGATGAGGCCTGGGAGATTGCCCAAAGCATCAACGGTAATTGTGTATTGAAAATTGTATCACCGGATATCCTGCACAAAAGCGATGCCCGCGGGGTGAAGCTTGACCTTGGTTCGGAACAAGAGATCAGAAACGGATTTCGGCAAATCATGAAAAATGGTCTTGCCTATAATCCCCAAGCTGATATCCGGGGGGTGTTGATAGCCCCCATGGCCCAAAAGGGCCTTGAAATTATTATCGGAACCAAAACAGATGAACTGTTTGGGCCGGTCATCATGTATGGGCTGGGGGGAATCATGGTAGAGATCATGAAGGATGTAACCTTCTGGGTCTTGCCTGTATCCCCTGCCTCCTGTCGGAAAATGATTGAAGAGACCAGATCTTCTGTTCTTTTAGACGGGGTCAGGGGTCAGAACGGGTATGATAAGAAATCATTGAGAAAGCTGATATCCATCTGCTCGGAGCTGATTGAGTCATATCCGGACATTGAAGAAATGGATCTTAATCCTGTGATTCTTCATGAACAGGGGCTGGATGTGGTGGATGCCAGAATTATACTAAAAAAATAGGCGAATCCTTGTTTTACATTTAACAGCCCGGGAGGCAAACCCATGCCCCGGGCTGTTAAATATCTAATATATCAAGAAAGATTCTAGTGTTTGAAACTTCTTTGTCCGGTGTAAACCATGGTGGCATCATTCTCATTGCAAGCAGTGATGGACTGGTAGTCATTCATGGACCCGCCTGGCTGTACAACTGCTGTTACCCCCTGTTTGAGTCCCACATCAATGCCGTCCCTGAAGGGGAAGAACGCATCGGAAATCATGGCAGATCCCGCAAGTCCGCCTTTTACCTTTTCCACATCACTTTCAATTTGAGCCCGCAGGTCCGGATCTGTACATTCGGCAAACCCTGTCTGGTGACGTTCAAAGCAATACCGGTCACAAAGTTTTCGATAGGCTTTGTCCACAGCTATTTCCGCCACACCAACCCTGTCCTGCTCCCCGGTGCCAATCCCTATAGTTGCATTGTCCTTTACATAGATAACCGAATTGGAGGTGATGCCCGATTCCACCAGCCATCCAAAAAGCATGTCCTCATATTCCTGGTCCGTGGGTTCCCGGTTGATACGAATCGTTTCTCCCTTATGTTCAGTTGCCGCCGTGACCAGATCCTGTTTTTTCAATGTTTCCGGCACAAAGGACCACTGGGCCACAATACCGCCGTCCATGAGGCTCTTAAAATCGATCACCCGTTCACCAATATAGGACTGAAGCTTGTCAATGGCGTTGATCCGGATCACCCGGAGATTTTTTCTAGCCCCAAGAATATCCAGAACCCCCTCTTCAAAGTCCGGGGCCACCACAACTTCCGCATACTGGCTGGCAATGGCTTCGGCCGTGGCCCTGTCACAGGATTTGTTCAAAGCGATACAACCGCCAAAGGCTGCGATGCGGTCTGCCATATAGGCTTTTGCATAGGCCTCTTCCAGGCTGTCTGCCCGGGCAGCTCCGCAGGGGTTGTTATGTTTGACAATGACAGCACAGGGAGTATCGGTAAAATATCTCAAGATATTCAGGGCGTTATCTGCATCGGTCAGATTGGTTTTTCCCGGATGCTTTCCCGACTGGAGCAGTTCAATGTCCGAGACCAGATGTTTTCCCGACATAATGGTCCGGGCATCCCCAAGGGTCAAATTTCCGTTGACAAGCCTGTATAAGGCGGCTTCCTGACCCGGATTTTCCCCATAGCGAAGCCCCTTGTTCACCCCCTCTATGACCCAGGAGACCTTTTCATAAAAAAGGGTTTGGCGGGAACTACCATCCACAAAAGAAACTTCCATCTGCGGGGTGAAATTATCATCCATGATGGTCTTGTACATCTGTTTCAGATCTTTGGACATGACTTATTCTCCTGATGTATAGCAAGCTTGAACTTGGGTTAACGATTGTTGGGCCAGATAATCGGCAATATTTTTATCATAAACGGCAGTATGATCAAATGCCTTTTTGGACAATTCAAACCGGTCTTCCAGAGAAAGAGAGCCGTTTTGCTCTTTCAACCTGGCCAAAATCGCCGGGTAGGATAAAGGATCCACCACCGATGCCACCCGGATAAAATTTTTGGCAGATGCCCGTATCATGGTGGGGCCGCCAATATCAATATTCCCCCTGGCATCTTCCAGGGTTACCCCCTTTTTTGCAATGGTTTCACTAAAGGGATACAGGTTGACCACCACCATATCAATGGTCATGGCATTGGTTCGTTTCAAATCTTTTTGATGGGCATCATTATAGGTTTCTGTTAATATCCCCAGATAAATTTTAAAATCAAGGGTTTTCACAAGCCCGCCCTGGGTTTCAGGCTGCCCTGTATATTCGGAAACCTGTTTTAAACAATCATCGGCCTTGTCGCCTAAAATTTCCTTAATTCTCCCGTGGGTTCCACCGGTTGACAGAATCCTTATATCTGGATTCAAGGCCACCATGCCGGGGATGAACTCCCCAAGTCCGGATTTGTCTGACACACTCACCAACATGGTGTTGATTTTTACCTGGTCATCAATCTTGTCTACCACATTTTTTCCCATGACCCATCCTTTCTTGTCTTATTGATATAAACCTCTTGTCCATTCATAAAAAATTTAATCATCACTTATATTGAACTGATATTTAGTATATTTAAACAGCTTAAGTCAAGGCTGCTATCTGTTTGAGAAGAGGGGCCACAGCACTTCGGTGTTCGGGGGGAACCATCAACCTCGGTATTTTCATATTGCGGATGAACAGCCGGGGGGTATCAGGCTTTTCATAATTATGAATATCCAGGGCCAGCATATCCGACAAGTTACCGGAAAATCCCTTATAATCCAGGTGCTCAATATACTGCAAAAAAATATTGGTAATGGTCAAGGCCAGGGGAGGCACCTGGGCATATCCGGTTTTACCGCAATTAACCTGGGACATCATGCTCCGGCATCCAAAGGGCCTTAGCAGATACAGGGTACAGCAATCCTCTTCCAGAAAAGGACATTTCCCCCAGTCCGGATTATTCTCTTCGTCGGGTATTTCCTGCCCGGACAGGCAATAGGCTGCAAACTGATTGGTGGTCATTTTCGGGATATACCGTTTAACGGGAAACTTTTCTTCCAGTCGCTGTTTTAAATCTGCCAGTGATTCCGTATCCATAGAGTGAAGAATAAAAGCCGTTTCCAGGCTGGTGACAACCACATTACAGGTACAGCAATCTGCACATTTTTCCCGGCACACCACTTTGGTTTCAGCCATGGCTTTTTCGTAAAGCGGGTATATCTTTTCTAATATTCCAATATTTTGAAACTGGGGTGGAGATTTTTTGAGCAAAACCATTGCATCCTTCTTTTAATACATTCTCTTTTTATAACATTTTTTTATCCCACTGAGAATCCATTTACCCCAATTTTTCGAAACAGTCAAACCCATGGATATCGTACCAGCAATTCTCGCTGAACATTATTCATTAAAGAAGATCATATTTTAGTGTTATTTGAATTTGCAGAGTAGGCTTAGGACTGCAGATGAAATAAGAACCTAAATAGCCCAGGCCAATCTTTAAAATCTGGTGGTTCATCTACAAGGCGCATTAAAGGTTTAATAGCAGGCCTATTTGACCTTTGATGCAAGGCGGTAGATGGGCCAAAAGGCAAGCTATTGCGTTCAAATTATAAAATTTGCGGTCCTAGGCCTGTACACAATTGGGTTTTTACTACCTTAAAATCCTCCAAGAATAGTTTGGTTATAAAAGAATTTCTTTTATTGTTGAAATAAGCATTTCATTATCAACTGATTTTTCAAATGAGCGTAAAGCCCCAAATTTAGTTGCAAGGTCCAGATACATTTTTGGATCAGTAATTCCACCACCAGATATTGCAATGATTTTGACATCAGGGTTAAGTTCTTTCAATTTTCTAATAGATTCCAGACCCTCTTTTTCAGGCATTATGAGATCGGTGATTATTAGATCTGGATTATTTTTTTTATAAGACTCGATACCCCATTTTCCGTTATCTGCTTCCCATACTTGATAGTTGTTTTTCTCAAGAAATTTTTTCAACATTTTTCTAATGGGAGCTTCATCGTCAATTATCAATATTTTTTCCATTAATATCTCCCGATGATTGGTCTAAGACGTTCCTTACAGTCACCATTAAATCCTCTATTAAAAGAGGTTTATCGATGAATGCCTGAATATTGAGTTCAACTGCTTTTAGAGTATCTAATCTTTGACTGTAGCCTGAACAAATAATGATAGGCATATCGGGTTGGACTTCCAATATTTTTTTGGCTAATCTGCTTCCAACCATGCCTGGCATGGCCATATCCGTTACAACAAGGTCATAATCGAAGGGGTTTGATTTTAATAGCGATAATGCTTCGAGAGGGTTTTGCATACCAGTTACATTATATCCTTTCCTTTCAAGTGCTTTAACAGCAAATTTTACAATGGTTGGTTCGTCATCCACAAATAATATTCTTTCATTGCCTGCCAATGAGTTTAGAGAACCTTGCTTTAAATTATCCTTATCTGGAGTTGGTGTTACTGGTAAAAAGATATTAAGCGCTGTTCCGCTGCCAGAATCACTTTCCACTTGTATTGCACCATCATAATTTTGAACAATTCCATGGACGACAGACAAGCCTAAGCCCGATCCTTTTCCTATATCCTTGGTTGTAAAATACGGTTCAAATATTTTATCAATTTTTTCTGGTGGAATCCCCATACCATTATCACTAACACTTAAACAAACATAATCAACCGATTTTAAGTTTAATTCATCTGGCGGTTTAATTTTATTCAGACCAATTGTTATTATGCCATCATCATTTTCAATTGCATGATATGCGTTAGTACAAAGATTCATTACAATCTCATGAATTTCAGTAGGATCGCACAAAATATAATCTTTATCATTATATAGATCTTGCTGAATTCTTATGTTGGCAGGAATAGATGACCTCATCAGTTTAAGGGTTTCTTCAATTACAGGTCTTATCATTATTGGTTCAAGAATCTGTTCCTTTTGTCTTGAGAATAAAAGAATTCGTTTAACTAAATCCTTTGCTCTTTTTGCACCGTCTAATATGTCTTTCAGGTCTTCCTGCACCTTATGAGTTCTGGGAAGATCATCTATGACCATTTGAGTAAAACCTAGAATTGGGTATAAAATATTGTTAAAATCGTGTGCTATCCCACCCGCTAATTGTCCAACGGATTCTATTTTTTGAGCCTGATGGAGTCGATTTTCCAAAGATTTTCTTTCAGTTTCTGCTTTCTTTTTGTCGCTGATATCAAATTCAGTTGTCACTATAAGTGGTTCTTTATCTCCAAACTGAACAATATTTGCATAAACAATTACGGGAAATATCGAACCATCTTTTCGAACATGATTGGTCTCTGTTACAAATGGATTCCCCGACATTATAAGTTGAGTCCTTTCAATGCATAATCGTTTACCTTCTTCATCATCAAGATCCGCAACGGGTCTTCCAATCATTTCATCTCGATGATAGTCATGTGCTTTGCAGGCAGCTTCGTTTACATCAAGGATTGTAGGAATACCACTGTCAGAGGGCTTGAGTATCATGCAATAGCCTCCCGATTGTTCGAATACTGTTCTGAACAACTCTTCACTCTTTTTCAATTCAATTTCAACTTGTTTCCGCACTGCAATTTCTTTATTTATTCGACGGTTTACAAACACTAAAAATATCACCAATCCAAAAGCGAAGAGAATGGCTCCAATTCCACTTTTAACAGCCCAATGCCCCCAGTCAAACTTTCCGATAACCGGATTATATATTAGACCTTTCAAAGAATAATCTTTATCTATCATGCCCAATTTCGCATACGTATCGGCAATATGTTTCCAGCGTCCAGGATTTATATGGCCGATCTTTACAAAGTCAGGTAAAATAAGGTTTTGATAAACCGATGCTTCATTAATAAGAAATTCTTTCGTTAAATTTTTTCTACCCACTGTATATTTTAATAAAATGATGTCGATGATTTCTTCTGAATTTTTCAATGCATATTGCCACCCTTTTAAGCTGGCTTCCATGAATGCTTTTACACGATCTGGGTGATGCTCAATTTCTTGTTCTGAAGTAAACAAATTGTCACCATAGAAATCTATTCCATATGATTTTGGGAAAATGATTACATATGGTAGGTTCTTTTTTTGTAAGAAATACGGGGCAGAAGAAATATAGCCGGCCATTGCTTCAGTCTTACCGTCAATTAAATCATCCAATTTCCAACTTGGTTTAAGTATATTTACCTTATCAGCGGGTATGCCTTCATTCGTCAACATGGCCTGCAGTTCTGCAGATTTATAGCCTGAAACCATCATTACTCTTTTGCCAAACAAATCTTGCGGTGATGAAATCCCAGATTCTTTCATCGTCATAAGTACACTCGGTGAATGCTGAAAAATATTTGCTAAAATGACAACGGATTTTCCCTTGAGTCTTGCAAGAAGGAGATCTGACATCCCTACACCAAAGTTTGCTCGTCCTGAAATTACCTCATCAACTTCATTTTTTCCTGGTTTTCCTTCAACTAAGGTAACATTCAAATCTTTTTGTTTATAATATCCTTTTTCAATGGCGGCATAATATCCTGCAAATTGAAATTGATGTGTCCATTTCAGCTGGAGCGTTACATCTTCGACTGCAACTGATGAGGATATGGGATATATTAAAATTGCGATGAAAAGAAAAAAACATAAAATTTGCTGGATGGAAATTCTTTTTATCATCAAATTAAATTCTCCTATTAACTTTATTCTTTACCCTTATTAAAAAATGACCCTATAAATCATTCACAAAATATTTTATAAACCTTGTTCACTATATTCCTTTAGCTTGTTTTTCTAATAACCAAGATCGTTCTATCTCCTCGATGGTTCGCCCTTTAGTTTCCGGCATCAGAAATCTGATGACCATCAATAATGCTGCTACGTCTATAGCAAAAAAGAAGAAAATATATCCTGTGTGCATCACTTCGCGCATCATTGGAAATAATTGTGCGATTGCAGCACTGGTGAGCCAAATGCAAATCGTTCCAACTGAAATGGCTTTCCCACGGATGCGATTAGGGAAAATTTCAGAAAGAATTACAAACTTCACAGGTCCGATTGAAGAGGCGAAAAAAGCAACAAATGCGGTTATTGCGAAAACAATGATAAAGCCTGTCTGCTCTACCAAATATAAACTTCCGATTGATATAAGAGAAATCATGGCGCCGGTGGCACCAATGGCAAGCATTTTTCTCCGACCTAGGGTATCTATGAAATGCATAGCCACAAGATTGAAAAGTAAAAGAACGATCGCGATGATAGAGAACCCACCCAGGGATCTACCAAGGCTTAATCCAGCTTGCTCAAAAAGTTGGGGGCCATAATAAAGGACAGCAGAAATGCCGCAAGCTTCTGAAAAGATGCAAATAAGAATTGATAACAAAAGGGGTTTGTAAAGCTTGGCAGTAAAGAGATCAAAAAATGTAATTCGACTTTCGAGGCGAACCGTGTCACGAATCTCAGAATAAACCTGTTGGGCTCTATTTTTACCGTTTATTTTTACAAGGATAGATTCCGCCTCCTCTCTCCGATTATTTTTAATCAACCATCGCGGGCTTTCCGGTAGTAAAAATGTACAGACTAAAAATAGAAATCCTGGAAAGGCTTGTGATACCAACATCATTCGCCAATTTTGTTCTACAGCGAACCATTTCCAAAATGGGGAAATGGTCTCAGAGTTAACATGTAACTCTGCAAAAGAGAAAATAGCCCAATTGGCAAAGACACAAATTACAATGCCAAAACAAACGGCAAAATGATAAAGTGTCACCATGCGACCACGAGAGTTTGGCGGCGAAACCTCAGAAATATAAAGGGGACAGGTTATTGTGGCTAATCCACATCCAATCCCACCAAGTAGACGAGTCAGAATTAAAAACGCTGTTGATGGCGCTATACTACTCCCCATGGCTGAAAAAAATAATATGATGGAAGCGATTATAAGTACTTTTTTTCTGCCGAAAGCATCTAAGATTATCCCGCCGAATCCTGAGCCAATTGCACTACCCCATAAAACACAGCTTACTAAAAATTCTAACTGAAAAGCAGTCAATTTGAATTGACTGACCACCTGTGGAATGATACCAGATACCACGATGACATCATACCCGAACAACAATCCTCCGCCGGCCGAAACCAAACAAATAAACCATAAATAGGTTGTTGATCCACTAGGGTGTTTGTCTTTTATATTTTTCATAAACCCTTAAACATTTATCAATTCGAATACTATTTTGAATTACTGATGTGGACAGAAGAAATGATTTTCAGAACTTATTATTAATTGTACCACGAACTTCTTGTTTCATTCGCGTATTAAATCATATTCACATTACAATAAAAATTTAATAAGCGCAAAGATTTACATAAGTTTCAATCGAATTACTCGAGAGTATTCAACGTCCTTAACTTAAGGGAAATATATTGATATTTTAAGTAGTTATAATAAAATAATTGGTATATAAAAAGTAATTTTAACCATCTAAAAAGGAGCAAAACAATGTTGAAACAAGTTGATGAAACTTGCAAAGTTGGTATGAATACTGCTTTTCCAGAACTGTGCCAAGCTGATTGAATTTTTAAAAACCAATAGTGTAAGCGTGTTTCTGTAAATTTATTTTTTAACCGAGAACCAGGAAGATGGGATCCTGGGTGTTGAAAAAGCTGGGTCAAAACTTAGTATTCC
>JADGEQ010000041.1 GCA_016744295.1 Desulfobacteraceae bacterium | reverse complement strand
GGAATACTAAGTTTTGACCCAGCTTTTTCAACACCCAGGATCCCATCTTCCTGGTTCTCGGTTAAAAAATAAATTTACAGAAACACGCTTACACTATTTTCATTCTTAATCCTGGAGAACTTAACCATCAGTCGCTTGGTGTTAGGGATTGCACATTTACACATTGATTTTGAGTATGGTTACGAAGAATACTTTGTAAATAGATATCGTAAACAAGGAGAATTGGAAAAATTTAAAGCAGACATCGTCGCTATTGAAGGCTATAATCTTTATTCTCGTATACAGTCTCAAAACGGTGTTTTTACACTCCATAGTAATATAAGTAAACCTTTGGAGGTATTGAACCCAGAGGCGATTATAAAAATAGACATTCCCGAGCATGTGAAATTTGAGGCAAAACGTTTTTTACAGCTTGCCGGTATAGATACTTTTTCACTTTTCCCTGATTTAGACGGTTTAGTTAAGCATTTATTACAAAAAAATAAATAATATTATCAAAAAAGTAGAAAAAGGGTAAGTCGATATTTAATTGGTAAGAAATCAACAAGTAACATGCACCGGTCAAGCCGGTGATGTTCAGGCGGCTCCGCATTAAGAGGCGAGGACTACCTGCACACAAAGGTTCTTTTCTTCAGGCGGATGAGAACCCAAAACTATCCCTGTTAATCCGGATTCTATCCAAAGTTTTCCAACCACCATATGTAGTACCCCGAATTTTTTCATCCCAAAATCTAAAAGTAAACTTAGTTGGAGAATAACATTCCCGCCTGAAGATATGGGTTTGGAAACTCTTTACATTGGTAAACTTACAAAATAGATACGAATCAAATGGATGACTTTTTTTGGCGGGTGCCTGTGATGTGAACAATGGTATCCAGGCATCGGCAGGGTGAAGGGACAGAGCGGCGTCAAATGATCGGATCACCAGGACGGTATAAGATTCGGTCATTTCCGCTTCCCTTCCGCTCAGGACGAGCGGAGGGATTTAGCGGCGTCCCTTCACCCTGACGGTGCCGGGTAAAGGGACAGTCATTGGAGACAAAAAAATCAGGGGCTGGGTTAAAACACCTAGGTGTTCTTGTCTTTACGAAAAACATATTTAAATTTTTGCAGAAGGCCTTTTCAGGTATATAGAGATATTAACTCACCGAGAATTGGTTATAGCATAGACAATTGAAAATAAAAGGTGGGCGGACCGGAATCCTGTGGGGACCGGAATCCTGTGGGGACCGGAATCCTGTGGGGATCGGAATCCTGTTGGGACCGGAATCCTGTTGGGATCAAATTCCTGCCCAGATCGCAGATCCCAGAATAAAAAGCGATAAAACCAGGGCCAAAGGTTCTATCGCTCCGGGGGAGAAAGTTCGTCGGATTACCCGGTGAAAGGGAAAAAACAATCCCCCCCAGAAAAAGCCTGCCATAAAACCGAAAACATGGGCAGACACATCTGTATTTTCCCCCTGGCTGAACAGGCCCATCAGGGTGGCCCCGGCAAAAAAGGGGACCAATCGGTTTAATTGAAATTGGCGGTTTAATTTAAACCCAGGGGGTGGGCGGAGCATCTGATATGCAGCCAGGGCTCCCGCTGCTCCCATTATGGCTGTGGAGGCTCCGATGGACAAAATGGCGTTCTGGTGAAAATAAGCGTTGATCAGGTTGCCGCTGGTGCCGGCACACAAAAGGAGAAGGGTGCCGGTTCCGTATCCGCACAGGCTGATGACCGGGGCTGCAAAAATAAGGATACCCGCAAGGTTGCCTAACAAATGTTGACCATCGGAGTGGAGCAACAGGGCGGTGATGGCTCTGAACGTCTCCCCCTGGCCTATATAAAGGGAAGATGCGCCAAATTTTAAGACCATCTCCCTGTGGATGCCCAGTTGCAGGCAGGTTAGATGGATGGCAAAAATCAATCCCATGATCACATAGGCACCTGGGGCGTTAAAGGAGGAAATTTCAAAGGGTTGAATTTTTTTTGGCAGCCGGAAAAATTTGTTTTCCCGGTAATATAACGCAACACGCTTGTGTGCCCTTGCCATGTGTTCCCCGGGGACCAGGATATCAAATTGTTGACCGGATCTGTCCGACAATCGTTTTTCAACCCGGGCGGCAATGCCCTGGGAGGCCAGGATGAGAAGGATCAGATCTGCTTTTTTCCGGGACACCGCCTTAAAAATTCTTTCCATTTCCATGGGTTTCACGCATACTGTCCAATAAAGAATTTGAGTTTACTCCCTGTTTATCCCAATACCAGGAGAAAATAAAGCATGCAGATCATTCGATTCATGACAAAGGAAAAAAAAATTGCCTGGGGAACTGACTATGACGGCCATACCGCAGCCCTTCTTACTGGAGATATTTTTTCATCTTTTACCCGGATGGGCCAAAAAGAGGTTGTTCAAAAACTGTTGCCCCCCATCCAGCCGGCGGCCATTTTTTGTATTGGTCTGAACTACCGGCTCCATGCCCGGGAGACCGGTATGGAGCTGCCGCCATACCCCGTGGTTTTTATGAAAAATCCCGGTTCTGTTGCGGCCCATGGGGAACCCATTCAAATCCCTGATTCCTGTTCAAAAATTCCCGAGGTGGATTACGAGGCCGAGCTTGGGGTGATCATTAAATCCCCGGTAAAAAATGTGTCCGAGGCCAATGCCCTGGAGCATGTGCTGGGCTACACCTGTGCCAATGACGTGTCTGCCCGGCGGTGGCAGAAAAATGCCGGCGGCGGCCAATGGGTAAAGGGGAAAAGCTTTGATACCTTTTGTCCCATGGGACCGGCCCTGGTTACCCCGGATGAGGTGGGCGATCCCCAGGATCTTATGGTTGAATGCATTCTCAACAAAAAGAAGATGCAGCAGGGCCATACCGGTGACATGATTTTTAGCGTGGCCCAGATTATTTCATATCTGTCCCAGTCTGCCACCCTTTTGCCCGGCACCCTTATCCTGACCGGCACCCCTGCCGGGGTCGGCTTTGCCAGAAAGCCGCCCATTTATCTTACCCCCGGGGATGTTGTGGAAACGCGGATTGAAAAGATTGGCAGGCTGGAAAATCGTGTGATATCTGAGCGATTAGACGCCCGGGTGAAATGAATGTAAAAACGCCCGGGAAAAAGGCATGCCCGGGCGTTTATGGTGAAGCAAGAACTATATCTTCAGGGGTTATTGGATGCATCCCCTGGATTGTCTGGGGCAGTTGCCGCCCTTTCTACCCTTGCCGCCGAATCCCATGCCGGCAACATTCAGTTCCGGGGCAATTTTCTTGGCTGCCAACTGGAAATCAATACGTTTGCTTCTCATCTGGCCCTGGAGGTCTGTGACGGCCTTGGAAAGGGTTTCCAATTTGGCTCTGTCCGGAGAAGAGGTTTCCATTAGCAGGCGCATCTCCTGGTGTTTGACCATCATGGCGGATCTGACTTCATAGGTTTCATCGATGAATGTCTGGCGCAGTGCACCCAATTCATCCCGCTGCTCCTTGGACAGATCATTCCAGGCGGCTTTATATCCCTGGCCTGAACCGCCATATCCCTGGGAACCATTGCAGCCCTGGCCGCCGTTACCGTGGCCCCATGAAAATGCATTGCCAGCCAGAAGGGTTACTGCCAGTAAAGAGGTGATCACTATCATTGATTTTTTCATAACATACTCCTTGGTTTAAGTTAATTTTGCTGATCGTTATTTATTATCATTGTTCGTTCTGAATATCCTATTTAGCAAGCCCTGTGCCAGGGCAATATTAATCTTTTAAGATGCTTAAATTAAAGAATAAAGTTAAATTGTATGCCCCTGGAGGCGATCAGCTACCAAAGGGAAACCTGTATCGTTTCTACCCAGGAAGGGTGGGTAGGCGTATACAAATTACCCGGATTTTTTAATCCATTGAAATTGGGTCAATACATTTTTCGGCAGACGGCATAGTTTAGAAAAAACCAGATAAAATAAAACCAGATAAAATAAAAATATCCTATGATTTAAATGTTATGGCGGCATCCCTGGGAAGTGCCAGACCCACACTCACTTCCAATGCTTTTAAAATACCGGATATGACGGGGCATGATACATGGGGGATGGTTTTCAGGGAAATATCCAATACCTGGGAATTAAGGGTTCCTGTTTTTTTATCTTTAAATAGTTCGGTCATTATATTCAGTTCCTTTCCCCCCAGAATGGCATCGACTCGTTTCCAATTGGGGCAGTCCGTCTCTAAGCGGAATGAGGCATTATATCCGGTTTTATCTTCAGCATGAACCCTGGTAATGAATCCGCAAATACCGCCATTTATTTCAACGTTGACCATTTTATGTATGTAACTCCCTATTTCTAAATGATTTTTTTGATACGTTTTATGTATTTTGGGGTTGTACCGCAGCAGCCGCCAACAATTTCCACCCCAAGCATTTTGATTTTTTTGATATTGTCTGCAAAAAAGGTTTCATCCTCTGGGTAAAAGACGGTATTGTCTTTTAAAGGTTCCGGCATCCCCGCATTCGGCATGATGATCACAGGAACATTAATGCTGTTTTTAATTTCCTGGGCCAGGTCGATCATTGTCTCGCTTCCCATGGAGCAATTGGCGCCAACAGCAGAAGCGCCTGCATCAACCAGTGATTTCATGCTGTCCCTGGGATTATTTCCAAAAATAGTAAAAAAGCCTGTTTTCATTTTCTTAAAGGTAAGTGAACAGAAAATCGGCTTGTCAGAAACAGACCGGACCGCTTTGATTGCTGCCAGGGCAATATTAATATCAAAAATTGTTTCAATGAGGAAAACATCCACACCTTCATCCGCAAGAAAACTTGCCTGCTGGGCAAAGCAGTTGACCGCCTCATCAAAGGAAACAGGACCCATGGGTTGAAGCATGTCTCCAAGGGAGCCCAATTCACCGGCAACATACTGGCCCCTGCCGCAAACCTTTCTTGCCAGCTGAACCCCGGTCCGGTTTATCTCTTCCACGCTTTGGGTAACCCCCATCTTTTTTAATTTTATGGGGGAGGCGCCAAAGGTATTGGCGCTTGCCACATGGGCACCCGCATCATAATAGGCCCGGTGTATGTCCATGATGATGTCGGGATGCTTCAAATTCCATAGTTCAGGTGCTTCTCCGCCTGTAATTCCTTTGTTGATAAGAATTGAACCCATGGCCCCGTCAAAAATAAGACCATCCTTTTTCACTTTTTCAAAAATATTCATATTTATTTGTTTTCCTGGCGTTTTTCTGTTTTTATTTGTTCAATCCAACCCAATTCAATATATATTTGTTTTACTCGGATTTATTCAAGTAATCGGCAATACAGTTTATTGAAATTTTACCGGTTTTACAATGTCTGTTTGTTTTCAACAAACAGACAAACCCATGGGGTTTCATCCTATGGTGCGCACCGCAAATATTCTGCCACCGCTGACAAGGGCTCTTCCACCGCTGACCACCCGGCCTCGATGAATATCAAGACCCAATGCCGCCAGGGGCCCATCTCCCTTTTCCGACCATAACCACCAACCGGAAGTTTTAAAGGAGGAATGAATCGTTATTGTTTTATGGCTGTTTTGATTGCAAAGGGATCTCAGTTCTGCTATTGACGGCATTCGCCAGTCACCATTAATCTTGAGGGAAATGACCCATTCACGCGCTTCGTACCAATTCATATCCCGATCCGGACCCAGAATCCATTCAATATTTCTTGCCAATGGGTCCGGCGTTATCGTGTGCAGGATCTCCATTGTTTTTTTATCTGGAAGCGCTGATTTGAATTTTTTCCCTTTTTTGTTTTGGGGGTCCGGGATCAACTCTTTGTCTTTTTCCGGTGATAAAAGATGGTAAATGCCTGTCGCTGTAGTACATATGACACCCATATGATCTGAAATCCTGGCCTGCATTTTTAGCTTGGAACCAATAGACATTACCCGGCAGGTGATATTGATTTTGTTTTCATGGATGTGTGCCGGGTGTAAAAATTTTAGATTCAGGTCAGAGGTAACAAATATTTTTTTTGTATGAATATGGCTGGCCCATCCCATTATTTCATCAAGAAGGCCCATTTGAATCCCGTTGTGAAGAATTCTTTGGCCGCAATAATGTATAGGGGGCAGATATTCGGCCGAGGCCTCTTGTTTGTTTGCATCCCAAAAAAAATCAAGCTTAAATCCAAAATTATTGTTGTTTTTGCAAAAGAAACAATGATCATCGGGAAAAGGAGTTTGTATTTTATTTTTCATAATTGAACCTGCCCACCATTATCAAGATAGATTGTGACTGTAAAGAAAAATTAAATGATGCCTGATCGGTTGCCATGTTAGGTTTTAAAGATAAAATTATGAAAAAAAGTTCATAAATTAGGAAAAATAATTCAGCTTTTTTGGGAATCGAAATTGTAGAAAAGGTATGAATTCCTTTATTTCATAAGGGTTTTAAGCTGTTTGTTTGTTATTTGAGACCTAGGTATGTAAATTGCAAACTATCATTTGGCAAAAGTGAATGGAATTTTTAACCCACTGGGGTGTAATATTTTTATATCGATACATAAGGAGATGTGATGAACCTATATAATAAGGGGTTTCGTTCTGATCTGGGGTGGTTTCTTTATCTTATATTTGCCGGTCTCCTGGCTTTTTTATTTGTAGTGTAAATGATGCTTGGAATTTACTTGAGAGATAAATAAACCCATGAATTTTTTAATCAAAACCCAAAAAAATGAAGGCTGTGCCGTCATAGAACTTCAAGGAGAGATAAATATGTTTGCCTCTCCTGATTTTAGAAACAAACTTCTTCTGGTTTGCAATGAAGATATCAAAGAGGTGATAGTTGATTTTTCCCGGGTTACTTTTATGGATTCATCCGGGGTTGCAACCCTGGTCGAAGGTCTTAAATGGAGTAAAAAAGAGAAGAAATCATTTCTTCTTAAGAATGTTGGGGAAAATGTCATAAATTCACTTTCCCTTACAAAACTTGAGACAGCTTTTAGCATTATTACCGGGGAACAGAATTCCCAACGGATTAGCAAGACTATCCACTAGCAATATTTTTGAGCCAATACCTCATGGGCCAAAAACCTATCAAACACATTAATCCCTCCCCGATTTTTTCCTTTAGTTTAAATTAAAACGAATTCTTGAAGTATTTTATGTCCTAGGCGCGGATTGGAAACTTTCTATTCTTCTGTATACTTTTTACCCGATATCCGGTATTTGTGTGGGTATAATTTATCCAGTTTGTTGGGGCTTTATAGTATAACAGCTTGATTTATAACCTTATTCGATGTGGTACTTTTTTTGCAAAGCTATAGCGTAAAAATAGGGAATATACATTATGAAACCATTTAATAAAAAAATACCCGCTTTTCTCTCTCCATTTATGATGGCAGGGGTATTGGTAGTCCTGTTGCCTATCTTTGCCTTTATGACCCTGGATCGCATGGAAAGGCAA
Source organism: Desulfobacteraceae bacterium (assembly GCA_016744295.1). Taxonomy (GTDB): domain Bacteria; phylum Desulfobacterota; class Desulfobacteria; order Desulfobacterales; family Desulfobacteraceae; genus NBML01. The sequence continues at coordinate 51,853 of JADGEQ010000041.1, read as the reverse complement.
AAGGAGGATATCGGGGAGCGGCTTCTGATCAAGGGGATCTCTTTGATCAGAACTTTTGAAGCGGGAACCAGGACTGGGATGCTGACCATGCGGTGGGCGGACCGGAGAATTCAGGCCATGCTTTTGGAAACGGCTATTCAGCCAGATGTCGCGTATATCATGATCACCTCAAGGTCAGGGGAAATCCTTGCCCACAGCGATGGGACCTTTGTGGGTAAGATGTTTGATGCCATGCCGGATATCTCCGGTGTACGGGGGGATACCCTCCTGGTTTCCCATCGGACAAGACAAATCGATGGGAGTGCAGTCTTTGAGGTTTTTAAGCGGTTTACACCCCTATCCAGTGGATTTCGAGGCCGCCATAAGCCCATGCACGGTATGGGGATGGAAGTAAGGGAGGGGGAACCGGGAGCAGACAGGTGGGGCAAGCCCGGAGGAAAGGGGCATATGGGTTGGGAAAATAAAATGTCCGGCATGACCGAGAATTATATATTTGCAGGGCTTTCAATGACCCGTGCCCGTCTGGCCCAGGCGCAATTGCGAAAGCAGACCCTTGGCCGGGGAATTCTTTTTTTTCTCATGGGTTGCATTGGCATGATCGGCCTTTTTAGCTTCCAGGCCTATCGGTCTGCCAAAGCATCCTTGACCAGTGTGAAGGCTTTTTCCGATAATGTGGTCCAGAATATGCCGGCAGGACTGGTCACCATTGACCAGGACCACAGGATCACCTCCATGAACCGGGCAGCCCAGGAAATTTTAGGGCAGGTACTTGAAAAACCCTTTTCCCAGATGATAGTCCTGGTCAGTGAGGTGGAGAGCTCAGGAGGTCCTGTATCCAGGGAGATAACCCTTAAAAAAGGAACCCCAGGGGAACTGGGATTGGATATGACAGCCTCCTCGATTATGGACAATGAAGGGGTTGTGTTGGGATTTTTGTTTTTGTTCCGGGATCTGACCCAGCTCAAGGAGTTGAAAAAAGAGGTGGAAACCACCCGTCACCTTGCAGCCATTGGAAAACTTGCCGGAGGCGTGGCCCATGAGATCCGAAATCCCCTAAGTTCCATTAAAGGGTTTGCCACCTATTTTGGGAAACGGTATGCGAACAATTCCGATGACAGGGAAACTGCCCAGATAATGGTTCAGGAGGTGGAGCGTATCAATCGTTCCATTACCCAGCTTTTGGAATTTGCCAAGCCCATGGCGGTGGATAACAAAGAGGTCAGGCTTGAGGCGTTGATCTCCCATTCACTCAAACTGGTCCGGCACGATCTGGATAAAAAATCCATTGCTGCCAGTGTCAATTTTAAAACAGACAAAACACGTTTCAGAACAGATCCGGATCGGATCAACCAGATTCTGCTCAATTTATATATGAATGCCATCAATGCCATGGAAGAGGGGGGGAAACTTGAGGTAACCCTGGTTGATTCACCAGATGGGTCGTCTCTTGAAATCCATGTGAAGGACAATGGGTGCGGGATTGACAAAAAACATATCGATGAGGTGTTTGATCCCTATTTTACCACCCGGCCGGAAGGAACAGGCCTGGGCCTTTCCATTGTTCACAGAATTGTTGAAAATCTAAGGGGCGAGATCCGGGTGGAAAGTGACAGGGAAAAAGGAACCCGGTTTATGATCAGGCTGCCAGCAACGGTCCGGGGAAACCCCCAAAAAAAGGATACAATTGAAAAGGATACGATATGAGTCAAAATAAAATACTGGTGGTGGATGATGATGCTGCCCATGCAAGGATGCTCAAAACCCTGATGACCGACTGGGGATACAGTATCTTTTTGGCCGATGACGGGGATGTGGGGGTGGACATGGTCAGGGACAAGGCCTTTGATATGGTGCTTATGGATATGAAGATGGTGAAAATGTCAGGTATGGAGGCGTTGCAGCAAATTCATGAATACAATCCTTCCATGCCGGTGATCATCATGACCGCCTATTCTTCGGTGGATACAGCTGTCAAAGCCTTGAAAATTGGGGCCTATGACTATTTAACCAAACCCCTTGATTTTGACAAGCTCAAACTTACCGTCGAGCGGGTGCTGGAGAGGATCTTTCTAAAAACGGAAAATAAGTCTTTGAAAAACAGGCTGGAACAGGCTGCCTTTGCCCATGATATTCTGGGGAATAGTGCCGCCACGGCCGCCCTTTTGGATACGGTTCACATGGTGGCGCCCACACAAGCCAATGTGCTGGTAACAGGGGAATCCGGGACTGGAAAGGAATTGGTTTCCTCGGCCCTGCATTTTAACAGTCCCCGAAGGGATCAACCTTTTATCCGGATCAATTGTGCCGCCATCACGGAAACCCTTTTAGAATCGGAATTGTTCGGCCATGAACGAGGGGCCTTTACCGGAGCGGATAAAAAAAGAAAGGGAAAATTCCTTCTGGCAGACCGCGGGAGCATCCTTTTGGATGAAATAGGGGAGATGAGCCTGGCCATGCAGGCCAAATTGCTGCGGGTGATCCAGGAAAAGGAATTTACCCCCGTGGGAAGCGACCAGAATATCCGGGTGGATGTGAGAATCATTGCCGCCACCAACCGGGATTTGAAGGGTATGGCAGAAGAGAAAACATTCAGGCAGGACCTGTATTATCGGCTTAATGTGGTGAGCATTGATATTCCACCCCTTCGGCAGCGGCCCGAGGATATTCCGGAACTTACGCTTCATTTTTTAAAACAATTTTCCCAAAAGAACAAACGGGATATTCAGGGGGTTTCCCCGGATGCCATGGACGCCATGATTCGATATCCATGGCCAGGCAATGTCAGGGAGTTGATGAATGCGGTGGAGCGGGGGGTGGTACTGGCCCGGTCCGATTATATTTGCAAATCAGACCTTTCCTTTATCGTCCCGGATTCTGAAGAATCTGCCCCCCAGTTGAGTCTTGAAATGGGCCTTGAAAATATTGCCCTGTCCAAGATTGAGGAAACCGCCATTTTATCCACCCTGGAATCTACAGGCGGCAATAAAAGTGAGGCTGCAAGGCGGCTGGGCATCACCCGGAAAACCCTGCTGAAAAAGCTAAAGCAATATGGTAGGGAAAACTAGAAAAATATCTGGAACCCAGGGAGATATTCGGAACTATAAAAACTTTGTTTTTTAAAACCGTTCGATGAGCTTGTCGATGAGAAAGGTGCTCTCCCGCATGGCCTGGTCGCTGAAGGGCCCGAACCATTGGGCCACGTGCTCGAATTGATCAATGAACAATTGTTTGTTGTTGGTTTCCAGCATGTCCACATGGCGGGTCAGGGAGAGAATAAATTCCTTCAGCAGGGCCCGCCGCTCCGGAGTGGCAAAAATAATTTCCGAATACAGGGAACTGTCCTGGGCAAAAAGTCTGCCCACCATTCCCAGTTCCAATCGGTAAATAGGGCTTGAAAATTCCAGGGTTCGGGACAGTTTTGTCCGGCGGTGGCAGAGAAATTCACCAAAGCAGAAGGTGGCAAAATGGCGCAATGCCTGGACAATTTCCATTATTTCATCGTGTTCGTCGGTTGTGGACTCGACAATCACCGCTCCCCAGAGGGTCAATTGCTCGGTGAACCATTCACTAGAAGTTTTGTCCCTTCCCGGCGTGATCACGATGATTTGTTTGTCCAGGCAGCTCAGGGTGGGTCCGAACAGGGGATGAACTCCCAGTACGGGTCCCCCATGGGATGAAAGCATCTGGTGAACCGGTTCTTTTTTTATCGAGGTCAGATCTGCCAGCAGGGCTTCGGGGGGTAGAAAAGGGCTGATTTTTTCAATGACCCGGACTGTTTTTTCAATGGGGACGGATACCAGGGCAAGATCAATTTCATGGCAAAGATCGGAGGCTTGATTCCAGTTTTGCTCGGTTAAAATTCTCACCGCATACCCGGATTTGATAAAGAGGGTGGCAAATAATCCTCCCATCTGACCGGTACCGCCAATGACAAGTATTTTTGCATTGGGCCTTACCCCCTTGTGCTCCATTTTCTGGGTTTGTTTTACCCGGGACTGCCGGATGATCACCCGGTAAAGATCTTCCATGAAATCAGGGTCCAGATCATGGTTTTGTGACTGGATCCGAAGCCTGGAGATCAGATCTTCCTCCCTTGCCGGGTGGTATACAGGTATGCTGTGAGCTTTTTTCAGTCCCACTACCTTTTCCACCTGGGTCTGGCGTCGGGCAAGCAAAGACAGAATCTTTGAATCGATGGAATCAATTTCATCCCGCAGGGGGATGATCTGTTCCTGAAAGTTTTTATTGTCTTTTGTCATTTTATATGTTCTTTACAAAATTATTGCCCACAGGCAATTAAATTATCACCTAAAGGTATCAATTTCAAGAATGATTGATAAATTTAACGGTCCTTAACCCATTAATAGTTTAAAATAATATCCATGGATACCAAAACCACCCTGGGATGCCTGGCCGTGTTCGCCTCGGCATTCTGTTTTTATCTGGCCACTGTAATTATCAAATGGTCCAGCATGGCCGGGCTTAAAATTGATTCTTCCCTGTTTACCTTTGCCCGGTTTATCGTGGGTTTTGCCACGGTTCTTCTGTCCATGGGAATCTTTAAACAAAAAATCAAGGTTGTCAAAAAAAGATTTCTGGTGGGCCGAGCCCTGGGTAACTGCCTGGCGGTGTATTGTTTTTTTAAGGGGGTTGAACTGACCTCGGTTGCCCAGGCCAATATTTTAAACATGACCTATCCTTTGTTTATTGCACTGTTTTCATGGTTTCTTTTTAAGCGCCAGCGGGATATTGTGGATATTATCATTGTTTTGATCGCCTTTACCGGGGTCTGGCTGATATTGGCCCCCAACAAGATGGAATTTGATTTCAACTCCCTGTGGTCCCTTGCTTCCGGTATCAGTGCCGCCATTGCCATTATGTATCTGAATCTGTCACGAAGGGTTCATGATACCCAGACCACTCTCTTTTTCATGTTTGGTTTGGGCACTGTGATTGTGTTTTGTCTTTTTTACGATCAGATGAGAATTCCTTCTGTAGAGGAACTCAATTATCTGTTCTGGTGCTCGGCCGTTGCCATTGCCGGCCAATACCTTTTGACCCTAGGGTTCAAGTATGTCACCGCCATTGAGGGAGGCATCATTTCCTCCACCCGGATTTTGTTGGCCGCCATGCTGGGTCCCTTCATTGCCATGGATCCCTCCCTGTCACTGTCTGGATGGATCGGTGCCTTTTTGATTTTTGTTGCCAATGTGTATCTGGCCACAAGGAAGGCAAAGGTATAGAATCTATTTAGGCGCTTGTTTCTTTTAACGGCTCTTTTATGGATGGATTTTACCTTAAAAATAATGTAATTACACAATAGTTTCAGCAGATTTCTGATGTTTTTTGGGGCCGGATGTAGGGTTTGTTTTATAACCGGTTCTTGTATTTTTAATCCCAGCGCAGGTCGGCAGATTTCCTTCTTTCTAAACTGTTTTGTACCCGTCGCTGACAAGGACATCTTAATAATGGAAAAACCTTCCTATGCGCAATTGTTGCAGAAAATAAGTTTATTGGAAAAACAGCTTGTTTCTATTCCCGGCAAACTGCTTGATGACCCACTGGCTGGCTGCGGAAGGGATATAGCAGAGCACAGAAAGCCCGAGACTAAATTAAAGGAAAGTGAAACCAAATTCAAAACATTGTTTAATGGCCTCAGCGATGCCGTGTTTGTTCACCCTTTTTCAGAGGAGGGGTTTGAAAATTTTGTGGAGGTGAATGATATGGCCTGCACCCGGTACGGGTATACCCGGGAGGAACTTTTGCAAATGAGTCCCCAGATGCTGCTTTTGGATCCAAAAGGCCAGGGGCTCGGAAGCGTTCAGGACCGCCGACACCTGATGAAAATGGGCAAACGAACCTTTGAAACCCTTAACAAAAAGAAGAATAACGAGATTTTTCCCGTGGAGATCATTTCTTCTATTTTTGAGATCAAAGGAAAAAAAATGATTCTCTCCACAACCCGGGATATCACCGATCGCAGGCAGAGCGAAAAGGAACGGGTTGAGGCTGTTAAATTTGCCGCAGAACGGGAAAAATATGCTTTGGTGGGTCAGATAGCCGGAAAAATGGCCCATGATTTTAACAATATCCTGGGAGGGATCATGGGGCATGCGGAACTTTCCCTCATGGACTCCAATGAGCCGAAAATTAGTGAGAGTTTGGAAATTATTCTTCAACAGACTCTTCGGGGGAAGAGTTTGACCAAAAATCTGGTGGTCTTTGCCAGGGACCAGGAGCCCAGGGAAGAATATTTTAATATTAATGAAAAGATAGACCTGGTGCTGAGTCTTTTGAAAAATGATCTGGACCCGATCATGGTAAGCCGAAACTTTCAATGGGATATCCCGGTGTTATTGGCAGATCCGGGGATGATCGAACATTCTCTGGTCAATATAATTCAGAACGCCATCCATGCCCTGTCCCTTGCAAAAACACCCAAGCTGACGATCAAAACCAGGTCCAAAGAAAATTGTATCAAGATTGAAATCATTGATAATGGCTGTGGTATTCCCACCCAATTTCATAAAAAGATTTATGCTCCCTCCTTTACCTTAAAGGGCGGTAAGGATATCAGAAATGCCTATTTAGCGGATATCAAGGGGACCGGGTACGGCATGGCCAATGTAAAAAAATATATTGAAAAACACCGGGGGGAAATTTCTTTTCACAGCCGGGAGGGGGAAGGCACTGCCTTTGTTCTATCCATTCCCTTGATTCAAAAAAAGTTGACCCAAAATGAAAAGAAACGGATTGAACAAAAACAGGTGACCAAAGATAAAAAAATTCTCCTGGTGGAAGATGAGACGGCCATATCCAGTGTCCAGCAGAAAATTTTGACCCAGGAGCCTTTTGGCCATCACGTCATTGTTGCCGGAACGGGTCAGGAGGCTGTGGAAGCCTTTGACAAGGAGGAATTTGACCTGGTCAGCCTGGATTATATCCTACCCGGATCCCTCAACGGGTTGGATGTGTATAAACACATCCGGCGTAGAAACCGCTTGGTTCCCATTCTTTTCGTTTCCGGGAATATCGATTTTTTGGAATCCATTGAAGATATCCGGGCTTCTGATTCCTGTATGGATCATATATCCAAACCCTGTGAAAATATTGTGTTTGCCGATGCCGTCAATTCATGGCTTGGGCCTATGCCTCAGGGGCCATTTGCCGGTGTTTCCATTGGAGCCCCTAAGTGAGCCCCAATTGAATCACATCCGTTTATTGCTTTTGGCAAATTTGAGAAACCCGGTCAAATCTTTTAAAAATCTTTTCCAGGAATCAGGGGACTTCCATAGCATGGAGATATATCCGGCCAATACCGAAAACCGCTGAAAATGGGATTTATAAAAATCAATGAAAAGTACTTCCATCCGTTCCCTGGTGATACCCTTTGGAACAAAGAGAAACTGCATGCAGTCCATTTTTTCCCAATCTTCATCAAAGGCCCCCAGATCGCTGCCCTTCTGGGTTATCTGTTTGTAAATGGGGGAGCCGGGAAAGGGAGTGAACTTGGCAAGGTTGAAATCGTCGATGGGAAGTGAGTACACATATTGACGGCTTTTGTGGATGCTGGCTTCGGTTTCCCCTGGCAGTCCCATCATTAAAAGGCCCTTTACCCGGATACCTGCTTTTTTAATTAAATTAATTTTCTCCCGCATCATGTCCAGGTCCGGGTTCTGCCTGTGCTGGGCCAGAAGGTCGGGGTCCCCGGTCTCAATCCCCAGGCTGATCATCCAGCAGCCGGCCTTTTTCATGAGCAATAACAGATCAAAATCAAGGTGCTCTGCACGGGCCGCACAATTAAAGGTGAGATTCAACTTATTTTCAATCATGAGTCTGGCAAAGGATTCCACCCGTTCCCGGTTGAATGTAAACTGGTCATCGTAAAAATTAATATGCTGGATATGAAACTGCTCTTTCAAGTATTTTAAATGGGCATACAAATAGGTGGCAGAATTGTATCGAAAGCTTTTTTTGAACACAGATCTGTCGCAATAGGAGCAGGAATAGGGACAGCCCCTGCTGGAGATGCAGCTGGCATTGGGCACCTTGGGATAATTGAAAATAGGCAGTTTATAAACATGGGGGTATCCGGATAATTTTTCATAGGCCGGAAAGGGAAGGGTATCCAGGTCCAGCATTTTTGTTCTGAATCCTGTGAAAATAACCTTTTTTTCATCGGTTCGAAAAACAATTCCTTTGACGGTTGGAAGATCGGCCAAGGGGGTGGTGAGCAGCTCTTTCAAGGCTGCTTCCCCCTCTCCCACCACCAGATAATCAAGGGAAGGGTATTGGTGCATCAGGTGTTCCCTGAGGGCTGAGACATGGACCCCGCCAAAGATTATTTTGATGCCGGGACATTGGGCTTTGGCAAGGGATGCAATGCGGATCCCGTCAAAAAAGCTGGAGGTGGTACAGGAAAAACCGATAAATGCCGGGTTCTCTTTTTTTAAAAAATCCAAAATCATCTCATCGGAATCAGGGTGTGCATAGCAGTCAATCATATGGTTGGGAAGATGATATTGATCCAGATAGGCGGCAATGCTTGCAAGCCCTAGGGGGGGCATGATATTGGCCATCCGGGACACATCTGTTTTGGCCCTGGCGGCACTATAGCCTAAGGGATGAACCAGCAGAATGGACTTCATGACAACCTGCTTTTTCTTTGGCGTTTGCCCGGGCTGGTAGTGAGAATATAATCCCATAATAGCCCTTTAAAACCGAAAACCTGTAAGGCCTTCATTCGCATTTCTCCTTTTTCCGGCGGGAAAAACCGACCCTTTTGTTTGTGAAAACTGGCTTCAATGGCGGCATCCATTTTTTCCTTGTTAACCATGGGGGACACGTAATACCGGGGGGTTAACAAGGTGTCGTTTTTGTCCAGAATTCCCTGGGCTATTGCGATGTCAGCAATCCCTGTCTGGGGAAGGATCCGGATGCCGGAAAAGATAAAGACCACACTTTTTTCGAGGTGCTCGATGTTTTTCAAGCTTTGGGCAACGGTGGCGGGGGTTTCTCCGGGGCCGCCAAACATGAAAAAGTGGGCACAGGGAATGGAAAGTTTGGAACAGGACTCGTTAAACCCAAGGATATCCTCAAACAAAAAGTTTTTGTTTATCCCTTTTAATGTCGTGTCACAGGCGGCATCGGATCCTACTTCCATGGCATAGAGTCCTGAGGCCTTTAAAAGTTCAAGCTCCGATCTTTGGGTTTTTTGGGGTCTGAAATAGGCAGCCCACTTCATCTTGCAGTTTTTTTTCACCATGAGTTCTGCTATCTTAAGATAATCCCCCTGGGGGTCGTTGAACACAGAATCCGTAAAAAATACCTTGTCCACATTAAATTGCTTTTCCAGGCGGATCAGGTTTTCCACCACAAATTCAGGGTCTTGTTTTCTGAATTTTTTGCCTTCGATCAGGGGGTATGAACAATAGTTGCACCCATGGGGGCATCCCCTTTTGGTCTGATAGTTGACCATGCCGCTGGTGTCCATATAATAGTTGACCAGAGAATTGTCATAGAGGGGGGATAAAAAATCCGACCCTTTCATCGCTTTTTTCTCCGGACGGATAATTTTCGGGGGATTCTTTTTATTAACCAGGTCTTTAATGAGGCGGTTAAAGGTGACTTCCCCCTCACCCACCACCCCAAAATCCGCAGCAGACAATTCAAGGATGTTTTCAGGCATGATGGAGAAAGCCGGACCCCCTAAAATCACCGGAACACCACAACGGCTCTTTATCTGTGTCACCAGGCCCTTTAGGCCGGCAAGATACCAATTATCCCTGGTGGCCATGGAATCCACATTGTCAATATTCCGAACAGAGATTCCCACAAAATCAGGCATAAATTCCAGCAGAACACGGGTGAGGGGATCTGCCTGGGTGTTTTGCCGGCCATCAACCTGGTTACAGAGCTGGTCAAACTGCCTGACCTCATGGCCGTTATCCTTTAGAGATGCGGCTACAAGTGCCATGCCCAGGGGATACACCGATATGGGGCTTGTGCAGGTGTTGGCAGAGATTAATAATATTTTGCTCATTGATCACCCTTTTTCTTAAAGGATCTTTTTTGTCTGGGATTGTATCGCCGATAGGTGCCGTCAAGAATTTCGTTTTTGATAACCTTGAAAAACAGTTCTCCCATTTTGGTCTGGTAGCCGCTGTCTCCATAAAATGTGTCCCAGGCCCAGTTGTAGAGTTCCTCTAATTTTTCACAGGAGAGGTGCTTGGGTTGGAATACTGCTTTCCCGCAGGTATAGTCCAGCCACTTGTTGCTGAGGATTCTGCCCTGCTTTTCAAATTTTTTCCGGATGGGAGACTTGGGAAAGGGGGTTAAAATGGTGAATTCAGCCATGTCCAATTTGATTTGGGTTAAAAATTCCACCAGGTTTCTGATATAGGTTTCATCGTGGTCATCCGTGCCCAGGAGAATGGTTCCTTCAACGCCGATTCCATGGTCGTGGAGGCGCTGTATCCTGTTTTTTATAACATCTGAAGTGTCAAAAACCGCCTGGTAGACATACCAGCAGCCGGCATCGGCTGCCAGTTTTAAAACTTTGTCATCATCCATCAGGGGGTGGGAAACCCATTTTTTCTTCAGGGGTTTCATGGCGGTGAACAGCTCTGTAAGCCATTCCTTGTCATGGGCAAGGGAGTTGTCCACAATGAAAAGCCTATTATTGGGAATGGATTCCATCTCTTTAATGACTGTTTTTACCGGTCTTGGGCGAAATTGCCGTCCCCCGAGAAAGCCGTTGCAGCAGGGGAAACAATTGAACCGGCATCCCCTGGAGGCGTGGACAAGGTCCAGCATCTGGGTTCCCCTGTAGTTGTAGAGATCCCTGTCCAAAATTTCCCGTCTGGCGGTTTTGACCAGTTCTATGGCAGGAAAATTGTTCATATAGTCATAGACTTTTTTAAGCCGATTGTTTTTAAAATCCTCAAATACCTGTTCCATGCGGCCTTCTGTTTCACCCAGAAAAACCGAATCTGCATGGGCCATGACCTCTTGGGAGTGGAGCATGGTGGCAATGCCGCCAAATAGCACGGGGATGCCGATTTCTCTGATTTTGTCGGCGATTTCAAATGCCCGGGGAAGCTGACAGGTGAGCATCACGGACAACCCGATCATGTCGGCGGTTTCATCAAGTTTAAATTTTTGGACATTTTCATCCACAAAATTAACGTCAACATCCTGGGGCAGTGTTGCTGCAAAAACCACTGGCCCATGGGGGGGAAGGTGAAATTCAGTCTGTTTTTCTAATTTAGGCCAGGACGGATATACCAATTGCAGTTTCATATTTTTTTCCTTGTGTTTAATTTTTTAGACCAATACTATTTTACTCAGATCTGCCAGGCTGATAATTTTTTTGTCTTTGTGAAAACATTCTTTTTGGGCGGTATCCCGGGTGATGGTGCCGTAGCCGGATTTTGCTGTCTGTTGTTCAAGAACAAAAAAGACTGCCCCCACCGGAATTTCCATGCTTTGTGTCGGCGGTTGAACTAGAGATACAGGATCAGAATAAAGATCTGTATTGCAAAACCCGCAGATGATGGTGTGGCTCCCCTCTTCCAGAAGGTCCATGGCCAGGGACAACCCCTGGAGACCATTGGCAGTTTTTTCTTCAATCATGAAGCTTTCACCTGTCAGGCCGTGGTAGATGGATGCCTCCCCCAGAAAACAGGAAGGCAATGTGTAGGCAAAGATTGCCGGACTGGGTAATATTCCTTTTTTACGGGAAAGGGTGGCCTGGTAATAAACATCTGTTTCAATACATCCGGTGACCGAGGATGCGATCATACCGATATTTTTTTTTGAATCCGAGGTGCAGATGCCGGCATCTGCCAGGGCAAAGGTAATGGCAGCAAATCCTATTTTTGAAAAATTATCCATCCGGCCAAATCCTTTATGGGGACGGCTCAATATTTCTTTGCCCGATATCTTTGGCAACCCATGGGGTTTTTTTGAATAATTCACATGTCCTGGATACCCCCGGGAGGATTCAGACACCCAGCCCATGCCACTTATAACGGCTTGATTCATGGGATTGTTTATCGCTTGATTCGCTTCCTGATTCATAGGTCAGCCTCCTGGATGATAAGGGCGGCATTGATACCGCCAAATCCAGAGTTGGTTGTTAGGATAGGGCCTTTTTCAAAGGGGCGGGCATGGGAACTGATCATCTGTTGGGCCCGGGGGGAGGGATTTGTAAAGCCCCGGGTGCCGGGTAAAATTTGTTTTTCAAGTAATTTTAGGCAAAGGGCGGCTTCGATGGCACCGCCGGCTCCCAGGGTGTGTCCGATGGCTCCCTTTATGGAGTTGGCCAGGATGCTAGGGTCAAAAAAATCATTGAGAACCCTGATTTCCATTTCATCATTATACTGGGTGCCGGTGCCATGGGTGTTCACGGCACAAATATCTTGGTATGAAATCTTGGCTTTCTGGCAGGCCGCTGTAATGGCCATCTTCAGGCCAGCCCCATCCTTTGCCGGTGCTGTCAGGTGGCAGGCATCGTTTGCCACTCCCCAGCCGGTAATTTGGGCAGGGTGGGGTATGTTTCTTGTCTTTTGGATAGCGCTGAGTTTTTCTTCGTTCATGAGCAGCACGCCGGCTGCCCCTTCTCCCAGGGTCAGCCCTTTCCGGTTTATATCAAAGGGGGCGGCAGGATCTGGGGACATGGCGCCAATGGCAGAGAACCCGGAAAAAACAAATTCGCTTACCACATCCATGGCGCAGACAAGTACCGCCTCTTCACGGCCAGCTTTGATCATGGCAGCGCCTTTGGCCAGGGCAATGGTTGAGGATGCGCAGGCTGCACTGATGTTGAATCCGGGCCGGGTAAGGCCTAATCTTTGGGATATGTAGCCGGGGATGCTTGAAACCAGAAGGCCATTGGGCATTGCCATGGGATTTTTTGTAAACACGGGCAAAAGGTCAATTCCCGCCTTGGTGGAAGCCGTGATTAGACAGGTGTTCGGGTCAATGGGGCCCAGATTTTCCAAAAGCCGATCTGCCAGGGCAAATATCAGGGAACCAGGATCATTCAGAATTGGATTTTGTGGTCTCCTCTTTTGGTTGGGGCCTTGATTTGAAACTTGATCCGAAAGTTGGCGTTGGGCTAAATCGGGTATCAGGCCTGCCCAGGAAGACTGGTAACCACTTGTGTCAAACCGGGGGCAACCGGACATATCCGTCAGGCCGGATTTCCCATTGACAAGCCCTTGGTAGAGGGTATCAAGACCCTCTCCCAGGGCTGTGATGGTTGTGGCATCGGCTATATAGACCTTTGTCATTTGATCTTGCCTGCCTTCCATTGGTCGCAAAAATTTTTGTAAAAGTCGGGTTGGGTCAGGTATAGTTCATAGTCTGTGTTGAGCATCATCTGAACGGTGAACCCGGTTGCGGCAATTTTTCCTTCAGGAGTTCTGATGATATACTCGCTGTTGATTCTGGAGGCGTCAGAATAATGGAGAATTCCTTCTATGGTAATCTCATCCATGAATTTCAGGGGGTTGATAAAATCCACATGGGCGGTTTTGATGGGGGCCAGAATCCCCTGTCCATAGAGATCCATATACCCGATGCCATGGCGCTGTCCCAGGTAAACACGGGCATCTTCAAAAAAACTGGTATAATGTCCGTGCCATGCGATGGTGAGCATATCCACCTCTTCAAACCGGATGCATCGTTTTACGCTTCCCCTCAGGGGGGGAGGATCATTGGGATTTCTTTTAAAATAGGGTTTTTTCATGAAAATTCTTTATTGGTTGTCCATCTGGGTTAACTGTTCATTCATCTGCTGTTTGATCTGTTTTTTAAGGGTCTGGTGTTTCATTGTTCCCTGAAATTTATCCGGGAAGACAGGGGCCAGAACTCGCATTTTTACCCTTGCCGGGGTGATATAAAATCTTCCCCTGGGCAGCAGATCCTGGGTGCCTGTCAGGCAGACTGGTATCACCGGGGTATTGGTCTCAACAGCCAGTTTAAAGGCGCCTGAATAAAAATGGGTGGTTTCAGGGCTGGTGCTTCTGTGACCCTCGGGGAAAAAAAGGACATACCCCTTGTCTTGGAGGGTCTCTTTTGAGGTGGCTATGGATTTTTCCCAGGAGAATTTTTCAATGTTCAGGTAGCCTGAAAGCTTCATGAACAGATTGTAAACGGGGATTTTAAAGGGCCAGTCCCGAACGGCAAAGCAGACATCACTGACCGGCAGCATGTTCATGCAATAGGTGTCGAAAAAAGATCTATGGTTGACCACAATGATCCCGGATTCGGGAAAGAGATCCGGATCAAATTCGAGGGGATCAAAGATGACAAAAAATCCGGTTAGAAACTGCCAGACCCTTCCGTAAATCCAGATACATTTCCGGGTTAGATATTGGGTGGACATGCCTTGAATAAATTTCATGAACAAAAAGCCCATGGGAAACAGGCCTATTCCCACCACGGTCCAGAGTAAAATCAAGGGGAGGAGGACGAGATTCATCAGAATAATAAAAACAGATGTTGAAAATTTGTTCTGCAATGTATGGGTATAAAAATTATATAAAACCATGTAAACTAATCATTCCTGTTAAATTTTAATGCAATTGCCGCGTTGGTGCCGCCAAAGCCAAAGGAGTTGGACAGGGCCCGACAGATTTGGCCGTCCTTTGTTTGGGAAATCACATTAATGGGGGGGCAGTCGTCACTGAGTTGTGTAAAGTTGATATTGGGGGCGATAAAATTATTTTTGGCCATGAGAATGGTATAGATCACCTCACTTACCCCGGACATCCAGCATTCATGACCGGTCATGGATTTGGTGGAGGATACGGGTGTATTGGAACTGAAAATATTGTGGATGGCCTTGGCCTCCGCCAGATCCCCTGCCATGGTTGAGGTGGCATGGGCATTGATATAGTCAATTTTGTCCGGGGTGATATCTGCATCCTTGAGGGCATTTTCCATGGCTTTGCCGGAACCTTTGGCCGAGGGCTCGCTCAGGGTTTTGCCAATGCCCGAGGAAAAGCCGTATCCTTCAACAATTCCGTAAATATTTGCCCCCCGGGCCAGGGCGTGGTCAAGGGCTTCAATGATAATACAGGCTCCACCTCCCCCCGGGACCAATCCGTTTCTGTTCCTGTCAAAGGGTCGGGATGCTTTTTCCGGAGTTTCTGTTGAGGATGAAAATGCATTCAGGGCATCAAAGCTTGCCATACCCATCCAATTGGTTTCCTGGGCACCTCCGGCAATGATAATATCCTGCATTCCGCTTCTGATGAGCATCAGCGCCTGCCCGATGACGTGGGCCCCGCTGGCACATGCCGCACTCATGGTCCAGTTGGCCCCCTGGGTGCCAAAGTAGGCGGCAAGGTTCATGGTGATGGTGGAGTTCATGGTGCGGAAAATATAGCCGGACCCAATATAATGGGTCTCATTGTATTGTCTGGCAATATCAATGGATTCAACCCCGGCTTTCATGGTGCTGTCATTGCCGAAGATCACCCCGCACCGGTCGCTTTGTATCTTGTCAGTTAAAAGGCCTGCATCTGCCACGGCTTTTTGGGCTGCGGCAACCGAGTAAAGAGCGGGTTCGCACATGGTCCGCATATGTTTCCGGCTCAGGCCCAGTTCTTTGGGCAACACTTCAGGTATAAATGATGCCAGGGGGGATTTAAATCCTAACTTTTTTCTTTGGTCATCAAAGATGATGCCGGATTGGCCGTTTTTCAGGCCCGCGGTGACCGAAGATAGGTCTGTTCCAAGGCATGATACAATTCCCATACCCGTGATGGCTGCTGCTTTCAAACTTTTTTTCTCCCCATTCTCTGTCTGTTCGGGCCGTTCATATTTCGCCTGCTCATATTTTGTGCTTTATTTTATTGGGGGTTATCAACAGATGCCGCCGTTAATCCCCAGCACCTGGCCTGTGATATAGGCAGATTTTCGTGAACAAAGGAACAGAACGGCGTCGGCAACTTCTTCGGGAAGGCCCAGGCGGCCGGCCGGAATAGACTGGGTAATCTGGTCCAGGGGAAGCCCCTCCACCATCTCTGTTTCAATAAATCCCGGTGCCACCGCATTGACCGTGATATTTCGTTTGGCAATTTCCTTGGAAAGGGCCATGGTGGCACCGATGAGACCTGCCTTGGATGCTGAATAATTGACCTGGCCTGCCTGGCCGGCCTGGCCCGAAGTTGAGGATATGTTGATGATTCTTCCATACCGTTTGGGTAGCATCTTTTTTACCACCAATCGTGTCACATTAAAAAAACCGGTGAGGTTTGTATCCAAAACCCGTTGCCAGTTTTCCTCTTTCATCCATACCATTAGCATATCTTCCCGGATACCGGCATTGTTAACCAGAATTTCTATTTTTCCTTTTTCAGCAATGATTTGTCCGATGGCTGCCTCGGCTGCTTGTTTGTCTGTCACGTCAAAGGGCAGCAGGGCGCCGTCTCCCCCCTGGCTTCTGATCTGGTCAAGGGTGTTTTGGGCTTTTTTTTGGTTGGAATGGTAATTGAGATAGACAAACCTGCCCGATCCAGCAAGATTCATGGCGATGGCCCGGCCGATCCCCCGGCTTGCACCGGTCACAAGGGCTGTTTCAATGGAATCATTAGATATATTATTCATATAAGCTCCTTTTTATTCTGATTTTTTTTTATATTTTTACCCTTTATATTTTCATTTGGGTATTTTTTAAAAATAAGGGTGGCATTGATTCCCCCAAAGGCAAAATTACTGGTCATGACCGTGTTAAGAGATTTTTTAAGAATGGTTTGCACGTGACAAATCCCGGCACAGTCAGGATCTATGGTGGTAAGGTTCCGGGTGGGAATGATTTGGTTGTGCCCCATCATTTTCAGGCAGAAAATGGCTTCCATCACCCCGCTTGCCGCCAGGGTGTGGCCGGTATACCCCTTGGTGGCGCTTACGGGGATCTTGTGATTTCCGAGCATGGCAATGGCTTTGGCTTCGGCCACATCTCCCATCCGGGTGCCCGTGGCATGGGCATTGATATAGTCAATGTTGCTGATCCGGCAACCGGCAGATTTAAGGGCACCTTCCATGCACTGGAGCATACCCCGGGCCTGGGGGCTTGTCATGTGGGCACCGTCACAGCAGGTATTATATCCGATGATTTCCCCGAGGATCGTTGCGCCTCTGTTTCGGGCGTGGTCAAATTCTTCCAGAATAAGGGCTCCCGCCCCTTCGCTGACCACCAGCCCGTCCCGGTCCCTGTCAAAGGGCCTGGGGGTGGCCAACGGTTCTTTGGAATAATTTTTTGAGGCCGCATTCAGCACATCAAATACCCCGGCAGTGGAAGGATGGAGATCATCTGCTCCGCCGCAAATCATGATTTTTTGATGCCCGTTTTTAATGATTTCAAAACCCTCCCCAATGGCCTGGGTGGAGGTTGCACAGGCACAGCAGGGGGAGATGACCCTTCCCCTTGTCCCCAGGGTGGCCGCCACATTTGCTGCCACGGAATGGTTCATGATTTTCATGAATGAGGTGCCTTCCAATCTGCCAATCCCCCCTGTTTCCAGAAAATCATTGAATATGGTTTCAATGGTGCCGCCGGAGCCGGTGGTGGATCCCATGGCAACCCCGGTTTGTTCTGATGCGACCAGATTGTATTCAGGGGTATATCCAGATTGGTTTAATCCCGTGGGATCAAGACCTGCCTGGACAAGGGCATCCATGGCGGACAGGGTGGCCATGACAGCCATGGGACCCATGGTTCTGCGGTCTTTTCGATTGATGCGTTTGAGATCATAACCCTGGCAGGGGCCTGCAATGGCAACCTTTAGCGCTTTGATATTTTCCCAGGCAGGGATGTGGCGGATGCCGGAGTTGTTCTCCAAAAGGCTGGTCCATACCGCATCCACCTGGTTGCCGATGGGGGAGATGATCCCCATTCCTGTGACGGCTACCCGCTTCATTGAAATTTCCTTTTGCTGTCCACTGGCGGGTTGAATGATGGCGGGTTGAGTATTTTATCGGTTAAATAGGATTTTCCGTATAATCCGTTGCAGAGGTTGACGCTGGAAACAATGGACCCGTGGATCCCTGAGAACCCGATGCTCTGACCGGTTAAAAATAAATTTTTTACCCGGGTAGCCGGCTTGAACATGCCCTGAAGAAATTGCTGGGCCGTTTTTTTAATACCGTAGGCAGATCCTTTGGGAGTCAGGGTGTACCGTTCAAAGGTGGCGGGTGAATAGGTGTCTGCCATGCGGATATGGTCTGGGGTTGGGTAAACCGCTGTTATTTTTTCCATGATTTTTTCACTCAATATTTGTTTGGCCTCCCCATATTTTTTTTTCCCGGGCATCTGATAATATGTTTGGAGTTTTTCCAAGTCCCGGGGGGGGAGTCCGACCAGGGCAGTCACGGCAAGTTCATTTTTTTGTGTATCCCCTTTTTGTGCGTCGGGTTCCTGGGGGAGTGCGCTTAAAAAGATCATCTCCGGTAAATTTGTTCCCAAAAGGCTGTTTTGTTCGTAATGGTTGTTTACATCCCATGAATTATAAATGTATGCGTCATTTGCCGCCACAGGGCAATTGTTTTTTTCCCACCCCATGGCCACCCCAAATATTCCCTTGGTGTTTTTTGCGGTTTGAAGCCGTTTCCTGTACACAGGCCTGAATGCATCCGAGGGGCAGAGACCGGGCAGCAAAGAGGGATGGCCCGAATAAATGATCTTGTCGGAAAACAGAGACTCTCCTGTTGTAAGCTTAACCCCCCGGCTTTGTTTTTCTTTGATGAGGATGGTTTCCACCTGGCTGTTTGTGCGGATTTTTCCCCCCTGGGTTTCAAGACTTTTTATCAGGGCTCCGGCAAAAGGGGTTTTGGATTCATTAATTCGAAAGCTTGAATTCAGGTATGAATCACAAATGAGAAAATGGGTCAGAACCGGGCACTCAAAACTGGACAATCCATAGAGGGGGCTGTTTGCGCAAAGGATATTTTTTAGTTGTCCATGGATTCCAATGGTTGTCAAATAGTTTTCAAGTGATCCGGTATATTCAAAGGAAAGATCCTTTTCAGGACTTACACTGGGGTTATACAAGCCAATGTTTGCGATGAGCCTTTTCATATCTTTAAAATACCGGAGAATGGGTTGCTGCTGGGATGGGAAATCATTTATCAACTGCTGTTCAAAGGCGTCGTGCCCCATGGGAACCTGGTATGTTATGTCGGGAAAATGAAATTTTTCAAAACTATTTGAAGAGAGGGGGACCAGATCCAGTTTGTCCAGGAGGCCCAGGTAATTAAAATAATACCACAGGGGCTGATTGGGAGCCAGGGAGCCCAAGCGATGCACCCCTGTGGGAAAGGTAATCCCTTGTCTTTGATAGGTTTGGGTTAATCCTCCGGGTATTGAGTGCTGTTCCAGTACCAGAACTTTTTCGCCTTCCCTGGCCTGGATGATGGCAGCGGTCATGCCGCTGATCCCGGACCCGATGATGATGGTATCGAATTGATTTTTTTCCATTGATTTCATTTCTGGTCAGCCCATTTTTCGGTCAGAAGGGGAATCAGTACCAGTGCCAGCACAAGGCTTCCGAGCATTCCTGTTAATCCTGCCACCCCAATGGAGAACAGGGCATTGTGTTGGGCAAAGGCAAGGCAGGTAAAGGCCCCTATGGTTGTCATGGCACAGATGATCACTGCCCCTGCTGTGATCTGCCTGTCGTTTTCGGTTTTATTTAGCTCATGGTGAACCAGAAATATGGAAAAATCAACCCCCACCCCAAAGACAAAAATAATAAAAAGAATACTGATCAGGTTTACTGGAATTCCTAACAGGCCCATGATTCCCGCCGTCATCACCGCGCTTAAAAAAACAGGGGTGATGGTGATCAAAACAAGTTTTATTCTTCTTAAACAGATAAAGAGGGTCAAAACCATTGCACCGGCGGCAAAAAGGAAAAGCTGTTTGAATTCCCGGGCAACAAGCTGGGCTATTTTTCCAACAAAGTGGCGTTTATCCAGAAATTTTGCCTGGGGAATTTTTGATTTTACCTGGGCAATGATAGAGGGGATCTTGGATTTGTCTTTTATGTTTATGGTGGTCAGGGCCAGCACACTGCCTGTCTGGAATATGAGTTTTGTTTTGATCAGCTTGTCCAGAACCGTGGGGGTAAAATCCCTGCGGGAAAAGGGCGTTTTTTCTGCCCTGAGCCCGGCAAAAAACGGCCCAAAGGCGTGGGGTGCAAACCCTTGGGCGAGGGCAGCCTGGGTGAGCTCTTTTTCAAGGGCATCAATTTGTTGATCGGGAAAATGTTCCTGGAAATTGCCATATTGGATTTTTCGTTGGGCTAGGGATGGGAAAATATCCGACAGGGAGGCAATTTGATCTACATCACCCCGGGTCTCCATCTTTTTGAGCAGCTTAAAAAGTTGATCATTTTTCTGAAGGGTTTGTTCGAGATTTTTGGCCTTGACCAGGATTACCGCAGGAGCGCTTTTTCCCCAGGTGGAAAGAAAACTGTCCATATCCTTTTGGGTGGCAGGCGTCAGGTGGTTGAGGGCTGCCACATCCCCTTCAAACTTGAAATTTTTAAGCCCTGTGAGGCTGGAACCAAAGAGAAGCAGGCAGGCCAGGCTGATAATAAAAAGATGCTTTGTCCGAAAGACCATGAGACTGTCACATGCCTTTACCAGGGATATCAATGGCTTTTTGGGCTCCGGGGGTAAGAGCTGTACAAAATATTTAAGCACAAAAATGGCAAAGAGCGCTGCCCCGAAAATTCCTGTGATGGTAAAAAAGCCCATTTGGCGCTGGCCGGGAAGGGCGGAAAAAATAAGGCAGCCAAAGGCGGCCATGGTGGTGGCAGCACCGGTGGCAATGGGCCGTTTCAGTCGTAAAATGATATCATCTGTTTTTGCGGCTCCCAGGGTATCGATACTGAAAAGGATGTGGATTCCAAAATCAACGGTGATGCCAAGAAGAACAGCCCCGCAACCCAGTGCAATGGCGGATATACCCTGGGTGAAAAAGGAGAGAAGTGCGCTGGCAAAGGTGAGGCTGACAAGGGTTGGAAGAAAAATCATAACCACATGGGCAAACCTGCCGAAAAAGAAAAATCCAATGACAAGAATTCCGGCTGTCATGGCGATGAGCGCCCTTTTTACATCTGCCTGGATAATGGTTGAATTGTCCAGGGTGGCCACATGGTTTCCTGAAAATCCAATATGGATCTTGCCTTCAAACTCCTTTGTTATTTTTTCCTTTGCTTGGTTGAGAAGGTTGAACAGTTTGGCGCTCTGCCGGGTATCCACCCCAGGGAAGGCAGGTGATGCCATGATGAGCAGATGGTTTCCATCCTGGCTGATAATCCGTGACCCGCTGATCTGGATGCCCGAGGCTTCGGCCTGGAAGGCCGAAAGTTTTGTCAGAATGATTTCATCCAGTCCAAGGGGATCCTTTGTGAGCCTGTCGGCGGAAAACATTCCCGTGGGGTCCATCAGCTGTTGTTTGATCCTGGGCAGCAATCTCTGGATATTTTCCGGTAAAATTCGGGACTCGATTTCGATATAATCCGTTTCATCAAAGAGCCAGTATTTGTTTTGATTCACAAATTCCAACAGGTTCATCACGCTTTCATGGGAAAATTGATAGACAATTTCCGTAAAAAAAGGGGATTGTTTGATGGCATCATAAAAGGCATCCCCGGCTTTTTTCAGGGTATCGGGATCATGATTTTTTGTTTCAATCTGGATATACAGGGTTTCGGCAGCCGGTACATGGCTGATGATATACTTGAAATCCACCACTTCTGGGTCTGAATCCGGTAGCATGGAGGTGATTTTTTCATCCAGGTTCAGATTCAGGGTAAAGAACAAACATACAAGATAAAAAATTCCGGTCAGTAAAATAATTATTTTGGGGCTTTTGGGTTTCATTTGACTTTTTGGGTGTATTGGTTTCATGGGCGGGAAAAAATCAATACCGCGTTATTCCCCCCAAAGGCAACCGACTGGGACATGGCAGCTTTGCAGGAGATGTTCTGGTTCTTCTCCACCGGTGCAATGCCGGTCCCTGGATGTTTTGATTCGCTTGATTCGCCTGGTTCATTGGGTCCCCCCGGGTCCAGGGTTGAAAACCCCATGCTTTTCGGGATGATCTGACGTGTCAGGCTGTACAGGGTAAAAACAGCTTCAATGGCACCGGCCGCTCCAAGGGTGTGGCCGGTATACCCCTTGGTGGAAAAAAAGGGTGTTTTGGGCATAAGTTGTTTAAATACCTGCATTTCAACCTTGTCATTATCCCGGGTTCCCGTGCCATGGGCATTGATAAACCCGATATCTTTTGTGGTAAGGCCGCTGTTGCTCAGGGCTTGGTGAATGGCTGCTGTCAGTCCCCGGCCGTCGGGTTTGGGGGCTGTCAAATGATAGGCGTCACAGGCAGATCCATATCCGGATATCCGGCATCCCTCTTGTAAAGAAGATTCTTTTCGGATGGGTTCAAGAATAACCACCCCTGCCCCCTCTCCGAGATTCAACCCTTTTCTGTTGGCATCAAAGGGTTTGCAGGGGGTGTCGTCGGTGATCATCAGGCTGATAAACCCGTTATAGGTGACCTTGCACAATTCATCTGTGCCCCCGGCAATGACCAGATCGCACAGATCTGCAGCAAGCCAGGAAGCCCCGACACCAATGGCATCGGTGCCCGAGGCGCAGGCATTGGTAATGGTTTGTGTGGGACCGTCAAGGTCAAATTCCCTGGCAATACTTTCTGCCGGATTGGAGGCCAGAAACCGTTTAATGGGATCCATGCCTGGTTTACCGCCCTGTTTGTATTGGATATAAAAGGGGTCGTTGTTCAAAGCGCACCCCACGGTGGTGCCCATGCATACCCCCACTCGTTTGTGTGCAAGTTCCTTTGGGTTGATCCCGGCATCTTCAAGGGCCTGGGCCGCTGCTGCTATCCCCATCCGGGCCGTAAGGGTCAGATTCTGGCTGGGTTTAGATACCCATCGGTTTACAGGTGATTCCCCAGAATTACCTTCAGGGTTTGGAATACTGAAAACAGGGTATTTAATGGGATGGTCAGTGGCGAAATGCTGGGGCGGTTCAGGAGCGCTGACATTTGCAAACATGTTTTCCATCTCCCGGGTCAGGGTTGTGCCAAGTGCGCTGATACAGCCCATGCCCGTGACAACAACCTGCCGATGCTTATTCATCCCCATCTGCCCTAGCTCCTTTTGTTTCATCATCCTTTGTTTTATCCCCTTCCGGCTCCCACATATCATAAAAATTGAAAAACTGATACGGATGGTCTTGGATATAGGTCTCCAGGGATTGAACAAAAATATTGGCAAAGGGCATCAGAGTCTCCTTTGCTTTTTTCAGTTTGGGCGGCATCTGGATGATGTCGGGCAGACTTATTTTATAGGTGTTTGGTCCTGATTTATAGGAGTGGAGAATAACAATGGGTTTTTGGGATGTAGCGGCAAGCTTATAAGCGCTAATGGGAAACAGGGCATTTCCCTCTAAAAAATTCATCCCGAGGGACAAAGTTGTATTGCCAAAAATTCTGTCCCCCATGATGCAGAGAATTTCATCTTTTTTCAGTACTTCCAGCATCTCAATGGCCCCGCCAAGGAACTGAGCGGGGTTGATGATTTTAAATTTATTGTCCTGGTTGCCGTGTTCATAATAATGCTTGTCAATATCCCCTTCACTTTGGAGCATGAGCAGATTTACCGGCCGGTTCAAATGGGCCAGGGCCGACATGGCAACCTGCCAGCATCCCACATGGGACATGAGAATAATAAATCCTCCCTCAAGGGATTTTATGGCATTGAATTCTTCCTGGTTTTCAAAGGATGCCAAAAAGGTTTTCGGCCCGAGTATCCCGAAAATTGCCCGGTCTACAAGGGTTTTACCCAGGCTGAGGACTAATTTATACCGGTGGATAAATTGCTTGAACCGGCTGGCCTCGGGAAACCGCCGGCTAAGGTAAGGGGTGCATTTCTTTTTGACCGAGCTAAAAAAGGCGATATAATAAAACACAACAAAATATAAAAAAAAATAGGCCAGGGGCCGGGCCAGGCGGCGACCGCCAAGGCGGATCATCCCATAGAAAAAATGATGCCCCATTCGGGAGCCCACGCTTTTACTGTCCCATTTGGGTTGCTGTGTCATGATTTCTCCCTTGTTGGTTTTTCTCGTTTTGAGTTTGCCCTTTTTGGCATTACTTTTTTCGATTTTACCTGTTTGGGTTTTACTGCCAGTCCCGTTGCTGTAAAAAAAATAAGGGCAAAGCAGATAAGGGACAAAAAAGGCGCAAGGACAAGAGAGCCTATACAATACTCGTAAAGCCGTTCCAGAAATTGATTTCCAAGGGTTTCAAATGAAATATCGGTTAAGAACCGGCCTCCATGGGTAAGAAAATATCCTGTCTCAATGCAGAGGGCCGGGACCAGGGGGGGCATGCACAGCTGGCTTGTGCCGATGGCCACCACCTTATTCAGTTTGAAAAAACCGGTAACCAAAAGGATGGAAAGGGTGTGGACGGCGATCAGGGGCAGGGTGCCTAAAAAAACACCCACAGCGCCTGCCAGCGCCATATCAAAGGGAGAAACCTCATGGGCCAGAAAATTTTGGATGGATTTTAGGGGGTGAAAAATTGAAAAGACCCGTTTTTTTGTTTCCAATAGTTTTTTATGGGGCCAGGGAACAAAGGAGCGAAGGGTTAGCCTGGTATTCAGCTTTGTCAGTCTGGCATTATCCAGAAATAATTGAAAATGACTGATCCGTTTTGATTTTGGCGGATAATAAACGGAGATATCGAGATCTCTGATGGTAACACCTGCCCAGGCTGACTTCACCAGAATTTCTATCTCAAAATCATACCGGGTTTGGGCAAGTGATAATCCCTGAAAAATAAACAGGGGATAGGCCCGGAAACCGGATTGGGCATCCCCCATGGACTGGCCTGTCTGCACCCTGAACCAAAAATTTGAGAAGGATCTGCCAAATATGGATGCCCTGGGGATGGAGGGGGAGCAAAAATTTCTTTTTCCCACAATGATGGCTGCGGGGTCCTTTACAATGGCTTGTTTGAATAATAAGAAATCCTCGGGCAGATGCTGGAGGTCGGCATCCATGGTTACCATATGGGTATACCCAAGGAGATGCGCTTCCTTGGCCGCCCTCCTGAGGGCTGCCCCTTTTCCCAGGTTTCGGGGGTGGCAGATGACCTGAACATTGGCTCTTTTAAAGTGATCCGGTTTAAGATCCCGGCTGCCGTCATCAATGACAAGAATATCACCGTGGAGAGACTTGCAGCGCTGGATTACCTCTAGAACGGTTGTCCCATGGTTATACACAGGAATGACAATCAATATTTTTACGGGTTCAAATGACATGGAACTTGGGGGTTAACCTTTATGTTGTGTAGATGGAGAGATCGTCAAAAATCTGGCTTGAGAAAAGCAGTTTTCGAAAAATAACCAGACTGTCATGGAAGATGGTGGTGTTGTCATATACCTGGAACTTGTTGTTCAAAATTTCATAAATTTTACCTGTTCCCAGTCCCAGCCTGTCGGCGTTTCTAAAGGAAAGAGCCTGGAGGTCTGCCAATATCTCCAGGGTGATGATGTGCTTGGCGTTGCTGACCAGACGAAAGGCTTTTCTGGCAGCCACGGTTCCCATGCTGACCACATCCTGGTTTGTGGCATTGCAGGAAATGGAATTGACACTCATGGGGTTTGCCAGGTTCCTGTTTTCCGCAGTGGTAGAGGTGGCCAGATATTGGGCACCCATAAATCCCATGGTCAGGCCCAGTTCACCGGGAATGAGATGCTCGGGAAGCCCTTCATTGAGGTTTTTGTCAAGCAACTTGTTGGTCCGTCGTTCGGACAGATTGCAAAGGGTTGACATGGCAATACACAAACTGTCCATGGCAAAGCTGATACTCTGGCCGTGGAAGTTTCCGCCGTGGATGATCTTTTTCTTTTCCGCAATGATGATGGGGTTGTCATTGGTGGAATTGGCTTCAATTTCAACGGTTGCAATTGCCTGGTCCAAAGCTTCTTTGACCGGTGCCAGAATCTGGGGAGTACACCTTATGGAATAGACATCCTGAACATTGATATCGGTTTCAAAGACCGGAATATCCTTGTTGTTCTGGTTTCTGATCCGTTGGTGCATATCTTCTCTTTTGGTGATGTTTCCCGTTCCCCGGTATAAACGTTTAATTTTCTTTGACACGGCAATCTGGCCGGGGTGGGGTTTTACCATGTGCAGATCCATGTCAAAGGCATCATCAATGCCCCCGAAGATCTCTATGGCAAAGGCGGCATTGACACAGGCAATATTCAACAGCTTGTTGGCGCCAAAGAGGGTGAAGGCTGCAATTCCTGTCATGGCGGCGGTGCCGTTCATCAGGGCAAGTCCTTCCTTATAGCTGAGTTTGAGAGGGGTTAATCCTGCTTTTTCAAAGGCCTGGTCCGCCGGCATCAGCTGTTTTTTATAATAAACTTTGCCCTTGCCGATGATGGCAAGGGACATGTGGGCCAGATGAATTAAATCCCCCGAAGCCCCCACGCTGCCGCATTCGGGAATATAGGGGGCAATCCCTTTGTTGATCATGTTTTTCATCAGTTCCAGAAGCACGATCCTTACACCGGAGTTGCCTTTTACCAGGGTGTTCAGGCGAATGGCAAGGATGCCCATGGCAATATAGGGCAAAATCGGGGCGCCAAGCCCTGCGGCATGGCTGACAATGAGATTTGTCTGGAGGGTTTCAATCTCATTGTCGTTGATGATCTTATTGCACATGGGACCAAAGGAGGTGTTGACCCCGTATATAATTTTTTTTGCCTTAATGGCCTCTTCAAGAAAAGCCCTGGATGCCCGACAGCGTTCAAGTGCCTCTTCATCCAGGGCCACCTTTTTATCTCCAATGCCAATGGCAACAATATCTTTATAGTTTAGATCATTCCCCGTGAGAATAACCGCTGATCGGTCTGTCATCTTTGTTTTACCCTTCCTCTTTGTTTTTGTTCAAAATCATCAAACCAATTATCATTAAACATAGGATCATCAAACCCTTCAATTAATTCCAGCTATCTTAAATCAAAAAAGGTTATTCTTTTGCGTTTTTTATCAAACTGACAGACCTTTTTGTCCGCCTCTTGCCTGGTGATTCGGTTTATTTCAGGCACCACCCGGAGTTTTGCCTGCAATATTTCCTTAAGCCAGGTGTCGGATACATCCTCCCGGGTCAGGGCTGCATAAAGGATGATCCGGTCTGTTCCGTCGGCATTTTTTTGGGCCTCTATATATCCGTTGTAAAATCGGTGATCCCCCTCAAGGACGGCGAGGATGGCGTTGGGAAAGACCGTGGTGCCCTTGTATTTGAGCATTTGATTTTTCCTGCCAATGATGGGGGCCAAGCGGGGACTTGTCCTTTTGCAGCTGCATTTTCCCTGGATCATATAGGAAATATCCCCTGTTTTAAACCGTACCAGAGGCATTCCTGTAACCCCCAAAGGGGTAACCACCACCTCTCCTTTTTCTCCGGCTGGAACCGGCAACCCGTCATCTCCTAAAATCTCCACAATAATGAGTTCAGGTCTTGTGTGGCCGCCGTTTCTGGCCTCACATTCACAAAAGGTGGTGGCCATTTCCGACGAGGCATAGGTGGAATAGATCTTTGCATTCCACATGGATTCAAGCTCCCGGGAAATGGGAAGCAGATCCATCTTTGCATTTTTGGTGGGTTCGCCAATGGCAATGAGTTTCTTGATCCCCCAGTCTTTTGGGTTTTCATTATTGTCCAGTCCGTGTTTCCCGATTTTATACATCAAAGAGGGAACCCCGACAATCACGGTGGGTTGGGTGAGCTTGATCAGCTCCCAGTGCTGGGCCGCGCTACCCGATCCCCCTCTGACCATGCTTGCAGAAAGTTTTACCCCCCCCAGAAAATAGGCTATCCCCGCCATGAAACACCTGTCCAGTGCCGCACAGACCAGGAGGGTGTCGGTCTGGTTCACCCCGGTCATGGCAATGGCAATTTCTTCATTGTAGGCAAGGCGGGACAGATCAGTTGATGTCAGGGGTATCAGGGTCGGAGTAGTGCCCGAAGTGGCCGAGGTCAAAGAAATATCCACAATTTCATTTTTGTCTGCGCACACAAGATTTTGGGTCAGTAACAGGTCTGCCTTGTGGGTCAGGGGCAATTGCCCGATGTCGGCAACTCCTTTAATCTTGGTGATATCAATCTTCTCTTGGGCATACAACTTTTTGTAAAAAGGGGAACGGGCAAGGGTATACCCAAGATGCTGCAAAAAGAGTCGGTTTTGGACCTCGTTGACCTCTGCCGGTGATGCAAATTGGAGTTCTGCATATTTTTGGGCAGAAAAGTCCGCCACCAAAAAGTTTTTTCCCAGATGATCATTTGCATCATCTGCTTTTTTTTGTTTGTTCATTGTCATTCCTGGCCAGGCTATATTTGTATATATAGCCCCGGATTAATATAATTGTTCAAGGCTTTGTTTGGCATATTTTTTTAATTTTCTATTGGTACTTTTTTCAATGATCTCTTCTAGGGTGGTCTTGTATTTTGCCATTCCAGATGAGGCCAGGGCTTTGCACATCCAGGCCATTTCATCCACATGGTGGCGGTTGTCCATGTTCCGGGTGTATCCCTTTTTGAGAACGTGTTCCACCTTGTCGAACAGAGCCGGATTTGTCAGGTGGGACCTGGTAATCCGTTTGGCTGCGTCGGTCCGTGTTTTGCCCGAACTTGATTCCAGCTGGGCAATATAGTGGTTTACCTTTGAGGATTCATCTGCAAAAGCAGATATCGGCATACTGGATAAAAGAATCCCCGCGATGCAAAGGGAAAAAAAGATTTTTTTGAAGTTAAAAGTGGCGGCATTCATATCTGTCTCCTTTGTCAAAAGATAATTAAAAAAAATAGTAGAATAATTCTACTCCCAAGGCCTCTTGTATCCATGGTCCGGGTTCCAAGTCAAGGATTAGTTGTTCCGGATACCGCTTGATCCTTATAATGGTCATCTTGGTTCGGTCTTTAAACTCTGACAAACCATTCAACCGGCCTTCGAAGTGATACCGGCTCAGGATATCGGTCCAGATATCCAACCCGCAGCATAAATTGGGGGATGGTGGTTGGATGATGGTTCTCTCTTATGTTTTTTTGTCCGTTTTGTTCTTCCAGTGTCTGGGTCATTGGATGAATGGCAATCATTTTTTCCCGGGCAGCAAGTGCCATCCTTTGAAACCTTCTGCCGCTTTCAACCAAATCCTTAACCCCTGTCCCCTCACTGGTGATAGCAATCCAGCCTCCTCCCTGGTTAACCTGTTGCCGGATTTTTTCAATCCCTTTATTCTTATAAGTGTCTCCTAGTAGGTCTGTTTTATCCAAAAAATTTCGAACATACCAGCCGGCAATTCCTGTTATTTCCATTCCATCGGGTGTAAGACCATCTCTGAATTTTACAGCTTTTTCATCTGTTAACCTTGTCCAGTCTGCCATCTCGGCAATAGCCTGTTTATTTTCAAATTGAATAACAAAATTATCAACAGCCTCCTTTGCCATCAACTGGCTATGCTCGCTGTCCCTGGGGAAGTAGTGCAAATGCCCCCCGGATAAATTTGAAAAATTATCAACATCCGACCCTTTAAGATCCTTATCAAGCATATGGCTTTTCACAGTCCTGCGGGACATGATTCTATCTAACCTATTTACCCGAAAATTTATTTTTTTTAATTGAATTCCAACAACATCCGGGTCATGTATGCTCCTTGCAAGAATTGATGTTTCAACATCATATCCAAATGCTGCTGCCGCCTGGACAAGATTCTCGACAAAGGCGCCAAGGGAGAGCAAAACTTCCCGGTTGCCGGGATCAACTATTGTAAGCCAGCGGGTTGAATCGGAACCGACAACCCAGTCCAGGGGACTGTTGATCTTTACAAACCAGGGCTGACTATTGTGGCCACTTGGGGCGCAGGATGCATAATATAAAATTTTATATCCGTCGGAACTGAGCTTCTCAATTGCATGGGTGCCGGATATTTGAGCAGATAGCAAATCGGATCTTAGATTTTTTCTGCATGCCGGTGACAACATTCCTGAACCCAGGGCCAGGGTGGTTGCTGCCATGCTTTTTTTTAAAAATTTTCTTCTGTTCATTATCAAACCTCCCATGGTTTTGTCACTTTGCGGTGACTTTTTTTTGAAAAAAAAATATTCTATTGGAATCTTACAATGCTGGTGCAAATTGCTGAAATTGCTTGTTCTATGCGATGCCAGCCTTGATCTGATCCAATTTCCAACCCGCCGTAGAGATCAATATTATTGGAACGTATTACAATATAGCTTATGGCCGCACCAATGAGCATTATTATTGCCTGTAAATCAACCTGGATTCGATCCTCCATGAAAAACATTTGAAAAAACTCCATGATACTCTGTTCTCTGACCCGTTCCAGTTCCTGGGTCAACTCGTTGGATTCAATCATTTCCCAGGCCATAATTGCCTGTGTCATCGGTCGTTTACGAAGTGCACCGATAAAATTTATCCCCAGCTCGGATAACCTTTTTTCAAGGGAAAGAAGGGAAAACTTTTGCAAATCACCCCCAGCCATTTCCAGGGTCGACGGCCAGAAATCTCCCTCCTTTCCAAAGGCGGTAATCAATCCTGGAAGTCCGCCAAAATACCGATAAATCAGCACCTTATCAACACCTGCTTCCCGGGCAACCGCATTGACACCGATTCCTTTGAATCCATTTTTTGCAAGAAGGCTGCCCACGGCATTCACCAGGCGTCTGCTTGTGATCTGCTTATCCCGAATTTTTATTGTTTGCTGCTTTGGCATTGGGTTTCCTTGAAATTGAATTAACAACTATATGATTTTGGTATATGATTTAGAGGAATATCACCAACTGGTGACATTCGTCAACACTTTCTCTCAACCGGTGGGTACAAATCTAACAGGGTATTTTATTTTTATCAGTCTCCATATGTATTGATAGAGAAAAAATTAAATGGTATGGTAGCTTCTTTGAAAATCATAAGCTTAAGAGACGATCGATAATACTAACCAGGGTTGCCTGATTTAAATATCAGGCAGCAGACAAGGCAGTTAAGGGACAACATGGATTTAAAATATAAGCTCAAGGAAATGCTCATAGAGGAACTCCAAATCGAAGATCTGACACCGGAAGAAATAGAGGACGACACCCCCTTGTTCGGGGAGGGACTGGGCCTTGATTCCCTTGATGCGGTTGAGTTGGTGGTTCAGCTCCAGGTCCATTTCGGAGTGGAAATTAAAAATATAGAAGAGGGGCGGCCGGCATTGCAGTCCATAAATACCCTGGCTAAATTTGTTGAGGCAAAACAGGCCGAAGCCCAGGGCAACGAGGCCTAATCCTTGAAACTTGCCGTACATGGTTTGGGAACTGCCAATGCCTTTGACCTCTGCCCCGGGGGTATGGGTGTCAGCTATGGGACGAAATTTGCGTTTCCGGGCGGCCTGACAGGTACTGGACTCGATGATGGCGACAACCCCCATGTTTTTAAGGCGGATACCGCTTCCCTTGCCGATTTTGTCCCCAAGGGGAAATTGCGGCGGATTGATCACTATTCAAGAATTGCGCTGCTGGCCTGTGGCAGGGCTTTGAAGGATACAGATCCCTCTTTGTTTTCCGGGGAAAAAACAGGTGTGATCCTTGCGACTGGCTACGGTGCGCTTTCCTCCACCTTTTCATTCTTGGATTCTTATATTGAAAAAGGGGACAAGCTGGCTTTTCCCACCCATTTTTCCAATTCCGTTCACAATGCAGCGGCAGCCTATATCTCCATTCTTTACGACATTAAGGGTCCCAGTCTTACGGTCAGTCAGTTTGATCTGGCGTTTTTTTCCGCCCTGGTTACAGCCGGTTCATGGCTTGAAACCGGGAAAACCGATGCGGTTTTAGTCGGAACAACCGATGCCTATAATCAGGTACTAGGGTATTGTATCGGTCAATTTCCCAGTCCCGGGAAGCGCATCTCCTACTCCTTTGGGGAGGGGGCGGCGTTTTTTCTGGTTACCCGGGAAAGTCAAACTCCGCCTAAATATGGGGTTATAGATCAGATCACCATGGGAAAAATCCGGAATCTTGCGATCCCTTTGGATGTGGATATTCTTGTCTCGCCTTCAGCCACGGATATCTGCGCCGGCACGCCAACGGAATGGGTGGCCTCCGGCCGGAAAATCAAGGTTCGCAGTTGTGGATTTTCTCCCACGGATAGTGGTATGGATGTTGCCTATGCCATGGCGGAAAAGAAAAAAACCTGTTGCGTAAAACTGGGTCAAAAAAATGCCTGTGGAAGTGTGGTCATCACCCCGGCTGAAAAGGGAAATGAATGATGAAGGGTTGTGGCAAAAAGCAGGGAAAGAGAGGGCTTTTTGTCCTGTTCATTGCTTTGTTCATTTCTATGGGTGTTGCCTCTGGATCTGCCCGGGAAGCGACTGCCCATGTCCCTCCAATGACAGGGATCTCCCTGAATCTGGGATATACCTATGACCCGGTTGATATCTGGTTTTCCCAGGCAACATTTATTAAACTATATGATTATGATCAGATCTGGCCCCACAATGCGCCTGAAGCCTTAAGGTTTAAGCTTGAAGGCTCTTTGGGCGCTTCCCGTCTGGACAATGGTGATATCCGCTTGAACACCGGTGTTGCGGTGCTTGCATTATATTACCTGAACAGCCTTGGGACCGATGTTTTAAAACCCTATGTGGAAGCCGGGGTGGGAATCATTTATACGGACTACCGGGTCAGCGGCCAGGATTACCGGTTTAATTTTAATCCCCAGGCTGGATTTGGCATGGAAATTAAACGGGAAAATGCAAATCCCTGGTTTTTGGGTGTCAGACTTCACCATCTCTCAAACGGGGGGATAGGGTCTGTCAACCGGGGTCAGAACTCAGTTGTTTTTCTGGTTGGACAATATTTTTAACCGATTGGAGTCCCTTCAATCGGGACAAGGAGAGTTGTTTTTTTGATGGACAGAATTATAGAAATTGTAAATAAAGTATTGGAAGAAGAGTTTGAAATTGACGGTAACTTGTTAAAACCTGCGGCCTTGCTCTATGAGGATATCGGTTTGGACAGCCTGGATGCAGTTGACCTCATTGTGATGGTTGACAAGGAACTGGGGGTTAGAATCGAAGAGGAGGATGCCAGATCCATCAGAACACTGGAAGATGTATACAAGATTATTGACGAGCTGCTCAAAGAAAAACAATAGAGGCTCCCTTTTTCTGGGCCCATGGTAGAGGGTTATTTTTTCTGTAAGATCAAATTTATTTTCCCGGCTGTCTTATCCTCTACCTTAAGTGTTGCCGCAACGGAAAAGACCTCATCAACAGGGGTCAACCGGATTGACAGGTGGACGGGGGTGTCGGGAAGTATCTGGTTTGCAAATTTTGTTTTTCTTATTGACCGGATCCAAAAGGGAATTCCCCGGGCCTGTTCCACTACCAACTTCACCATTTCAATCTGGACAATACCCGGTAGAATAGGGTGTCCTGGAAAATGGCCGGCAAAAAGATCCAAATTCCCGGAAAAACAAAATGTGGCTGTGATTTCCTGGTCTTGAATGTTGGTGCCGGAACTTGAAACCAGTGAATTTTTTAAATCAGTGAACAGGTTCATTGTTGTTTCTCTTCTTTTGTAAGGTCAATATTGCTGCTTCCCCCTTGTTTTTGCGGTATCTTTGGGGGGAAAAAATACTGGGTATTTATTTTCAGCTGATAGTGAAGGATATGGTCTTCTATGGCGATAAATGACGGATAGCTGCCCTTTTTTTTATCATAGATATAGGAAACAGAATAGATTTCTTTGTTCTTTTCGAGCTGCCTGTATCCTGTCAGTTGATAGTCTTTCTCCTGGTGATAGTCTTTCTCCTGGTGATAGTCTTTCTCCTGATTATGGCCTTTTTGCGACTTATCTTTATTTTGCCGGGAAGCCGTCTTTATAAACTGATATTCCCGATGGATTCCCCCGGCCTGGTTTTTTGAAAATAAAAAAATCTTGTCCTGGTTCCGGGATAATGCCGGGGATGCCAGGGGAGCGGTCAGATATAAATTTTCAAGATCTTTGACCACGGATTTTTCAAGCCAGCTGGTTTTTAAAAAATCAGTTGTTGACTGGATACGGGTTTCCCCTTCCCGGGTGTGAACCTCAAAAAGCGTACCGCCCATATCATTCTGTCCGATCAAATGAATTGTTTTGTTTGTTCTGTCTATGGTGAGGTATCCGTTTAATACATAACTTTTCCCTGCAATGGTGAGGGCAACATGGTGGACAGCCTTAAACCGGTTTGGGTACTGATAACAAAGATGCCGGTTAAGTTCCGAGATGAGGCCGTTTCTTGGGATCTCTTTCCGGGGGGCAGATATTGGGGTGGTGCTGCAAGCAAAAATAGTAAACAGCGCCACTATAATTATTGAACGGGTCATGGGCGCTATTTTAAAAGGTGTTTTGGAAGGAACCATGGCAGGTTGTTGTTTTGAACTTACCATGGCTCAACCGGATGGGGAGCGTCAAGGCTGCCGTCAAACAGATTGTCCGGTAATTTTTCGTTGAGTATATCATTGTGAAACCGTATTTTTGTAAAGTTGTTCTTTGTCTCATTGATGATAATATAGTCAAGCCCGTTTAATCCTTTGTTTAATCCCAGTTCAAAGGAAAGGATAAATTTTTTAAACTCATTGCTTTTCGGGGTCAGTAAAATGGTCACACCCGGGTTTGAAAAACCGGATATCTCATAGAGGTTGTCCTCATTGAACCTGCCGCCCAGCCAGGCGGTAATATGGTTCATGATAATGCCCAGGATCTCCTTGTTGCCCGGATCAAGTTTTTTCCAGTCACCGTTAAAATTTTCGTATTTGTACACCCTGTTATCATTGAACATGAGAGCCGACTTAAAGGGATCGGTGAACTCAAGGCGCAATTTTCCGGGCCGTTTGAAAATACAAAATCCTTTTGAAACTATGGTTTCAGAAAAAAGGGAGATGTTCTTTTCCTGGGTTAGCAGGGTTTTCATTGTTTCAACTAACTTGAAATTTTTTTCGGCATCCAGGAGGATCTGATTTAACTGCTCCTGGGGGATGGAATTTAATTCCAGGGCAAATCCCGGAACACTGAACAGGGAGCTTAGAAAAATGAACAGGGCAATGCCGAATGTCAAGCGTACAGGTTTTTGGGTGGTACCAATCATGGGCGTTTTTTCTCCGCTGGTTGAACACAGGTATAAATGATTTTTAGTTTGGTTTATCTTCCTGGTTATAGATTTTGATTTGCCCGCTGGCCATAAGCTTCCCCTGGCTGTTAATTTCCCCTTTTATTATATTGAAGGGCCCGATCTGATCTTTTTTTTCAATGGAGATTAAAATGGTTGCATCTTCGGGAACCGGATGGAAAAAATTAAAGGCATCCACGGTTACCAGCATGCCCATGGCAGGTTTTTGGTCTTCTCTTTTCAAAGCCTTATACCCGTAGTGGGCGGCCACTGTCTGGGCAATGCATTCAATCAGAATGCTCTCAACCACTATCCCGTTGTTACACCCATAGTCTTTGGGGCGGAATGTTTTTTCTGCCAGTGCTGAATCCTTGCTGATCCGTTTGTACCCGTCAACCATTATCATGGGGTGTCTGTGGGGAATAATACGGGTGATTTCTTTAAACATGGGTTCGTTTTTAAACATGGATGCCTCTTTTCCTGGGGGACATGGTTATTTTTCTCCCTATGGTTCGGAATTATTATCAGAATAGGAAAAAAAAATCATTATCAAATATAGGGCTGACCGGATTTGTATCATTCCATGTTCTGTGTTTATATCTCCATGACCCTCTTGATGAGAAGTTGGGTGCAGTTTTGAATGTTTTCCTTTGTGTATAGGGTAAATTCGTCCCTATAGCATTCTTCAAACAGTTCCCGGACCAGTTTTTCATGGGATAATGGGGTGTGTCTTATTCTTTCAATGGTTAAAAGAGTGATATTGCGGGCAGCCTGTATCCCTTGTAAAACGGCAGTGCCTGACAACGGCCCCTGGTGGGCGGGACAGATCACCAGGGGATCAAAGGAGCGGATAAACTCAATGGTGGACAGATACGCATTTGCCCCGGTGAAGAACAGGGGCCAGAAGCCCCGGCCCGGATAATGAAAACCCAGGCTGTCTGAGCAAAACAGGGCCCGGTCTTCTTTTACGAATCCCAGAAGATTGCCGGGTGAATGACCTTCCACCTTTATCAGATCCAGGGAAATGCCGCCGCCCAGGTCCAGGGAAGTATTTTTCTCGACAACCATGGCATCCTGGATATCCGGGATGGTTTCAAGGGCAGGTCGACCGGGTGTTATCCCCATTTTTTCAAGCCCTTTGGACATGAAAAAATCTTCTTTTACCAATAGAGGCCCGGCCTTTGGATGGGTTATAAATTCATTGGCCCCAGCAGCCATCACGATCCTGGCCCCGGGGAATCTCTCCATGAGTCCGGGCAGTCCTGTGATATGGTCGGAATGGGGGTGGCTGGGGATCAGGTAATCAGGTGTTATCCCCAGGGTATCCAATTGGGTGATGACGGTGTCGGTTACCCCGGAAATACCCGACTCAAAAAGGGCTGACTTGTTTTTGCCTGTGACAAGCAAGAGATTGAAAAAATAATTGCCCAGCATTTTTACATGGGGGGAGATCTCCATGGGGAAATTTTTCCGGGGAATATAATGGGTTTTCATCTAAGGCCTCTGTTGGTCGGGGGTTAAGCTTAAATTGCTTGTCTAAAGGGATCAAGTCCGGTTCTTTCAATCATTTTACCCAACCGCTCGCCTTTTTTTGCAGTTTCCTTATAAACCTGAATCACTTTGTCAACGGCTTCCAGGGCCTGTTCATCATCAAGAGATGTGACAAGCTCCTTGCCTATTCTGGGCAGCATGCCCACGTTTCCGCCGATGGTGATGGTCCAGCCTTCGGCAAATCCAATAAGACCGATATCCCTTACCCAGGATTCAGAACAGCTCAGTTTGCATCCGGAAACCGCCATTTTAAATTTGCCCGGCAGCTGTAATGCATGGTATTTTTCATCCAGTTTCATGCCGATACCGAGGGCATCCTGTTTTCCCAGTTTACAAAAGGTGGTGCCGGGGCAGGCTCGGATGCTCCTGACACATAGTCCCACAGCTGCCCCCTTGGTCAGGCCGAGGTCTTCCCATGCATTATCAATATCTTCCTCTTTCAGGCCGACAATGGCCATGCGGGTGGCACCGGTGAGTTTGATGGCTTTGGCATTATATTTTTCAGATACATTTGCGATTTTTCTCAACAGGTCCGGGGTGACAATTCCGCAGGGAATATGGGGGGCAATGGCATAGGTTTCGTTATCATTTTGGGGTATGGCCCCTTTCTCTCCAAGCTTTAACATGGCTTCTCCTGAATATTTTAGGTTTTAAGATCTCCATAATCTAAAATCTATGCCAGGGATGTCAAGGAAGAGTTTGGTTTCAATTGTTTTAAACGCCCATGGTTTTTATAATTGATAAAATTGGCGGATATGGTTTTTGTGCAGGGAAAAGGACCAGTGTTCAAATTGCAGGATGCTTGCTGCGGCCCTGAAATTACCCTTTTGTATGGAATCAATCAGCCGGGTATGTTCTGCCAGATTGATTTTTTCCCATTCCACAACATAGGTTCTCAGTGGAAAATTATAGAGCCGCTGCATAATAGGAGAGGTGATGTCCAATAGCAGGCTATTTTCTGCAAGCTCAAGAAAAATCTGGTGGAAGGCGGTGTTCAATTGATAGTATTGGTCAAATTGGCCGTTTTCAAGAGTTGTCAGCAGTTTGTTGTTAATGCGTTTCATTTGTTCGATATGATCGGTATTAATCCGGTCAAAGGCTGCCAGCATGGCAGATGATTCCAGGGCTGCCAAAAGGTCATAGGCTTCTTTCACATCCTGGAGGTTCATGGAGTTGATTAAAACCCCCTTTCTTGGCTGGATGGTGACAAAGCCTTCGGTTTCCAGCTGGATCAGGGCATCCCTCAGGGGGGCCTTGCTGATATTCAGTTCCTGGCATATCTCTGACTGATTGATGTAGTTGCCTGCCGCCAGACGTCCCAGTTTCATCTGTTCACAAAAATAGGCGTGTACCGCCTCGCGTAATGATTTTTCTTTTTCCATAGGTGCCTGTCTGAAAGTTATTCGAAATTGATTTTGAAATAACTGATATATCAAGAAGAAAGATACGTCAAGGGTTAACCCAATAATCGATTGATTAGCCGGCTTTTTATCGGTTGACAACTGATTTGTGATGATATATCTATGCTGGGTTTGATATCTGATATATCAGATTTGGATAGGGGGGTGTTGTTTTATTAATACCTTAATATTATTAAATATTTTTCATTTTGCTTGATAGATTGTAACCGTGTAAAAGATCGAAGAAATGAGATAATTATTGGATAAATTGATATCTGATATATCAATGAAATTAATTCTATAATTAACAAATATCTCTTTACAGATCTTTGTTGACAATAAATTAATAGTTTACCCGGGCGCATTTAAGGAGGAGATACATGGAGTTTACAAGGGTTAAGAATTATATAGATGGAGAGTGGGTGGAAGAAATTAATGTTGAATATGTCCCATTGTTCAATCCTTCCACCGGGAAAGAGATAGGGGAGGTTCCCCTTTCTTCAGATGAAACTTCCATCAAGGCAGTGGATTCAGCCCATGCGGCCTTTGAAGGCTGGCACAGACTTCCCCTTGGCAAGCGCATGGGGTATCTTTTTGATCTGCGCCAAGCGCTTCTGGAGGACCAGGAAGAATTGGCAATATCCATTGCCCTTGACCAGGCAAAGCATATCAGCGAAGCCAGGGGTGAGGTTCAAAGAGCGATTCAGCTTGTTGGGGCTGCCTGTTCCATTCCGTCGCTGATCCAGGGAGAAACCCTGGATAATATTGCGGTCAATATCAATGGTCGGGTGACCAAACAGCCTCTGGGCGTGTTCGGAGGGGTTGCCCCCTTTAATTTCCCTGCCCTGGTTTTTGGGTGGTTTATTCCCTACGCCATCGGCTGCGGAAATACCTTTATCTATAAACCCTCCACCCAGTCCCCTTTGTTTATGCAGCGGGTGGGCGATATCTTCACCCGAATTTCTCTTCCCAGGGGGGTTGTGAATATTGTCCACGGAAACCGTTCCATTCCCAATACCTGGTATGAGAATCCGAAAATGAGCGGCGTCTGCCTGGTGGGTTCCACCCCCACAGCCAAAAAAATGGCCCAAGCCTGTGGCAGGGGCGGGAAACGAAGTATGCTGCTGGGGGGGGCAAAAAATTATCTGGTTGTCATGGAAGATGTTGACTGGGATGTGTTCATTGAGAATTTCATCAATTCCTGCTACGGATCTGCCGGCCAGCGTTGTTTGGCAGGCTCCATTGTTGCGGCGGTTCCCGAAGTTTATGATGAGTTGATAGAGCGGGTGGTTGAAGCTTCCAAAAAGATTGTGGTCGGTAATGCCATGGATCCGGATGTTTACATGGGGCCTGTGATCTCAAAGAAGGCCAAGCAAAGCATTGAAAACTATATTCAAATTGGGATCGACCAGGGGTCAAAGCTGGTGCTTGACGGCAGGAACCCAAATCTGGCCGATGAAATTAAAAATGGGTATTATGTGGGGCCGACTATTTTTACCGATGTGACCCCCTGCCGAACCATTGCCAAGGAGGAAATTTTTGGTCCCGTGGTCTCTATCATGAAGATCAGGGATATCAACGACTCTTTGAATCTCATCCGTGCCCAGGAATTTGGAAACGGCGCCTGTATTTTTACCCAGAGTCAGTATTATGCTGAAAAATTTATTGCCGAGGCCGATGCCGGAATGATCGGTGTGAATGTGGGTGTGTGTGCGCCCCATCCCTATCTGCCCTTTGGCGGTATCAAAGATTCCCACCTGGGAACGAACAAGGTACAGGGCAAGGACGGCATTGCCTTTTTTACCCAGAATAAAGTGGCCACCATCCGGGTGGCACCCCCTGCCGGCATTTCCGAAGACAAGACGGAAGGTTCAGGTAATCCGTCGGTCAGAAGCTGCGTGGCCCAGTAAGATATCCGCTGCTTTTTTGCCCCTGGGGTCAGCCCCGGGGGATACAGGTTTGGAAAAGGGGCCTGCCTTACCCAGGCCCCTTTTGTCATACAGAAGCCCCGAAAGAATCATGGAAAGAATCATGGAAATTGATAAAAGCATTGTGATAGTATAAACCCTTATAGCAGTATGTAAATTCAGCCGGAATAACAGATCCGGGAACAAAATAAGGGAAGATATATTGATGGACTATGATGCGTTGAAAAATAAAACCACCCGTGAAATCAAAAAAATGCTTGGTTCTTTGGATGAAGCCACTAATGAAACCACTAGGGGTGTTAACCCCCTGGTTTCTGTTTGTATGACGCTCTGTGATCGAATCGTCAGTTTAGAAGACCAGATTCAGCCATTTAAAAAAGATGAAATCCAAGCGGCCATAATAGAAAATACCCAGCCAAATACCGGTGGAAAAACAATAGACTTAAAAGAGCAAGTCAGAGAAGCTGCAATGGCCGCTGAAAAACAGAACCCCGATGAATTTAATGCCATGTCCTGGCTGGACCTTGAGCTTGAAAATAATCCCGGGTTATTTGATTGCTGTTTTGATAGGGGATGGGATGAATTGTCAGGGAACGAACAGGGAAAAAGAGCTGCTGAGATCAGAAGCTTTTTGTAAATTGTTCGAAACAAAACAGGGCCAACCTATCCAGCTGGTTTAATCCAGAAGGTTTTTTACATTTTCATAGGAGATGGCGGCATGGGCTTTGGGGAAGGATTCCGAGTCCCTGAGTGCATTTATCTTTGAGATATTATCGGCGGTTGAATTGAAGTCGACGATTAAAGATGCCGCGCGTCCCTCTTGGGATAGGTTGACTGTGGCTGCCCTAAGTGGTGGGGTATCCGTGGAAATTTCGCTGCCCGTCCGGGTTGGCGTGGTTGTCCCTTTGTCCGGGAGGTTTTTATTCTTAGTAAAATTTGAAAGATCAATCGCTTGTTTTTGAGAATTTATATTTTGGTTGATATCCATGTTTTCTCCTTTTGTGTTTTCTTCTGTCTGTTTGTATGGGTATTGGCCGCCCCTAGGTTTTTTGTCTGGGTATAGTTACAGCAAGTTCAATGCCAGGCTTGAAATGCTTCTCAATGGGGGCAACCTGATGATTTGTTTGGCTCAAGGGGAAAAATTTGCCGGGAAAAAGGGGAAAAATGAACCCTCTTGGACAGGGAACGGGAGGTCAATTGTTTGACTGCAATTTTTCGAATACAGCACAGCATATTATGTGAAGGGAAATGGAAGACAAAATGATAGCAGATAAGACGCTCGATGAATGGATTCAGGAACATCCAATATTGAAGAACATTACTATCGGGGATGAAGTATTTTGGTGCAATCCTCAATACGATAGATTCGAATCCGCTCAAACCAGGATATCATTTTCTGAGACCCATATCAAAGCGGCAGAAGAACGGTTGAACCGTTTTGCCCCCTATATTTCCAGGGTTTTTCCGGAAACACAAAAAACAGGGGGTATTATCGAATCACCCCTCATTAGAATTCCCAATATGCAGCAAGGTTTAGTAAAAGAATTCAAAGGGGAGATAACGGGGGATCTATTGCTTAAGTGCGACAGCCATCTTGCAATTTCCGGGTCGATCAAAGCACGGGGTGGTATTTATGAAGTGTTGAAACACGCTGAAGAGGTGGCGCTTCAAAATAAACTCATCACGACAGATGAGGATTATATCATCTTTGACAGCGATAAATTTAGACGGTTTTTTTCACATTATTCCATTGCTGTCGGCTCCACGGGAAACCTGGGCTTAAGTATTGGGATAATGGGTGCTCAACTGGGTTTTCAAGTTTTTGTGCATATGTCTTCTGATGCAAAACAGTGGAAAAAAGACCTGTTGAGACAAAAGGGCGTTTCCGTCATCGAATATCAATCGGATTACAGCAAGGCGGTCGAGGAAGGAAGAAAACAAGCTGATCTTGATCCGAACATGCATTTTATCGATGATGAGAACTCGACCGACCTTTTCCTCGGCTATGCCGTTGCCGCTTCAAGACTGACCGATCAATTAGCGGAATTGAATATAACCGTGGATGAAACACATCCTCTTTTTGTTTACTTGCCCTGTGGTGTAGGCGGCGGTCCCGGAGGAATAACCTTCGGGATGAAGCAGCAATTTAAAGATCACGTACATTGTTTCTTTGCGGAACCCACTTCTTCTCCCTGTATGCTTCTGGGATTAATGACACGACTCCATGGCCGGATTAGTGTGCGTGATTTCGGCTTGAATAATCTAACAGATGCCGACGGTCTGGCTGTGGGAAGTCCCTCTGATTTTGTTGGGAAAACCCTTGAACAAATGATAAGCGGCGTATATACCGTTCAAGATGAGACGCTCTATGGGCTGCTCCGTATCCTCTCCGATGTGGAGAAGATATCCCTTGAACCCTCTGCTTTGGCTGGAATGCCGGGAGTGTCCAAGTTATTCCATACCGTTGAAGGGAAACACTATCTGGAAATACATGGACTGCGTCAGCACATGCCAAAGGCAACCCATATCGTATGGGCAACAGGAGGAAGTATGGTACCGCAAGATATGATGAAGGCCTATTATAGAAAAGGTGTTCAATTATCAGATAAAGATGCGATATCAGATAAAGATGCAATAAATAATTAAACGGACCGCAGATGAAATAAGCTGAACATAAATAGCGCAGAATTTTGATTTTTCCACAAGGCGCATTAAAGGTTTAATCGCTGACCTAGTTGGCCTTTGATGCAACTCGGTATATGGGCCAAAAAGCCAAGCTATTTCGTTCAAGTTATAAAGTTTGCGTTCCTAAACACAGGAAAGGATGTCATGACGAAAATTATTCGAAAGCATGTGACCCAACGTATGAGTAAAATTGTTGTTCACAATAATACAGTTTATCTGTGCGGTCAGGTGGGAGAAGCAGACACCCCCATAAAAGATCAGGCAACAAAAATGCTTGCCAGGGTGGACAAATTCTTAATTGAGGCCGGCAGCAGCAGAGAACACATGCTTTCAGCGACTGTTTACCTGTCTGACATAAGATACTTTGCTGCGTTTAACGAGGTCTGGGATGCATGGATTGCTCCTGGTAACCCACCGGCCCGGGCATGTGTCGAAGCACGCATGGCCTCACCGGGGCTGTTTTGCGAGGTTTCTGTTGTGGCGGCACTGGCATAGCTTTTGGCGTAAATTGTGTGAATACAGACACCTAAAATGACTTAGGGTAATATGTTCTCGGGTAAATGTTACCCTAAATTTCAACTGTCCCTGGGCAACCAATACTTCTACCCGGAAGTAGATTTTGATCAAAACTTGGAGAATTGGTTTTTATTCAGACGGGTTCCCATTGCCCCCCTGGCGACAACGGGGAAATATCACGGATCGCGATTTTGATTGATTTAATGATAATAGAAGGTTAGCAATGGAAGGAATTCTAATTTTAAACAGCACT
Organism: Desulfobacteraceae bacterium; assembly: GCA_016744295.1. GTDB lineage: Bacteria > Desulfobacterota > Desulfobacteria > Desulfobacterales > Desulfobacteraceae > NBML01. The sequence goes on along the minus strand of JADGEQ010000041.1, from coordinate 8,247 downwards.
CTGGGAGGGAAAAGTGAAAAAAATTGAATCGTGTCTCATCATGTCTATTTTATTTTTACTACTTGTAGCTGCACCATTTGTTCAAATAGCAAGTGCAGCCCCGGGGGAGGCTACCTACGAAAGACTCACAAACGCAGCAAATGGCAAAACAGACTCCGTTCTATTGGAAAACCTTAATTTAGAAGCCAGAAAGATAGAGTGGGGGAATGCTTCGGAAAGTGAATTTGTAGGTAATTTGAGAATTGTTAAGAAAACAGGTGAAGGTTCCTCTCAAGCAGGATCAAGTGTTTACCTGGTGAGAAAGCTTACCGGTGAGTTGCTGATCCTTTCTGTGCCTGAAAATATTGGCCAAATGGATTCAACTTCTCCCTATTTTAATTTGGACAGCGCCTTTGAAAGCAAGACCAAATTTAAGCTAAAAACAATGGAAGTCGTTATGGCAGGTGAGACATACACCTTTGCACAGTTGGTGGAAAAACCAGAGCAACTGCTCCTGGACCGGCTGTTCAAAATTTGTATCATTCTTATGTTGTTCTTTGTGATGGTCGGAATGGGTATGACCCTGACGACTGCCGATTTTGCCCTTGTCTTTTCGAAACCCCGGGGGATCATCATTGGTCAGATCTTAGTTTTTGGGCTTATGCCCTTATTGGCAATGTTACTAGGACGTATTACTGGGTTTTATGACCAGTATCCTTTTATTTTTGTCGGGCTAATTTTGATTACCGCAACTCCGGGTGGTGTGACCTCGAATCTAATGACATATTATGGTAAGGGGGATTTAGCACTTTCAATATCAATGACCTCATTTTCCACTGTTCTTTCCCTTGTTTTTACGCCTTTGCTGCTTTCTTTTTATTGCGCGAACATGCCCGAGGTCACAATTCCTGTAAAAGTGGTTGTTCAAACCATTATAATTTTGGTTATTATCCCTTTAATGGTCGGTATGCTGTTTCGCTGGAAGTGGCCGGCAGCTGCTGAAAAGGCCACGCCATTCTTTTCTGCCCTGGGTATTATTGCCCTGCTTGTATTAATCATTGCCGGTATCTTAAGTAATTTAACTATTTTTGTGGATACAGCGCGCTATGGTATTGTATTTTACGCTACCATTTTCGTTCTTACCATGCTGGGGATGCTGCTTGGGATTGTTTTTTCAAAATTGTTTGGAATCGATAACTACCAGACTCGTGCTATTTCAATCGAAACCGGTTTGCGCAACAGTGCACTCGCCATGACGATGGCCCTATTAATTCAGGATTCCATGGGGGATTTTTTCAGCTCAATGTTTGTCACTGCCGGTATTTTTGGACTAGTGATGTATCTTGCGGGTGTAATTTCAATTTTTCTGTATAAATATATTTTGCCGGTAGACATAAAAGCTGACAATTCTTTGGGGCAGGAAAGCTAATGTCTTTTAAACTGGAGATATCTTTATTTTTGAGTTTTTGATTGGATCCGTTGGATTTTATTCAAAACCACAATGGAATCCATCCATACTCTCAAAAAGTATTATAAGCTGCTTGAAGGACTGTGAAATGATCGATGGGGACAGTGACCTTTGGCATATATAATTTGGGGATTGATGATTTGTGTTTTCTCGATTGGAATTCTCAACGTTTTCAACTTATCAATTTGGGGATGGGTGGGCATTGACCGCCAGGGGTCTTTGAATCCTGGCGGTCAATGCTTTTTTTAAAGAGATTACAATAGCGTCTTGTCCTGTCGCAGGCGGGATATGATTTCTTTTGTGGAGCGGCTTCGGTTCATGGTGTAGAAGTGAAGTCCTGAAACACCTTGTTTGAGAAGGCCCTTGCACTGATCCACGCTAAAATCAATGCCCAGATCCAGAACTGCTTTTTTATCTTCAGCATCCACGGCTTCCATTTTTTCTAAAAGAGGAGCCGTAAGGGCTGTGCCGCAAATCTTTGACAATGCCCTGGTCATTTTTATGGTATAAACAGGCATTATTCCCGGGATGATAGGCACATTAATGCCTATCTTTCTGCATTTTTCAACATAATTGAAAAAATATTCATTATCGTAAAAATACTGGGCAACAACGTACCGGGCTCCATTGTCAACCTTGAGTTTGAGAAACTCCAGGTCCTGTTCAAGGCTCTGGGCTTCAACATGGCCTTCGGGATAGCCTGCGCATCCCAGGGTGAAATCATAATGCTCTGAGATAAAGGCGATCAGGTCCGAAGCATAGGTAAAACTGTCAGGATGGGCAATAAAGTCCTGGCCTTTTGGTTTGTCTCCCCTGAGTACAAAGATGGTTTCGATTCCAAGTTCCTTGTATTGATCCAGAACATCGATGATTTGGTCGGGTCCTAGCCCGTATCCTGCAATATAGGCGACACATGGCAGGTTCTTGTCTTTTGCCAGGGTTTTTACGGTCTGAAAGGAACCGTCTTTGGTTGATCCGCCGGCCCCGAAGGTGACAGACAGATAATCCGGGTTCAATAGGGCCAGATCATCAACGACGGTGTTAAAACCCTGTTCGGTCTTTTCATCCCGAAAGGGGAAGAACTCCATTGAAATAACGGGTTGTTTTTTATTGTATATGTCTGTAACTCGCACTTATTTTCTCCTTTTCTTTCATGCAAAAATATTATCAGGTTTATAGGGATGTGCGCCTTCAATCACCTCAATGCCGGCCTTTGCTTTTATTTTGTTAATGATTACCTCTTTGTGGGGACAATGGTCGGTGATACAGGGGCCGATATGGATTTTGGTTACCCGCTCGTTCATGGGTTTGTTCCATAGATTCACCTGGGCAAGCCTGGTCACTATGGTTGCTCCGGGGCAGTCTCCGCAATTCAAGAGTCCGGTTATTTCGGCATCTTTATCTTTATATGCCTCAAATTCGCCCTGTCTACGGTTAAACCCAACCAGGCACCTGCTGCATCCGATGCAGACATCATCCATGGCTTTTTTGCAGCCCACGATCAAAATCTTTTCCATTTGCTTCTCCTGATATGCTTTTGGTTAATTCAATCCTGAGTAATTGATTGCAAAGTTTATACCGGAGAACAAAATTTTTATCGAAAAATGAAAAACACTCCCGGGCAGGGCTTTACAGGCCCTGGTTGCTTTACAGGTTTTGTTTTGGGGTGATTTGGCCACAGAATGGTGGCAAATGTGAGATCATATAAGAGATAGAAGGTGCTTTCTGTCTTCCTGTCAAGTTAAAAGGCAATAAAAAAAGACCTGACCGCCTGTCCTGGTACTATTTCTGATTTTGAACAGGGAGTTCTATTATAAATGTGGTTCCTTTTCCCTGCAGGGTCTCATAAGACAGGTTGCCATTGTGATTGTCAACAATAAATGAATAGGAGATAGCAAGACCCTGTCCTGTTCCTTTTCCCACATCTTTGGTTGTAAAGAAAGGATCAAAGATTTTATTTTGAATTTCCTCTGGAATGCCTTTGCCGGTATCGCTTATGCTTATCCTTGCCCATCCCTCCTTCGTTGATGTGCGGATCAGGATGACGCCTTTTTTGCCTGATTTGTCCTTTAATGCATCTGCAATTGAATAGCTGGCATTGGTTATCATGTTTAAAAAAACCTGGTTTAATTCGCCGGGGTTGCCCATCACCAGGGGCAGGGAATCGTCAAAATCCGTTTTCAGTTCAGCTAGGTACTTCCATTCATTACCTGCTATTGTGATGGTGTTCTCCAGGGCATGGTTGATATCTACCAACACTTTTTTATCCCCGCCGGGGTGAGAAAATTCCTTCATTGATGTCACAATTTTGCTGACACGTTCGATACCTTCAAGGGTTTGCTCAATGGCAGAGGGGATCTCCTGTTTTAAAAACGAAAGATCAGCCGCGTCAATTACAGATTCTATTATGTTTATAATTGCATCATCAATACGCCCTTTTTTTGAAGCCTTTAAAAGTTGACCATACCCGTTAACAATGGTGTTCATATCTTTAAAAGCCCCTTTTAAAAAGTTTGTATTGTCGCCAATATATTGAATGGGTGTATTTATCTCATGGGCAATCCCTGCGGCAAGCTGACCAATAGACTCGAGTTTTTGAGATTGATGCAATTGCCCTTCGGCTTTCTTTTTTTCCTCTTCACCCCGGCGTTGGATCAATATGCCTGCCAGGGTGTTTGCAATGGTCATTAAAAAAACCTCTTCAAACTCTTTTTTTTCATGTCCGTGTTTTACATAAATATTGAATACGCCCAGAAGTTTATCTTTGGCGATGATGGGCACACAATAGTGCCCATGCTCTTCCATCCCTTTGAATGAGTATGTATGATCGGTATCTAGGTGATTTGAAAACACAGCGCTTTTGGTCAGGGCAGCTTTGCCGCATAAACAGTCACCAAAAGGCACTCTTTTGCAGGCCTTTTTGAGTTCATCTGAAAGACCGTGGTGGGACTTCATTACTAAAATCTCCGGGTCCTCTTCAACTAAGAAGATACACCCTTTGGATTCAATTGTCAGCCACGGAAGCGAAAGTACAAGGCCCAGGCATTTATCCAAAAGTTCCTTTATGCTCGCATTCCCAAGGGATTCACCTAACAATTGGCTGACAATTGACTGGGTTTCATACCGATGCTTAATTTCTCTTCTGGCCGCATTAAGAAAGTCCTGGTTTTTTTCCAGGCGCTGGTTTGTCTTGTTATTTTCATTCCATCTTCTGAAAGAAAATACGCACAGTGCCAGGGTTGCAATAATTGATGTGACAGCCAGCTCGTCAAGTTCATACTTCTCATATCTGTTAATGAACCCGATTGCTTTTTCATAAAAATCAAAATATCCCGATATAGCGTAAACAAAGAAAAGCAGAATGAAAATAATGATAATATCAATATAAATCTGTTTGTTATTATTCTTGGTATTGAAGGGCATAATGACCTTTTATCTCTTTGTTGCCTGAACATGCATCCAGTCAAGATTTACCATGCGTCCAATCACCCATTCTTGTTCCACCCAGGTTTCCCACCATTCATCCAAATTCTCATGGTTTCATCCTTCAAATATTTTTGAATCAGTCTGATATCACTTTCTTCCATTGACCTGTCCTCCATATGAAAGCGTTACAATATACGGGGCCGTTGATCTTGCAAAAGCGCTGAACCTTGTTTTGCTAATTTTAAAGCCTTTCAAGGCAAAACGGTAAAATGCCCGGAAAATATTTTCCCCAATACTGGGGGAGGATCATTGCAGAGAATTGTGAACTTGCGTGCACCACCTAAAGCATTTGTTTTCATGAAAACGTAAATCAATGTTTTATCTGATCTTAGAGGTGCTGGTGCCGAAAAAGGCGTTAGTCTCTCCTTCTTCTTTAAAATATACCGATAACTAGTTAAGAAAACAAGATTTTTTTTAACTGCAGCAGGCCATGGGTGACTGCTTATTTCAATTTGCTTTCAAATTTGTCAACCGGAACCGGTTGGTAATATTTTGACTAAAGTGTTCATGGAATCAAACAAAGGGTAAGCTGCAACGACGGTACCGCATTCCCAAAAATAAAAAGACTTTGTAGGAAGATATTTTAAACAATAAAGAGCTATTCACAGTTTTTTGGCCGACATTTTTTCAGATATTTTTTTGCCCAAAGCAGCTATCTTGGGGATGACTTTGGATTGTTCATGGCCGAATTTTTTCAGGCCCTAAAAACTAATTGCAGCAATATTCGCCGTGTCATGTTTCCTTAACAGAGGCGCTTTTTCGAAAGAAAAGCGTCTCTGTTAAGGTGTTATGTTTCAATGGGATCCGGCCCTAGGCCACTTCTTGAAAATCCGCGTCCACTATGTCGTCATTTGACATTCCTGCACCGGCCTGGCCGGTATTGGGGTGACCGGACCCATGGTCAGAGCTCTGCTGCTGATTTGCCCCCTGGGTCAGTTTTTGGACTGCCTGGGTCAAGACCTGGATACCCTGTTCAATGGCCTGGGTATCTTCACCAATGACAAGCTGTCCCAGAGTATTTAGCGCACCTTCCACTTCCATCCTGACACCGGCATCCAGGGCTGCCCCCATCTCATCCATGGCCTTTTTTGTATTGTGAATCAGACCATCGGCCCTGTTCCTGGCATCCACCAGTCCTTTTTTCTTCCGGTCTTCTTCGGCATGCAATTGTGCATCCTGGACCAGTTGATCTATTTCATCCTTGGAAAGGCCGGAAGATGCCGTAATCTGAATGGACTGTTTTTTACCGGTATTCACATCCTTTGCCGAAACATTTACAATGCCGTTGGCATCAATGTCAAAGGTCACCTCGATCTGGGGAGTTCCCCGGGGAGCCGCCTGAATACCGACAAGGTCAAACCGTCCCAGGGGCCTGTTTCCGGAAGCCACCTCCCGTTCTCCCTGGAGCACCTGGATGGAAACGGCCGGCTGATTGTCCTGGGCCGTTGAAAAAACTTCACTTTTCCGAACCGGAATAGTGGTATTTTTTTCAATGAGCCGGGTCATGATTCCCCCGAGGGTCTCGATACCCAATGACAAAGGGGTAACATCCAGCAAAAGAACCTCTTTCAGGTCTCCGGTCAGGACAGCTCCCTGGACAGCGGCACCCAAAGCCACGACCTCATCCGGGTTTACCCCTTTACCGGGAACTTTATTGAAAATTTTCTTCACCCGGTCCTGAACCGCAGGCATCCGGCTCATCCCGCCGACCAGAATGACTTCATCTATATCTTTGCCAGACAGCTTTGCATCTTTGAGTGCTGACTGACAGGGGAATTCCAGCCTGTCCAGCAAATCTGAAATTAAGGATTCCAGCTTGGCCCTGGTAATTTTAACATTCAGGTGCTTGGGCCCTGAATTATCTGCAGTAATAAAGGGAAGATTGACATCTGTTTCCATGGATGAGGACAATTCCATTTTGGCTTTTTCCGCTGCCTCTTTCAGCCTCTGGAGGGCCATTTTATCCTTTCGGATATCAATCCCCTGCTCTTTTCGAAACTCATTTGCAAGGAAATCAATTATTTTGAAGTCAAAATCTTCTCCGCCCAAATGGGTATCCCCATTGGTTGACTTGACTTCAAACACGCCGTCACCGATTTCCAGGATGGACACGTCAAAAGTCCCGCCGCCAAGATCAAAAACAGCGATTTTCTCTTCTTTGCCCTTGTCCAGTCCGTATGCCAATGCGGCGGCAGTGGGTTCATTGACAATTCGCAGGACGTTAAGGCCGGCTATCTTACCGGCATCCTTGGTCGCCTGTCTCTGGCCGTCATTAAAATAGGCAGGTACCGTGATGACCGCATCCGTTACAGATTCCCCCAGATATGCCTCTGCAGATTTGCGAATATCTGCCAGAATATAAGATGAAATCTCAGCCGGACTGTGAAGTTTGCCCTTAAGATCAATATGGACATCTCCGTTTTCTGATTTTTTCATGGTAAAGGGCAGGTTGCCCACATCTTTTTGAACTTCCGGTGAATCAAATTTTCGTCCGATTAACCGTTTTACACCGAAAACCGTGTTGTCCGGATTGGTGATGGACTGCCTTTTGGCAACCTGGCCCACCAGCCGTTCTCCATTGTCAGAAACTGCCACAACCGACGGGGTTGTTCGCCCCCCTTCCAGATTCATAATGATTTTTGCCTCTTTACCTTCCATTACAGAAACACAAGAATTGGTAGTGCCGAGGTCTATCCCGATTATTTTTCCCATTTTTTTCTCCTAAAAATATTTAATGTTTAGTTTCGTTTGCCATGAAAGTAAAATAAACACCAAATATTTCATGTCAAATAATATTTATTACTTTTTAAAGATTAATCTAAAAAGTAATACGATTTTATTCTAAAGGAGTGACTATTCTTGAAGAATATATATATGGATACAAATCAGCCAGGCCTGGCCCCAGGTATCCGGTTGGATTTTATCGTTTGAAATAGTTTTTGTTATTTTTTGGGAAATATTTTGTAAATTTTCACCATATGGAATTTAAAGTGGTGAAAACTACACCTGAAAGCAAAAAAGGCTTTCAACCAAAAAGCTGAAAACCCTTGAAATTAATGGCGCGCCCGGCAGGATTCGAACCTGCGATCTATGGATTCGAAGTCCGGTTTTTAAAAATTTAATTATCTTGCGTGTTATAAAAAATGGGGACAGGGTGGGGACTGGAACTAAGATGGTTACAATAAAAAACAAAAAGGGTTTAACCGAAAACGGCTAAACCCTTCTTAGAAGCTGGTACCGGAGGCGAGACTTGAACTCGCAAGGGCTTGCGCCCGGAGGATTTTGAGTCCTCTGCGTCTACCAATTCCACCACT
>JADGEQ010000098.1 GCA_016744295.1 Desulfobacteraceae bacterium | reverse complement strand
AAGTGTTCTTGCAACCTTTGTGACCATTGAAGGCCGGCCCATCCTCCAGGGAACCATCCGGGATATAACGGATTTTAAACGAAGCCAGGAGGTGATGGTACAATCCGAAAAAATGATGTCGGTGGGAGGATTGGCAGCAGGAATGGCCCATGAGATAAACAATCCCCTTGGTATTATCCTGCAAACGGCTCAGAATGTGTCCAGGCGGCTTGGAACAGAACTGGCTAAAAACAAAACAATTGCTTCACAGATCGGTCTGGATCTGGATCTTCTGCAGGTATATATGCGCAGCCGCACCATTGACACTTATCTTGTGACGATAAAAGAGGCCGGTGAAAGGGCTGCAAAAATCGTGAGAAGTATGCTGGACTTCAGCAGAAAAAGCGAATCCAAAAAAGCCATGCATTCCATTAACACCATTCTGGATGGGGTTATTGATATGGCTTCAAATGATTATGACCTCAAAAAAAAATACGATTTTAAATCCGTCAGTGTCAGATGTGATTACGGAGACATTCCGGAAATCATGTGTACTGAGACTGAGATAGCTCAGGTGTTTTTAAATCTGATTAAAAATGCTGCACAGGCGATGGCTTTAGGCGGCTATAATGGAGCGCGCCCCTGCATCACTCTTAAAAGCCGGAAACGCGGCGACAAGGTCATCGTCTTTATCGAAGATAATGGTCAGGGAATGGATGGGGAAAACCTGAAAAGAATATTTGAGCCTTTTTTTACCTCCAAAGCCCCGGGAGAAGGTACAGGACTGGGTTTATCTGTTTCTTATTTTATTATAACCGCCCACCACGGTGGGAGCATTGATGTCCGCAGTCAACTGGGTCAAGGCACATCCTTTACAATTGAGCTGCCCATAGATAAAGGAAGAAAAATTGAATCATAAGATATTGATCGTGGATGATGAAGTTAACATTCAACAAGGCCTCTTGGATTTTTTTACCGATGAAACCAGGTTTGAAGTCAGGGCGGCATCCAGTGGAGAGCAGGGAATCAAAATCCTTGCCACTTTTTCCCCAACGGTTTGTATCGTAGATATGAGGCTTCCGGGTATGGACGGCAATGATTTTATCATACTTGCCGGTCAACGTCTTAACAATTGCCTGTTTATTGTTCATACAGGATCCATGGACTATGTTCTACCAGAAGAGCTTATTCGGATTGGAATAAAAAAAAAGCATGTATTGGAAAAACCGGTCGCCGACATGACAGCCTTTCTTGATCTTATCCAACATGCAGATAACGTATAGAAGGAGAAATTATGAACGTTTTAATCATCGATGATGAACAATTCATTCGCCAAAACCTGAGTGATTATCTAGAAGATTCTGATATTGATACCCGTACGGCCTCAAATGGGCTTGAAGGTCTCAATGCCGTGATTGAAGAACGGCCCGATGTTATCATTGTCGATCTAAACATGCCTGTTATGGATGGATGGACGTTCATCAAAGAGGCAGCAAAACGTTTTGCCGATATTCCCATAATTGTTCTTTCCGGAATCGGTTTGGTTTCAGAAGCCATGAAAGCGGTCAAGGCCGGTGCCTGGGATTTTCTTTCAAAACCGATATCTGATATGCAAATGGTGGTTCATGTCATTGAAAAATGCATGGAAAAAGCGCGATTAATACGGGAGAATAATCATTATCAGACGAATCTTGAAGAATTAGTCCAGGTGCGGACTGAGCAGATAGAAATAACAAAGCTCCAGATCATTCACTGCCTGGGAAAAGCCTCTGAGTTCAAAGATAATGAGACCGGCAATCATGTTATCCGGGTCGGAGAAATTTCCTGTCTCATTGCCAAAGGGCTTGGATTCGAGGAAAATTTCTGCCGGTTAATTCGCCAGGCTGCCCCCATGCATGATGTGGGAAAAATAGGAATTCGTGATAACGTTCTATTAAAAAATGGCCCTTTGGATGATGAAGAATGGAAACATATGCAATCCCATGTCACCTACGGGTGTGAAATTTTATCTCCCACAGCTCTTGAAGGAAATAGCAAGCCCTGCTCGCAAGAAGAGCTTTTAAAAAATGACAAGCCCTCTGATATCTTGGATGCGGCAAAAAGGGTGGCGCTTTTTCATCATGAACGCTGGGATGGTAAAGGCTATCTCCACGGTCTGAAAGGGAAACAGATTCCCATTGAAGCCAGGATCGTCAGTGTTGCAGATGTTTATGACGCAGTTTCAAGCAAGCGTCCTTATAAAGAGGCCTTTCCCGAGACAAAATGCCAGGCCATTATCAGGGAAGGCAAAGGCTCTCAGTTTGATCCGGAAATAGTAGATGTGTTTTTAAATTCCATTGGCGCTATTGTTGATATTAAGAACAAGTTTGCGGACGAAACCCCTTTCTATTAGGTCAATCAGATAAGGTAATAATTTCGTTGAAATAAAGCAAATTGAAACCCAACAATAATGGTATAAAAGCGCAGAATTTCAATTTAACCTCAAACACTACATCTTGTGGTTGGTTCTTTCTGTTGAAAATAACTATTGATTTTGTCTTGGTGCGCTAATAATCGCCTTGGAGAGGTTTTTTGCAAAATCAGGTTACCAATATAAATAATATTCTCCTGAAAAATTAAGTTTCTGGATTTTTGATAGTGTTTGTGCAAAATTCATCTTATATTTGTATCTGGCTTTTCGTGTTTTGTGTTCGATGATACTTCGAGTTGGAAAGGCTAATACAGAAGTGAGATTTTTAGTAAATACTTTTGCATGGAAGTTCTGATAAATTGAAAGAACAAGGTTTTTAGATAATGCAAATTTTTTTCTGTAAATTGTCGGGCCAATTTCCTCTTATACCGAACGGTTTAAGTTAATATATTTCTTTGAACACCACAAATTTTGTAA
>JADGEQ010000080.1 GCA_016744295.1 Desulfobacteraceae bacterium | reverse complement strand
CCATATCATTCAGTTCTTACATTTTATCGATTTGTTGCAAATGGAAAAATTGAATAAAATTAAGGCTTGCGTGCAACAATCGATAAAACGCTCTTCTAAGAAGTCAACACCCCTTAAACAAGGAGCATTGCCCCATAATGACAAACAAAAGACTCGATTTTTACCTATACAAAAAACATTCATTTCCTTAAAAATATGTTTTGATCCAGCTTCAAAAACTCTATTTTTCCACACATTTCCATCACAGTAAACGCTCAATTGTTTCCTATCATACAGCTAACATGGAATGGTTCTTAATTTCTATTAATTATTATTTTAAAATTAAAAAGTATAAAGGAGGCAAGTTATGGTTGGAAGTATTGGAAGTACAAGCAACCTTATCAGTATGATTTCGTCAAGTTACCAGCAGAGCCAAATGAGTTCAAGCGGGTCACAGGTCGTTGGTTCACCACCGCCACCTCCACCGCCGGACAGTTCAGGCGGTCAGTCAGCGGATCCCCTTGGCGTTTTTTCTACGGTGGATTCAAATTCAGATAGTTCCATATCCGAATCTGAATACAATACCTTAACAGAAGGTATACTGGAAGTGACCGGCAATCAATTGACCAGCAGTTTTGTTGATTTTGATGCAGACGGAGATGGCCAGTTAAACGGCTCTGAACTGAAATCTGTTCTTGATGAAGCCGGGTTTGCTCCTCCTCCGCCTCCCCAGCAAATAATTGCCGCCTATGAAGCACAAAATGGTGAAGATTCCACCTACCAGATCGATGGTGAAGATATGATGGCACAACTCTTAGAATACCTGGAAACGCGGTCAAGCGACTTTGATATAACCGCTTAAAAATCAGTATCGTTGTAAACCTAATCGGATCGCATATAACAAGGATCCGGTTAGACAAAAATTTGGATAATGCACTATAAAACCATTTTATACCCGAATCCATAGGCAGATTGTATAATCTTTTCCCCGGGAAGGAAAATCGCGATTTTTTTCCTCAAATTTTTGATGTGAAAGTCTATGGTACGTTCATATCCATCAAAATTGTATCCCTGTACATTTTCAATCAATTGAGTCCTTGAGAAAACCCGGTTAAGGCTTCCTATTAAAAGAGAAAGTATTTCAAATTCACTGGGTGTCAGGTTCAACTCATTTCCCTCTACCATTGCAATGCGGGATGCCCTGTTCAATTGGATGGGGCCGGCGGATAACACTTCATCATCGGAGGTTTTTTTGAGGGTTCTGCGCAGCACTGCATTCACCCTGACAACCACCTCCCTGGGGCTGAACGGTTTACAGATATAATCATCTGCACCCAGTTCGAATCCTATAATCCGGTCAACTTCCTCCACCCGTGCCGTGATCATTACAATGGGAACGTCTGAAAATTTCCTAATTTCTCTGCAGATCGTTTTTCCGTCCACATAGGGAATCATGATATCCAGAAGGATCATGGAAGGGGTTTCTTTTTTGACAAAATCAAGCACTTGGTCGCCACGGTCCAGCAAAGAGACCCGATAGCCCTCCCGGATAAGATAATCTCTCAGGATCTGGGCAATATCCGGCTCGTCTTCGACAATTAGTAAATGTTCATTGGACATGATTCATCCTTCAATTTAAGTTTCCTGCAACGGCAGTTCAATTTTTATTTTTAAGCCGCCTAAAGTGGAGGGGAACGCCTCAATGGTTCCCTTGTGATGGGTGATGATCTGTTTGGCAATGCTTAACCCAAGACCGCTGCCTCCCGTGATCCGATTTCTGGACTGCTCCACCCGGTAAAGACGATCAAAAATACATTTCAAAGAATTATCCGGTACCCCAGGTGTTGAATCTTCAACAGATAGAATCAACCGGTTTCCTCCTATGATATGGGAAAATTTTAGTGTACCGGGTGAATCCGTATACCGAAGTGAATTTTCAATCAGATTGCTGAAAACACGGCTTAACAGTATGGTATCTCCTCTAATGTCAACTCGGCTTTCTTTTTCCCAATCTGTTTGAACTGTTAACTGCTGCCGTTCTAAGCGGATAAGAAAGGTATCAAGGCATCGGGTGATCAGTTTAAAAATATTGACCGGTTCTCGGTCTCTTGGCAAATTTTTGGAGTCGGCCAATGAAATCAGATGCAAATCATTGACCAGTTTTCCCAGTCCCAGAATATCCGTGTGTAAAGAATCCAATAGCGCTGGTGTCATCACTCGAATCCCATCCTGCAGTGCTTCTATCTTGCTTCTGATGACGGCAACCGGGGTCCGTAATTCGTGGGAAATATCTGAAATCCAGTTTTTTCTTAGTGTCTCATACTGCTTGAGGGTTTGTGCCATGAGATTAAAATCATTTGCAAGCCCTCCGAGTTCGTCTGTTGAACGAACCGTTATTGTTGTATTAAAATCAAAATTCCGCATGGCCTTTGTCCCCCTGACAAGTTCCCGGATCGGAGACAACAGATGTCTTGACATGATATAGGAGATAAAAATGGCCAGGACAATGATGCCGGCGCCTATGGTATAAAAAGAATTGGTTTGCCTTTCAAGAAATTCAAGCTCAAGGGGCTTGTTCATTTCAGGCCGATTTTTAAGTCCCAGCCACCCTATGATCTGGTTGGAAAAAACAAGGGGCTGGTAGTCGAATTTATCCTGAGTCTGATAATTATCCCCAGCCACATATTGTTTATCCACGTCAAAGAGGCACAGACGACTGTGAAGCGTATTAGGATCCATGGGTTTTGGGTGTTCCAAAGATGGGGGGCCGGACAATGGATTCAGGTGGGGCGGTTCATTTTTTCTTTGAGGGTGATCAAACGGGAGCGGAGGAATATGATCAGGATCCATTTTCTCCGGGCGTGATTGAAATAAAAGATCTCTCCAAGCAGCGGGACTATCACGGAAGTCATCCCACCCATCGTTTTGCTGATAACTTTGCTTGAGCAACACCACCATTTTTGTCAGTTTATCAAACTCTGTATTGTTCACAAACTGAATGAAATTTTTTTTTATGGTGAGTTGGGTAACACCGACAACCAGAAACAAAATCAAAAAAGAGGTAATGATAAATGCGATAAAAAATTTATACTTGAGTTTCATCTAATGATTTCTTCTTCTGGTATTCATAATTGGCCTTTTTACTGAATAATTACCATCATTTTCCGGGACGCTCATCGTCTCCTGCTGTCATATTATTAAACAAAAACAAAACAGGTTCAAGCTTTCCCGGGCAATCCTCTATTTTTCCACATATTTTACTCTCCTGGCTCACATAATTGGATGCTACCATACATCCAAAGTGAAACAACACAACAAAGGAGCATGAAAATGAAAATCACCCAATTTAGTAATAAACTTGTCACATTGTTTTCAATCCTGCTGATTCTGCTTTCGGGAACCATGGGCTGTTCCCAGCATGAATCCCAGCGCCCAGAATCACGGTCCCGCAACAATTTACACGCCAACCAGAAACAAGGGCCTTCGCCAGAAGAAGCGATTCAAAAATTTGACAAAGACAATGACGGAAAGCTTTCCAAAGAAGAATTCCCCGGACCCGACGATCATTTTTCCCAATTTGATACCAATAACGACGGGTTTATTGAAAAAGACGAAATGCCTGATGGTCCTCCTCCTAAAAACCAGAGACAAGAATAGCCGTTAAACACCCTTAAAAAAGGAGCCGTAATATGTATATGATTCAGGATACAAAAAAGCTTGGCATAATGATGCAGGATGTAAATGAGCTTATTATTTTAACTGTAATACTGCTGGTTCTGCTGCTTGTTGCCATGGGATATGCCCATTCTCTGGGAAGAAAAGCGGCGGCATTTGAACAATGTTTCCAACAGTTCGACACAGACGATGACGCTCAAGTTTCCAGGGAAGAGTTTTTCGGGCCTGATGGCCATTTTTTGAATCTTGACCAAGATGCCGATGGCTACATAGAAAAAAGTGAATTGTCTGAGACAGAACTTCAAAGACCGTCGCGGGATCCTATTGAACATTTTGACAAGGATGGAGACGGGGAGCTGTCTCAGGATGAATTCCCAGGGCCTTGGAATCACTTTGCACAATTTGATACGAACAAAGATGGGTTTCTTAATAAGACTGAAATGGTGAATGTCCCGCCGCCAAGGGAGGAAATATGAAAAAAATAAATGAAATGAGGACGGGATTCGACAGACGTCAATTCAGTTATACTGCTTATTCACCGGAAAGACGAAAAGGTGCAAATAGGCGAGCAAATGAACAAGAACTCTTTATCAATAGGATTACAGATGACATTTTAAACAGGTATGTTAACGACATTTTAGAAGAAGCCAAAAAAAGAAATGTGACGGACTCGTCAGAAATTTTATCTAAGATGCCGGCATCGGTATGGCTGCCTTTTCAGTGAATGGAATGGAAATAATTAGAATGGAATGGGATAATCAAGAGAGGAAATTATGGTTGTAAGTACTATCAATGGCTGTATTGGCTGCGGCGCCTGCGTTAAAACGTGCCCAACAGATGTACTGGCTCAGGATGAAAAGACAAAAAAGGCGTTTATTAAATATCCGGCGGACTGCCAGATCTGTCATTTATGCCGGATGTATTGTCCGGTTGATGCCATCACCATTTCACCGGAAAAGTCCATTCCGGTAGTGGTCTCATGGGGGTGAGAAAAATGAATGCATATATAAAAACTAAATTTTTTAGGCAGTCGTTGGTTATTTTTGCCGGGATTCCCCTTCTTATCTGGGCCCAGGACGATCTGCCGGTGCGGTCCTTGTTCAAGGAATCTCTCACCGTACTGACGATTCTGGCATTTTCTCAGATGCTTGGAATGTTTTTCTGGTCAGGGATCAACCCAAATGCTGTAAAAGAGATGAAGATGAACCAGGTGGTCAAATTTCATAAGATTATTGGCTATACCGCAGTGGCAACACTGTTGGTTCACCCGGTTTTCCTGGTGCTGCCAAGGTTTTTTGAGTCCGGTGTTTCTCCTGTTGATGCGTTTGTCACCATTATCACCACCTTTAACCAGGGGATTATCCTTGGCATTGTTTCATGGTGCCTGATACTGATAATCGGGATAACCTGTTTAACGCGTAAAAGACTGCCCGTACGATATACAACCTGGCGGAATTTACACGGCATGTTGGCTGTTGTCTTCGTTTCCATCGTTCCGTGGCACGTATTGGGCCTTGGCCGTCACTCAAGCCTTGCCATGTCCATTTTTATAATCCTTTCGGCTGCAGGCGGCATCCTGCTTTTTGGAAAAAGATACATAGTGAAAACTATAACAGGAAAAAAGAGATGAAATTACCACAAAACTCAAAACAAATGTCACGCCGCAATTTTTTAGCCCTTACCGGAGGTGCGGCAGGCCTTGCTGCAATGGCTGCCGTGGGGTTTCCCCTGGGAAATGAAACCTGCTCTGCCAATATCCCACAAATTGATATTGATAAAATGAGTTCGAAAAACAATCAGACCGATGTGCTTGTGGTGGGAAGCGGAATGGCAGGTCTTTTTGCAGCTGTCAAAGCCTATGATGCCGGTGCCAGTGTAATGCTCGTTTCCAAGGGACGCCTGGGTTCATCCGGTCAAACGCCTTTTGCAAAGGGAATTTTTGCCTTTGATAAAACCAAGTCAAAGGTATCCCTTGATGCGTTTACCGATTCCGTTTCACGCTCTGCCCTGGGAACCAATAATCCAGCATACACCCGGCAGATGGCAGAACATTCCCTGGCCCGGGTCAAGGAACTCAGGGAGTGGGGTTTTTTTGAATCGCCTCTCTATAACAACACCTTTAATAAACCCATTCGTGAACGGAATATACCGATCATAGAGAGGGTGGTTGTCACCCATCTTATCAAAGAGAATGGGAAGATTGCAGGCGCCGCGGGTTTTAGCCTGGATGAGCTGAAAGTACATATTTTCAGGGCAAAGAGTGTTATTTTATGTACCGGAGCCGGGGGGTTCAAACCCAATGGGTTTCCCATCTGTGACCTTACCCATGATGGTACCATCATGGCGTATAACATTGGCGCCAAAGTTACAGGCAAAGAATGGAACGATGGGCATCCCGGCAATGCCGCCAATCCGGCAGCCTGTTTTGACGGATGGCATGGTATGTTTGAAAGAAAACCGGGTGTGACCGGTGTTGAAGTGCACCACGATCTGGGCGTTGAACTGAACTACACAGCTTACATGACGGGAACCCCCCTTAAACCGGGACCTCCGGGAATGGAAGGGAACAATACAACTGAAGGCGGACCTTACCGGCCGGCTGAATTTATCCGAAACGGGCCTCCGGGGGGAGAGCATGGACCCGGCAAAGGGCCGGGATCCAAACAGCCGATGGGAGAGCGCCCCAAAGAGGGGGGAGAACCTCCTGGAATGAGCGGAACTCCCGTTGGCGGATCTTCTGCAGGCATGTCGATCCACAAATCAGAAGGGGTGGTGCCCATCAATGAAAAATGCGAATCAACCATTCCAGGTTTGTATGCAGCCGGTGATGCCCTGGGCTCTTACATGGCAGGTGCTATCTACACCCAGGTGGGGTCATCCCTGGCCGGATCGGCTGTACAAGGTGCCGTTGCCGCTAAGGCAGCCGCACAATATTGCCAGACCGTTGAAATGCCGAAAATTTGCCCTGCAACCTTGAAAAAAATACAAGAAGAGATGCTTGCCCCCCTTAAAAAGAAATCCGGATACAGCCCTGCATGGGTGACCCAAACCCTTCAAGGCATTATGATCCCTAACTTTGTGCTGTACATTAAAAAAGAGAATCTGCTCAAAGCTGCACTGGCCTATATTGAAGAACTCAGGGATCATCACATGCCGCTTTTAAGGGCCGCCGACTTACACGAACTGAGGTTGGCCCATGAAACCGCCAACATGATTCTTAGTGCTGAAATGAAACTGCGGGCTTCAATAATGAGAAAAGAGAGCCGGTGCAGTCATTTTCGACTGGATTATCCTGAGCCGGATTATGAGAACTGGAATGCCTGGATCAATATTTATAAGGACCATGACGGTGAGATGACGCTTGAAAAACAGCAATTTGGCAGCTGGCCATCACAGGAAGGAACACTTAAATATTTATAACCAACAAGAGGAGGTTGACCCATGAAAACTTTGAAAAAAATCACCATTATCACCATTGTTATGCTCGGCATATGCGCCGCAATCGGATTTGGATCCGATACTGAAAAACCTCGGCCAATGGGTGGGCATAACGGTCCGCCACCTGAAGCTTATACTGCCTGTGAAAATAAAAATGCAGGGGATATAGCAGAATTTGTAAGCCCCCATGGAGATACAGTGACGGGTACCTGTGAGCAGCAAGGCGATAGGCTCGTACTTCGCCCGGATAACCCACCTGACGGTGGAAGACCAGAAAAGAAAGACGAGTAGATTCAATAAAGTCCAGGTGAGACATAGGAGAGCCCATTGCATGAGCTATGAAATGGGTTTTTCAGTCGCCTTGGTGGAAACGACTATGTCTCTGATTGTATTTATTTCTTGGTGAAGAATTATAAATACGGGTAATGGCCTCCACATCGGCACCGAGTATATCCATTTCAAATATTCTTCCCATGGAAACATGTTAATCTTTTTTAAAATTCCCGGTAGTATTGATTCGATTACAAAATTTTTAACGGTAAAAAAAATTAGAAAATTAATTAAATTTTAATCCACCATATACTTTTTCTCCGTAATGGCTTGAAACGCCAGTACTCACCTCTCTTTGGTAGGAATATAGTGACATTTCATAGACATAACGTTCGCTTTTTGACTACCACAACAATAACTGATCTAAGTTGATATTCTTTGTTTAAAATATTCAAGATTACAAATAAAATCCTTAATGATTACAGACCCGGAAAAAGTTAAAGAGTGGAAAATTATTCTTAATTCCAGTTAACATATTTTGTATCTGTATCAGGTGGTGGGTAAAATTTTGAATTTTAAAAGATGCAAGCTACATATTTTAGGTGACCTATAATGTGCGGCTTGGTATGAAACAAAAAACGGATGAAATCATTTAATTATGTTTTTAATTTGCTATTGTCTAGTGATCGTTTTATGTGAATGGTGGCTTACGATCGTTAAGAGGATTTGTATCAACCAAAAAGTTATCATTCTAAAGGAAATCTACCATGCTTGGTATTCTGTTTAACTGTTGGGCGCTTTTTTTTGGCATGGGCTTGATTATGCTTGGCAATGGACTGCAGGGGACTCTTATAGGGCTTCGTGCATCCATGGAAGGGTTTGGGACGATTGCCACTGGACTCGTAATGTCTGGCTATTTCCTTGGTCTTATTGCAGGTTGTCGAATAATTCCTATAATTGTAGGTCGAGTTGGCCATATACGCACTTTTGGAGCACTGGCATCTCTTGCATCTACAGCAATTCTTGTTCAGGCAATATTTGTCAATCCTTGGGTTTGGTGGATGATGCGCCTGATTACCGGTTTTTCGTATGCAGGTCTTTTCATAGTTGCAGAAAGCTGGATCAATGAAGCGGCAGACGATAGAACGCGAGGAAAGCTCCTTAGTATTTATATGTTGCTTTCTTTTGGTGGTTTAGCCGGAGGTCAGTCCTTACTCAACCTTTTTTCACCCTCCAGCTTTGAACTCTTTGTTCTTGTTTCCCTTCTTATTAGTTTAGCAGTTGTTCCAATATTGTTATCTGTCTCAAGGGCGCCGCAATTTGATGTATTAGAGAATGTCTCAATTTTACAACTCTACCGGGTTTCGCCCTTAGGTGTATTTGGCATGTTTTTCGGCGGTCTCACCTATGGCGCTTTTTTGGGGATGGGAGCAGTGTACGCAGCAGATATAGGCCTGTCAGTCAAAGACATTTCTTTGTTTATGGGGTCTCTGATCTTTGGAGGTTTCCTTTTTCAGTATCCTCTGGGCTGGATGTCCGATACCCTTGATCCTATCAGGGTGATACTTTTCAGTAGTATGGGGGGGGCGATTGTTTCGTTTGCTGCAATGTACTACTCGCCTGCAGGGCTATTGTTGTACCTTATCGCTGCTATTATTGGTGGTCTGGCCATGCCTTTGTATGCACTTTGTTGTGTTCACATCAATAACTACCTCACCCCGACCCAGATGGTTGCTGCAAGCGGAACCATTGTTCTGCTCAGTGCGACAGGAGCGGCTATAGGTTCCCCGTTGACGGCTTTTGCAATGGACATCTTTGGCTCTGAAGCTTTTTATGGAAGCATAGGAGGAGTGCTCAGCGTCATTGGTGGTTTTGCGCTGTGGCGATACCCCAAGAGAGCAGGAGTTGATACAGAGGAGCAGGGTGATTTTGTTGTAATGGTTGCAAGTCCCATGACAGCCGCTTTGAATCCGGATGTTGCATTAGATGAAATTGAGGGTGCCGTAGAAGAAGATGCAGCAGATATTATCTCAAGTTTTGAGGACCTTGTGAGTGATCTTAAAACAGCAGAAGAAGAGGAGGATTCAAATTTAGATTAACACTGTCTATAATGTGAAAAGTAAGGGGTGATCCTCCCCCAAAGCTTAATATAAAGTCCCGAACTATTGTTAATAGGGCTCAGTCCTGACAAAATTTTGGACCCTCGCATATGGTATAGCTTTTCCAGTCTTGAGCTTTTAATTCAATTATATAAGCCATGGGCATTATCACAGACTATTTTTCCACATTAAACGACAATATATAATAATAGCAACACTTTATTTTCAATAAAAAACCCATGATTTTCTTTAACCATTAGCGTTTAATGATGGTATATAAGCTCAGAATCGTCTGACAATTTTTAGTAAGGACTGGCAGATTAATTGACCGCTTTTTTCTGAGTGTTCAAACTCAAGATTAATTATCCGAAGGTGGAGTATTCAGAAGTCCGAAATATCAAGGATACCGATATAAATCAAAACTTTATTTGACCGAGATTCTGGTGAACCCTGATGCAAGAATTCGTAATTGTTAGGTAGGCCTAAAAACGACTACTGGAAGATCAAATCATGGGGCAAAATTTTATGTTGCTGCGCCCACAATAAATAGACAAATGGATCGCTCCTCGAACTTCCAGAAAAATTAACCGATGGACATAAAGAAGGACGCTCTCCGTCATTAAAAAGGGAGTTTTTTTTATTTTGATCTTTAATATATGATTTTAAGGTTTCCTCGAGAAATCTGGATGAAAGGCTGCTCCAAAAGGCTTTTTAAGAGCAGCCCATAATTCAACTAAATAATACCTTTTTCTTCCAGAAAATTGATTAGTCTTGTTGCTTCACCTTCAGCCATAGTACCTCCCAAACTCACGGCAACACCAATACATTCGAGCATTTCCTCCGATGATGCACCAAGCTTAAGCGCTTCGTCGGCCTGATAAAGGATACAAGCTCGGCATCCATGGATAGTAGCCGCTGTCATTGCCATTAACCTTTTAGTTTTACCGTCTATGGCTCCATCCCTATAGGCTTGATTTGGTAAATCCTCATAGGCTTTTGCGAGATGAGGCATTAAATCCTTATACCGTCCCCAGTGTTTCTGAATTTGTTCTTTAAGTTCGATTTGTTTTTCCAACAGAATATCCTCCTTATAATTAATACCCTTCCTGGGGTGATTGAAACCTCTTGTTCTGTAAATGAGGTTTATATGATTTTATTGTTTATTAACTACTTTCATCCATTTGACAAATGAATGTTCTTTATGTTAGGCATAAATATTTGTGGTGGATAAAAATATGCAACTAACACCTGACATTCTCCGTACGTTCATAGTCACCTCCCGGACGAGGAACTTTACTCACACTGCCCAACAAATGAACCTGACACAGTCAGCAGTGAGTATGCAAATAAATCGATTAGAAGAAAATTTGGGCAAAAAATTATTTCAAAGGGTAACCCGGGGTGTCGAGCTAACACCCGATGGTGAAGAATTACTCAAATATGCAAGGCGTATATTACGTTTACATGACGAGGCATTGGCCTCACTAACTCAACCGGAAATGAATGGTCAAATTCGTCTGGGTGCTGCCGAAGATTACGCTTCTCAGCATTTACCTTCAATATTAAGACGCTTTAGAGGAAAATATCCGCTGGTACGTGTGGACCTTTACTGTGATCTGTCTGATAATTTATTAAAAATGTTAAAAAAAAAAGAGCTTGATCTATGTCTGTGTAACAGCGAGCATGGAGAACACGGTGGAAAATTTTTAAGACATGAGCCTGTAGTCTGGATTGCCCCCACTGATGCTGAACCTGAAAGTGAATCACCTATACCGCTTGCCTTATTTCATCACGGTTGTTTGTTCCGGAAATGGACATTGCAAGCTCTATCTAAGCAAGATGTCTCTTATCGGATAGCTTATTCAAGTCCGAGTATTTCTGGAATAATAGCAGCAGTTAAAGCTGGGTTCGCAGTTGCACCAATAGGAGCAAGTATTCCTATCTCTGGTTTCCGGGTTTTACAGGAGGGTGTATTACCTCATTTACCTTCGGCCACTATTAGTTTGCATCAGTCAGATAATATAGAGAATACTGCCCAAGCTTATTTAGCAAAGCATATAACGGAAGAATTTTGCTCCATGCCGCTAAAAGCATTCTATGCTAACTTGCTGAAATAACAATGATCAACATATAATGAACTGCCGCCTAAATTTTGATTTTTATACACTACTGTCCAAAATAAATCCATATTTTGATTTTCAGGGTGTGAACACCCCAGAAAACTGTTCTAAACGCTCTATCTCCAAAACCAGGTTGCCAAATTGTATTCCCATGCCCTCACAACCCTTTTATAGGCAATTGTAGCTGCACTGCTTGAGGACTTCAAATGGTTTGTTTATCCATGCCCATCGATCTTTGTGGGTGAATAAATTCCATCTCAAAAAAGCCACTAAATTCGATAGGGACCATTCAAACTTGGATTTGAGTTCATTTAAAATCCAGATTGATATAAATTATGTAGTCAATTCCCATTTGTTTTGAGCCTATCTGTCTGATAATGTAAATAACTTAAACCATTGGTGGTATAATCAGAATAGATTCAATATGAAAACTCAGTTTGATTTTAGCAATATCATCAAAAACTGAACAATAAATTAGGAGAAAGGAAAATGGCATTCAAGGCATGTATTTCGATTTTATTACTGAGCTTTTTATTTACAGTAAATCAGGCAGTGGCTGAAACTAAGGGCGCCTCTTTTTCATCCTGGGATGGTCAGTATATAGGCTTTACCATTGGCGCATCCAAGGGATAGGCCGACCCGACTACTCAAGTCGTAAGTAACTCATATTTTATAGCCCCTGATCTTGTGCAACTTAATCCGATCTCCTCCACGGAAATTGATGGAACCAATGTTAGCGGCAATTTGTTTTGGACCACTCCAGACACTAAAATGTTCATATTGGGAGTCAACAATAATTATCCATGTATTGAGTATTGGGATGCCGGATTTGTAAAGGATACCATAGTAATTCGAAACTTATTTTAACAGACCCTTTGAGGCATGATCATGTAAGAATGTTTGTTCGCATATTTTCTAACACCAGAATTGATCCCAAAGGATCGGTCAGTATTTTTATCACATGAATAAAATTAAACGAAATACCAAATTGACATCATTTCCAGTGTTGTGCGGTAACTTAATAAGTTTGGTTTGGCTACATTGTGTAAAGATCATCGGTGGCAAAGAGAGTGTCGGTGGTGAGGTTGATTCCGAGCCTTCTGATTCCCTCCTCGTCTCCCGGGGTTGGCATGTGGGTCATGTGCATTTCACACCCTCGAAATGCCGTAAGCTTTTCCATGGCAAGCTCCACTGCATGATTGTTAGTTGAGCTGATGGCAAGGGCGATCAAAGTTTCCTGTAGGTCCATGCTAAGATGTTTCTCTTTCAGAATTTTGGTTTTCATATTGCCGACCGAGTCGCAAATGTTTTCCGGCATCAGTTGAATCTTGTTGGGAATGCCTGCAAGGTACTTGATGGCTCGGGTAATCAC
>JADGEQ010000040.1 GCA_016744295.1 Desulfobacteraceae bacterium | reverse complement strand
ACCTCGTTGATGATAGTTTTTTGGTTGCACAAATATTCTATCTGCTTGATCCATCAAGCACAACGGGGTTTTTTATTTTTTTTGATGGTGGATTGGGGAACTGAGGCCTGTAGGAATTGTTCCATCAGTACACTGCAATCTTCGCCGGCCGGTTATCCTCACCAATAATATTCAGCGAGAATAGCTGTCTATTTGCTTTTCTACTTGACAAAAACGCCTTGTTTCGTGGTAGACTCTTTGCATAAGTTAATCCCTTTAATTCAATCAATCTAAGGCCATGTATGAATAAAATTTTATTATTCGCCCTGGTATTCTTTTTTTGTTTTGTACTTGCGGGTAACCAGGCGATATCTGCGAATTCACCTTTGTTTGACGATTATTTAAGTCAGGGAATTGAGGCCTTCCATTCCCGGGAATATCATCGTTCCTACGAACTCCTGTTAAAGGCCTTTGACCTGATCCCTGACGATTACAGAGCCAATTTTTATCTGGGACGCAGTGCATTTGAACTCCATAATTATGAAATGGCCGTCATGACCTATGAACGGGTATTGATCATGACCCCCCAGGACCTTCGGGTCAAACTTGAAATGGCAAGGGCCTACCAAAAACTCGGAATGAACGACATGGCCCGAAAATACTGTAATCAGGTTTTGCTCACAGATCCTCCCCAGACCGTTAAGCAGAATATTGAAAAATTTTTAGCCTATATTGACCGCAGCGAACAAAAACATTTTTTCCGGGGCACCCTTTCCCTGGGAATAGACTGGAATGACAATGTATGGGCAAGTCCTGCCAACAATATTTTCCCAGCGGCAAGCGGTATCGTAACCCTGACCGGAAAATCCGCTCAAAAAACCGAAGATATCATTTTTTCGGGTATTGCTGACCTGAACCACACCTATGTTTTTCCCTATTCACCTTTTGTATGGCAGACCAATTTTTCTGCATATAAAGCCTTATATCGAAAGGAAAGCGAGCTTGATACCCTCTATCTTGACATTGAATCAGGACCTGAATATATTAATGGCAAAGGGATCACGGGCCTACAGCTAACTGCAGATTACCTGGACCTTGAGGAATCTAAGTATTCCAGTTCTCTGGGGATAAAAAGTTATTATCGCCATATGTTTACCCCCTCTTTTGTCCTTTCTCCCGTGCTTGCCTATAAAAACAAAACCTATGAAAAAATTTCCAAAAAAAATGCCGACAACATCAGCCTTGATATTGACACAGCCTTTCTTGTCAAAAATGTTTGGTGTGACACCACCCTGGGATATGAGCACGAAAGTGCAGCCGATAGTGAATACAGCTACAACCGATACAGCATTAAGCTATACATTAGCAGAGAGTTTTCCCACGGTGTTACCCTCTTTGGCTCCTATGATTTCTTCTATACCCGTTACGACGGACTGGAAGCCCTGTTTGATAAATCCAGAAGAGACAAGATCCACTATGTTGACGCTGGAATCAAAAAAAGGCTTTGGCAATCTTCTGACCAGCGCCAAAGCATTACCCTTACCCTGGGATATCAATATACAAAATCCCTGTCCAATCTGGATTTATATGACTACACCAGAAATGTTGTTAATTCTTCAATGGAGTATCGATTTTAAGGAAGAAAAATATGAAACAGCAATTATTTAATTTACCCTTAATGATGCTTGGGTCAGTTCCTGTTTTAACCGGTTTCTTCCTATTTGTTTTCTCGCTGGTTGTTTTCTCCACAACGATAATATCTCTAACGGAAGATGCGCTGGCCGAAAATGCCCTGACCAATACAAACATGACAAATAATGCCATTGGAAAAGTTGTGGCCCTCAGGGGAAAAGCCCAGGCGATTCAATCTGATTTAAAAGTCAGGCCCCTGGCACTCAAGTCCCCTGTTTTTCTCCAGGATACCATTAAAACCACCCAGGGCAGAATCCAATTGATGTTCAAGGACAACACCCTTATCACCCTGGGCAGGAACACGGAAATGGTCATCAAAAAATACCAATGGAAATCAGGTGATCCCGATTCCGGCATCATCACTCAAATCAAAGCCGGCAGCTTTCGGATAATGGGGGGGGCCATAACAAGGGATGCACCCCAAAATTTTAAAACCAAAGCCCCGGCCGCCACTATTGGCATCAGGGGCTCCATGTATGCAGGCATTGTCAGGGACACGTCTTTATCCGTTGTATTCCAGGGGGGAAAAAGCATTTATGTGGTCAATTCAATGGGCAGGGTGGACATTGACAGACCCGGGTACGGAACCATTGTAAGGGATGGATCCCATCCCCCTGCAAAACCAGAAATAATGGACGAAAAAGTTCTCCAGGAAATAGAGGGAGAACTTGCCACTACAGGGGAAACTGAAAAACAAGACGAAAAAGACCCGGAAGGCAATTCTGAAGATCAATTGGCCGACTCCAGCATGGAAAATGCCGATGACTTCACTGACACGGCAACACCTCCCCCTGAAAATACCAGTGCCGACATCAAGGACACAATCGACGATCCCAATAACCCAGTCAACAGCCCTATCAAAGCGCTTCCCCCCCTCCCCCCAATTTCCGAAGAAGAAAAAAATATTCTGGCCCTGCTCAAGGAGGTGGGGTTTATCGGTGACCGCACCACAGCCATTCCCTCCACCGGTATCTGGACCTATACGGGAAAACTCCAGGATAACAACAACACCACTATCCAGGACGAGATGACGGTATTTGTCAACTGGGACAATCAACGATTTCTTGTCCTTGAAGATGACCCCCTTCATCCGGATAAAACCCCCCATGGATTTGCCTTTGGCCAGGTGACTGATTCTGGCGAAATTGTCGCTGTGCAGGTACTGGGAACTGAAAATTTTAATAGCACCGGACAGATTGAAACCATGAGCGGCCATGAAACATTCGGGCACATCTACGGGGCTTCTCAAGAAGCTGCCGGCATGGCATTGGAAGGGGTTGATATCAGCGTCCAGGACCAAACGATCCAAAGAGCCTGGTCTGATACCATGGCCGTAACCATGAACACCAAGACAGCCAATTTCAACATAGGCTCCGTAACCTGGAATGGATTTTTCATGGGGGTAGGAGAAAACATGGACGCCCCCAACATTGACAGGGTTGCCTTTGTTAATGATGATTCATCTGATTTTCAAATAACCCTTAATAAAGATAGTGGAATTATTACCGGCACCCTGTCGGGATATGACTTTCTCCAGCCCAGCAACCAGATATCGGCCCTGACCATCGGGGGAGACAAAAACAAGTCCGTGTATATCTCAGATGATAAGATCGCCGCTGTCATGGGCGGGGTCAGTGTAATTTCAAACCCGTCGGGTAATACCGGGTTAAAAACCCATGGAAATTTCATGATCTCCTCCATGGAAACCCCTTTGTCCGCTAACACCAATTGGGGATACTGGGAAGTTGCCTATGAAGAACCGGGATCAGGGAAAGACTACCATGTCCATGTTCCAGCTAGCTTCTGGATTGCAGGTGAACAAACCCCTGCATCCATGGTTAACCAAATAATATCGGATTCTGTATCAACTCCCTTTACCGGAATCTATACGGGTAAGGCCAAGGGGGTAAAATTTGATCATACCGGTCAAATGACCCCCCTGACAAACGGCCAGGCCAACCTGATCATTGACTTTTATTCGGGTGCCACCCTGCCGGTAACAGGAGATATATCCTTTACTGAGATAACCCTTCCTATAAGCAGTTTTCCTGGGGATGTGACCTCCCAGGGCTTTAAAGGAACCGTGTCCGGCGCTGACACAGGTTCCAAGGTCAATGGAACCTATTTTGGAAATACGGCCAAGGACAATGTCCAAGGGGCCAATGGAATCGGCGGCAATTTTTCTGCAACCTTCTCGGGCACCACCACCTACCAGGGTGTTTTTGCAGGGGATCGCTAAATTCTATGGGGATGTCGCCACAGAATGAAACTCACTAAAAATCTCTTTACCGCCCCTTTTTCCATTGGATCTTTATTAATTTTTCTATCCTGCCTGGTTTTTTATTCCTTTGGCAATCAAAAACCTCTTCTCCTGTCCGGACTGGACAATAAGATCATGGACGTCATGTTCAGGATCAGGGGGACCCAGTCCATTTCCAACCAAGTGGTCATTGTGGATATTGATGAAAAAAGCCTAGGACAACTGGGGCAATGGCCCTGGCCGAGAAATATACTGGCCAACCTGACCCTTGCCATGCACAACAGCGGCGCCAGGACCATAGGATTTGATATTGTCTTTCCCGAAACAGACCGAACCTCACCGGCAGGTTATTTTGAGAAACTCACCCCCACATTAAAAAAGCATCTTGCCGAAAATGTGTTCAAAAAGATGATGGAATCCCAGAGACTGGACCATGATATTGTTTTTGGGAATGCCCTGGCCCAGGGCCGTGTTATCATGGGGTATGCGTTTCAGCTTAAAAATGACGGCCTGAAAGCTTATGATCAGACACCTTTTCCCTCATGCCAAATTAACCTGGTCCCAAAAACAGCAACCTTTGAATCCCTCTCCCTTATCCCTGCCTATCGGGCTATCTTGAATATTGAATCCTTATCCACAGCAGCCAGTGAAGGATTCTTTAATGTTCTCACCGATGATTCCGGCACCGTACGCCAGGTACCCCTGCTCATGATAATGGACCAGATCCCCTACCCCTCCCTTGCCCTTGAAACCTGGCGACTGGGAATGGAGATCCCCCTTGTGACCATTCATACGGACAACAGGATAAAAACCCTCCGCACCCCCGTGCTGGGAATAAGTTTAGGGAACACCTTTATTCCCACCACCAATACGGGCCAGATGGTTATCAACCACAGGGGACCTGTAAATACCTTTCCCTATATATCTGCCAAAGATCTTTTGTCCGGCAAGCCCCATCCAGGGCTCAGGGATAAATTTGTTCTGGTGGGATCTTCTGCCACTGGATTATTTGACCTGAAAGCCACCCCCTTTTCCCCCAGCATGCCGGGAATTGAAATAAATGCCACCATCGTTGACAATCTCATCCAGGCGGATCCCTTTGAATATGATTTGTTTACGGAAATCGGCATCACTTATGTGCTAATCCTTGCAGGCGGGCTTCTTCTAAATCTTATCCTGTCCTTTTCCCGACCTCTGACAGGGGGAGTCTTGGCCTTGTTTTTTTTCCTGTTTATTTTTATGGGCAACTATTATTTTTTCTTTCTTAACAACAAACTCATTGGAACCACCTTTCCCTTTGCCACCTTTCTGATTCTCCTGTTCCTGGTCAACATCTTAAACTATGTCCACGAGGGCCGTGCCAAAAGATATATCCAAAACGCTTTTTCCCATTACCTTGCACCTGAGGTGGTAAAATCCCTTGTGAAAAATCCCAAGCAACTTTCTTTGGAAGGGGAGCAAAAGGAGCTTACGGTATTGTTTTCCGATATCCGCGGTTTTACCGGTATTTCCGAAAAAATGGATTCCCAGGTTCTTGGAAAATTCATGAACCAATATCTGACACAAATGAGCCATATCATAATGGATAACAAAGGCACAGTGGATAAATTTATTGGCGATGCCATTATGGCATTCTGGGGAGCTCCCAATGACGATGCAGACCACCCGGGCAAAGCGGTTCATACAGCCCTTTTAATGAAATCACACCTGGTAAAAATCAACAAGTCATTCAAGGAGCAGGGCATGCCGGAGATTTCCATCGGCATTGGGATTAATTCGGGATTAATGAGTGTGGGAAATTTTGGCAGCCATGATCGGTTTGATTATACGGTCATGGGAGATAATGTTAACCTTTCATCCAGAATTGAAGGGATCAACAAAACATACGGCACCACCATTCTTGTGTCCGAGTCCACCCAACAAAAATGTAAAGATCAATTTTTTTTTCACTTCATCGACAGGGTAAGGGTCAAGGGACGAAAACAAAGTGTTAGGATTTATGAGCCCTTTTTTAAGGGCTCATCATCCATAAACCGCTTGCCATCTAAAAAAAAATCATGACCCGCATTTTAGTCTCGTAATTCTATTATTTTTAATTTTTTGCATCAATGGAATTGAGAACCAGGGTAATGGGCCTGTCTTCCTCTGTTTCACCGGAGAATCGAACAGGTCCCGGCTGCCGGTAATGGTCCGGGCCTGGATCTGCTGCCACCCATTTTTCCCGCAACACCTTGTAAACTCTGAATGCATTTGAATTCAAATCCACCAGACCCTTTTCAATTACCAGTTCGAGTTTGCCCTTTCGCTCTTCCAGATGCATGAGTTTGGCAATGGGAATACCAATGGGTTCCCATTGCTCAAAATCCTTTTCAAGATTCAAAATAGCTGCCATCTGTCCGGTGGCATTTCCGACAATGAGATGGAATGCCGTCATGCCTAAATTATAGGTGTAATTGCAGTCAAAATGGGTGGGAGCAGAGCCCCTGCCGTCATACCCGTAAAAATGGGTCTGGGTTTTGAAGTTGGGTACAGATTTCTTAAAGATTTCAACGATGGGCCCTGGAATATTCTCTTCAACATCCATGAGCCCGTTATTGACAAGTACCTGTTTCAGGGTTTTCTGGGAAATAATCGCCTCTTTAACCAGAAGATACTTGGCCTTGGGATCCCTGAAAATGGCTGTTCCGTACAAATCCGGGTCCAGCTGACAGCCAGCCATAATAGCAGTATACTCGTCACTATTTATGCCTATTTTATAAACTCCCTGCTCTTTCAAAATCCCCAGATACTCTTTGACCATGTCCATGATCATCTTTTCCGTTTTAACTTGGGAAAACTGAAAATTTCCATGGAGATCCCGCTCAACCAAAAGGCCTTCCCGAAAAAATGGCGGCAATTGGTTGAATAACTCGTCATCCCGAAGATTCCAGATGGGGAAGGGACTCTTGTCTATCATTCCCTGGCTTATCCACCTTAAATACTCCAATTTTTCAGCCAACCCCGGAAATGCCCTGTGAAAATCCTGATCATGAATGGTATTGTACTCGGCAATTATTTTATTGATTTTTATGATAAAAACTTGGATTTCATTGATAAATTCCAAAATCCCCTCGGGAATAATCATGATCCCGTAATTTTTACCAACCGCAGCCCTTCGCACAATGGTATCACAGATTAATCGGGACAGATGGCGCAGGGTAATGCCAAAGGCATTATAATCGATGGTATTATTTTCCTTTGCCTTTTCAAGGCGGTCCCGGTCAATATAATCTGCCAGTTCTTCTCCAATCAAAGACAGGGTTGCATGGGTTTGGAGGGCACTTTCCAATGTTAAATGACTTGCCACCCTGCCCATCACCTTGCAAACATGCCAGTATTTAACGGTTGATTGCCCATCGCTGGCCAGATTACTGATGTTCTGGGAAAAGGCCCTGGCAGCACTATGAAAGCCAAAGGAGATAGCACAAAGGACATCCCCGTCATCGGTTGACACCTGGATGTCCCCGTCAATGGTTTTGGGAACCCCGATCACCTTAATACCGGACTTTTTAAAATACTGGGCAAGAAAGGCGGCATTGGTATTGGAATCATCTCCTCCGATAACCACCAATGCTTCCAGGTTAAGATCCATACAGGTTTTCAAAGAGGCATCCATCTTCTTTTTTGAATCAACCTTTGTCCTGCCCGTCTTTATCATGGAAAAACCGCCCATGTTGCGGTGGGTATCCACAAGCTTTCGGGTGATCTCCACATATCGGGATTCAATCAGCCCATCCGTACCCATCAAAAATCCAAATAATTTTGATTCAGAATTGTATTTTTTGATTTCATCATACAAGCCTGCAATCACATTATGCCCGCCGGGAGCAGGCCCCCCGGAAAAAACCACTCCGATATTTCGTTTCTTTGAAAAGCGTTGTTTTTGGGTTTCAGACAAAGCGTCCTTCAAGGTCACCTTCTGAACTTGGTTGTTAATAATGTCCGGCAGAACCTTTTGCGCTTCCTTATCACTGCTGAAGCGATATTGGGGCTGATCTTCAAGCGAGGAATACCCCTGGGTAAAAATCCGGATCTTTTTGGGTAAAAAGGATCTTCTGTCCAGTGTTTCGCTATTTAGGTCCGATGTAACACTATTTGCAATTGGATGATTCAGTAAATCGTCGAGTTCTATCTCAGATCCCATTCCCGCTCCTGTATAAGTTTTATTGATGTTTCAATTATTGATGTTTTAGTCTAATGAACCAATACTTGGTTTCTTCCGTTTTCTTTTGCCTTGTATACGGCCACATCTGCCCGCTCAAATATTTGCAGATGGCTTGTATCCCCCTCTAGTACCTGGGTAACGCCTATGCTCACCGTAACCGTTACGGTTACATTTTTGTACAGAAATTCAATTTTTTCTATGGTTTGCCGAATCTTTTCCGCCACCTCTTTTGCGCCGGCAGCATCGGTTTCTGGCATAATAACAACAAATTCCTCCCCCCCATACCGGGCCAGCATATCATTTTTACGCAACAGGGGGATGGACCGTTTAATAATTTCCTGAAGACACTTATCTCCAACGGCATGCCCATATCGATCATTGATATGCTTGAAATGATCTGCATCAAGCAGCAGAAGGGAGAATATGGTTCCATACCGCAAAAACCGATTCATTTCATCTTCAATTTTTTTATCATAGGCCCGCCGGTTAAATGAACCGGTCAACTGATCCTGGTTCAATTTTATTTCAAGTTGTTCAGAATATTGGGTGGCCTTGTGCAGTTCCTGCTTTAATTTAGCAAATCCGGACTTGAAAATATTTCGGTTTTTCTCAGCCACAGCCTTAATGGCCTTGTCTTTTAATTGTTTTTTATTTAATGCATTTTCAATGGATGTTAATCTTTCGGTGATCTGAATTTTCAAATCATCCAGACTCGATGCCATATCAGATGTTTTTTGCAACCCGTTCATCTCAGAGTTTAAAAGAATTTCAAATCCGGAATTGGATGAAAACAAAGAATTGGTTTGATCATTGGATATGGCAACTTTTGCTTCGATGTCCAAAATTTTCCCCACAATATCCTGGACAAAGGCATTCACTTTTTCCCGATCCTGATTGGTTTCAGAAATATAGACAAAGACCAGGCTGAAAATACTTTCCCGGATGTCGGAAATATCCCCGGTATCAGCGGCAGTTAATATTCTGGCCGTTATTTTGTCCATTCGGGAAGCATATTTTTTATCAAGGGTGGACCTCAGGGTATTCAGAATATCATGATAGCTTTGTTTGAAGTCGTCAATAAAATTATTTGCAGAAGACTTGAGCAGAGAGGCAAATATCCCTTTTTTCTTTTTTCCCGGAACCGGACCAATTTCCTCCTTGATCATGGCTGTTTTCAATTGCTCAAAAATATAAGAAATTTTTACAAAGGAGGACCCTTTTTTCAGTGCACCGCTCAAATCACGGCATGCCCTTGCAAAATGAGTATCCCCGGCTGCCACCGTGTCAATGATGACGGGCAGATACTTCCGGTACAGTCTGTCCTGGCTTTCAAATTTTTCTTCAATGGTATCCAATTCTTTGATAAGACTGTCTTTTTGAGATCGAAGTTTTTTAACCTGTTCCTTCAATTCCGCTATTTTTTCGTCTAATTGAGTCACCATGGGGAGACCTTCCTTTCATCCTATATTTTCTTTTCTCTATTTTTATCGGTTGGCGCACAGAAAGTAAAGCATCATTGTCATTTGTCCCATCTTTGATTTTTCCGCTGTCTTGGCTTGATTCTGGTTACCAAAAATTGTAAAAGATCATACATGCGTAATTTAATACCTTAAGGAGATACAAGATTGGCCTTTAATATATTCAAAAGAAAAAACACAAAACAGGGAAATGAGACTGAAAAAATCATAGTGGAAAAGAAAACAGACAAAGGCATCTTTTCTCGCTTAAAAACTGGGTTAACCAAAACCCGGGAAGTTTTGAATACCGATATCAACAAACTTTTTGTGGCAGAAAAAGTTATTGATGAAGATCTGTTTGAAGCGCTTGAAGAATTGCTTGTGACCTCAGACATTGGCATGGACATCACCATGGAAATGATGGAAGGTATTCGGAAAAAAGCCAAACGCCTAAAAACTGCCGATGAACTCAAACAGGTGTTAAAGGATGAGCTGGTGGCGCTGTTCCCGAAAGCTCTGGAACAAAAGCCGGAACCCGTTCTCAACAAACCTTATGTCATCATGATGATCGGCGTAAATGGGACCGGAAAAACAACCACCCTGGGCAAACTTGCCATGAAATATACCCGCCAGGGGAAAAAGGTACTCATCGCTGCGGCAGATACCTTCAGGGCAGCTGCCATTGAGCAGGTGGAGGTGTGGGCTGACAGATCCGGGTCAAGCATTGTAAGGCACAAGGAGGGAGCAGATCCAGCTGCCGTGGCCTATGATGCTATGGAAGCAGCCGTTGCCCGAGGGATTGACATTGTTCTTGTTGATACGGCCGGCAGGCTCCACACCCAGAAAAACCTCATGGAAGAACTGAAAAAAATAAAACGCTCGATCCATAAAAAACTCAGCACCGCCCCCCATGATGTCCTAATGGTTCTGGATGCCACCACAGGGCAAAATGCCATTTCCCAGGCAAAAAAATTCCATGAAGCCATTGGGAT
This sequence comes from Desulfobacteraceae bacterium, assembly GCA_016744295.1. Taxonomy (GTDB): domain Bacteria; phylum Desulfobacterota; class Desulfobacteria; order Desulfobacterales; family Desulfobacteraceae; genus NBML01. Next base: position 49,315 of record JADGEQ010000040.1, on the reverse strand, counting down.
TACCCAGATTGCATTGACAAAACTTGACGGAACGGCAAAGGGTGGAATTGTTGCTGCCATTTCCAGCACCATGAACCTTCCCATTTCCTATATCGGAGTTGGAGAATCTATTGATGATCTCCAGGATTTTGATTCACAACAATTTGTCAATGCTTTATTTGATTAGACGCAGTTATTAAATGGGCAGTGCCCGTGGCAATATCGGCAGATTTTTCAGATAATAATAAAGGAGATTCTCCATGCATGGAATTGAAAATTTCACAGGATTTATTGTTGCCGCCATCATACTCAACCTGACACCAGGGGTTGATACCATCTATATTCTTACCCGAAGTATCGCCCAGGGCAGTCGGGCAGGCCTTGTGTCCGTTGCCGGTATCATGACCGGTTGTGTGGTCCATGTTCTGTGCGCTGCCTTTGGACTCTCCCTGATCCTGTCTACCTCTGCCACAGCCTTCACCCTGGTAAAATGGGCCGGCGCTTTTTATCTGATCTTTCTGGGTCTTAAAACCCTGGTGAACAAAAAAAATGCCTTTGAAACCGCAAACACCCAATTTAAGCCAAGTGATTTGATTAAAATTTATCGCCAGGGAGTGATCACCAATGTGCTAAATCCAAAGGTGGCCCTTTTTTTTCTCTCTTTTCTGCCCCAGTTTATCAATCCCCAGGCCGTCCATGGACCATTGCCATTTCTGATCCTGGGCACCACCTTCCTTGCTACCGGCAGCCTCTGGTGCCTGGTATTGACAAGTACAGCCTCGATAATGACCAACACCTTGAGAAACAACCCTAGGATCGGTCTTATTCTCCAGAAAATATCCGGTATCGTTTTCATCGGTTTTGGCTTAAAGCTTGCCTTTGATACGGAAGGATAATAACATTAAATCGGTCATGGAGGCGATCATGAAATATTTTTCAATCCGAACAAAACTGATTCTTGTTCTCAGCCTCATTCTCCTGTCAGGTTTTTTGCTGACCAATATAATTTCCTACAGGGCATCCAAAAAATCAGTCAAAGCCAGCATCATTGACAACAGCCTCCCCCTGGCCCGGGACAATATCTATTCTGAAATCCAAAAAGATTTAACCCGGCCGATCTTTGTGTCTTCCCTCATGGCAAATGATACCTTTTTAAAAGATTGGGTTCTTTCGGGTGAAATTGATCAGAATCTTATCCAAAAATATTTATTGGAAATCAAGGAAAAATATCAATTTTTTAGTGCATTTTTTATTTCAAGCACAAGTCAAACCTATTACCACTTCAAAGGGGCATTAAAAAAAATCAGCCCCAATGACCCCCATGACAAATGGTATTACGATTTTTTAAAATTAGATGTTGATTATGATATGAATGTGGATGCCAATGAGGCAGAACTGAATCATTTGACTATTTTTATCAACCACAGACTGGTGGGATATGACAATAATCTTCTGGGAGTTGTGGGGGTGGGGCTTGATTTTGACCGGGTGGCAATCCTGGTGGATTATTACAAAAAAAAATATAACCGCAATATATATATGGTCAGCCCGGACGGTATGATACAGATTCATACGGATAAATCCAAGATTACAAATCTGTCCATTTTTAATATTCCCGGACTTGGTGCCATCGCCCAGGACATATTTGACGCCAAGAATACCCCCTCTTTTTTTGAATATGATTCTAAAAAATCACATATCCTTCTGACCAGCCGGTTTATACATGAGCTGGGTTGGTATCTGCTGGTGGAACAGGATGAATCCCTTGCCCTTGAATCCATTAAAAACACATTTGTCAAAAACTTTCTCATCAGCCTTGTCATCACCTTTGCCACCATTATCTTTGCCATCCTGGTGATCAACTTTTTCCAAAGGAAATTGGAAATTCTGGCCAACACAGACAAACTGACCCGGGCATACAATCGAAACGAATTTGAACAAAGGTTCAAGTACATGACCAACCTTAACCGCCGCGACCCTGTGGACATGAGTATCATCCTATTTGATCTGGATCATTTAAAACAGGTCAATGATACCCATGGCCACCTGTTTGGTGATACCGTGATCAAGAAGGTGGCAACCTTAGCCGCCCAGACCATTCGCCAAAAAGACCTGCTGGTCCGCTGGGGAGGGGATGAATTTGTTCTCCTGATTTTCAGTGATATGGAACAGACAAGACAAATTGCAGAAAGATTAAGGATGAGGATTCATACCCATAACTTTTATGAGGATGAGCAATACCCGCCATCCATAAAAAAACCATTGGTTACCATCAGTTGCGGCATTGCCCAGTACAAAGAAAAAGAACATCTGAACGATTGGGTCATGCGGGCTGATAAAGCACTCTATCGTGCCAAAGCAAAGGGCAAAAACTGTATTAAAGAAGCTGAAGAATAAAGAGAAAAGGTTGTTATGATTGTTCAGCAAATATCGGTAAATACGCCGGAGGTTCAACGGTTCATCCGGGATCTTGATGCATTTCAGGAGCGTCTCTACCCCTCGGAAAGCAACCACCTGGATTCCATTGAAACCCTTATGCAGCCCAATGTTTTTTTTGTGGGGGCGATGGAAGAAAAAATATTAATGGGAATTGGTGCGGTAAAAATTTTTAAAACCTATGGGGAAATCAAGCGAATGTTCATACCAAAGCAATTCAGGGGAAGGGGAATTGGAAAACAGATCATCCAGGCATTGGAAACCCATTTAATCGAACAAAACATTTTTACGGCAGCCCTTGAAACCGGTATCCATCAGAACGCAGCCATCCACCTCTATAAAGCCCTGGGATTTTTTGAAACCAATCCCTTTGGAAAATACACCCAGGACCCTTTGAGCATTTTCATGAAAAAAAAATTGCCTAACCCATGAAAGAAGGAGTATAACGGGGTAAGGGCAAAACCTTGGGTGTGAACCCAAAAAGCAAGGCGAGCAGGAAAACATTTTTTTGGAAAGGAGCATCAAATGAGACTTTCACGCGATGAAATCAAAATGACGCTTAGGAATTGGAATCTGGCCTGGGATAAACACGACCTGGAAAAGGTCATGGACCTTTTCCATGAGGATGTTTTTTTTGAGAACTGGACAGGTGCCTATGCCAAGGGAAAAAATAATCTTCGAAAGGTCTGGGCATCATGGTTTGAGAACCACGGCAATTTTCGTTTTTTAGAAGAAGAAATTTTTGTGGATGAACAGGTGCAAAAAGCATTGTATCGCTGGGTGCTTGAATGGCCTTCAATGGAGCAGGGATTTGAAGATAAACAGGAATTAAGAAAAGGGGTTGACGTGCTCCATTTCAAGGATGGTAAAATCATCACCAAGCTCACCTTTACCAAAACCACCCTTGAAATTGACAACAACCGATATTCCCTGCACCTCTAAATGCATCAACTTTAAAGACAACACTGGCAACAATCCTGAGTCCCTAACCAGGAACCTCAATGGACCCCCCTCAGGTAAACCCGCTACCTGCGGTGCAGGCATAACAGTGATTACCCACGGCAATGTTCTGATTTTCAAAGTCAATCTTTTCTATCTCACTGACATGGGTTTTTAAATTACCCTTGGGCAAACGGGCTGCCAGATTAAAATCGCAGTCATAAAGGTATCCGTCCCAGGCAATTGATATCAGATGCCGGCACATCAATCCGTCCACGGTGCAGGGATTAAATCCCTTCCACAGGGAATTCAGATAGGCGTCATAATTCCCTTTTTTTTTCAACCACCTTTCAAACCTTCCCAGGGGCATGTTGGCAAAGGTAAACAACTGGTTGAAAACAATCCCCCATTTATCTTTGAGTACCTTGCGAAACCGCTTTTCCGCTGTGGCCTGGGGAGCGGGCATGAAAGCACCCGCCGGATTTGATACCAGGTCCAGGACAAGGCCTGATCCCTTTTTACCATATCCCATATCATTGATCTGTTTCAAGGCCTTGATGCTCTTATCAAACACCCCCTCCCCCCTCTGGGCATCTGTCTGGGAAAGGTTAAGGGATGGCAGGGAGGAAACAATGGTTACCCTGTGCTTTACCAGCAAATCCAATAGGGCCGGATCATTGGCATCATAAAGTGCACTCAGGTTAGACCTTAGCATAAGAATATTGGTTACCCCTGCCATTTCTTCAATCAAAACCGGCAAGTGGGGATTCATTTCAGGAGCCCCGCCTGTAATATCCACCACCTCGCACCCAATTTTTTTTTGAAATTGGATCACCTGGTTGATGGTATTCAAATCCATTATTTCCCTACGATCAGGACCTGCTGACAAATGACAATGTTTACAAACCTGGTTGCATAAAAGCCCAAGGTTTATCTGGCAGGTTAATGTCTTTCCCCGTTTCAGGGAAATCCCTTGTATCTTAAGGTTCTGATCAAAGTCAGGAAAGACGGGACCAGTATCTTGTGAGTTTTTAGTTTCCTTTTGAATTTCCTTTTGAATTTCCATTGATCCAAAATTTCCTGTATTACATTGACATTTTTTCGGCGATATTTCTCATCTGAACGCCGTGGACCAGGGATGCTCCGCCCCGGATGGCAGTCGCCACATGGAGCGCTTCAGTCATTTCAGAAAGATTGGACCCTGTTTCAAGACATCCTTTGGTATAGGCATCAATACAATAGGGACACTGGATGGTATGGGCAACAGCCAGAGCTATCAAAGATTTTTCCCTTGCGGTAAGGTCTCCCTCGGCAAACACCTCACCGTAATATTCAAAAAATTTTTTAGCAAGCTCGGGTGCATCTTTCCCAATTTCTTCAAACTTTAACAAATCTTCGGGCTTATAATAGGTTTCCATGGATGAATTTCCTTTAAATTTTTTAAATTTGATGTCTTTGAGTATTTCTCATATTGACAGGGCTCTTCAGTCGACTCAGCAGGTAAACACCAGCCCAAAGTAGCAGAAAATCCCGTATTAAAAGTGACCAAGCAGCATTGCCAGGGGTATCTGAAACAGAGAAGCAACCGCAATCAAAGCTGTGTCCCCGGAATAGATTAAACCCGATTAAAATAATAAACGCTGCCAAAAGACCATTAATGACCAACAGGGAGGACCTTGGCAAAATCCCTGTGATCAGACAGATTCCAGCCAAACATTCAACATAGGGAAGGAAAATAGCGATCAAATTGATACTGATTTCCGGGAAAACCCCATACCCGTAAATAATTTTGGCAAATTCACCCGGATTTATAATTTTATGCCAGCTTGCCCAGATAAATGTCAGACCGAGAACAAACCGAAGGATCCAGTGAGCCCAGAAAGAGACCGGCAGTTTTGAATCGCTATTCTCCATTATTTTTTGTATCAAATCCCATCTCCTGCCATTCTCTAAACCCTCCGGCATAAACCTGAACCTGTGTAAATTTCAAGGCCAAAAGCTGTGCGGCAAAGGTATGACTATCTGTACATTCAAATCCGGAACAATACGCCAATATGACTGAATCCTTTTTTACCAGATCCAACAATCGGGGAAGAACCTGATCAAAATCCTCCAGGGGAAAGGACAGGGCCCCGGGCAGATGGCCATTCTCATAGGCATCTTTTGACCGGACATCCAAGAGAACAACCGCCCTGTTTTGAATCATTTGTCGAACCTTCAGCGGATTATTGATTTCAATATTTGCATGAACAATGTCCTGTTTGGATTTTGCCATGACAACTCCCTTGGATCTGTCCCACTGACCCACCCATGCAATGCCTGAAGGTGAAAAATAATTCACCCCCACTGAAAGAACAGCAGCAATCGCCAACAGGGTGAGAACTCCAAAACAATCTGTTTTTATCATAGGATCCGCCTTTTGGTCATAGGAACAGCTCCTTTGCTACAACAGAGATTTAACTTGTTTCACAATTTTGAGTCTTTTCTCCAACACCATGAGCATAAGCCATTGTTCCAGCAGATGATCCATTCTTTTTTCAGAGGGTGCCAGTTCAGACACGGGATCTGAATTTTCTTTTAACGGGTTTGCCTGGTTTTGCAAGGCAAATTCCATACGGCCAAGCCCAGCATTTATTTCAGACTCACGGTGTTGATCACCCTTTTCCCCGGCCTCATTTGCAAGGGCCTGGTACATGTCAAAGGCATCCTGAAAATACCCCTGGCTTTCATAGATCCTGGCAAGTTCCAAGGAATTGAACTCATGACTCATGGCATTTTTTCCTTTTTTTTCGACAAATTCTTAAAAATAAGCTCACCTGGTTCTGCCATTCCATGTTCATGTTTTGCCAGATGTTTTATATAATGAATATCATGTTTCAAACTGTTGATCTCTTTTTCAATTTTTCGGTTTTCCCTGGCGGTCTGCCTCGCCTGGACAGCAATGTCTGCTTCCTGTTGTTTAAGGTTGCGATAATCCATTATGCCGTTCTTTGAAAAAAAAATCAAAAGCAAAAGCATCAAGGTCAGCAGGATGCCGAGATAAAAAGCAGCTTTTTCAAATAGCGTCATTGGGAGGATTCTTTTTTTATCATCTGTTTTACCATTTTTATTTCAGGGCTTGCGAAAAGAATAGATGCCACAATAAAAAAGAATACACCCAAAAGGATGCAGGCAAATACTCCCACCCCAAGTCCTAGTTTACCAAATTCTTCTGTTAAAAGAAGTTTGGCCGCCCACCGAACACAAAAATACATTATAACAGATAAAAAAAGAGCTCTGCAAGCACAAACAATCAGCGGTATCCTTGAAAGGGTTCCGGGCATGTTCACAAACAAAACCCCAAAACCTGCCATGGAGGCCAGAGATACTGACATAGCAAGCCCCTTAAACCCAAAAGGGTCTATCAATGCCCAACAAAACACCAGATTAATGCCAATGGAAATCAGTCCGGCAATAAAAGGAAGCCTGAAAGAAGATAAAGAATAATGGAGGGTAACAAAAAGCCGGGTCCCGGCATAGGACCACAAACCAAGTACAAGATAAAAAAGACAATCAGCAGTGGATTGAACAGCAGATGCGTCAAAAGCCCCCTGCTTAAACAAAAGGGTAACAATGGGAGTGCCAAGCACCATCAGTCCTGCCATGGCCGGAATGGTAACAAAAAAAACCAGTTTTGCTCCCCCCATGAAAACCTCTGTTATCTCATCTTGTTTTCCCAACCCCGTTTTTTTGGACAGCGCAGGCAAAAAAACCGTTGAAAAGGAGACCGCAAACAATGCCAGGGGAAATTGAACCAACCGGTCAGCATAATATAAAAAGGAAACACTGCCCTGGCTGAGTTTGGAGGCAAAGACACCGGCAACCATGATATTAATCTGATAGGAAGCAGCTCCCACAATACAGGGAATCATTATTTTCCCAACCCTCACCACCCCCGGATGGAGCCATGAAAAAAAAGAAAAGTTGATCATCCCATGATGGATCAAAAACGGAACCTGTAATGCGAGTTGGGCAATACCGCCAATGATAACCCCCAGGGCTAGACCAATTACAGGGGACTCAAAATAAGAACAAATAAATAAAGCAAACAAAATCACCACAAGGTTCAGTACAATGGGTGTTGCCGCAGGGGTGGTAAAATTACCAAGGGAATTGAGTACCCCCATACAAAGCGCCAGAACCAGGATAATCAAAAGATAGGGCAGCATGATTTTCAACAAAATAACGGTAAGGCTGTATGTATAAGTAGTCGTCAAAAATCCCGGCGCCAAAATTTTCACAAGCAATGGGGCCAGAAAAATCCCGGAAATAATCAGAAAAACCCCGACAACAGAAAGAATGAACAGGCCCGATAAAAACATGGCAATTGCCTGGTCTTTTCTGTTGTTTTCCACATAAGATGAAAAAATTGGCACAAATGAAATGCTCAAAATACCGTCGGAAAACATTTTCCTCAACAGGTCAAAGGGCCGGAAAGCAATAAAAAATGCATCACTAGGGGCGGATGCGCCAAAAACCATTGCAATCAGAGAATCCCTAACCACCCCGAAAACCCGGCTGGCAAAGGTTAAAACACTCACAGATACAGTATTTTTTAATATCTTTTTCACAAGTTTTCCTTGACAAATCCTCATTAAAATTATACGCTATCGTTTTTGAAATATGGCTTAATTTTTAATCTTAAATTCACTAACACAAGGAGCTATACCAAGTTGGCTAACCATAAATCTGCAAAGAAACGGGCGAAACAGAGTCAGGTAAGAAGGCTTAGAAACAGATCTGCAAAAACCACTCTTAAAAACCTGGAAAAAAGTCTGCGTGCCGCCCAGGAAACTGGTGCTGACACGAAAGCTGAATTGATGAGACAGACACAGTCTGCAATCCACAAAGCCGCAAAAAAAGGGATTCTTCATAAGAAAACTGCTTCCAGGAAAATTTCAAGACTTGCCAAACTTGTAAATTCTTAAACCACAGGTTTTTTAAAGTCCGGTTAAATATAGTAAGACAGGAGTTGATCACCCCATTTTGATAATAGGATGAATAACTCCTGTCTTTATTATTTTATCTCAATTAAAATTTACTGATCATCTGACTGACAATTCGCTCAGCACTCCGCAGGGCAATCTTATCAACTGCAGCCCGTTTATTGCTTTCATCATTGACCGTATCTTCTGCAACCGTATAGGATTCATTGGATGAAAAGTTCTTCACAGACCAAAGGATTTCTCCATCCGGTCCAATCAACTGCACATCCAACAAAGCTGTCACCCGCCGTTCCACAACCGATTCAGTTGTGGTCCTGGACAGGGTTGAAAAGGTGATGGAATTAATCGTTCCTTTGATCTTCCGGGTAGCCCTGGAAGAATCCACCACAATTGTATCTGTTTTTTGCTGAATTTCCTGGATTAATTGATTTGTAAAGCTCATCCCGGCTCTAGTTTCCGAACTTTTATTTTCAAAAACATCCACAGCCAAACGGGTTACATCTTCATTAATGTAACCGCCACCTTCAAATTGATAGCCACAGGCAGCAACCATAACAACCAAAGCCATCAATCCAGAAATCATAATGTATCGAATCAATTTCATCTTACACCACTATATTGACAAGGGTTTGCTTTTTTTGGATCACAATGATCTTCTTCACAGCTTTTTCCAGTAAGTGCTTCTTTATTTTTTCATCGGCCAGGGCAAGTTCTTTGATCCCGGCCTCATCCAAATCAGTCCCCACCGTAAATGTTGACCGAAGCTTCCCATTCACCTGCACCACAACCAGCACCTCGTCGGTGGTAAGAGAATCCTCGCGATATTCAGGCCAGGATTGTTCCAGAATTGATCCTTTGTTGCCCATTTTCTCAAACAGTTCTTCACTAAAATGGGGAATAATGGGACTTAACAGCAATAAAATATTTTCAACACAAAAAAGAAGAACCGATTTCATCTGGTTGTCAGCAGTGTCAATGTCCACCGTGTACATGGTATTGACAAGTTCCATAACAGCGGAGATAGCCGTGTTGAAATGGAAGCTTTTATCTATATCATCGGTCACTTTTTTGATGGTCTGGTTGGCTTTAATATAAAGACTTTTGGCATCCTTAGACTTAAGATCCAAGGCCGCCCCGTTGAAGGCTTGGGCGGAATCAATTTTATCCATACAATCGATCACAAGACGCCATACCCTGTTTACAAAACGATTACTGCCCTCCACTCCATCTTCGTTCCATTCAAGATCCCGCTCTGGCGGCGCGGCAAACAGACAAAAAAGCCGGGTAACATCTGCACCGTAGCGCTCAAGAAGCTCATTGGGGTCCACCACATTTTTCTTGGATTTGGACATCTTGATCACACGCCCCACCTCAACTTCGCTATTGCAGCGGGTACAGGCCAGGGTATCGTTTTCCTGTTTTATAGCCTCTTCGGGAAATAAAAAACCGTGCTCAGGACAGGTCATTGTTTCCTTGCAAACCATCCCCTGGGTGAGAAGCCGTGTAAAAGGCTCTTTAAAATCAATCAAACCAAGGGTGTTTAAGACCCGCATAAAATATCTGGAATATAAAAGATGCAGAACGGCATGCTCCACTCCGCCTATATACTGATCCACAGGCGCCCAGTATTTAACGGCTGCAGGATCAAACATCCCCCCTTCATACCGGGGGGAACAATACCGCAGATAATACCAGGAGGATTCCACAAAGGTATCCATGGTATCGGTATCCCGTTTGGCATCCTTTCTGCCGCAGCTAGGACAGGTCACCTTCGAAAAATAATCCAGGGTTGGAAGGGGGGATCCGCCCTTTGCAAGCAGATTCGCTTCTTCGGGAAGACGTATGGGAAGATCTTCTTGGGGGACAGGAACCACGCCGCAGGAGGGACAGTGAATCACAGGAATGGGCGTTCCCCAATATCTCTGTCTGGATATCCCCCAATCCCTGAGCCGGTAGGAGATGGCCTTTTTCCCACGGCCCTTTTCTTCCAGCCAATCGGAGATCGCCTCCATGGCTTCCTTGCTGTCCATGCCGTTAAACTGGCCTGAATTCACCATAACGCCGCCGCCGGTATAGGCCTGGGTCATGGAAGAAGACTCAAGCACCTCTCCTTCGGGCTGAACCACCACCCGGATATCAAGGCCATATTTACGGGCAAAATCAAAATCCCTCTGGTCCCCTGCAGGTACCGACATAATGGCGCCGGTGCCATACCCCATCAATACAAAATTGGCCGTATAAATGGGAATTTTCTCCCCGGTTCCGGGGTTGATGCAATGGGCACCAATAAACACCCCTTCTTTTTCATATTTTTCAATACCGTCGGCGGACCGCTCCTGGCTTGAAACCTTTTGGACAAAGGCGTCAACAACCGCCTCCTGATCCGTTCCCCGGGACAAGGTTTCCACCAGGGGATGTTCCGGTGCCAAACACATAAAGGTAGCACCAAACACCGTATCCGGCCTTGTGGTAAACACCTCGAGATCCTCATTGCGGCCGTCAATCTGAAATTTAAGTTCAGATCCTATGCTTTTTCCGATCCAATTTTTCTGCATGGTTGTAACCTTGTCAGGCCACCCGGGCAATTGCTCACAATGAACCAACAGGTCTTCGGCATAGTCTGTAATTCTGAAAAACCACTGCCAAAGTTTTTTTTGCTGAACCACCTGGGAACATCGCCAGCATTTATCTTGCTCCACCTGCTCATTGGCAAGAACGGTCTGACATTTTTCACACCAGTTAACAAAGGATTCCTTGCGGTATGCCATTCCTTTTTCCAGCATTTGCAAAAACAGCCATTGCTCCCATTTATAATATTCAGGCCTGCAGGTAGCAATTTCACGGTCCCAGTCATAGGAAAATCCCATTTTTTTAAGCTGGGAACGCATGGCAGAGATATTATCATAGGTCCAGGCTGCCGGGTGGGTATTGTTATCAATGGCGGCATTTTCCGCCGGCATCCCAAAGGCATCCCAGCCCATGGGGTGGATGACATTAAATCCTTTCATCCTTTTATACCGGACCACCACATCCCCTATGGTATAATTTCGAACATGGCCTATGTGAATCTTTCCCGAAGGATAGGGAAACATTTCCAGCAGATAATATTTTTCCTTTGAGGAATCCTCTTCAACCTTGAAAAGTTCATTTTTGTTCCAGTATGCCTGCCACTTAGGCTCAACCGCACCAGGATTGTACCGCTCCTCCATTATATATATCCCCCTGAAATCATCATCTATTTTATAGCATTTGTTAATATTTTAATTGACAGTAAAATTGATATTACTGCATCATAGTGTAAAACCTAATAAATGCCACACCCTGTACCAAATAGCAAGTTCGAATTCAGCAATTCCCGGTCAGCTATACCCGACACACCCCAGGATATTATAGATCTCTTAGCAGGTTCTGAATTGCAGCATGTTGGACGAATAAAAAACAAGGTGGGTCATTAATTTTGAAATTTGATGTAAAAAAATACCTAGAAGTGGTGGAGAATTAAAATCCTGATTGTAGCCTTCTTCTATCAGGACCTTTGCGCCTGTCGGCCCGACAAGACAGGCTTACGATTACACCATCCCTTACACTTTTTCTCCGATCTCTCTTATCTTTTCTCCTGTCAGGTTTGAATTTTCGAAAAAATGACTTTCTTCTCTCTATAAAATCCATTACTCTTGCTTTCAGCGTTCTTCTGTTAGTATCTTTGCGCCTGTCGGGTCTAAAAGATAGATTTACGATTACCCCATCCCGTACACTTCTTCTCCGATCTCTCTTATCTTTTCTCCTGTCACGTTTGAATTTTCGAAAAAAAGTGTTTCTTCTCTCTTGGAAACCCATTATTTTACGGGGAGGATCCATCAGATCATTTTTTATAGGCGTTAGTTTTTGATCTAATGTCATAATATGGACCTCCTGCAATTATAATCGCCGCTTCCTTTTATTAAAATCGTCAAAAGGTGTGATAAACTTTATATTTTCGATTCCGCTATATGAACCAAAAAGATCGACCCCAATCATTATTCCACATTATTTTTAAACATACGCTTTACAGCGCTCTATGAAAAAATCAGGATTGCAGAATTCTTTACTTGACCCGGATTCACTTTCAATGCAAATTACACAAAAAAAATACGACCAACACCAGCAAAAAAAACAACCCAACGAAAGGTCCATTATGAAAATTAAATACAATGCCCCCGTGATTCTAACCTATACCCTTTTGACCATTTGCGTACTTGCCCTTTGTTCCAGGACAATTCTAACCGCCTATTTTACCTCCCCTGCCTTTCTGGCATTTTCAACCCCTGAATTCTATGCAAGGTTATTGTCTTATATTCTCGGTCATAGCGACTGGGGGCATCTTATTGGAAATATCACCATCATACTTCTTGTGGGCCCTTTGCTGGAAGAAAAACACGGTTCCGGTAAATTACTGGAAATGATAATTGTGACGGCAGCAGCCACCGGTCTTTTTAATGCATTTTTCTTTTCCAACTCCCTCATGGGCGGCAGTGGGATTGCCTTTATGCTGATTCTTCTTAGCTCTTTTTCTAATATCCGGTCCGGCCAGATCCCCCTGACATTTATTCTGGTTGCCCTGCTCTTCATCGGCAGTGAAGTAATCTCCATCTTAAAAATAGATCAAATTTCTCAATTCAGTCACCTGGCCGGAGGATGTGCAGGAGCTGCCTATGGATTTTTAAGGGTGGGAGGAAGATAATTTTAAAAAAATGGAATGCCACATTGACAGCACACTATTATAAGACATAGGTATCCTTTACAAAAGAGATATTTGGGCTATAATGGATACTGATTAAATAGACGATTGGCAGACATTATTCTAAAAGGAGAGATGAAAATGACATCCGATAAAAAAATATGTCCCCAGTGCAAAGGAACTAAAATCATGCCAGGCCAGTGTGAATGCAATGCTGAATGGCGCGGCGCCGACGAAGACGAAGGCGTAAATGACTGTATTTGTGAACCAGACACAAAGTGCCCTGAATGCCAAGGCAAGGGCTACATCGAATAAAGTATAAATATGCAGGACCTGATTTTAACACTGCCAGACATTACCAAAGGAAACCTGGCAGTACAAACACTGAGATCAGCCGATCAGATAGGTGGCCGTACCGGTTGCAATCCGGACCTCTTTCTCATTAAACAGATCTATTTTTGAAACCACGATACGGGAACCCGCCCGGATGATTCGACTTTTACACAAAAAGGACACCCCCTTGCCCGGCCTGAGATAGTCCACCCGCATGTCAATGGTGGCAGAAGCGGCCAATTTTTGTTGAATCACCTCGGGGGAAGCGTTCTCATGAAATTTTGCGCAGGAGATAAGGGCACTCAACCCCCCGGTCAGGTCAATCACAGATGCGGTTACCCCGCCGTGGAGAATACCGGCGGTGGGATTTCCAATCAGTTCCGGTGCCATGGGAAAACTCACAACCGCATCGCCTGAATCATAGTCCAGATGATCAATCCCAATACCCAACACCTTGTTAAAGGGTAAAAATTCAAGATAATATGCTTTTATTTTTTCCAGTACAAGCGTTTGCATGATATTTTCCTTTCTACATCGTTTGTTTCAGATGATGGTTAGAGGGAATCGGCAGGGGCAATTTTTTATTTAAGCTCCCTATTTTCGCTGGAGCACGCCAAGGGTTTTGGTCATTGGAAGTTCTGTATACATACCTGTACCAATTGCCTTTTCATAAACCTGCCTGGGGGCCTGGCCACCCTTGGCAATATCCAGAAAAATATCATGGATCACCAAAAATCCCTTGGTCAACAGGTGGGGAGACCAGGTCAGAAAATCATTATAGGCTGAATCAAAAGAATGCCCCCCGTCAATAAAGACCATAGACAAAGGGGTCTGCCACATCTTTCCCGCCACAACTGATGTGGATACAATGGGAATGACCGTATCTTCAAGGTTTGTTTTTGTTAAAGTTTCCCGGAAAAATGGAAGGGTATTGACCCCCCCCGTCCTAGCGTCAAACAATTCCGGATCAAAATATTCCTCACCAGGCTGCTGCTCTTCAGACCCGATATGGTGGTCTATGGAATACAGGACACCCTTGTTTTTTTGACAGGCCCCGCCCATAATGGCAGCCGATCGCCCGCAATAACTTCCGATTTCAAGGACAGGACCCATTCCGGAAGCCTGATCGGCCAGTTCAAAAAGCCGGACCGCTTCATCATCATCCATAAAGCCTTTTATGGTATCAAGTAATTTTATATCAATCATCGTCATAGTTTTTTACAAGAACTTCCCTTTGTTTGGCGCCAATCTGGGGACCCACTATCCCCTCATGTTCCATCATTTCAATCAATCGGGCTGCCCGGTTATAACCGATACGCAGCCTGCGCTGTACGTATGAAATAGAAGCCTGCCTGGATTTTGTAACCAGGGCCACAGCCTCATCATACTTTGCATCGTAATCGGCTTCATCAAACTCCTTTGTTTCGTCATCACCATTCCCCATTGTCACAGATTCGTCATAATCGGGCTTTCGCTGTTCCCTTAAAAAACCGGTAACCTTTGCAATCTCTTTTTCTGAGATATAGGCCCCCTGGATCCGCATGAGTTTTCCCGTACCCGGCGGGCAAAAGAGCATATCCCCATTGCCCAAAAGGCTTTCAGCCCCGCCCTGGTCAATGATAATCCGTGCATCAATCTTGGAAGAAACCTGGAAGGAGATCCGGGTGGGAAAATTGGCTTTGATGGTGCCGGTGAGCACATCAGCCGAAGGCCTTTGTGTGGCCAGGATAATATGAATGCCTGCAGCTCTTGCCATCTGGGCAAGCCGGGTCAGGGCATACTCCACATCCTTTGAGGCCACCATCATAAGATCCCCCAGCTCATCCACAATCACCACAATAAAGGGAAGGGGTTCTGGAGGCAATTCTTTTGTATCATCATCCAGTCCAGACCATTTTTTCTTTTCTTCCCTTACCATTTCATTGTACTGATCAAGATTTCTCAACCCGTTTTGCTCCAGAAGCTCATACCGGCGCTCCATCTCCTTGACGGCCCAATATAAGGCATTGGTGGCCTTTTTCATGTCGGTTACCACAGGTGAGATCAAATGGGGGATATCATTGTAAACAGATAATTCGATGCGCTTGGGATCAATCATGATCAATTTAACCTCATCCGGGCTTGCCTTGTAGAGTAGGCTGATAATCATGGAATTTAACCCCACACTCTTGCCCGTACCCGTAGCACCTGCGATGAGCAGATGGGGCATCTTGTCCATCTGGGTGGCCACGGGTTTTCCCAAAAGATCCTTTCCAAGACCAAGGGTAAGTAAGGAATCCGACTGGACAAATGCTTTTGAAGAAAGCATCTCTCTGATATTGACCAGTTCGCGCTCTTCATTTGGGATTTCAATACCCACCACATCCCTCCCCGGAATGGGGGCCACGATACGGATGCTGATGGCGCTCAGGGCCAGGGACAGATCATCGGAAAGCCCGACAATTTTGCTAAGTTTGATCCCCGGGGCAGGCCTGTATTCAAAGGTGGTAATAACGGGTCCGGGCAAGATCTCCACCACCTCCCCGGCCACATTAAAATCCCTGAGTTTGGCTTCAAGTATCCTTGCCTTGTCCTGGAGAAACTGGGTATCAATCTGCCGGGTGATCTGGGGTTTCTCATCCAGAAAAGAAAGCTTGGGCAGGTTAAATTGTGGTTTTTCCCGGAGATCTTCGATCACAGGCTCGGGTACATACTCGGTATCATCAGGCTCCAGAGCCACAATGGTGGGTTCAAATAAATCATCCAGAGGGATGCTCTCTTTGTTTTTTTTCAACCCATTTTTAGAAATTTTGACCCGGCTTTCAGGAATTTTGATCAGGGCCTTTTTTTCCGAAGGCGAGGTGATGATATCAATTTGTTTCTGATTCGGTCCCACCCCCCCCTGGCCTGAGCTGGCCGGGTCAAGATTGTGATCAAGATTAGCCCGGTCATGCCTTAGCTGTTTTCTATTTTCCTGAATCCGGCTTATTTTGAGGGTGACATAATCGGTAAATTCCCTGAAATCATTCTGCACAACTCTCATCAACGAGATGGTTTTTTGATAAACAAAAAGTGTCAGCGCCACCAGGGAGATTCCAGTGGCAAGGGTAAACCCGATGATGACAAAAAACAGCAGGATGGTAATACATCCGGTGATATTGGTATACTTCAACAAAAATGAAGCCAGTAACCGTCCGATCACCCCGCCGGCCGGAATCATGGTGTTCGAAAAGACATAGGCATCCTTGAACAGGAATAAGATACTGCCGGTGCTGATCATAAGAATCACACCGCCTGCCAGGGTCATCCAGATAATTTTTTGGGACCGCTCCCTAAGATACCAGAAGCCGAACAAAGAAAGTAGAAAGGGAACCCACAGGGCGCCGATTCCGAACAAATACACAAAAAAACCAGCAACATGGGCACCCACAAGGCCAAACAGATTATGGACATTGGCCGGAATAACAAAAAAATGATGCCCGACGCAGGGGTCGGCGGCATCATAGGAAAAAAGACTGACCGCTGTTAGAACGATGGAGAATAACAGCAGAATACCATATAGTTCTTTTTTCATACTTCAATAATAATCGGGACAATCAAGGGTTTTCGGTTAATAGCAAAGGCAAAATATTGTTTCAGCGCCCGGGAAAGTTTTTTACGAATCAGATCAACCCTGGAGTCAGATCCAGCCTCAACCTCCTCAACAATTTCAAGGATCACGCACTGGGCATCATCTATCAGATGCCCGGTTGCAGAATCAAAGACAAATCCCTTGGAAATCAATTCAGGTCCATAAAGGACTACCCCGGTTTCCTCGTCAATGATCATGGTCACCACCACAAGCCCCCCCTCGGAAAGCTCCCTGCGCTCCTTGAGAACGCTTCTGCCGACATCCCCTATTCCTTTGCCGTCCACAAGAATCCTGCCGGTCTGAACCTTCCCTTCGATGCGTCCCCCATCTTTATCAAAGACAATAACCCTTCCATCTTCGCCCACAAGAACATTTTCCCGGGGAAGTCCCTGTTTCTCTGCCAGCCTGGCATGAATAACCAGGTGACGATACTCCCCGTGAATGGGAATAAAATACTTGGGTTTGGTCAGATTCAGCATGAGCTTGAGTTCTTCCTGGTGAGCATGGCCCGACGCATGGATCTGGGCAACCTTTGAATAAACCACCTCGGCACCGCGCCGATAGAGTTTGTTAATAATATTTGCAACGGCTTTTTCATTGCCCGGGATCTGCTTTGAGGAAAGGATGACCGTATCCTTTTTTTTGATATTAATATGTCTGTGAATCCCAGATGCCATCCGTACCAAAGCAGACATGGGCTCTCCCTGGCTGCCCGTGGTGATGATAATCACCTTGTCGTCGGCACAGGAATTGATTTGTTTGATATCCCGGATCATACTGGGGGGACATTTGATATACCCCAGCCGGGTGGCAACGGATACAATTTGCTCCATGCTCCGGCCATTAAAAATTATCTTTCGATTATTGCTGATGGCAATATCAATCACCTGCTGGATTCTAAATACATTGGATGCAAACATGGCAACAATAACCCTGCCCGGAGCTGCCGTGATAATCTTACCCAGATTCCTGGACACTTCCTGCTCGGACATGGTATACCCCTCCACCTCGGCATTGGTGGAATCAGACATCAATGCCAAAACCCCCTCTTCTCCAAACCGGGCAAAGCTGGATATATCCGTATTTTTCATCTTGTCGGCGTCGTGGCTGATTCGAAAATCACCTGTGTGCACAACCACCCCTTCCGGGGTTTTGATGGCAAGACCCACCCCATCTATGGTGGAATGGCTCACTCGGATGAATTCTATATCAAAAGGATCAATGGAAAGGGTTTCTCCGGGATTGACCAGATTCAGATCAATATGCTTGTTCAGATCAAACTCCACCAGCTTATTGCGTACTATCCCCAGGGTAAAAGCGGTTCCATATACGGGAATCCGGATCTCTTTTAACAGGTAAGGCAAGGCACCGATGTGGTCTTCATGGGCATGGGTGATAATAATACCATGAACCCTGTCTCGATTCTCCCGAATATAATCCATGGCCGGGATAACAATATCCACCCCAAGCATATGGTCTTCCGGAAACATGAGGCCGGCGTCAATGATGAACATGACATCGCCATACTCCACAACCATCATGTTCAGGCCAATTTCACCGAGACCCCCAAGGGGTATTATTTTAAGCATTGGTCCAACCTATAATTGTTTAGATGCAAATTGAAAGGGTTTCCAGTATGGCATCAGTCTGGTCGATCAACCAGTCCCGCTGCATCTTTGTGGCATACCCCATGCAATCGCACTTGATATTAGTTTTAATCCTCACAAGGAGTTCACAGGACAGATAGGTATTTTCCAGCATCAGGGCAAACAGGTGGGGCCCACAGGATTCATGGGTTGACTGAACAGAAGTAAGCACTTCCCGGTCCAGCTCAAGCCAATAGATACCCTCCACAGACGCTGTTTCCAGATGCTTGTCAAGATATTCTTTCAACGTTTGATAATTTTGAGGGCTCAACCCATCTATTACATATTGTTTCATACCGAATCTAATTAGCATAAATTCATTTCAATATGCAACCGGTAATAATTGGATCTCTAGGCAGACAACTCCGGTTTTTTTTTCAGCGCCAGAAAATTCCCCCCGACAACCAGAACAAGCCCAACAACCCCTGAAAAATTCCAGATATACCCCTCTGCAAAGGTAGAGATAATAAGCGCCACAACGGGCACCACCATGAGAGCATAGGAAGCCTTATCAGCGCCAATGGACCCCACAAGGGTCAAATAGCTGCCAAAGGCAATGATAGATCCAAACACGGACAGAAAAACAAGGGATCCCACATAGGGGACTGAGAATGAAAAACTAAAGTCCTTGTCCAGAAAAAGGGCTGCCAAAATCAACACAAGGGTTCCGTATCCCATGCCAAAGGCATTGGCCTGGATCACGGGAATATTGTTTTTTGTATTTCGCAAGGAGGTAATATTACCAAAGGAGGCCAGCAGAACACTGGAAAATCCCAGAACAATTCCCAGCACCCCCTTGTCGGCAATCTGAAAAGAGGTTATTTCCGGCATAAAGATAAATAGTATCCCTATAACACCAACCAGAGCCCCTATTATCATTTTTCTTTCAACAGGTGATCCCAAAAAAATGGCCCCATTGGCGATGTTAAAAAACACAATGGAAGAAAACATAACAGCCACAAGTCCAGAGGTCAGATGAACCTCGGCAAGATATACCAGCCAATAATTAAGTGAAAACAAAAAAAGCCCCAAAACCGCCATAAAAAAGTGCTCTCTCATTGAAAATTTCAGATTCAGCCCCCGGATTTTACAAAAGAAAATCAACAGGGCCGCGGCAAGACCAAACCGATAAATAACCGACACCATGGGGTCCACGGATCCCAATTGATATTTGATAGCAATCCAAGTTGATCCCCAGACCAGAACAGTAATCACATAGAGACTCAAATTTCTCATCTTAGTTTCCGATACTAAATCATTGATTTTAATCTGAGTATATACTACTAAAAAGAAAAGAAAAACAGTTACAGAAGAGAATAAAATCAATCATAACAGATCCCGAAAAAGAGACCCCGAAAAACAGACAACCTAAATCATATAATAGATATCATATAAAGGCGGATCACTAAGGAATATGAAACAAGCTGTTAACTTCAGATATGTGGCGCTTGCCGATGAAATTCAGGAAAATATCATGGAGGGGGTGTTTGCCCCGGGTGAGAAACTACCTTCCCTGAGAAAACTCCGTACCCATTTGGGGTTGAGCGTGTCCACCATTCACCAGGCCTATATAGAACTGGAAAAACGCGGCCGGGTAGAGGCCAGGGAAAAATCAGGCTTTTATGTCAGAGCCCTGGAGATCAGCCCCCTTTCCAAGCCGCCAAGGGGAAAACAAGATGCCAGACCCAGCCTTGTAAAGATCAATGACCTGGCCCAAACCATACTTTCAGACCTCCAGTCCGATGAAATTCTCCCTTTGGGCGCTGCCATCCCCTCAAAGGAACTCATGCCCATCAAGCAATTGTCCCGAATTATGAAATCCATTCCAGCAGAAGAACTTGAGGGGTGTATGGCCAACTACGACCTGTGCACAGGCTTTTTGGGGCTTCGGGAAGCCGTGGCCAAGCGGATGCTCGGATATGCCTGCATGGTAACCCCGGAGGATATCATCACCACCAACGGATGCCTGGAGGCGGTCAGCCTTTGTCTGCGCGCAGTCGCCAGTCCCGGAGACACGATTCTGGTGGAATCCCCGGTATTCCATTGTTTTTTACAACTCATAGAAGACTTAAATATGTACGTGGTTGAATTGCCCGGCTGTTCAGACACCGGCATTGACCCGGCTGCCTTTGAAACTGCCGTATCCTCAAACCGGATAAAGGCCTGCCTGCTGAACCCCAATTTCCAAAATCCCCTGGGCTCGGTTATTTCCAAAAAAAATAAAAAGGCGATCCTGAAAATTGCCAACAACTGGCAACTGCCCATTATCGAAGATGATACCTATGGAGACCTTTACTTTGGCGATAAAAGACCCACTACGTTTAAGAGCATGGACACCCAGGGGATTGTCCTGTATTGCGCCTCTTTTTCCAAGACCCTGGCCCCGGGACTTAGAACCGGATGGACCGTCCCAGGCCGGTTTAAAAACAAGGTGACCCGAATGAAACTCAACACCCTGCTCTCCTTGCCCAATATCAATCATCGAATTGTATCCCGGTTTTTGGATACCGGTGCCTATGACCGCCACCTGAGAAAACTGAGAAATCAAATCAAAAACCAGGCCTCGGCCATTGCCATTGCTGTTGCAAACCATTTTCCAACGGACACCCAGACAACTTTCCCCAAGGGGGGCATGTTCATCTGGGTTGTTTTAAATAAAAAGATTGATACAATGACAATTTACCACAAGGCCTATGAACATAAGATATCCATCCTTCCCGGTGTTATCTGTTCTTCATCGGATCGGTATCAGCATTGCCTAAGAATCAACTGCGGTATCACATGGAGCCCACGGCTTGAAAAGGGCATTACCCTGCTGGGAAAGCTTATCAAGGCAGAATATCAAACAAAGTCTCTCCCGGTTTGAAGAACGGACACCCCACAGTTATTCTCAAAAAATTACAGGGCGGTACCTCACAGGATGAAACGGTTTAAAAAGGTCTATATAGAAATTACCAATATCCGTAATTTGGGATGCAATTTCTGCCCCGGAACGCATCGGTCTTTGGAAATTGAAGGAAGCAACAGCGGATAACTGGCTGCCATCGATGATTTATTCAAGGTAAATTCTTAGGAATATCATGGGAGATGATAATGGAATGAGTATTTTCAAAAACAAAAAATTCCTTTTGACATGTGGATGCATGGCCATCTTTTTCCCGGGTTCATTTGTCTTTGGTTTTCCCGGTGTAATGGCAGTCAAATGGCAACTATTGTTCAATGTAGACAGGGCCCAGATCGGACAACTCATGTTTTTTATTTTGATCGGAACCGGTTTTTCCATGTACCTTTCAGGAAAACTTCAAGAAAAGATAGCCCCCCATTGGATGATTTTAGCAGGAATTTTTTTTTGTGCCCTGTTCATTGGGTTGGCCGGGTATGCAACCTCCATAACCCATATTTTTATTTGGGCCTTTGCAGAAGGATTTTTCTGCGGATTTGTCTATATACCCTGCTTGACCTTTTACCAAAAACTTTTTCCGGAAAACAAGGGTTTTGTCACTGGAATTCTCAATCTGACATTTGGCGGTTCCTCCGCTGTCATGGCCCCTGTATTTTCTTTTCTCCTGGTTTCAAAAGGGTATGAATCCACCTGTTTGATCACAATGGCTTTGGCCCTCGGTACAGGCATGACCTGCGCCTTGTTTATCAAAATTCCGGAATCCACTAAAGAAAAAAAGCCGGCACCGACACCCAGACTGAGTCTGGTTCAGACAATTTCCTTGAAATCGTTCAGATATTTATGGTGTGTATGGGCCCTTGCCGGGGCAGCCGGGATTTCTATGATCATGCTCAGTTCCTCGTTGGGCCAGGCTCTGGGTTATGATGTAACCCAATATGTCATGATACTCACCTGCTTTAATGTTTTAAATGGAATCGGGCGGCTGCTCTGCGGCAGGCTGGCTGACTATTTTCCAAAACAAAAAATTCTAATGATCGTTTTTCTTTTAGCTTCGACAGCATATTTTTTAATGCCTTTTTTCAAAGATCTCTACATATTGAGTTTTCTTGCCTGTTTTATCGGCCTTGCTTTTGGCGCGATGTTTACGGTTTCGGCTCCCCTGGTCACCGAATGTTTCGGCCTTGAAAATTTCGGCAGGGTTTTCGGCCTTGTTTTCACAGCCTATGGGTTTCTTGCCGGATTTTTAGGACCTTGGTTTTCCGGAATTGTCCTGGATACTACCAAGGGAAATTTTACCATTGTGTTTACAGGATTTGCCTTTTTTTATCTGATATCAGCCTTCCTTATCCTGGATGTAAAAAAGAAACAAACGCCCTTGATCCCAAATCACAAATAGTGCTGGGCCAAAATTTCATAGGCCCGGTTATAGATACAAAAAAATAGATAGCATTATCTAAAATTTTCAAAGATAGCTGATTTATGGGATGATCTTCTTTCACTATCATACTAGTATAACATATTAAAATTTCAATAAATCTCAATAACTGTGCCTTATTTTTATTAGCCGTAAAAATCAAACAACAAGTAAAACTTCGAAGAAATCTTGCGTCAAATTTTAGAGCCACAAATGACATTCGGGCAAACTCCCATTGATCAGGTTAAAATTGATATGAGAGCCAGGGACAAGATTCCAAAACTTCTTTTAGGACTTCAACACATTTTTTGTGATAAAGGGCTTCATGAAAAAGTGTTTGCTATCCTTGAAACTATGGTTCCGGAGAATGTTGATTCCAAGAATGATCGTCCCGGAATGGAATTGTGGAAAATTCTTGCGATGGGAACCATTCGGCTAAACTGTAACCGGGACTATGACAAACTCCAGGACATCGGGAACAACCATAGAAACATACGACAAATGCAGGGTCACGGGTTGATGGACAATTATCAAACCTATCCTCTTCAGACCTTAAAGAATAATGTAAAACTTCTGACACCTAAAATTATAGATATAATAAATACATTGGGTGTTCTAAAAGGCCATAAACTCCTGGTAAAAAAAAGAGCTGACATCACCGCAGTAGAAATTGCTAAATTTAAAAAAAATTCAAGTTGCTTCTATAGATATTACACTATAAAAACCAACGCCAACAATACAGTTTATGGGTATGTCTTTTATTCTAAAAATGAAAAACATATTTAAACCAAGAGATGTCGTTTTAAAAGCAGTTGATATCAAGCCAGGTGTATGATGGAACTTGAATTTGGAAAAAACATTGACGTTGAAATATTATTGATATATCAAATAAATATCAATAATAATTGACCTGATTTTACAGGTATCGGATAACATATACAGATGAAATTAAGGCCAATTTCAATCAACATCAAATCAAAAATCACCAAGAATTCAAACTGCGTAACCACATCAGGCCGTGACAGGCCTGTTGCTGTTATCTACCAGCTGACCTGGATATTCTAAGCCGGCCTGATTGGTGCAGACAAATAAAGGATTAACAAGATGATAGAACAGCGGGGGAACAAGACCTGGCACAGGGCTTTTAAGTCTTTTTACAAAATTGCAAAAAAAGGCAGGGTCATCCATGTGGCGGCATCCATGGCTGCCTGCCTGACCATTGCAGCAACCTCTTTTGCAGCCGATTTCAGTGTTAACACCGCTGTCACTGCAACCGAGATAGTTGCAGCAGACGGAGATACACTGACCATCACAAATTCAGGCAGCATAACGGTTACCAACGGGGCAGGCAACGCAGAGGCCGTGGCCTCCGGACCAGGAGCCGGCGACAACAACACCATCATTAATTCGGGAAGCCTCTCGGCCACCGCAACGAATGCTGATGCGTTTGGTATTGAATTTGATGAGGGTATCATGGACAATATGATCTTCACAAACACCGGGTCCATATCGGCAAGCTCTCCCAGCGATAACGCATACGGATTTGACCTGAGTGGACTTAAAAATTCAGCGGTGAGCAGTTCCGGCACCATCACTGTAAATGCAAAGACCAATGCCTTGGGCATCAGCTCTTATAAATTGGACAATGCAAGCATCACAAACTCCGGTGTCATCAACGTGTCAGGGACGGATGCAGATGGGATGGCAGCAAATGTATATGGGATGCAGAACTCATCCCGCATGGAAAATGCAGAAGGCGGCAGCATTTCCGTCACCTCAACCACCGGGGCGGCCTCGGGCATGGTGGCAACAGGCATGGGAGGTATCTCAGGAACATCTGCCATGGTTAATGACGGGTGGATCATGGCTGAAAGTTTGGCTGGCGGTACGGTCTCCGGTATGTTTGTCAACATACTGACTGATACCTCCGCCATTATGAATTCAGGACAAATTGACGCCAACGGTTCAGGAACCAGCAATGTTCGTGGCATATTCATTGCCTACTCCGACCCCACCGCCCAGATCACCAACTCAGGAACCATCACCCTGATCAATAGCGGTTCAGGCCCAACCATAGGTATCTTAAATCAAGGCACAGCCCCCCTGATAAACACGGGCACAATTAAGGCGGTGAACGGCAGCGGTGCCCTGGCGGACAACATGTATTCCGTGGACACGGCCGGGAGTGTCACCAACAGCGGCACCTTAAAGGGGAAGTTCCGGGCCGGAGATACTACCAACTCCGGTCTGATCCAGATGCCGCCGGTCACCTCCACCATCACGGGAAACTTTACCCAGACCATCTCAGGCACCATGGGCATCACCCTGTTCAGCGATGATAATCCTGCAAACACCCAGTTTTCCAAACTAACAGTGAGCGGTACCACGAATTTTGCAAACGGCTCGGGAATAGATGTGGATGTAACCACCGCCTCCGCATACCAGGACCTGCTCATCGGCCAAACCCTCACAGGTGTAATCCAGAGCCCAGGTGGTATCACGGCTGAGCCTGACACCCTCAATACCACGGACAATTCTGTCCTGCTTAAATTCGTCCCAAAGCTTAGTTCCGGGAACACCTCCCTGGATCTTGACGTGGAAAAGGCTATGAGCATTCTGGCCGCCACCATCAGCGGGGGCGGTACCGGGGTCACAGGCGCGGCAGGCTCCCTGGACACCCTAACCGGAAGTTCCAATCCCCAGATCACAGCCTTTATCAATGACCTGAACACTTTGTCCACTGAAGCGGGCCTAGCCAGCAGAGTGCAGCAGGCAGCACCTGTGAATGCAGCCCAGGTCCCCACCATGGCCACCCAGGTGGCCAATACCATGAGTTCGGTGGTCCAGGCACGGCAGCAGAGTGTAAGGGGCTTCAATTCCGGAGATACCCTGTTCAGCGACAGGAATTTCTGGCTAAAACCATTTGCAGTCCGCATGGACCAGGATGATGTGAACGGAGTCTCCGGATTTTCGGCAGATGCCTTGGGCATCGGTATTGGAGCTGATGGGGAATATTCAGAAAACCTGCGCCTGGGCCTGGCTTTTTTCTATACCCGGGCCGAGACCCAAGCCAACAAAGCCCCCCAGGAAAGCGATTTGGACGTATTAAACCTCATGTTCTATGGCTCACGGCCCCTGACAGATCCCAGCACTAATATTTTTTTCCAGGCCGGGGGTGGTGTTCAATTCACTGAGTCCAGCCGCTATATCCAGGCCATCGGTATGACCGCAACAGCAGATTACACGGCAAAGAACCTGTTTGCCCAGACCAAAGCCACCAAAAAATTTGAGCTGACCAGGAACCTGAAGATCATTCCCGGGGCCGCACTCTCCTATACCTGGTTTTATAACCCATCCTTTGAAGAAACCGGTGCAGGAGGAATGAACCTGAGCGTGGACAGTTTTGACGCCCAGGCCCTGGTGGCCTCCCTTGAAGGAGATATGATCTGGTCCTTTAATAAAGATGTTGAATTCATGGCAAGCGCGTCTTTGGGGTATGACCTGGTGAATGACAACACCTTTGTGGGATCACGCTTTCAGGGGGGAGGGGCGGTTTTTCAAACCCAGGGTATCGACAACTCTCCTGTGGTCTACAGTGCAGGCGTGGGCCTGGCCAAAAAATTCACAGACCGGTTCTCCCTGGATGCCAAGTATGACCTGGAAGGCCGGGGAGGAGACTTTATGAGCCACATGGTCTCGGCCAAGCTGAACTGGAAATTTTAAAAAAATAATGAAAGCCGTCAGAATCATATGGGGGATATTCCTGGGGTTATCCCTGAGCCTATGGGCCGGGTGCGCCTACAAAATCCCGGACCCTGGGCAGCGGTTATCCCTGGCCCGGAAACTT
Source organism: Desulfobacteraceae bacterium (assembly GCA_016744295.1). Taxonomy (GTDB): domain Bacteria; phylum Desulfobacterota; class Desulfobacteria; order Desulfobacterales; family Desulfobacteraceae; genus NBML01. The sequence continues at coordinate 22,507 of JADGEQ010000040.1, read as the reverse complement.
GCGGCCCAGGATACCGGGATCAGGGAGAATGTTTTTGATACCGAAAATTTTCGTATCTTTGCCTTTGAATCCATAATATCAGAACCCAAAGGCCGAAATCTAAGTATCTATATTGAAGGGGATGGAATGGCCTGGATCACTTCCTCATTTCCCTCGGATAACCCCACCCCCCTGAATCCTGTAGGCCTCCGGCTTTTTTTAAAGGACCCCTCTTCCTGCAAAATATACCTGGCCCGCCCCTGCCAGTACATGGACTCTCCTTTTTGCCAGCAAAAATACTGGACAAGCCACAGGTTCTCAAAAGCGGTAATTGAAGCATATCACAGGGTGCTTGACCGGATAAAAGAAGAATACAGCCCTGAAGGGTTTTCTCTCTTCGGATATTCCGGGGGCGGGACTGTCGCTGCGCTCCTGGCTGCCCAGAGGGACGATGTTCACAGTCTTGTCACGGTTGCCGGGAATCTGGATATTGATCACTGGACACGGCTACACAGGCTTACCCTCTTATCCGGATCTTTGAATCCGGCAAATTTTACAAAGGAGTTGGAACCGGTCCGGCAGTATCATTTTATAGGCGGAAAGGACAGGATTATTCCCCCTTCGGTATTTTATTCCTTCCAGAATCAATTTGCCAATAAGGAAAATATAGATTACAAAATACTGGATGAATTTAGTCATTCATGCTGTTGGGATGTAGCATGGGAACCCTTACTCAATCACATTGAAGCCGAGCCCTAATATGGAAAATCCGCCCAGGGCAGACTGATCCTGAAAAAGATTACACAGCCTGCTACCTGCCTATGCAGGATACGATTCGCCAGGGCAATCGCCATCACAACAGACTTCACAAATTGATAGATATAATAATTATCCCAATTTGTGGAGTGGTTCCAGGTGCCGATACCAAAGAACATATCGAAAATTTTGTTAAAAAACGTTCAAAGGAAGTGTAAAAACGAAAAAATTGAATGCAGTTCTGGACCCGAAATATTTGGAGGAAGTCATGTTCGGGTGACCGTTAACAAAGGGATAGAATCCTTATAATATATACTTGCGTTGGCCCTGCTTATCCGGCAATTGACAATTCCCATGAATATAATTTATACTAACCAATGGATAAATGTCGGAATATAGATCCCATACAAAAGAATAACTCCGAAGCGCGTCACCAGGAAACCAGGAGGAAACACTTTTTCCTGATACTGACCGCCATCGGTATCATGGCCACCATTGCCTTTTGTATTGTGGCGGCCATGGCAGGCAACCAGACCAAACTGAGCATAAACATTTTTGTCCTGTCCGTTCTTATCGCCAGCCTTTTTGGCCTCAAAAAAAAATACTATATTCAAACCTATACTCTTTTCACAAGCCTGATCGCCCTGTCCTTTCTTCTGAATATTGTTGCAGACAAATGCAGCCCCACCGCACTATATTGGATCTATGTCATACCGAGCCTGGCTTTTTTTTTCCTCGGCCGGAAAATCGGTGGACTTGTCATTTTCTTAACAACACTGGCCCTGGTTTTCATAATTCAGACACCAGGTCTTTTCAATGCCCATCTCCATGAGGAATTATTATTGCTCCGTTTCTTTATTACCTATTTTTTCGTTCTCCTCCTGGCATGGCGGTTTGAAAGCACCCGCATACAGTATGAAGAAAAACTCAGGGAGCAGCACAATTTAACAAGAGAGCAAAAATATTTTCTTGAAACCCTTCTTGAAACCCTGCCAACCCCGGTTTTTTTCAAGGATATCCATGGAAAATATATCGGATGTAATAAATCCTTTGAAAAAATGCTCAACCTTCCCAGGTCAAAAATCATCGGGAAAACTGTATATGACATGGGTCCCAAGGCCATCGCCGACAAATATTTTAAAAAAGACAAAGAATTGCTTGATCATCCAGGAACCCAAACCTATGGCTGGACGGTGGCTCCATCGGGCAAACCCGCCCGCCAGGTTATCTTCAATAAATCAACCTATACGGACAAAGGCGGACATGTCATTGGAATGATCGGTGCCATCTCGGACATCACCGACATAAAAGAATCCCAGGCCCAGAAGGAAAAACTGATCCTGGAACTGGAAACGGCTCTCGGGGAAGTTAAAACCCTTAGCGGCCTCCTCCCCATTTGCTCTTCCTGCAAAAAAATACGGGATGATAAAGGATATTGGAATCAAATCGAAGGATATATCCAGAAACACTCCCAGGCACTTTTCAGCCACGGCATCTGTCCAGATTGCGCAACAACGCTTTATGGCAAGGAACCCTGGTTTAAAAAACTAAAGAAAAATGATGACACAAATAACACCTAGGTACACGGTGTTTAACCGTTTTTAGGTGCGGTGCGATTGCGGCCTATCCTATTGGAACGACAGTCACCGATAAGGTTTAAGCCAAAGGTATCGCTTGCATACCAATGGTTGACCCCTTAACCGACGCCTTAAAAAATTCTTGTAAAACAGGAGGGCTGTTCATTTATACCCCCCCTTTGGATCAGGCAGTGGTTATCAAAATGGCAAGAAAAGTACTCGATCGGGTCAGGGTATCAACTCCCCGTAAAAAAAGGACTAAACGGACGATGCGAGCGATTGTCAAATATAATAAAAAAAGTTTATGGTTTTATATTTTTACCCATGGGACAATTTCCTCTTAAAAGATTTGATCCCTCAGAATAAAACCTTCATATCAACAGCCAGACTGTGGTTGCGGGCATTCTTCTGAAATTCGCCCTGGTAAAAAAAGGCAAAGGCCACCCCCGAGTCTGAAACACAGGTGGTACCTGCCTCAAGAACCAGGGCATCCCGGTGGGGTCTGTCCAGAATACTGGGATATACCAGCCCGGGCACCTGCAAGGGTGGTATCCACATGCCAGTTTTTATCAAACCAGCTCCCGTAAATCCCCATACTATAGGTCTCAATATGGGTATGACTTTTCCCCGTATCTGCATATGTCACATCGGTGTCTGCATATCCCATACTGATACCGGCAAGGAATTTATCTGTCAAAAAACCATGGGGAAGCATACGATCCATCCCGCCGGACAGGGCAATGGTATGACTGTCATATCCCGCATATCCATTGTGGCTGTCTTTCTTGCCGGTCTGCCCCAGCAGCCGGAGATGAAGCCCTCCAAGTAATTCATCTGGCTGTCGGCCCATGAGTCCTGCAAGCTCTCCTGCCGAAGCCAGCAAAGGCCAGTTGCCCGGATCAAGGGATTCTTTGGACTCTTTTTCCGCAATCAGGGCATCAGCCTTTCTCAACTGGGCCATGCGGGTCTGGGTGGCAGAGAAAAAAAGCCGGGACATATCCATGGTCACAGCGGAAATCCCGGACAGAGACTGGGCACCCAGCTGCTTCATGCAATCGTTGAATTCCCCGTTGTTGGGGGCTGACTCCAATTGGGTCAGGATTTGATTCATATCACCCAGAGCCTCTGAAGTGAAGGGATCTTTTACGTGCGTTGGCCCTGGGGAGGTAGCAGATTCACCTTGACCCAAAGCCTGGTTAATGATATACAGAATGGTTTTTATAAATACCTGAACGGCAGGTGTTTTTTTAACATTAATCCTTGCTCCGGTAAGATGCCGGGGCTTTATATCCGTAAGGAGACAAAATGAGGAAATATGAAACCGTCTTTATTTCTGACCCTGATCTTCAGGACCAAGCACGCTTGGACCTGTATGACAAAGTCAAAAATATTATTGCCAAGGAAAGTGGTATCCTTTTAAATTTTGATGAATGGGGCAATAAAAAAATGGCCTATGAAATCAAAAAAAAATTACGAGGTAATTATGTATGCGCGACATACGGAGGCACCGGAGACCTTGTAAAAGAGCTTGAAAGAAATTTCCGTCTCACCGATGATATTTTAAAGTTCATGACCATCCTTCTTTCCGATGATGTAACTCTTGAATCCCTTGAAAAGGAAGTTGCCGAGGCTGAGGAAGCTGCAAAAGCAGCTGAAGCGGCAGTTGAGGAACGGGCAAAGGAAGCGGCTGAAAAAGCTGCAGCGGCAGCAAAAGCTGCTGAAGCGGAAAAAGCTGCTAAAGCTGAAAAAACTGCCGAGGCTGATGCTGCAGAAGAGGCAGATAAAGCCGTTGAAACCGACGAAGTGCAGGACTGATTTAAGATTGAAGGAGAAATATAATGTATAGAAGTCAAGATCAGGATAGAGGTCAGAGAAATGGTGGAAAAAACAAATTTTTTCAGCGGAAAAAAATCTGTCGATTCTGTGTAGACAATGGGCTTGAGCTCAACTACAAAAACCCGAAAGCTTTGAGGCAATTCATCACTGAACGGGGTAAAATCATGCCCAGAAGGATTACGGGAACATGCGCCAAACATCAGCGTGGCTTGTCTCTGGCGATCAAACGATCCCGCCAGATTGCATTGCTGCCGTTTGTCGGCCGCCCCATGAATTAATAAACAGATAATTTGCTGGAGTATTGCAAGTGACCGACACCATAACACCCCCCTTTGCTGTAAAAGAAATCATCATTGGGATATCCTTGTGCATTCTGATTTTTACAATCATTTTTGCATTTCCCCTGTTGGGGGTGTTTGCACTGCTATTCCTTCCCCTGCCTGTGTTGTTTTACAGGCTTAAATTGGGAAGAAACAGCAGCACAATCATTGTGGCCGTAAGCTTTATCGTACTGCTGGTTATGACACGGGGACTTGCATTTGACATACTCTATTTTGGATCGCTCCTGATGACGGGCTTTTTCCTAGGAGAATGTATTGAAAGGTATCTTAGCATAGAAAAAACCATGATTCTCACGGGTGTGGGAGTTCTGGGGTCTGCCTTGATTGCCTTTATGCTGTACACGATTTTTCAAGGTCAGACCATGGCCGAAATCGTCTCCGACTATTTAACCCGCTATTTTGCTCTGACGGCCCAGCTTTACAAGGACATGGGAATCGAACAGGGGCAGATAAAAATGCTGAACTCTGCATTTCTTATTGTTCTGCCGGGGATGTTTGCAACCTCATTTCTGGCAACCATGTGGATGAATATCCTGATCATGAAAAAACTATTATTGAGAAAAGGAATCCAGCTTAAACCCCTGGAAAACCTAAATCAATATAAGGCTCCCGACTATCTTGTCTGGATCGTGATTGTGCTGGGTATTCTTTTGTTCTTACCCATGGAAGCACCCAAATATGTCAGCATCAATTGTCTGATCGTTTTAATGCTTGTTTATTTTTTTCAAGGAATTGCTGTTGTATCATTTTTTTTCCAATCAAAAAGATCCCCTACTGCACTAAAGGTATTTTGCTATAGCCTGATTGCAGTTCAGTTATACTTTTTAATCCTGGTCATAGGCCTGGGTTTCTTTGACAACTGGATCAATTTTAGAAAACTTGGTACACAAAAAGAAAACTAAAAGTCAGCCCAACTTAACAAAAGGGCTGATCCTTTTTGGAGGTTTAAATGAAAGTAATATTAAAAGAAACCATTGATACACTTGGTATCGCCGGATCAGAGTGTGACGTTGCAGCCGGATACGGCCGCAACTATCTTCTGCCCCAGGGGAAAGCTGTTATAGCCACCCCCCAGAACAGAAAAATCATGGAGCAGACAAGGGCAAAACTTGAACTTCAGATTGCCAAGGAAAAAAAGATTGCCGAAGAAATGGCAAACAAAATCAAGGACATTGTTTGTACCATTAAAGCCAAAGTTCATGAAGATGTTCGCCTTTACGGTTCTGTAACAACCCATGATATCAAAAATGCACTTAACAGCCAGGATGTGGTACTGGAAAGAAGGGTCATCCTCCTTGCCGAGCCCATTAAAGAACTGGGTGAGTATAAGGTTCCCATTCGTCTGTACAAAGGTGTTGAGCCTCAGATTACCGTTAAGGTAATTGCTGAAGATAAAGACAAATAATGTAAACTTAGGCAGGCTGTCCGGTTTGTTCCAGGACAGCCTGCCGATCTAATTTTTCAAGAGAACTGTGCCCAAAAAAGACTCCCTAAAAACCGATCCTCTGTTAAATAGAACCCCGCCCCATGATATAGACGCGGAAGAATCTCTTTTAAGCGCCATTTTTATCAACAACAACAATTTGTTAGATGTCACTGAAATTTTGACACCCGAGGATTTTTACAAGGGCGCCCATAAAAAAATATTTCGGGCCATCCTTGAATTGGCCGCTAGGGAAGAAGCCGCCGACCTTGTCACGGTTGCCAATTCGTTAAATGAAAAGGCTGAACTTGAAAGCATCGGCGGTGCCGCCTATCTGGCATCCATTTCAGATGCTGCCCCGGTTGCGGTCAATGCCCTCCTGTATGCTAAAATTATCCGGGGAAAAGCCGCCCTGCGTGAGCTCATAGATTCCTCTTCAAAAATCATTGAACGTTGCCTTGAAGACAAGGGTGATTTCAAAGATATCATTGATTTTGCCGAATCCTCCATCTTTAATATTGCCGAAAAAAAGCAAAAGGGATCCTTCCAGAGCTTAGGGGAGTTGATCAATTTAAATATTGATCAATTAGAAGAACAACAGGGTAAAGATGGCGGACTCTCCGGTCTTGATACAGGTTATTCCCGCTTAAACGGCATTACCTCGGGCCTCCAGGGATCTGATCTAATCATTCTTGCGGCAAGACCCAGTATGGGAAAAACGGCCTTTGCACTAAACCTTGCCAGAAATGTGGCATTGATTGAAAGAAAACCTGTGGCAGTTTTTTCCCTTGAAATGTCAAATGAACAATTGTCCATGCGTCTTTTGACCTCGGAAGCCAAGATAGATTCAAACCGGCTTCGAACGGGTTTTATCAGCCAGGAAGACTGGCAGAATGCCACGGATGCCGCCGGAGTGCTCAATGAGATGCCCATATTTATCGATGACTCCCCCAACCTCACAGTCATGGATGTTAGGGCAAAAACCCGAAAGCTCTACCAGAAACATGGAGAAATCGGCCTGGTCATCATCGATTATCTACAGCTGATGAAAGCGCCCTTTCGGTCCGACCGAAGGGATCTTGAGATTGCAGAAATCTCCAGATCTCTCAAAGCTCTTGCCAAGGAGCTGAACATTCCGGTCATCGCCCTGTCCCAGCTGAACCGTATGCTCGAACAACGGGCGGATAAACGGCCCATGATGTCGGATCTTCGTGAGTCCGGTGCCCTTGAGCAGGATGCAGATATCATCGCCTTTATTTACAGGGATGAGGTTTATAACAAAGAGCCGGATAATCCCAAAAAAGGAACCGCAGAGATCATTGTTGCCAAAAACAGAAACGGAGCCACAGGCGTTGCCCTTATGCATTTCATAGGTCAATACACCCGCTTTGAGGAACTTTCACCCGACGAATCCTACGGGGAATTTGTATGAAAAAGATAGTCTATGGCAGCACCACAGGCCTTAGAAATACCCAGATCAAAAGAATTGAAGGGCTGTACACCTTAAAATCCTCCCCTCAATTCATTATAGCGCCGGAAATCGCCATGGAATTGGTGGAGATCAGCCATGACATCCGGCGTCAGCTAGGATTGATGATTGACCGGAACGGAAAAATCATCTATGTCATTGCCGGAGAACCCCAGAGGATTGTGATTCCAGTCACTTCGGATCATATGGCATCTCCGGGACGCCTCAAGGGATTAAGATGCGTCCATACCCACCTCACCGATGAGCCGCTGACCCGGGATGACCTGACCGATCTTGCTCTGTTACGTCTTGATTATATCACCGCCATCTGCATCCAACCAGATGGAACCCCGGGCAATATTTATTCCGGTCATGTCTTGCCCGATGAGACAGCAGAGCCCTACCAGGTACTGCCAAAAACATCCATTGATCAAATGGAAATTGACTGCCAGGCACAAATTAACGCCCTGGAACTGGAACTAACCAAAAAGAATGCCCTGCACAAACCCGAAAGCGGCATGGAAAATGCTTTTTTAATTAACGCCACCACCCAAAACCCAAAAGAAGCCTACGCCTCCTTTGAAGAACTAAAAGAGCTGTGCAAGACAAGCCGGATCAATGTGATCGGAAGCGCTATCCAACGCAGACAACAAATTGATTCCAAGTTTGTCGTGGGAAAAGGCAAATTGTCCAGCCTGGTTATCCAGGCCATCCAAAACCATGCCACCATGCTACTCTTTGACAGGGAGTTGACCCCGTCCCAAATCAGGTCCATCACCGATTTTGTTGAAATGAAGGTCATTGACAGAACCCAGTTGATTTTGGATATTTTTGCCAAACAGGCGAAATCAAGGGATGGAAAATTCCAGGTTGAACTGGCCCAGATGGAATATCTATTGCCAAGGCTCATCACTCGGAATACCGCCATGTCACGTCTCACAGGTGGTATCGGAGGAAGGGGTCCCGGAGAAACCAAGCTTGAGATTAACCGTCGCAGGGTCAGGGACAGGATTACCCGGTTGAAAAAAGAGATCCTGAATATTAGAAAACAAAGAAGACAGCAAAAATCCAGACGGAGGCGCAAAGCCCTGCCCATCATATCCATTGTCGGATACACAAATGCCGGCAAATCCACCTTGCTCAACACGTTAACCCAGAGCAATATAATCGCAGCCAATAGGCTATTTGCAACCCTGGATCCCTCCTCCAGACGTCTGCGGTTTCCAATGGATACGGAAGTCATTATTACGGACACCGTTGGGTTTATCCAGAAGCTTCCAAAAGAACTGATGGAGGCATTCCACGCCACCCTGGAAGAATTAGCAGAAGCTGATATCATTCTCCACGTAATTGATATCAGTAACCCCCGGTATGAACAGCAAAAAGAATCCGTCGAAAAGATTCTGACCCAACTGGATCTTGATAAGATACCCACACTCTATGTGTTTAACAAATTAGACCAGGTTGACCTGGAACAATTTGATAACCGATGGCTCTTAAATCAAGGAATTATGGTGTCAGCGAACCAAAAACAGACCCTGATACCCCTGGTTGAAAAACTGGAGTCAATGGTTCACATCAAAAAAAAATTGCCGTCAATTAATTGAATATGAAATTAGATATGGAAAGCAAATGGAAATAAAGCAGGGGCAGATTCTTGTCAAAAAAACGCAAAAAAAAGACACCATCGATACACCGGATTGTTTTGGAGAATATAACAAAAAGAATAAACTATGCTCAACCTATTGTTCGATTTCGATCAAATGCTGCGTCACGCAAATCAAGAACCCAAAGATAGATATCCTTGATAAATTGTTGCTTTACAATGAGTATTCCGTCAAACCCCACTAGCAAACCCGCTTGCGAACCCACAAAGCCGCGGGGTATCAGGAAAATATTTTCTACCAGTGCGGTTAGCTAATCGCTAACCGCACTGGTCAAATATTTTTCCAGGATTCAAGATATTGTCCGGATCAAATACCTTTTTTATCCCCTTCATGAGTTCAAGCTCCAAGCTACCGATTTCCCGGGAAAGATATTTCATTTTTGTGATGCCCACACCATGCTCTCCTGTGATAGTGCCACCAAGCGCCAGGGTAGCCGTAAACAAGTCATCCACAGCTTTTTCAGCCCGGATTGTTTGGTCCCGATCCTGTTTGTCGTACATGATATTGCAATGGATATTACCATCGCCTGCATGGCCAAAGCTTACCACGGTCAGGCCGGATTCTTTTTGAATTTTCCGGGTAACCTCAACCATTTTGGGAATTTTTGAAATCGGCACCACAATATCTTCATTGATTTTATTGGGAGCAATTTTATACAGAACCGGAGACAATGCCTTTCTGGCCTCCCACAGCTTTTGCGCTTCTGTCTGATCAGCCGCCACAATAACTTCAATGGCGCCTGCGCTGGAACAAAATGCCTTGATCTGTTCTGCCTCTCGTTCAACCTGATCTTCGGCCCCATCCAATTCCAGTATCAATAGTGCCTTGGTCATTTTTGGCAGTTCAAAAGAAAGAAATTGTCGAACAAGATTGATTGAGGCCTCATCCAAATATTCCACACACCTGGGTATAATGGCCTGTTTCATAACACTGGATATGGCTTTGGCTGCCAGATCAATACTGTCAAAGAAAACGGCCATGGTTTTTACAGCCCTTGGCTTTGGCAGCAATTTCAAGATAATTTCGGTGACCACAGCCAATGTTCCCTCGGACCCCACAATCAGCCGGGTAAGATCATATCCGGCCACGCCTTTTGCCGTTGACACCCCTGTTTTAATGATGTCCCCCGACGGTGTGACAGCCGTAAGCCCCAATACATAATCCCTGGTAACCCCGTATTTTACGGCCCGGGGTCCTCCTGCACATTCACCCACATTCCCGCCAATGGTGCAAACAGAAGAACTGGCAGGATCCACCGGATAAAAAAGACCTTTGGCTTCCACAGCACTATGTATTTTAGAAATAATCACCCCTGGTTCAACCCTGGCAATGAAATTTTCCTGGTCAATTTCGAGGATGCGGCTCATACGGCTGGTGACCAATACCACCCCACCGTCAACCGGGATTGCCCCTCCGGTCATGCCCGACCCGCTGCCCCTGGGAATAATATTGATTTTTTTTTGGGATGCCAATTTTAAAATACCGGAAATCTGTTCCTGGGTTTCAGGGTAGATCACGGCATCCGGCAAAAAGGATCGCCCTGTGGCATCATAGGAATAACAGAGCAGTTCCTCTTTTTGATCGGTTAGATATTTTTTTCCAACTATTTTTTCAAAATTTTTATAAATGGAGGGCAAGAGGCCCATTTAAAATTTGCCTGCTTCAATTTTTTTGGAAATATAGTTGATTTGCTCAGACAAAACGCCTTTGTGTTTGAGCTCCTTTTCAATGGCATTTACTGAATAAATGGCCGTTGCATGGTATTTTTTAAAACTGGAACCGATTATTTTAATGGGCTGGTCTGTATATTTTTTTGCAAGAAACATGGCCACCTGCCGGGGCTTTACAATAATTCGCTTCCTGGATTTGGACATAATATCGTTTTCCGAGATTGCAAACTCATTACACACCAATTGTTTGATCAAATCGATACTAATTCGCTTCCTGTTTTTGGTGATATTATTCAAGACACTTTGGGCAAGCTCAATATCAATATTCCGGCCCATGATCTGCCCCTTTGCGACCACACCAAAGAGCCCACTTTCCAACTGCCTTACATCGTCACAAAGTTCCTGGGCTATGTATTCGTTCACCTTCATGGGAACCTTGCACCCAAGGGTAGTTGATTTCTTTTTTAATATCCTGAGCCGGGTCCTGTAATCCGGAGCCTCAATCTCAGTCACCAGCCCCATGCTTAATCTCGATTTTAGCTGATCATTGAGCTTGGGAATTTCATCTGGCAGTTCACACCCGGAAAAAATAATCTTTTTATCGGCATCCAACAGATAATCCAGGGTGATGGCAAGCTCTTTTTGGGTGGCCATTTTACCCGACAAAAAATGGATATCTTCTAAAATCAACACCTCGCATTTTCTTCGGTATTTTTCCTTAAACCCGTCAATGGTGTGGTTTCTCAGGGAAAAAATCATTTCATTTGTAAAATCTTCGGCAGTCACATAATAAACCCTGTTGGATCTGTTATTGGACATCATATGATGCCCAACCGCCTGGGACAAATGACTTTTCCCGAGTCCTGTCTTACCCAGCAGATATAGGATCCCCGCCCCGTTCTTTTTACCCTGGGCAAGGGAAAGGGAAGCTGAATAGGCAAAATTGGAGTTATCCCCCACAACAAAATCATCAAAGGTATATCCCTTTTTCAGCATTCTACCGCCGTTAAAGGTGGCATCCAGTCCCGGCAAAGTTGCCTGTTCCGGTTTTTTAAACCGGGACAGCACTGTCTGAACCGGGTAAGCGCTGCCAAACTTATCCTGTTTTTGATTTTTTGTCTGGTCTTTGGTCTTTTTCGTACCCTTGGCCTCTTTTTTCCCCTTTGCCTGGAGCTCAATATTTACAGAATGTCCAAGGTTTAAAAACTCTTTTTTAAATATATCCAGATAATTTTCTTTGATCCGCTTGATAAAGAACTCATTTGGAGTGACCAGCGTTATACCAGTGGCATTATATTCAATAAGTACCAAAGGGTCTATCCACATCCGATAGCTATGATCAGGTATTGACTTTTTGAGTTGAAACTTAACTTTTTCCCAGGATAACTCCATTTGTTGACAAAAATACCTTTCTTTTCAAACCATGCTTGGTTCTTATGTTTATACAGCGAAATTAAACTATTATAGTGAATCTAACGGACAAGATAAAAAGTATAGACTTTTCTATTCGAATATGAATTTTGGGTCAACTCGGATAAACCGTGTTAGCATCAGATTAGGTTTTTGTCTGGCATATATTTTCAAAACCCTGAAATTAAAGAGTATTTTCTGTGAAACAAAAAAATTTCTTTAAATTCCAGCCACTTCGACAACTATCTCTTTTTCAAAGAAATTTTAACATTTTTATCCTTTTTTCAAATCACATTATTTTTTTTTTACTGCTATTTGCTATGATTTATTCAATTTTACTCTTAATTAAATATATATTGATCATATTCTTCAAACCCGAATTTCACAAGGGTTTCACAATTTATTCATTCAATTTTATTTACACTTTCCCTTTCAAATAGTATATTTACCTTTTTTGGCAATAACCTCTTTAATATTGTGACAAATATATGAAACCAATCTTGAACCGCCCTGTTATCGGTATTTCCATGGGAGATCCCGCCGGTATTGGCCCGGAAATTCTTGTAAAAGCCCTGAACAACCCTAGAATACATACCATGTGCAAACCTGTTGTCATTGGGGATGCTGCTATTCTAAAAAAAGCCATGAAATTTTTATCGGTTCCCCTGAATATTCTTTCTGTGGATCATCCAAAAAATGCCATTGACGATCCAAAAACGATCTCCATAATCAATTGTTCACGCCTTGAAGAAAATGTAACCACCCTTTCTTCCCCTAGCATTGATACGGGAAAAGCCATGGAAACATATATTCTCACCGGTGTTAGCCTGGCCCAAAACAAGAAGATTGATGGTCTGGTCACCTGCCCCATCACCAAAACCGGACTCAAAATTGCGGGGTCCAGGTTCCATGGACACACAGAACTGATTGCAGACCAGACCGGCACCTGTGAATTTGCCATGATGCTGGCCGGAAAACAATTAAAAGTTGTACTGGTGAGTATTCATATCCCCCTTTGTCAGGTGGCAAAAAGTCTGAGCATCCAAAACATCTGCCAAACCATCCGCCTGACCCAGGATTCCCTGGTCCACAGATTTGGCATTTCTTCCCCCAAACTGGCTGTGGCCGGCCTGAATCCCCATGCCGGGGAAGAATCCATGTTTGGCAATGAAGAGAAAAACATCATCCTACCTGCTGTTGAACAGGCCAAAAAGCAAGGGCTTCACATTGATGGTCCCCTGCCCCCGGATACGGTATTTTTCCAGGCAATCAAGGGAAAATATGATGCCGTTATCTGTATGTACCATGACCAGGGACTGATTCCCTTTAAACTGGTTCACTTCAAGGACGGGGTAAACACCACCCTGGGACTTCCCATCATCAGAACTTCCGTGGACCACGGAACTGCCTATGACATTGCATGGAAGGGTATTGCTGATCCAACAAGTCTTGTGGAAGCCATTTGCATGGCGGCATTCCAGGCAGATAATCTGTCAAAAAAACAAAGAGAAGACCCCGGCACCTTGGGAGACCCAATAAATGGATAAGGATAAGATCATTATCCTGGGGGCAAGGGAGCACAACCTTAAAAATATTGATGTCCAAATTCCCAAAAACAGTCTGACGGTTATCACAGGACTTTCAGGCTCGGGCAAATCAACCCTTGCTTTTGACACCCTGTATGCTGAAGGCCAGCGTCGATATGTGGAATCTCTTTCCACCTATGCAAGACAATTTTTAGGCCAGATGGACAAACCAGATGTGGACGCCATCACAGGCCTCTCACCGGCCATCTCCATCGAGCAAAAAACCGCCAGTCACAACCCCAGATCCACCGTGGGAACGGTGACGGAAATTTATGATTATCTTCGTCTTCTTTTTGCAAGGGTGGGCCATCCCCATTGCCCTAAATGCCAAAAACCCATCTCTTCCATGTCCATTGACCAGATTACAGATCAAATTATAAACCCAACTATGGAACGGGTAACAGAATCGGGCAAAATGCTTGCCCCAATACCTTTGGACAAATCAAAGGTGATGATCCTAGCTCCCCTGGTAATCGGTCAGAAGGGCAGCCATAAAAACCTGTTAACCCGAATGAAACAGGAGGGATTTGCCCGGGTCCGGGTGAACAAAGAGATCTTTTTGATAGAAGATCTGCCACAGTTGGACAAAAACAAAAAACATTCCATTGATGTGGTGGTGGACCGTCTGATCATCAAACCGGGAATTGAAAAACGCCTCACAGATTCCCTTGAGATGGCCATGGGCTTGTCCGAGGGATTGGTGACGCTTATAAACCTCACCCAGGACACAGAAAGATTGTTCAGTGAAAATGCTTCCTGCGTTGACTGCGGTATCAGTTATCCCGAATTCACACCGGCCAGCTTTTCATTTAACTCTCCCCAGGGAGCTTGTTCCCATTGCGATGGCCTTGGTGCCATCATCCAATTTGATCCTGATTTGATTGTACCGGATCAAAATATCTCCCTGCGCCAGGGGGCGGTTCTCCCCTGGGAGAATAAAGATTCTGTTCAATTCATGGAGTTTTTAGATGCCCTGGTCTCATATTATAAGGAAGACATATACACCCCCTTTAAAAATTTATCATCCAAATTTCAAAAAGCCATTTTAAACGGCTCCAGAAAAGAAGAAATACCCTTCTACGTGGAAAGGGCCGGAAAAATTATCACCTATAAAAAAGCATTCGAAGGGGTGGTTCCCAATTTAAAACGCAGGTTCAATGAGACCTCTTCGGTCTCTGTCCGGGAAGACATTAAAAGATTTATGAGTTTTAAACCCTGTCCAAAATGCCGGGGAACGAGGTTGAATGAAGCAGGAAGATCAGTTACGGTCGGCGGGAAGGCCATTTGGGAAATCACCGGTCTTTCCATCCAAAACTCAGTCATCTTTATGTCTGGCCTGAACCTTGCGGGAAAAGATCAACTGATTGCAGACAGTATTACAAAGGAATTGATTGCACGATTGGGATTTTTGGAAAATGTGGGCCTTGAATACCTTAGCCTGGACCGGTCTGCCACCACCCTGTCCGGGGGAGAAAGCCAGAGAATCCGACTGGCTACCCAAATCGGATCCAACCTCACCGGCGTGCTCTATGTGCTGGATGAGCCCAGTATCGGCCTGCACCAAAGGGACAATGCCAGACTGCTCAACACCCTGATGAACCTGAAAGCTCTTGGCAACACAGTTCTTTTGGTGGAGCACGATGAAGAGACCATTCTTGCTTCCGATCATGTCATTGATATAGGCCCCGGGGCCGGCATCAACGGCGGAAATGTCATTTTTTCAGGCCCCCCTGAGCAACTGCTCAAAGACGAGACCTCCTTAACCGGACTTTATCTTTCTGGAAAAAAACAGATTAAAATCCCCAACACCAGAAGAAAAGGCAATGGAAAAACACTCACCATCCTCGGGGCTGCCGCCAATAATTTAAAAAAGATTGATATTTCCTTCCCCCTGGGCTGCTTCACCTGTGTCACAGGGGTATCTGGTTCCGGCAAATCAACCCTGGTGCTAGCCACTCTGTACCAGGCCCTTGCCAACAGGATAAACCGGTCCAGAAAGGTTGTGGGAGGTCACAGAGAAATTATGGGAATCGAACATCTGGATAAGGTGATCCACATTGACCAGTCCCCCATTGGCAGAACCCCGAGATCAAATCCCGGCACCTATACCCAGGTGTTAAATCATATCAGGGAATTATTTGCCAAGACAAAGGAAGCCTGTGCCAGGGGGTATAAACCAGGCCGTTTCAGTTTTAACATAAAAGGGGGCAGGTGTGAGGCCTGCGCAGGAGACGGCATCATTAAAATAGAAATGCATTTTTTGCCCGATGTCTATGTTGCCTGTGATATCTGCAAAGGAAAGCGGTATAACCGGGAAACTCTGGACATCAAATACAAGGGGAAAAATATTGCCCAGGTTCTGGACATGACCATTAACCAGGCAATGGTTTTTTTTGACAAAATATCGGCCATTCGAAATACCCTTGCAACCCTGGTTGCGGTGGGACTGGGTTATATAAAACTGGGCCAGTCCGCCACCACCCTTTCCGGTGGGGAAGCCCAGCGGATTAAACTTGCCAGGGAATTATCCAAGAAAAACACCGGAAAAACCATCTATATCTTAGATGAGCCCACCACAGGTCTTCATTCCGACGATATCAACAAATTATTGTGTGTGTTGGAAAAACTGGTGGATGCGGATAACACCGTGGTGGTCATTGAACACAACCTGGATGTTATTAAATGTGCCGATCATGTCATTGATCTGGGTCCGGAAGGCGGAGATAAGGGGGGATACATTGTTGCCCAGGGCACACCTGAACAGGTGGCTTGCCATAAAAAATCCTATACTGGGTATTACCTTGGAAAACTTCTCTCCTCCAACCTGAAAAATAATGAGAAGCAATCTTATTTAATCTAATTTTCTAGGGTTGAACCATGCAAACATCAGTATCACAGGGACAGGCCCCATCCACCTCACAGGCAAAGGCAATCCTGGAAGCTTTTTCATGTATGCCGGCTGATATGACGGGAAAATTTACCGAGTGATCTATTTTTTCTAATTGTATTTTTGACGGAATCCCCTCCAACCCCTGGCCGGTTAGTTTACCGGTCAAGCCGTCGATAATTTCAGCATCCTCACCATTGGTGGTCACAACAACCGGAACCTGATACGCACAAATGATCCTGGATAGAGCCAGGTTGGAAAGCCGCCGGGTCACAAGAGAGCCCGGGGCATATTTGATCAGCATACAGGTTTTGTTTCGTTCTTTGATCAGAAAATCAACCTTTACCCTGGCTTTTTGATTTCCAGCCGTAATGTTCAGCACTTCATTTTGGCAAATCTGCGCCTTTGCATACCCCAGCCTTTTGACCAGATGTTTTGAAATTTTCTGTCTATACCGTTCATCGTGGGTATCGATGCGCGTCTCACCTGTTAAAAAATCGGATAACTCTCCCAGAACCAGATGATGGGGATTTTTTTCCATATCTTCACCTCCAAAATTCTAAAATAGAATCATAAAACGATCAGATCCACAAAACCGGGGGCCTGCCCCTCCTTCATCTCCACCAATCCCCGGTTGGAGAGTCGAAGTTCGCCAAGAACCACCAATCCCAGAAGGCTCATGGTCATTTCAAATGCCACGTGGGGGCAGCCAATCTGTTGGAGAGCCTTTTCAATGGATGAGACTCCATCAGCAGTGGTTTCAACCGAAGAAAGACTCATCAGCCCGCCAAGGGGCAGGGGTAAATGAGAAACGACCCTGTTGTCCTGAACAACCGCAAGTCCCCCGCCCGAATTGATCAGGGTATTGGCAGCAAGCACCATGGCCTCATCATCCATACCCACCACCAAAAGGTTATGGCAGTCATGGGAAACAGTGGAAGCGTAAGCAGTACCGGGCTTAAACCCTGTACCGGAAACAAGACCAAGCCCCCGGGTATTCTCTGCCGGAAGGTTGGGTTTGTGCCGAAAAAACATACCGGCCTTGGCAACATCATTACCCGGGTCAGCACTGATAACACCATCTATAACAGGCATTTTAACGATGGTTGACAGGGTATGAACCCGACCGGGGACCAGTTGGATCACCCGTGTCCTTACCCTGTCCGTACCAGGTGCTGCAATATGAAAATCCAATGGAGAAAGCAATTTTAGATGCATGGTATTGATAGCTGTGTCCGGATATTTAAAAGATGATACAGGCCTGAGCATCTCCCCTTTTTCAGCCACTTTGACCCCGTCACTAAAGACCTGTTCAACCATAAAATCCGTCAAATTATCCACCACCAAAATATCCGCTGCTCTCCCCGGGGTTAAGGAACCGATCCACCGGCTCTGCTCCAGCATCTGGGCCGCATTGATGGTAATCATCTGCAGGGCAATGATGGGATTGAGCCCCAGACTTACGGCTTTTCTGAATACCCGATCCAAATGTCCTTCTTCAACGATGGTAGCCGAAGTAACATCATCGGTGACCATGGTGTAAAACCGGGTATCGGTTCCTGGATTTTCTGTTATGGCCGTGATAAGGTTGGGTAAATCCAGCCAGGCACTGCCATATCGTTGCTGTACATACATGCCAAGCCCTGCCCTTGCCTGGGCACCCGTGGCTGTGGTGGTCTCATGATCAGCAGTCATACCCGAAGCAATATAGGCATTAAGCCCAGCATTAAGATCTTCTCCGGCATAATGCCCGGTGAGAACCTTATTTGCGGCAAGACCGTGGCCAACAATCTCGTGGACGGTTTGGTCACCATACATTACTCCCGGAAAATTCATCTGCTCGCCTTGCAAGAATACCAATCCGGAAGCATAAGCTTGCTTAACATCCTTTGGAGTGATCGTTGCACCGGAATCTTCCATCCCCGGAAGAGAAGGTACACATACCGGCATGGCAGTCAACACCTTAAGGGGAAGATCTGCAGAGCTTTCCTGAAACAACCCAATGGCATCCATTCCAAGAACATTTGTCAATTCATGGATATCAGGACATATTGTGGTAGTTCCGCAGGGCAAAACCCCTGCAGCAAAGGATCTCAAATCCACCATGGAACTTTCCACATGCATATGGGAATCAATGAGCCCCGGGCAAAGATATTTACCGCTCACGTCAGCAACCCGCGTATTTTCATCTGTTAATACATGGGAGGCATCTCCCACCAGGGCGATATATCCCTTATAAACGGCAAGATCACAATTTTCCTTAATCCTTGCCGTACACACGTCAACCAGTTTTCCATTCCGGAGAATCAAATCCGCAGGCTTCTGCCCCATGGCGACAGCAGCAAGATCTCGGGTAATTAAATGATGGGGGATGCGGGTATGGAAGGATGTCATATTTTTTCTCCGGATGATAATGATCAAAATGGATTATTCGTTTATTGTTACCTTTTTTTGGCAAAGGCCACAAAAAGTATTACATAATATAATATTGATACAAACTTTGTAAAGAATATTCATTTTCTACAATTAGTGTTTCTCTTGTTGACATCGGAATCTAACTATCATATTGCTGAAAGATTAAATTGTTCGCCCGTGGCCGTTTTAAATGCTCATAATTCTATTTCATCATCCACTTCTCCTATTGCGCACTATTGAAAAACGATAAACAGCTTTAACCACATTGCTGCTGATCAGCTGCGGATGAAAATATCAAATTGGCATACCTGGGGGGTATGTTTCCATTTAAGAACAAAAAAGATCTTTAACCATTCAAGGACAGCAATGATCAAAAATTCAAAAATTCTTATTGTCGATGATGAACCCCGACTATGCAACAGCCTAAAAATACTGTTATCTACCCAAAGCTATAAAGTAAAAATATGCAACAGTGGTGGTGAGGCATTAACCTATTTAATCAATGATGAGTTTGATCTGGTTCTCCTGGATATTTTCATGGAGGATATGAATGGTTTTCAAGTAATTGAACGATTAAAAAACCAAAATATAGATACTCCTGTTATCATTATGACCGGCAATACTTCGGCCGAATTAACAGTGAAAGCATTTAGGATGGGAGCAATCGACTATTTAAAAAAACCCTTTGAAACTGATGATTTATTTTCAACAATCCAAAACTTTCTTACCCAGAGATTATTGAAGAAAGAAAATCAATTAATGCTGAAAAAACTCATTGAAAGTGAAAAAAAATACAGAACTCTTTTTGATTCTTCTGCTGATTCCATCTCAATAATTGATTTGAATATGAATAAATTTATAGATTGTAACAATATGGCCGTTAAACTTCATGATACTGGTGATCGTGAACATTTTATCGGAAAGAGACCTGATCAATTGTCTCCTGAATTCCAGCCCAACGGTAAATCATCCAGAAAACTATCAGCACAATATATCCAAGAAACTCTCAAGGAAGGGAGAAAAGTATTTGAATGGACCCATTGCAAAAATGATGGGACACCGTTTCCTGTTATTGTTACACTGAGTGCCATGACCTTGAATGGAAAGAACATGGTAATGTGTATTGCAAGAGATATTTCACAGCAGAAACAAGCAGAACAGGGAAGAGAAAAACTGCTCAAAGCGTTTCAAAAAACACTTGAAAATGTGAAAACATTAACGGGTTTGCTCCCGATTTGTTCGAACTGCAAAAAAATCCGGGATAACAAAGGCTATTGGAACAGTTTGGAAGCGTATTTTCAGAAACATTCCCATGTTTCATTTAGCCATGGTATGTGCTCTGAATGTTCTGATGCACTTTACGGTGGTGAAGATTGGTATACCGAAATGAAAAAGAAGAAAAAATAAACTGTTTTCGCCCCTCATTTCTTATGGAGAATGAATATTTGCCTGAAAAACTCATTGAATTTGCCAAGGGAGGAAAAGGACGCAGACTGCTGAATGCGTTGAATAGAAAAAATAATGTTTTGACTTCTTTTGAGTTGGACAAGGTTTTGAACACTTATTGCGAAATTGGTCTGCCAAAAGAAGTGATGATGTTGAAAAAAAGAAGAGGGATTTTGTCAAACAAACAACATGATGCTCTGGCTGAAAAGGTCAAAGAAAATTGTTGTTCTGAGAAGTATGATGATTTTGCCGTTTCCCTGAAAAATTTATTGAGTAGCGGCATGCAGATGAATCCGACTAAGGAAAATACAGATGGAATAGCTTGAAATGACCTGTCAAACATAACCATGGTTAAAAATCAGTTCACATATTTTACCGATACCATCATTCATAGCTCCTTACCTGAATTGGGATATGCCTGGATGGTTATCGGCAAACAAAATTGCGAAAAGTTTTTTTAACTTTGTTCATAAAAAGTTCTATTTTTATCGCACAATCAAATGCAAAAAAAATCTATTGTTAGAAAGCCGGGTGTGTCACACAGTAAACGGATTCGATTCAGGTGTTTTCATCAAGCCCGCAACAACCGAATGAGTGAGAAAGAGTACACCAGCAGAGGAGAGCAATATATAAAAAAACACAAATCAATCGGTTTCAAACTTACCCAAAAATAGGCACAACAGGTTATGGGCACAGCCTGTTAATTCACATTGCTGCCCTGGATCCGAGCCCAGCACTTGTGGTAACTGAATATGGATTTTCCGGTCGGATCGAATTCCCCGCCCCAACGGTTTAGTTCAAGTCGTCATGAGCTTGAGCATCCAAGTTAAGTAGGTAAAAAATTAAATATCAGTATCTCGCTATAAGAAAAAAAATTCTTAATTAATCACATTTTTTTCTCAGAAAAAATATACCCTATACTTTGTTAAATCCTTATCAACAAGGGTTTCGACCATGCGTTATCGTGGTATCATTTTTGCAATAATCTAAAACTATTCTCCATTTGTGTAAAAAATCTATCTTCCCATTAGATATCTTCTGATACTGACTTGAATCGTTCTGTAAAAATTTCAAATGAGCATGTAGTTTTATTATTACCATTTAATCGAAGGAGGTTTCATGAAATGTCAAAAAGTTATTAACAAAATCACATTTTTATCATGCTTAGCTTTTGTCTTACTAATTGGTGGTTCAGCAAGTGGAACTACATGGGACTTTAATGACGGGACTAATCAAGGATGGTCTTTTGAATCAGCAAGCACTCCTATAGTCCCTGCACAATGGTTTGATAATGTCAACTACTCGGGCTCTCCCAATGTGGGGGTACCACCTCTTAATGTAGTAGGCCCCCTTGAACCTATCGACGGTTTCAATGGGGCAATTATGGGAAGCGACCCCCTCTCTACCCTTCCTGCAACATCATTTAGTAGGTTCATATCCCCAGTTTTTTCGCCAGAATCAGTGACAAGCATTTCAGCTCAATTTTCAGTTTCAACATTAGAGACGGGCATAATAGACTCAACTAATATCTTTGCGAAAATCGGATATCATGATACCGTTACCGGCAGTTTATTTTGGGGGGCAGATGTATTTTTGAATAGAGACCCATCATTTGGCATAGGGGCATCTCACCCTCTTTGGACGGAAGTTTCGTCTACGGTAGGCAGCAGCGCCTTGGTTGATCAATTTTTTGTTGTCATAGCCGTTGATGGGCCTGTATTGGTTACAGGGACTCAAAATTGGATCGATAATGTTGTAACAGTGGGAAACTCTGGCACACCAACAGTCCCAGAACCAACCACCATGGTTCTTTTCGGTTTTGGCTTATTAGGGCTTGCTGGAGTTAGCAGAAAAAGAAAATAAAGCCATAGTTTTTTTTATTTAAAAGGCAGGGTCGTTTGACCTTCCAGAAAGCTTATTACATCAAACGCAAAAAGCCCTATCACGAAAAACGTGATAGGGCTTTTTGAAGAATAATCTGGCGGCGTTCTACTCTCCCACACAGTCTCCCATGCAGTACCATCGACGCTAAAGAGCTTAACTTCC
>JADGEQ010000003.1 GCA_016744295.1 Desulfobacteraceae bacterium | reverse complement strand
AGAATTTTGGTTAAACTTACAGCTCCGTTATAACATGAAAATAACTATAAGTAAGGTGGGGGAAAAAATTGAAAAGGAGGTAAAAGTCCATTTTTCAAAAACACACGGTCAAAATTTTTCTCCGGCATAGTATCGCAATCCACCAACTTATGACATCCCTATAGAAACTTGTGGTTCATGGATTCGGACATATCCCGTAAATCAACTTTGACTCACCCGTGGACCATAAAATCCCAACAAAAAAATACTGACGGACGGGCCGCAGATTTTTGTGGTTCAGGCGGCTCCGCATTAAGAGGCGAGGACTATTTCCAGGCCACCCCCCATTTTTCAGGCAAACGACAACCAAAGACTGTCCCTGTAATTGGTCGCTTTCTTTATCTTTTTCAGACCACAATATTTGGTATGCTACAATCTTCAATCCCGCGGGTATAAAACTCAACTTAAATGGAAAATAACCTTCCTGCCTGAAAATCTTCTACAGGAAGGTTATTACATAAATTAGCTTATAGAATTTACTTGAATTATGGAAGGCCTTTTGGGGTGAGTGCTCTTGATGAACGATGGTATATAGGCATCGGCAGGGTGAAGGGACAGAGCGGCGTTAAATGGCCGGATCACCAGGACGGTATAGATTCGGTCATTTCCGCTTCCCTGCAGCTCAGGACGAGCGGAAGGGATTTAGCGGCGTCCCTTCACCCTGACGGTGCCGGGTAAAGGGACAATCGCTGGAGACAAAAAAATCCTGGGTTTAAAACCCCTAGGTGTTATTTTCTTTGCGAAAAATGTATTTAAATTTTTGCAGAAGGCCTTTTCAGGTATATAAAGGTTTCACTCACCGAGAATTGCTTTGTTCAACCGAGGGTATTTGCTTTTATGACCCTATCAGGGTATGATTATTTACAGTTGCTTTGCTATATTTGGCTTGATTTGCGTTTAAAGAAACAATACATATCCATTATACCTTAATTCATTATCTCTTTATTAGGAGATCCGCAGTTGAAACTTGAGCGGTTAATTTGCAATAAGGTATGGTTTAATAACCGATCCGAGGTAAACAAAAGATGGTTCAAAAAGCCTTTGTGAATAAAAATAAAATGGCCACATTTACCTGCCCTGAATGTCAGAAGATCCGGCAAATGGATGTTTCCAAGTTTACTCAGGCGGATAAAGAAATTAAATTAAAATACACCTGCACCTGTAAGCATAAATCCTCTGTGATTCTTGAAAGACGTCAATGTGTAAGGGAAAGAGTCTCCTTGAAAGGCAATATAGTAAGAGATTTAAAAAAAATCGCCATCCTTGTGGTTGATATTTCAAGGTTTGGCTTAAAAATAAAATGTATCGACAAACTTGAACTGAAGGTTGGTGAAAAGATTTTTGTTGAATTTATACTGGATGATTTAGAGCAATCAGCAATTTACAAAGGGGTAATCGTAAGGACCATATCTTCCGGAGAAATAGGCGTTCAATTTGAATCTTCCGATCACTATGATAAATTAGGCCCCTATTTGCTGTTTCATTTTAGTTGATGACAGGGTTAATATAAACAAATGATTGGAATCTTGTAAAGTGGATAGAGAAACCAAAGAAATTAAATTTAATACGATTGTTCAGCTTTTGGTTGACGAGGGCCTGCTCCAAAAAGAAAAAGCTGTTTATTCATACAAGGTGACCCAAAAACTTCAGACAAAGCGCGCCCACCTGGATGTTATTAAGGAATTGGGTTATCTCCAAGATGAAGATATTCGCAAAATTTTGAAAAAACACCAGGGAAGTCTGCGCATTGGAGATCTTTTAAATGGTTTGGGATATTTGTCCCATGAGGATCTTGAGAGTGCGTTAATCATCCAGAAAAATACCAAAGAAGAGATTAAAATTGGGGATATTTTGATTGATCATCATTATATCTCCGACGATAATCTTACCGAGATCATCTCTATACAACTGGACATCCCCATCATAGAAATTGTTACACAGGATCCTGATTCTGAACTTATTGACCAGGGAAACCTTGAGCTGTATAAAAAATTTCATTTCCTACCCATAAAAAGAATAGATAAGGGTGCTGTTCAGATTGCTTTTTCCGATCCCCTTGACCCCCATAGCATCCAGCAGGCAAAAACAATTTTTGGGAATAATATTGAAAAGGGGATTATCCGAAAAAGTCAGCTGGAAGAGAAACTGCACCATCTTAAATCCAGCAGGGAAACCGAAGAAGAAAGAGGTCCGTCCAAATTCAATGTTATGGATGTTGCCAATTATATTATTGAGAATGCCTATCACCTGGATGCCAGTGATATCCATGTGGAACCCCTTGAAGACAGGGTAAGGGTCAGGTTCCGCCAGGACGGGGTCATGGTTCATTTCAGGGATTATCCTTCCAGCCTCCATGCAAAACTGGCCAGCCGGTTTAAGATCATGTGCGGTGCTGATATTGCTGAAAAAAGACGGCACCAGGATGGCAGACTTCTTTTTGAACACAATGGGATCAAATTTGATCTTCGAATGTCTTTTTTTGTCACGGTTTATGGTGATAATATTGTCATGCGTCTGCTGAAAACCCAGGAGCAACTGTTGGGAATTGATGAAATCGGAATGCTGCCAAATGTGTTGAACCGATTTAAGGATGAAATTTTATCCCTTCCCTCGGGGGTTTTGCTGGTAACCGGCCCGACCGGATCCGGAAAATCCTCCACGGTGTACAGTTGCATAAATCATATCAACAAACCTGATATTACGATCATCACGGCTGAAGATCCAGTGGAGTATAAAATTAACGGGATTGCCCAATGTTCGATTAAAACAGATATTGGCCGTACCTTTGAAGAGACCCTTAAACATATTGTTCGCCAGGACCCGGATGTGGTTGTAATCGGAGAAATTCGGGATGTTTTTTCTGCCCAGACCTGTATCCAGACGGCTTTAACAGGCCATAAGGTATTGACCACATTTCATACGGAAGATAGTATTGGGGCTTTGGTGCGGTTATTAAATATGAATATTGAGCCTTTCCTGGTCGCATCAACCGTTGTATGCGTTATTGCTCAAAGGCTTTTACGAAGGGTATGTGATGAGTGCTCTGCGCCCTATCATCCGGATCTGACAGAGTTAAGACGCCTGGGGACCTCCCATTCAGAAATGGCAGAGGCCAAATTTTTAAAGGGCAAAGGGTGCAAAAAATGTAAACATACCGGTTATAGGGGAAGAATCGCCATCATTGAAATGCTGATACCCGAAGAGATGATCAGAGAGGCGGTTCTTGCCAAGAAAACCACCCATGAGTTGAGGCAGATCAGCCTTAAACATTCAGGGCTTATCACCTTGTTTGAAGATGGTCTTGTAAAGGCAGCAATCGGTTTAACAACCCTTGAGGAGGTATTAAGGGCATTGCCCCGTGTAAGCAAGCCAAGGCCCCTTTCTGTGATTCGAAAAATTGTTGGAGCTTAGAATATGAATAATTTGATTTCCATAGATGATCTTGTCCGTCAGATAATTAGTAAAAACAAAAAAGATCTCCCTGTTTTCAGTAAAATTGCCATGAAGATCCAGCAGGAATTTTTAAAAAGCAATGACCCGGATGTTGATAAGGTGATCTGTTTTATTAAAAAGGACCAATCCCTGGCAGCAGATGTGATCGCAAGGGCAAATTCAGCTTTTTACAAGGGAATCAGCAGGGTTACCACAATTAAAGAAGCTGCAACAAGACTTGGTCTGACAGAGCTGGCAAATTGCGTCATGCTGGCCACCCAGTCGATAAACTATAATTCCAAAGATAAATTTTCCCAGCAGTATATGATGGCCATGTGGAAGCATTCTGTTGCCACTGCCACCGGCAGCCAATGGATTGCCCAAAGATGCGGATACCCGGAGCTTGCCAACAAGGCTTTCCTGAGCGGCTTGATGCATGATATTGGCAAGCTTTTGGTTCTCAAGGCCTTTGAAGTTCTACAGGGCATGAGGGGGCAGAAATCGAAACTTAGTATTACGGCAAAAAGAGAGTTTTTAAGCGTTCTTCATACAGAATACGGATTTGAATTAATGACCCATTGGAATCTGCCTGAAGAATATTGTATTGTCTGCCGGGATCATCACAATGATGATATTGATGAAGATAACATACTTCTTCTTGCCACAAGACTGGCGGATCTGGCCTGCAAAAAAATCGGGATTGGTATCAATAAGGATCCTTCAATCGTATTGGTTACCAGCTCTGAAGCCAATATCTTCAACCTTTCCGAAATTGCCCTGGCCGAGTTAGAGATTGCTCTGGAAACCAAGGCATTAAAAACGCTTTAGGCCCGCAAATGAAGCCACAATTTTCAAACAGGGGCGTTATGGAATATGATATAGATAAACGATAGTCTGTCATTCCAATGGTGCGATCCGACTAATGATGAACTTCAGTTGTTTCTGCTGGAAAAACGGTAATATTTCAGTTATAGATATCGTTTTGAATAAGCACCGATCTATTGTAGGATACAAAATATGAACTGGACCATATTATTTGGTTTTCTCTCACTGGTTTCCGGGATGATCTGCGCCGGCATTGCAATTTATCTGGCCCATTACAGGGACAAAATCGGTGCCCGTCAACTCATGCTGATGATGGCAAGTGTTTTTATCTGGTCCCTGGGATATGGTATGGAATTTTTAAGCCCGGATCTTTCATTGAAACTCTGGTGGGTCAGGTTTGAATATGCCGGCTGTTCCTGGTTGGGGGTGATGTTTTTTAGATTTGTTTGCACCATTAGCGAAAAAACCTATTGCCAGAACAGGTGCATCAATTTTTTTCTTTTAATGATTCCGGTGGTGATCTTTTTTCTTGCCCTGACCAATGGGTTCCATCATTTGATGTGGGAGCAGGCCTCTCTGGAATCAAATTTTATCATCCAGGGGATTATCTTTAAGCGGGCTCTTGGTTTTTGGGTATATGTGGTCTTTTCCTATGGACTGATTCTCTGGGCCACCCTGATTCTGATCAAAAAGTTTGTTTTTTCCAAGGGTATTTATCGAAAACAATTGACCCTTATTCTATACGGAATCATGGTCCCCTGGCTGTGCAATATGCTGTACCTGTTTGGTTTTCAGGTGCTCCGGAACATAGATCTTACCCCGTTCTCTTTTATGATCACCGGGATGTTGTTTGCCTGGGGCCTTTTCCGGTATCAGCTTTTAAATCTTATTCCCATGGCCCATGAGGCTGTAATAGACGGCATGGGGGACCCGGTGATTGTCATGGATATGAATGACAGGGTGATGAAGATCAACAAGGCCTGTTCAAAAACCTTTGGGATTAAGATCTTTGCATCGGGCCAAGAAACGGCCAAAGAGATGTTTCCCGGTCTTTACAATATCGTTTCCGCACACCGGAAAAACAAAGCAATTGAGATTGAGGTGGCTCTGGAAATCAAAGGGATTTCCAGGCAATGGTATTTAAGGATATCCCCTTTGTTGACCCCCAAGGAAAAACAGAGCGGCTGGGTGATTTTTTTAAGGGATATTACCGAGCAGCAACTTGCGGAAACAGCCATTCGGGAAAGCGAAAAACGTCACAGAACAATGCTGGAAGCCTCTCCTACCCCCATTGTTTATTATTCGGAAAAAGGGGAAGTGACCTATGTTAATCTTGCGTTTACCCGGGTCTTTGGGTGGGAGCGGGAAGAACTGATCGGAAAACCCCTTGATTTTATTCCGGAAAAAGACAAACAGTCAACCAGGGATGCTATCAGCAGGACCTATGCCCATCCCCACGGAAAATTTGACTTTATTAGCCAGCGTTACACAAAGACAAAAGAGCTTCTGGATGTCAGCATCAACTCCGCCCTGTACCGTGACAAAGAGGGAAAACAAACCTGCCTGGTGGTCAATTATACAGACATCAGTGAACGGATCAAAATTGAAGAGGTGATGGTTCAGTCGGAGAAAATGATTTCCGTGGGCGGCCTGGCCGCGGGTATGGCCCATGAGATCAACAATCCCCTTGCCGGGATCCTCCAGACCGCCCAGGTTATAAAGAATCGATTGTCCAAACCCTTGCCCGCCAATATTGAAGCAGCCGAAAAACATGGGGTCGATCTGGATTTGCTCAAGGGTTATCTGGAGGAACGGGGAATCTTCTATATGATGGACCAGATAGCCTCCGTGGGGAGGAGGGCGGCAAAAATTGTTGAAAACATGCTGTCATTCAGCCGGAAAAGTGACAGCAGGCGATCCAGTCATTATCTCCATGAGATGGTCGAATCCACCCTGGACCTTGTGCAAAATGATTTTACCCTGAAAAACCAGTATGATATCCGCTCGGTGGAAATTATTCGAAAAATTGAGAATGATCTTCCGCCGGTTCCCTGTGAAAAAACCAAAATTCAACAGGTGTTCTTTAATATCTTAAAAAATGGAGCCGAGGCCATGTCCGATGCCAAGGTTTCATCTCCCCGGTTTGTGATCCGTTATTTTTTGGAGCAGAATATGGCAGCTGTTGAAATCAGCAACAATGGGCCCTGTATCCCGGAAAATATCCGGAAACGGATCTTCGAACCCTTTTTCACCACCAAGGAGGTGGGGGTTGGAACCGGTCTTGGCCTGTCGGTTTCCTATTTCATCATCAAGGAAAATCATAATGGGGAACTGGTTGTGGAATCCACCCCCGGAAAAGAGACGGCCTTTATTATAAAGCTTCCGATTTAGTCTTCTTTTCAATGCGGACCAGATTGAAATCTCCCAGTATAGCATAGAGACTGGGCACCACCACCAGCACCAGGACTGTGGAGACCATGAGACCAAAGACAATGGAACAGGCCAGGGGTATCAGTATCTGGGCCTGGAGAGATCTTTCCGCCAGCAGGGGCAGCAACCCGGCTATGGTGGTAACAGACGTCAGGAGAACTGCCCGGAACCGTTTTCTAGCGGCCTGCTTCCCTGCCTGGACAACACTCTCCCCCATGGCAGTATGCTGTTTGACAAAGGTGACCAGAAGGATGGAGTCATTGACCACAATACCGGCCAGGGAGATAAAGCCCATGATGCTGGGCATGGCAAGATCAAGGCCCATGAAGATATGCCCCCAGACCACACCGATAAAGGCAAAGGGAATGGTGACCATTACCACCAGGGGTTCCTGGTAGGATTTAAACTGAAAACTCAATAGGCAGAACACCCCGAAAATGCCTATTCCAAGGGCTTTTAACATCCCGCCCATGGAGGCCTTCATCTCCTTTGCCTGGCCTTCCAACCCGACCAGGACTCCGGGAAACTCTTTTTTCAGTTCCGGCAAAAACCGAACCCTTGTATCGGCAATGACATCCGAGGCATTGGCCAGGGTTGTATCCATATCTCCGGTCACAGTAACGGTGCGGATACCTTCCACCCGCCTGATCCCGGCATACCCCCTGCCCCGGGAGACAGAGGCAACCGCAGTCAACGGAACCCGCTCCCCCTCGGGGTTCATGAGATAAAAATTTTCAAGACGGGCAATGCTGTTCCGGTCCGCATCGGCAATTTGCAGATTGACTTCGTAGGATTCATCCCTGATGATCATTTCACTGGCCGTACTCCCATAGAACGCCGCCCGAAGCTGACTTGCAACCATCCTGGCGGTAAATCCCTTGGACTTGGCCCCCTGTTTGAGTGAAACCTGAATTTCAGGCTTGCCCGGCCTTAGGTCATCGTAAAGATCCGAGACGCCCTGGTACTGGTACAGCCAATTGATCAGCCGGGTTGCGGCCTGCTTGAGTTCATCCAGATCATCCCCCTTGAGGCGGATCTCAATGGGCAACCCACCGGGTCCGATGGCCGGCTCTTTAAAGGCAAGGGCAAGGGCATCGGGCATATTTGCGGTAAGAGAGCGCCATTGGTGAATGATCTGGTCCATGGTAGCAGTTCTGATTTCGGCACTTAAAAGGTCCAAAGAGACCGTTGCCACATGGGGTCCTGTCTCCCCGGCATCGGCATTGGTATTGTAGAGGACAGAGATATGCTCCACCAGGTCGACTTTTCCTGGCTGATTTGGGGAAAGATCCTGGTTGATTTTCTCTGCCGCATCCACCAGCTTGTCCACATAATAGGCTGTACGATCCAGGGGCGTGCCCTGGGGAAAGAGAACCCGGGCCTGGATTACATCTCCGTCAATCTCCGGAAAGGCCCTTACTTTGAGGACGCCTCCGGCAATCATTGACAGGGAAAAAATGAAGATGAAAAGAACAATTCCTATAAAAAGATACCGATAATCAATGGCAAGGTCCACCATCCGGCCCAATATTTTTTCCCTGACCCAGGAAAGTAGCCCTTCTATCTTTTGTCTGAGCCAATTTGATTTCATCGTTTTTCCATTGGCGGCCAGGGCATGGGCAAGGTGGTTGGGCAGGATACAAAATGCTTCCACTAAACTCACGGACAGGGTAAGGATGAGGATCACCGGAATCACATAGAGAACCTTGCCGATATCCCCTGCCATGCTCAGGGCAAGGGCTCCAAAGACAAAGAGAGTGGTCAGAAAGGAAGATAACACCCCCGGGGCCACCTCGGTGATACCGTCAACCGTGGCCTGAAATCCGTTTTTTCCTTTTTCCAGATTGGCCGCCACATTCTCGGCAATGACGATGGCATCATCCATGAGAATACCCACCCCGATGAGAAGCCCCACCATGGAGAGCATGTTCAGGGATAACCCGAGATGCTTCATGATAAAAAACGTCAGGGCAAATGATACAGGCAGCCCCATGACCACCCAGAAGGAAAACTTTAAAGGGAAAAAAATCACCATTGCGATAAAGACCAGAATCAACCCCTGGATGGCATTTTTTATCAGCATCTGAAGACGGTCCCGGACAATTTTGGATACATTCTGGGTAAGAACAAACGAAACCCCTGGCGGTGATAGAGACCGTTCTTTTTCCAGAAAGCGGGTGACCGCATCCATTATATCCAGGGCATCTTCCGTCTTGGTTTTATTAATCTGGAGGATACCCGCCCTCTTGCCGTTGAAGATAATTTTATCCTCCTCATCCTCAAACCGGTCTGTAATTTTTGCAATCTGGGCCAGCCGGACCTCAGCCCCTGTGGCACTTGAAATCACAACAAGATCGCCCAGTTCCGCAACACTTTTCCGTTCTTCCGTAAACCGGATCAAGATATCTGTATCCCGGGTTTTCAGGCTGCCGGCGGGCAGATCTATGTTCTGGGCGGATACGGCCGCCTCAATATCCAGGACAGACAATCCCAGACGCATCATATCATAAAAAGGAACCTCAATCAGAAACTCCTGGCTGGAAAAGCCCTTTACCTCCACCTGGGAAATAAGGTCAATCTGTTTGAGTCTGTTCTTAATATCTTCACAGAAAAACTTGAGATGGACCGGGTCCATGGGACCGGTTACGGCAATGGAGACCACCTGGTCCGTTCGGTTGATCCGTTTGACAATCACATCCTCCACCGAATCCGGAAAATCGCTGATGGCTTCCACTTCGGTCTTGATGTCGTTTAAAAACTGGATAATATCCCCGTTTTCCACCATATCCACCACCACCCTGGCGTGGCTTTCCATGGCTGTGCTCCTGACCTCATCGATATAGCTGACACTGTCAACGGCATCTTCGATACGGCGGCAGATGGAGCCTTCTACATCCTCGGCCGTGGCACCGGGATAAATGGCGGTTATCTCAATGGCATCTACACTGAAATCCGGAAAGGTTTCCCGCTTCAGGTCCCCCGCGGAAATAGCACCCAGGGCCAGAAAAAGCACCATGAGCAGATTGGCGGCTGTTGGATGGGCACTCAGATAGGAGACCATTCCCTTGAATGCATTCATATCAGATTCTCTCCCCTGCGGCCCGGCGTTTGAGTTGTTCCATCGTTTCATTATCCAGCTCGGGTAAAAGCTTCATCCCCTCCACGGCCGGGACCAGATCGGTGAGTATGATCTTTTCCCCTCCGCTGAACCCTTCAGCCAGAACAGCAAGATCCTCCACAGTCAGTTCCACTCTCACGGGTCTGATTTCCAGACGATTTTTGGTGGTGCAGACATAAACATGGCTCCCATGGACCGAACTTCTGGGAATAACAAACCTGTCTTTTAATGAACGGCCGGACAATTCGACTCCCACGTACATATTGGTGGTCAGGGGAGGTCTTTTGCCGGGAATCAGATTACCATAGGGGTTGTCCACCGTGACAAAAAACGTCAGGGTGCCTGTGGCAGGATCCATGGCTTCTCCGGTTCTGGAAAACATCCCTTCCCATTCAATTACCCGATCCTCCAAAAGGGGGAGTCTGACCCTGGCTGTGATACCGATGGCCCTGCGGATGGTTTCTATATCAGGTATTTGTCCGAATGCCTTGGTGCGATCACGGGGAAGCAGTTTGAAAAATTCCCGGGGGCTCAGCTGAACTGGTATTTCCGCCCTGTCAATACTTTCGGCCTCCAGCATAATGGTACCGGCCGGGGCAAATTGGAATTGTTCAATATTTACTCGAGAAATTCTGCCGTTGAAAGGGGCGAGAATTTCGGTTTTAGACACATCCAGACGACGTTCCGCAACAGAGG
This sequence comes from Desulfobacteraceae bacterium, assembly GCA_016744295.1. Classification (GTDB taxonomy): domain Bacteria; phylum Desulfobacterota; class Desulfobacteria; order Desulfobacterales; family Desulfobacteraceae; genus NBML01. Next base: position 228,639 of record JADGEQ010000003.1, on the reverse strand, counting down.
ATTCCCCTGATTTTTTTCGGGCCAGTAAGGCATTTTTCTGGGTAGGAATCAGTGTCAGGGCATTTTCAAGATTGTTCACCAAGGTCTGGCGGGCCAAAAAGTTTGTCTCCTCCTTTTCCATATCCGAGGCAGAGATATATTGTTTTTCATAAAGTTTTCGTTTCCGGTCCAGTTCCTGGGAGGCAATGACCAGGGCTTTTTTCTCAATGACCAGAAGGTGTTCCGTGTTTTTCTTTGATTGCTCCAATTGTTTGAGCTGGGCATCCAGATCCATTACCTCAGCCACCCCCCTGGATTCAGCCAACCCGTAAGACCTGGTATCAATTTTCAGCAGCAGATCTCCCTTGTGGATAAAATACCCTTTTTTCAGCTGTTCATCCATGAAGACCACCTGGCCGCTGACCTCTGGAATGGCCTGCCAGGTACGGTCTGCTCTGACATATCCATAGCCGGTACTCCTGGGAATAACGATTGTCTTTTCGAGGGAGATAACCCGGACGGCCTGGACCCGTTCCTGGTCTTCCAGCCGCACTGGTGGCTTTTTATTGGTTTTCATGAGGATGAACAGTCCTACTCCGATGATCACAGGGATAAGGATCACAAGTTTTTTCAGGTGTTTCATATGATTTTCCTATTGAATATGTTGTCTAATTCTTCCAGGCCGAGGGAGTCTTCTGCATTTTTCATCATCCTGTCCATACCTCTTTTTATCACATCCAGTTCCCAAGGATCGATATCCTTGACCAATATATAGTGCCACTCTTTTAATACATTAAAAAAATCAGGTTGCATCTCCAGGGCTTTTTGGCAAAGATATACCCTTTTGATCCTGTGTTCATGGGGGTCTGGCTTTCGTTCCACCATTCCCATCTTTTCCATCTTTGCCACGGCCCGGGCTATATTGGATTTGTCCACCCGCATCTGTTTGGACAATTCATCCTGGCTCAACCCGTCCTGGAGGAATAGAATGGGTAGAATGACATAGTCCCCGGGTCCAACCCCCATTTTTTTCATTTCACCTCTAATATGCATCATGGACAGGCGAAACAAAAGATTGATTCGCCGGCCAACCGATTCTGCTGCAAATTCTTGAAACATAGCGTCCTCTTTCAGTTGATAGTGCAACTGAATATAATAATCCTCAGTTGCGTTGTCAACTGAAATCAATATTCATCCTTAAAACTTCTTTTACTTAACCCCTATCTGTGTTAATTTTAGTGGATACATATTAATCTTTCCCCACATAAAAGGTGATTTCCATGGAAACAACCCGAGTGACCACAACAGACAAAGACGTTGAATCCCTTGAAACAGACCTACTCGTCTATTTTGCAACCCAGGTAAAAGACAAGGCACCAAAATGTGACAAGGCCGTCGCAGCCCAGGTAAAAAAAGCCTTTAACCTGGGGGATTTCAAGGGAAAACAAGGAGAGCAACTTTTTTATTACCCGGCGGTTTTGGGAAAGAAGAAACAACCCAATGCCAAACGGGTGCTGGTTCTGGGACTGGGTAAAGTCGCGTCGGAAGAGGACAGGGCAATGGGCTGTGAGTGTTTGCGGGAAGCCGGGGGCCACCTGGCAAAGGTTTGCGAAAAAATTCAGGCCAAAGAGATGATCATCAGCCTGCCTCTCCTTGATATTTTGGGGGCGGATAAAACAGCTGCATCTCTTATTGAAGGGGTGTTGCTGGGGGATTATCGATTTACAAAATATAAAAAAGTTACCCGGAAAAAAACAGATTACCCAGGGCTTGGGGCCGTTAAATTTGCCGCAACATCTTCTGTTAAATTGGTCCGCAGGGGCGTTTTGCAGGGCAAGATTTGGGCCCAGGCAGCCTGTGCCGCAAGGGACATGGCCCATGAACCCGGAAACGGCTGGACCTCTGCGGATTTTGCAGCATTTGCCAAGGATATTGCCAAAAGACATGGTCTCGATTACCGGTGCATTGAAAAAAAAGAGATGGAAAAGCTGGGCATGGGCGGCATCCTGGCCGTGAATCAGGGGTCTGTCATCCCGCCCCGGATGGTTATTCTGGAATACCAGCCTGCAAAAAAATCGGAAACCATATTGCTGGTGGGCAAGGGGCTTACCTTTGACTCCGGCGGCATCAGCCTGAAACCGGGGGCCGGCATGGAAGATATGAAATATGACATGTGCGGAGGGGCAGCCGTACTGGCCGCCATGCAGGCGGTGGCAGAGGAAAAGCCTTCTGTAGGGGTGGTGGCCATTATCCCGGCCACGGACAATATGCCCAGCGGTTCTGCGGTCAGACCCGGGGATATCATTCGTCACTATAACCGTGTGACGGCGGAAATTATTAACACCGATGCCGAAGGCCGGATGATCCTGGGCGATGCCCTGGCCTATGGAATTGAAACATACAAACCAGATTGCGTGGTGGATGTGGCCACCCTGACCGGTGCCGTTGTCATCGGATTGGGTCATCATTATTCAGGGTTGATTTCCAACAACGATACCCTGGCTCTTTGTCTGGAAGAAGCGGGCAAACAGGCGGGAGAACCCATCTGGCGCCTGCCCCTGAACAAGCATTATAAGAAGCAGATCGAATCCAAGGTAGCGGATATTAAAAATATCGGGGGGAAGGCCGGGGGAACTATCACAGCGGCTGCCTATCTTTCCAATTTTGTGGGCAAGACCCCCTGGGCTCATTTGGATATTGCCGGTACGGCCTGGGATTTTACAGAGAAAGCCTATATTCCAAAAGGGCCCTCGGGTATTGGTGTCAGAACTTTTTTAACCTTGATCCGAAACTGGGAAACAGGGAAATTAAAATAGGAAACGTTTTTTATGATGATCCAGGAGTTTGAAGAGATAGTAAATCGGATTTCCAGTGTGATTCTGGGGAAAGAGCACCAGATCCGCCTGGCTCTGACCTGTTTTTTTGCCCGGGGGCATCTGCTGATTGAAGACTTTCCCGGCATCGGTAAAACCACCCTGGCCAAGGTATTGGCCAGGTGCATGGGTTTAAAATTTCAGCGGATGCAGTTTACGGCGGATCTTTTGCCCGGGGATATCCTGGGTATGTCTGTATTTGATCAGGATGCCGGCAGTTTCAGGTTCCATGCCGGTCCCATCTTTACCCAGGTTTTTCTGGCAGATGAGATCAACCGGGCCACCCCGAAAAGCCAGAGCGCCCTGCTGGAAGCCATGGAAGAGGAACAGGTCACCTTTGAAGGGGAAACCCGGCCCCTTGAAACACCTTTTTTTGTCATTGCCACCCAGAACCCGTTGGAACAGGCCGGGACTTTTTTGCTGCCTGAATCCCAAATGGACCGGTTTCTCATGCGTATTGAGCTGGGGTATCCGGATCGTGGCGCCGAGAAAAAAATCCTCAAGGGAGAAGGCGCAGACCAGGCCCTGGCCAAAATTGGCTGCTGCATGGAGCAGGCCGATGTCATCCGGGTTCAGAGTCAGATTGACCGGGTCCATTGTTCAGATACCTTTCTGGATTATCTCCAGGATCTCCTTGAATTTACCCGCACTTCCGCCGATTTCCAGATCGGGCTTTCTCCACGGGCAGGCCTGTCTTTGCTGCGGGCGGCAAAGGCCTGGGCATTTCTCCACGGCAGAGATCATAGTCTTCCCGAAGACCTGCAGCACATCCTGCCCTGGGTGGCCGGCCATAGGCTCAGAACTGCCGGGGATCTCGTGGGCATTCCCCGGGACAAACTTATGGAGATGTTTTCCAGGGTGCCGGTGCCGATCTGATGGTCCCGCTTGTTGCCCTTTCATAACAAAAAGGGGTTGCCATGAAATTGAGCCGGAAACAAATTTCCATTTTCCCCACCCAGCACGGGTTCTTGTTTTTGGTCATTCTTATCGCCATGCTGATCGGATCCATCAATTACAACAACAATGCTGGCTTTATCCTTGTCTTTCTCCTGGGGGGCATGGCGATGATTTCCATTTTTCATTCTTTTAAAAATCTTGTGGGGATGGAGATACATTTTTTATCCCCTTTGCCGGTTTTTGCAGGTCAGACTGCTGTTTTTCCTGTCCAGGTTCGGCCATTGTCAGCCGGGTGCCGGGCGGTCCGCTTTCTTTTGGCTCCCAATGACCCTTTGTTTGTGTCAATTGACAGGGAAAAGACCCTTCAGATGGGAATACCAGCCCTGGAAAGGGGGCTTTTGCATCCTAAAGCCCTTACCATCGCAAGTTACTATCCCTTTGGGCTCTTTCGCTTTTGTGCCGCCCTTCCGGTGGAGACAGGTTGTCTTGTATATCCCCGGCCAATACCGGGCCCCTTTAGATCTGCGGGAATAGGACAATTTCTCGACGGAGAAGAACCAACATGTCGTCAGGGCGCCGATGACTTCCAGGGGTTAAAACAATACCAGCCCGGTCACAGTATCAACCGGATTTCCTGGAAGGCCTTGTCCAGGGGCAGAGGACTTTTTATCAAAGATTTTACCGCAGAGGACAGCCCCTGGATGATGCTGGATTTTGATGCCATCCCCGGCCGGGAGACGGAGTTTAAACTTTCCCGTCTCTGTGGAATGATCCTTGTGGCAGACCGGCGGCAGATTGAATACGGGCTAAGATTACCCGGCTTTATTAAAAATCCTGCCAGGGGGGAATCCCATCAACACCATTGTTTAAAGGGGTTGGCTCTATTTGATTTTCAGGATAGGGCCAATTGTCATGGGCCAGGTTGCAAAGAGGGTGTCCAGTGAAAAAAGAATCTGCCCACGTCATTCCCATCATTGGCGCCCTTGTGGTGGCCATTGCCCCCCATACCCTGGGACTTCCCCTGTGGATCAACCTCTGGTGCATCCTCATGTGGGGGTATATGTTGGTTTCATTAAAAAGAGGATGGCCCCTGCCCGGAACCTATATCCGATATGGACTGACATTTTCCGGAATTGCAGGACTGCTGCTGACCTATAGCGTCCAACCAGGGGGTGATACCTTTATCGGACTTTTGGCCCTCATGGCTGCCATCAAGCCCTTTGAAATGGCCACCCATCGCCACCAGATGATCACCCTGCTTTTGACCTATTTCATCATTATTACCAGCCTGTTCCGGTCGGAATCCATGTTCATTGTGCTCTATATGTTTTTCAGTGTATTTATCACCACCATCGCCCTTGTCCGTGTCAATGCGCCTGGGGACAGGTTCCGGGAGAGTCTGAATATGGCAGGATTGATCCTTGCCCAGGCCATTCCCCTGATGATTTTGCTGTTTCTGCTGTTTCCAAGGCTTCCCGGCAGCTTGTTCGGAGTCCAGGACAAGACCCTCGGCAGGACAGGTTTTTCAGACCGGATGGGTCCGGGAAGTGTTTCCCGTCTGCTCCAGGACCCGACTCCGGCCTTCAGGGTTGAATTTAACGGCCCCCGGCCAAAGGCAGAGCAGCTTTATTGGCGGGGAATAGTGTTCCAGGCCTTTGACGGAAAAAGTTGGACGACCCAGGATTTGATTATCCCAAACCCGCCTCCCCCTGCTTCCCGGGGAAAACAATATAGCCATACCATCCTTTTGGAACCCCATAACAGTCACTGGCTCATGGGGTTGGATCTGCCCGTCAAGGGCCCGTCATGGGCTAGGCTTACCCAGGGGCAGGTGCTGAAATCCCCCCGGCGGGTGAAACAGAAAATCCAGTACAGGGTCACCTCCCTTGCGGGGGAGCCCTTTCTTGGAACAGACCCAACAGATGACACCGATAAAACAAGCCTGTCGGGCTTTGGTGGGCTGACGGCTGGTGCCCCAAAATCCATGGCTGATTCCATACCAGATGATAGACCGGGCAAGATTTCGCCGAAAAAGATGGCTGGGGGTATTATTTCGTCTGCGGGCAACAAGAATCCAGGGGCCAGGGCCCTGGCCATAACAATAGCCGGAAAAGCGTCAACCCCGACTAAAAAAGCCCAGCTTTTGATGAGATATTTTAAAGAGAACCAATTTGTTTATAGCCTGACCCCCCCCACATCCCAAGGGGATCACATTGATGCCTTTTTGTTTGAATACAAAAAAGGATATTGCGAGCATTTTGCCTCGGCCTTTGCCTTTATGATGAACCTCATGGACGTTCCGGCCCGGGTGGTGGGGGGATACCTGGGCGGGGAACACAATCCCTATAGCAACTATCTGACCATCCGCCAGTCCTATGCCCATGTCTGGGTGGAGATCTTTAATCCGAAAAACGGCTGGGTTCGCATGGATCCCACCCTGGCAGTGGCACCTGACCGGATTGGCATAAACCCCGACGGTTCCGCTGCATTCCGACAGTCCGCTGTTGGGTCTTCTTTTTTTCGAAAATTACAATTTGCCCTGGATGCGGCAAACATAAGGTGGGAAGCCTGGTTCACCGGGTATTCCTATTTTGAACAAAAGGCCTTTCTGGAAAAATTGGGCCTGGGAAAACTGGGTCTGTTAAAATGGGGAGGAATTCCGGTCTTCTCATTGGTTTTAGTTCTGTTGGTTTTTGTCATTCTGGCGGGTTTCTCAGGCGTTCTTTTTTGGTGGTTTCAATCTAAAAAACAGAAACCAGATCCGGTGCATCATGCCTATAGCATTTATTGTCAACGCCTTGGTAAACTGGGCCTGACCAAAAGGCCGGACCAGGGCCCCATTGATTTTGCCAAGAGCTGTGGGAAAAAAAGAGTGGATTTACAGGCTGAGATTATGGCCATCACGGATTGCTATGTGCAGCTTAGATTCCAAAAAAACTGCCCGGCCACAACCCTGGCAGACTTTAAACATCGTATCAAAAAATTTAACCCCAAACCTGAACCACAAAGGATCGCCCCCGTTGAAACCATCCCATGAAATGATCGCTTCCATTCAAAAAAAACTACTGGCCTGGTATCGAGTGAACCAGCGAGACCTTCCCTGGCGGAAAACCGTTGATCCCTTTGCCATTTGGGTATCCGAGGTGATGCTTCAGCAAACCCAGGTTAAAACGGTAATTCCCTATTATTTGAACTTTATGGATACATTTTCCTCGGTCAAAGATTTGGCAGCAGCAGATCTTGAACTTGTTTTAAAGGCCTGGGAAGGATTGGGTTACTATGCCCGGGCCAGAAACCTTCACAGGGCTGCAGACTTGGTGGTAACGGATTTTAATGGGAAAATTCCCGATCAATTTGCTTGTTTTCTGGCCCTGCCCGGGGTGGGGGATTATATTGCTTCTGCCGTACAGAGTATTGCCTTTGGGCGTTGCCATGCCGTGGTGGACGGTAATGTCAAACGGGTATTGGCGAGGCTGTTTTGTCTTGAGCATCCTGTAAACCAACCCGGGGTCCACAAGCAGTTCAAATCATTGTCAGAACGCCTTTTGGACACAACGGTTCCGGGCATCTTTAACCAGGCAATGATGGAACTGGGGGCTCTTGTCTGTAAGCCTGCCATGCCCAACTGCAGCGTTTGTCCCTTGTCAGGCAAGTGTTTTGCCCTGAACACCCAAACGGTTCATCAATTTCCCGTCCGGCTTCCCTCCAAAAAAGTACCGATTCGGGCAATCTCCGTGGGCATTGTCCGAAAAAATGGTCGTCTGCTTATTACCAGAAGACGGCTGGACGGCCTTTTGGGAGGTTTGTGGGAATTTCCCGGCGGAAAGGTTGAAGCCGGTGAAGACAGTCGGTCTGCCTGTATCCGGGAAATCAGGGAGGAAACCGGAATTGAGGTGAAAATCGATTCATTTCTGACCCGGATAAAACATGCCTATACCCATTTTAAGATTGAAATGGATGTATTTTACTGCCACCCTGTTTCAGGGGAAATTGTCTTGGACGGTCCCATTGATTATCGATGGATCCATCTTGCTCAAATAGATGACTTTGCCTTTCCAAAGGCCAATTTGAAATTTATCCCACTAATTGAGACAAAACCGGGTTGAAAAAACCAGATAAATTCAAGTATTTATCTGGTTTTTTAATGATTACAGGGCCAGAAATCATTGGAAAAGTGGCTAATAATTTTGGGGCATGAATATGTTATGCCATGAGAGAGCCGGTTAATTTTTAGGCCCCCCTGAAAAAAGTTTTCTTATCCCCTTTAAAATGATATTATTTTACCCGTTGGAAATAATATTTATGTATTCAGAATTTGCCATACAGCACCAATTAATGAGGGAAATATGGAATATAGAAATAAAACCAAAGACCAACTCCTCGAAGATATTCAGCATCTACTTCCATCGAGCGAAAATGCTTTGGGGTTACTTGAAGCATCACCAGTATGTACAAAAATTGTGGATCTTGATTTTAATCTTAAATACATGAGTTCTGCTGGCATAAAAGACCTCAAGATCAACGATATTACAGAGTACTACGGACAGCCCTATCCTCTTTATTTTTATCCTGAACCATTCCGAACCAATATGACTAACAATTTGGTGAAAGCCAAACGGTATGGAAAAGTTATAGATCATGAGGGTGTTGTGAATGATATTGAGAACAATGAGCAATACTATCATTCGACACTTGTTCCGGTAAAAAATGGTAGGCGTGAAATTGAATCCATCATGATCGTCTCTACAAATATTACCGCCCAAAAACAAGCAGAATACGCTCTAAAACAGAGTCTTGAAAATTTGGAAATGCAAGTAGACGCACGCACTGCAGAACTAAAAATAATCGAACAGCGCTTTACTGCGGCCATGCAGGCGGCCAATGATGGATTGTGGGATTGGAATCTTGAAACCGATGAAGTGTATTTTTCTCCACGTTGGAAAAGTATGCTTGGTTATGGGGAGGAAGAGCTTTATGGAACTTTGGATACATTTGTTACTTTAGTTCATCCCGATGACAAAGAAAAAGTGATGAAGGTGGCTCGCGATTATATCGGTGGCAGCATTGATTTCTTTGAAACTGAAATAGCCATGCGCCACAAGGATGGTCATGACATCATTGTCCTATCTCGTGCTTTTCTTGTTAGGCGGAAAGTCGATGATAAACCTATTCGATTAATCGGAACTCATGTGGACGTTACTGAAAGAAAGAAATCCGAGCAGTTTATTCTGGATACCTCTGATATCCTCAAGATGATTGCATTGCGAGAGCCTAAAGAAAAAATTTATGACGCTATCGCGTATTTATATGAATCACGTCATCCAGGACTGCGTTGTTCGATGCTACTCCTTGAGGGCAATAAACTCATGCATGCGGGAGCCCCTAGCATGCCAAAAGAATATAGTGATGCGATAAACGGCTTAGAAAACGGTCCCACTGTAGGATCATGCGGAACGGCTACTTATTATGGAGTACGGGTAGTGGTTGAGGACATTGATACAGACCCCAAATGGGAAAAAATAAAACACGTGGCACTCCCCCATGGCATGCGCTGTTGCTGGTCAGAACCTATTAAAAATTCAAAGGGTGATGTCTTAGGTGCATTTGGTATGTATTACGATCATCCTGCAAGCCCCAATGATGCGGAGTCAAATGATATGTCGTCGGCAGCTCGGCTAGCCGGAATTATTATGGAGCGGGAAAAATCGGAAAAAGAGCTGGAACAGCACAGACAAAATCTTGAAGAACTGGTTTCCAAACGAACCCGCCAATTTGAGGATGCTAAGATAGAAGCAGAAACCGCAAACCGATCCAAATCCCAATTTTTAGCAAATATGAGTCATGAAATTCGGACACCTATGAATGGTGTGCTGGGTATGGCTGAGATATTGCTTTTATCAAATCTTTCAGAAGATCAGCATCCATATGTAAAAAGAATCCAAAATTCGGGTGAATCCCTTTTATCTATCATTAACAACATCCTGGATTTTTCCAAAATTGAAGCCAGAGAGCTCAAACTGGAGTCCGTTCATTTCAATTTAAAACGGCTTATTGAAGATGCCATCCAACTTTTTCCGTCTCTCGCGAATGAAAAAGGACTTGAGCTTGAGATGCTGATTGAAAAACAAAGTCACTTGTCATTTATGGGTGACCCGACAAGATTAAGGCAGATATTGGTAAATTTGATTGGTAATGCCATCAAATTTACTGAGAATGGGAATGTGCTTGTCAAATTATCTACTTTCCCACGTGACGATAATCGTGTTGATATAAAGATATCAGTTATAGATACGGGGATAGGAATTCGATCAGAGGATAAACGGCGGCTTTTTCAGCCGTTCTCTCAATTAGATGGTTCAACGACCCGGGAATATGGTGGTACTGGGCTTGGTTTAGCGATTACCAATGAGCTGGTTTCCCTAATGGGTGGATCATTAGATTGTGAAAGCTCCCTTGGGAATGGGGCAGAATTTTTTTTCACAATTCCCTTAAAAAAAAGTTATGATGAAGACCTTTTACAACAGCAAGTGCACAAGGTTGATCATAGCGCCTTAACTCCTGTGCTAAATTTTCCCAATACAAAAGAAAGGCCGTCACTCGATTGTCATGTCCTTGTTGCAGAAGATAATGAAACAAACAGGGAAGTGTTCAAAGAAATGTTGAGGGAATTAGGTTATAAGGTTACAATGGCCAAAGATGGTAAAGAAGCTGTTGAACTGTTCATGAAATATTTGCCGGACCTTGTTCTTATGGACTGTCAAATGCCTATTATGGATGGTTATCAAGCCACCGATGAAATACGAAAAAATGAAAAAAAGCTGAACATCGAAACCCCTATTTTGGCGATAACAGCCCATGCGATGAAAGGGGACAGAGACCACTGCCTGATCGCTGGTATGAACGATTATTTAACCAAACCATTCAAAATAGAAGAATTAAAAACTATTCTTATGCGATGGGATCAGCGAAAGAAGAACACGACATCTGATATAAAAACCGACATTCCTAGGCAGCCAGAAAACATTCCCATTATTAGTCAGGAAACTAAGATTTTCAAGGGGGGTACTGCCGCGATTGATAGTACGGTTCTCCAGGCCATTAAAGACCTTCAAATTGAAGGAGAGTCGAGTTTATTATTGAGAGTCCTTGACATATACATATCAGATACTGAAGCTAAGATAGCTCAATTTAGGGATAAATCATCGAACCTAACTATAGAAGACCTGCAGAGGATTGCCCATTCTTTAAAATCATCAAGTGCCAATGTAGGGGCCATGGGATTATCAGAGATCTGTAAAGAGATCGAATTGGGGTGCAGGGATAACAGTATAGACAATATTGAGGCGCAGGTAATAAAGATTGAATCTGAGTTTCGCATGGTTAAATCTGAGCTGAAAATTGAAATCAGTCAATTATGAATACCAATTCCTGACAATTCTCGAGTGATCCTCTCCCACATGATCACCCGCAATTGTAGTGAGTTAGTTACCCCAATGTTCTGACAAAATTATATCTATGAAGGTATCTTAACAGTGTTGCATTGGATAAAGATATTAAAAAAACAAAAAAGTCATAAACTCATCTTGGTTTCCTCGTGAGTAATGGAATCAATAGTGACGCGTCAAATCTGGCAAATTACCGAGCACCTCATCTACCAGTCCGGGCTTTTAATAATTTAGCAAGATACCAGATATGGAAAAGCCTTGCCAGTCAAGGGATATAGCTATCCACGCCAAAATGGCGTAGTGCCTACAAAATCAAGGGGTGGTTTTGATGAATTTTATCTTTTAAAATATAAATTTCAGTAGTTTAATCAATAAACTGTCATGGTGCCTCTTGAAACGGCGGCTATAAAAATTTTGGGAATAAAAAAACAGACGGGGCTGTCTTTAGATAAAAACCCTGTGGTGCCTGTCGGATTTGACAGACAGGCTCGGCAGGTAAAAAGAAAATTGCCCTGGGCAATTGAATTGATTCATATTCTGATTACCTTAAAAGATGAGGGGCAAAATCGGGAAATGGTCACATGGAACTTAAACAAAAAGTATCCAGCCAGGCATTTAAAAAATTGGCGTATCCCCACATGAAACTTTTGTATAATGTGGCACTCAAATATACCGGTAATGTGTTTGATGCAGAAGATATTGTCCAGGAGACCTATTTGATGGCCTTTAATAAATTTCATCAGTTGAAGGAGCCAAGCAGCTGCAAGCCCTGGCTGTTGAGAATATTGAGAAACAATTTTCTGAAAAATTGTCAAAAAAATAAAAACCAGCAGCGGCTGTCTGAAACCGATTATATTGAATTTTTACAAAACCAGATAAAACAAAAGGATGCAGAAGAGATCCTTGTGGGAAAATCAGCAATAAACATGCTGCAGACAGCCATTGATAAACTGCCTCTAAAGTACAGGGAGGTCTTAATGCTTTACTATATGGATGACATGCTCTACAAGGAGATTGCCAATATTCTTGAGATCCCCATGGGAACCGTCATGTCACGGTTAACCCGGGCCAGGGAAGGATTAAAAAAAAGTTTATTAAAACAGATGAGCCACAAAGAAAAGATATTAAACATTAATTTTAAACAAACCTATCCAAAACATGGAGTGTAACGAGTTCCGTCACTGGCTGCGAACCCGGGATATCCGTAATAATCCTAGCCCGGGAGCTCTGGCCCATCGGTTGGGCTGCATCCATTGTCAGCGGCTGTATGTTCTGGATACCAAGGCTGAACAGGGAGTCTGTCAGGCCTTTGCCAGCCAGGAAATGCCCCGAAAACTGGTAGGCCGGATAGACAGATGCCTTGATTCTCTTTAAGCATAAAATTAGAAGGCAGCATATTCAAAATTTTAATCTAACCTGGTGCCAGGGAGATCATAACCGGGTCGGAATCAGATCCTGAACATCCACTTTTCAAAAGTTCGAAACCCTGTATGAGCAAATCCGCTGCCATCCCGCCACAGTGCTGGTTGGCGTGCCAACGATTTATGTGGCCCTAAACAATTAAAAGTTGTTACAGGACAAGTTTCGGATAAACCATACCCTGCCAGTACCCGGGGAAAAAAACAGTTTTATCATCAAGAATATTTTAAAAAAACCCCCTTGACAGAGATTGTCTTGTGTGTAATAAGCATTGAAACAAATGTTACAAACAAGGGGGCGAAATTGAACAAAGAGTCCAAAAATCAACCAGACCTGTTTGCACGCATCCGGGCCTTGAAAAAATTGACTACTACCCAGGCCAAACTTGTTGAATTGTTTCGTAATAACCAGAATAGCCTGGCCTTTGAAACCCTGATCATGCTGAGTGCTAAAGCAGGCGTGAGTAAGGCTTCCACTGTGCGTTTTCTGATTCATGTTTTGGGATATCGGGATTTCGCCGAATTCCAGGCCGAGCGCCAGGAACTAATGGAGAATCGCCTTGAATCCCCCATCATGCGGTATTTGCGAGCCAGTGACGATGACCCCAATGGGGAAAACCCTCTGATTCGCCATATCCCCTATACGCTCCAGGCTATCCAGCATGCTTACAACCACATGGATATGGACATCTTTGCCAGGATAGCACAGATTCTGGCCGAAACTGAGCGCCCCTTGTATTTCATGGGACACCGTACATCCTATGGATTGGTTTTTATGATGTATGTAAACCTTCAGTATATAAGGCCAAGGGTCTGCATGCTGGGCGATGCACACTCAGCTTTCCCCCCTGAATTATTGAATGTGGGCAAAGATGACGTTGTTTTCATCGTCTCCCGAAGGCGCTATTCTCGAAATTCTTTAAAGATAGCTGAGGAGCTCAAAAATATCGGGGCTCAGCTTATCCTGATGACGGATTCCGAGGTGACGCCCCTGTCCCATCTTGCCGATATTCAGCTTGTGGTGCCCCAGATAGAGCCGGCAGTTTTTGAAAGTAACGCTGCCTGGACTGCCACTCTGGAAGCCTTGTCCTTGACTGTGGCGGATAAATGCCGCCGCAAAGACCCAGACTATCCTGCCGGCACCGAACTTATTTTGAACCAACATTTCGGTTTTTTGGAAAATTGATATAGGCACAGATTTGCAACTATTTTTTGGCCGGCGAAAAAAATGCCCGCCATTGAAGACCACATATAAAGTTAACCACTAATATTATTTTAAGGAGTTATTTATGTTCAAAATTATTCATGCGCTGGGATTGTCAGTGCTAATAAGTGTTTTGATGGTCTCAAATGTAATGGCTGGAGAGTGGCCAAACAAACCTGTCAGATTAACAATAGCTTACGGCGCTGGCGGAACCACAGATATGAGTGCGCGTATGATGGCTTCTCTTCTGGAAAAGGAATTGGGACAGACCATCATTGCCCAGAACAAACCCGGCGGCGGCGGATCTGTCGCAGCCAGTATTGCCTCCACCCAGAGGCCGGACGGGTATAACCTTTTCACCCTGGTCACAGCACCGGCAGCTATCACACCGCATATGCAGGAGCTTCCCTTTAACCCCCTGACCGATTTCACGCCCATAGCCCGTTACGGGCTGTGGCATTACGCCCTGGTCGTCAAGGCCGATTCTCCATTTAATACCCTGGATGACCTTATCGCCTATGCCAAAAAGAATCCAGGCAAGGTCTCCTACGGTTTGTCCGGTTCAGGCAACCCCCAGCACCTGGTCATGGAGCGGCTGAAAAAAGAAACCGGTATCGATTTAAAGGCAATCCCCTTTAAGAATGGCGCCGAAGCCGTCACGGCAGCCATGGGCGGCCACATCAGTGCGGTGGCCGGGGTTACCGAGTGGGTGCCCCAGGTCAAAGCCGGAGAAATGCGTCTGCTGGCTGTGTTTGATGCTGAAAGGATGAAAGAATTTCCCGAAGTACCCACCCTCAAGGAATTAGGGTATGACATTGTAGCGCCTTCATGTTTGGGAATTGCCGGCCCCAAGGGCATACCGGCACCGGTTGTGGCAAAGCTTGAAAAAGCCGTTAAAAAGGTTATGGCGGATCCCAAGTTTGTCCAATTGATGGACAAGATTATGATCAAGACAGCCTACCTTGATTCAAAGGATTTCGGCCTGTATATCAAAGAGATCTATGAACAACAGGGCAGGATCATCCGCGATGCTGGTTTGTCCGCTAAATAGAGAAACAAAGGGCCCCGGAGTATCCGCTCCGGGGCCAAGCAAAAAAAGGATCCTCTTGCCATGTACAACCGATATAAAATTGATTTTTTAAGCGGGGGCGGGCTTTTCGTCTGCTCTCTTATTGTTCTTTTTTTTCTGATACCCAATTATGTGAGTATGGGAGGCTCTGCTGAAATTTCTCCGCGTTTTTTCCCAAAAATAGCAGCCGTGGCATTGGCTGTTTTAAGTTTCTCCCTGATCGTTAAATCCTTTCTGGCACTTTATCGTCACGAAAAATGGGCAGGCCCTGCTGACCTGTTTATCCCCAGGATGGATACCGCACCAAGCGTTCGGCCATTTCTATGCGTGGCAATCGTCGCTCTCTACTTTATACTGTTTGAACATGTTGGATTTTTATTGGCCACCCCCCCGGTGGTGGCGCTTTTAATGTTGTCTTTCGGCCAGCGCCGACCGGTTCGTATTGCAGCCATCAGCCTTGTCCTGACAGGAGTCGTTTTTGTGTTGTTTACCTATGGACTTAAAGTCCCCCTACAATAGAGGTTGTCATGCTTAATGAACTTATGATCGGTTTTCAGATGGTTTTGACCATGGGCAACATTGCCGCAATCTTTTTGGGTGTTGTTTACGGGGTCTTTATGGGTGCCGTCCCGGGTCTGACCGGCACCATGGGAATAGCGCTTATCATCCCTTTGACATACAGCCTTTCTCCCATCACGGCTTTTTGTGTGCTTTTGGGTACCTATAAAGGCTGTCTGTTCGGAGGGGCCATCCCTGCCATACTCATTAATACACCCGGTTCACCTGCTGCGGCGGTTACGGTTTTTGACGGATTCCCCCTGGCTCAAAAGGGGCAGGCCGGCAGGGCCATGGATGTTGCCTTATGTTCTTCTGTGCTGGCCGATGCTTTTTCCACGATTTGTCTGATCTTTTTGGCTGTTTTTCTGGCCCGGATCTCCTTGAAATTTGGTCCTCCGGAATATGCCAGCCTGATCGTCTTTTCCCTGGCCATCGTAGCCGGGGTTTCTGGTGATTCTGTTCTCAAGGGTGTCATGGCGGCTGTGGTGGGCTTTTTGCTCGGCACTGTCGGCCTGGACCCCATGATGTCCACACCGCGGTTTACCTTTGGCATGCCAACCCTGTTCAACGGCATTAACATGATGGTTCTCATGATAGGACTGTTCGCTGTTTCCGAGGTTTTGATGCAGTCGGAAGCCAAGGGAAAAGACATGCTCAAGTCAATTCCAATTGGCAAGGATCGAGCCTCCTGGGCAGACATCAAGCGCTGTCTGCCCACAATTTTTCGGGGCAGTATAATCGGATTGTTCATCGGTGCTATTCCGGGCCTGGGCGCAACTCCGGCAACCTTTCTGACCTATGCCGAAACCAAACGGGTTTCCAAACATCCTGAAAAATTCGGTCATGGCGCCATAGAAGGTGTGGCTGCGGCAGAATCCGGCAATAATTCCACCTGCGGCGGGGCGTTGATTCCTTTGATGGCGCTGGGTATTCCCGGTGATGTCACCACGGCAGTGTTGCTGGGGGCATTTCTCATACATGGCCTCACGCCGGGTCCGGCTCTGTTCAAAGAAAATATTTCCATGGTTTACAGTATTTTTGCTGCATTGCTGGTGGCCATTTTCTTTTTGCCTGTGGTGGGACGGGTGTCCATACGGTTTTTTTCGCTCATCGCCAAGGTACCAAGCTCCATTGTCTATCCGGTCACCACAGTCCTGTGCACGGTTGGCGTCTTTGGTTTTAACTCAAGTTTCACAGATCTCTGGCTCATGCTGATATTTGGTGTTGTGGCCTATTTCATGCGTAAATTCGGGTTTGCCCTGGCACCTTTGCTCATTGCCTTTATTCTTGAACCCATTGGAGAGAGGGCCATTCGTCAAAGTCTAACCTTGTCCGATGGCAGCCTGGGTATTTTCGTCACCCGGCCAATCTCTGCGTTCTTTCTTGGAATGGCAATTCTGGCGGTGTTTGTCCTGATAAAAATGAAAAGGAAAAAACAAATTGCCTGAAAAAAAAGATCTTTCTTTGCGGGTTAATGAATTAGCCCGGGAACTTGCCGGACCCATGACCTCTTTTCGGCGCGATTTGCACCGCCACCCGGAGTTGGGTTTCCAGGAAAAACGAACTTCCCGGGCAATTGAGTCTTTGTTGACCCAGTCAGGCATCAATACCGTTTCTCTTGATACAGAGTCCGGGGTTCTGGGTGTCATAGAAGGCCGGGCCGCACTTGATTCTCATCCGGTAACAGCACTCAGGGCCGACATGGACGCTCTGCCCTTAAAGGAAAAAACCAAACTTGAATATAGTTCTAAATATCCCGATATTATGCACGCCTGTGGTCACGACGGCAATACCGCCATGGTGCTCGGTGCCGGCATTCTTCTGTCTCGTTTGAAGGAAAGCTATGGCGGTACGGTCAAACTGATATTTCAGCCAGGTGAAGAAACGCTTCGGGGAGCCCAATGCATGATTGACCAAGGGGTGCTGGCCAATCCCAGGGTAGATCGTATCTTTGCCTGTCATGGCTGGCCATGGATACCCACCGGCCAGATAGGTGTTTACCCTGGAAATTATATGGCCTGTGCCGGACGGTTTGAAATCAGAATCACCACATCCGGAAATCATGGTGCCTATCCCCATCAGGCCCCGGATGGAATTTTGACAGCCTGTCAAATTGTTCAACATCTTAACTGCGTGGTCGGCCGGGAAGTGAATGCCCTGGACAGCGCAGTCCTGTCGGTCTGCACCATCAACGGTGGACAGGTTTTTAACGTTATGCCCGATGAAGTCATCCTCACCGGCACTATCCGCTGTCTGAATGAGACGGTTCAAACCAGCTTAAAGGCAGCCATCAAAAGAATTGTTAAAGGCATTGCCGAAACTGACAGATGCAGATACAACCTGGTTTTTGAGGACTTGGTTCCGCCTTTGTGCAACTCAGATTCGGGTGTGGCTGCCGTACAGGCTGCAGCCAGGCAGATTATGCCCTTGGAAGATCTGACATTGTTGTCCCAATCCTGCATGGGAGCAGAGGATTTTTCCCTTTACCTGCAAACAGTATCCGAGGGTGCTTTTATACGGATCGGCGTGACACCAGAAGGGCAAAAGCCGGTTCCCTTGCACAATGGTAAATTTGATTTTGACGACCAGGCCCTGGAAAAGGGCATGGCTCTGTTGGCACAAATCGTTATAGACGGCCATCTGCCCTGAAATATCTGTGATTTAGTGACCTGTCCCGGGTGTGGAACTTAACACCCGGGACAAATACCCCTAGGTTTTGAAAAATAGCACCGCCCTGTTTTGTCTGGATTTTCGGTCTTTCGACGTATACATTACCTTGGCAATACCATCATTGGATTCTTCTGTCGGGATATAGATCATAGGTTCCTGGGAAAACAGGGCCAACGCAAAAAACTGATTCAAAACTTCAATGTAACCTGGTGCCCGCCGGAGACGGGGATGCCAAGGATCAGCGCCAATATATCCACCAGCTGCTTGACATGGGTATCACCCTTTCGGACGGATCTTTGGTCCCCCTGACAATGGTTGCAACTCTTGAGTCAAAACTATCATTCGGTTTCATTCACCGGAAAAACGGCAAGCGGGTGGTGGAGGTCAAGGCTGCTCTGGACAAAAAAAACCTGAGTGCAACAAGTGTTTTTGATCTGTTCCAGGAAGCGGTTATACCGAAAATAGAGAAGGCATACCCGGATGTCACAATTACGGCAGGGGGGGAGCTTGAACAGGAGGGAGAGGTCCGGGGCGGGCTTGTAAAGGCATTGATTCTCATCATTCTGGTGATATATGCCCTGCTGCTGATCCCTGTACTCATGAACATTGCATATGACATTCAGAAATTATTTTGCCGGACGGTGAAGGAGGTTTCTGACATTGCTTGTTCATAATGGAATATTTTGTCACACTTTGAAAACAAAACTGTCTATACTAATAAATGAGGGTAGACCATGTTTAAGGGAGGATGAATGGATACCGATATGGAAACACTTGTCAACCTTGCAAAAATGGGGATAGGGAGGCACTTGAAACCCTTGTAAAATCTATTCAGGATCGCATTTACAGGCTTGCATTAAAAATGTTGTACAAGCCGTCGGATGCAGAAGACGTCACCCAGGAAATCTGAAACTTTTCTCCGGGGAATTAAACAGATTCTTGGTATGGAGTGGTGACCAGGGCATTTTGCTATTAAGCGGGGGAATTAATTTTTTTAAATTCCATTATTAAAGGAGATCTTTATTATGACAAATATGACAGCTTTCTGTGGGCTTAACTGCTCCCAATGTCCCCAGTACATTGCAACACAAAATGACGATGACACGGCCAGGGCAGAGGCCTCAAAAATGATCCGGGAGGCCTATGGTTTAGACATCAAACCCAAAGAAATAAATTGTGATGGCTGCCACACTGAAAATGGAAGGCTTCTCGGGTATTGCGATAGCTGTAAGGTCAGGGCATGCGGAATGGAAAAAGGGGTTGAGAATTGTGCATATTGTAAAGATCAGTGTGACACCCTTCGGCAGTTTCATACGTTTTCACCAACGGCCAAGACCGCCTTTGAACAGCTATTAAAAAAGCTGTAGCATTTTTCTCTCTTTTTTCTTTCAATCGTTGGCAGGAAAATTATCTATATTCGACCTGGCGTTTTTATATTGAATTTTTATACTACATTGTGATATAAAATCTGGAGAAAATTATTCATTAAATAATCTATAGGGGAAAGCACATGAAAATAGTCTCCATTGCCATAAGCAAGAAAAAAGGCACCACCAAAAAGTGTACTGACCAGGCTGTACTTGTCAAGAATCACGGCATTAAGGATGATGCCCATGCCGGGGACTGGCATCGGCAACTGAGTTTTCTGGCCGCTGAAAGCATTGAAAAGGTCAGCACCGAAGAGTTTAAGCTCAATTTTGGTGATTTTGCTGAAAATTTAGCCACCACAGGTATTGACTGGAAATCCCAGCGAGTCGGTCAAAGGGTCAGCCTTGGTGAGGATGCCCTGGTTGAAATCACCCAGATCGGCAAAGAGTGTCATAAGAAATGTGCCATCTATTATCGTACGGGGGATTGCATTATGCCCAGAGAAGGTGTATTTGCAAAGATTCTAAAAGGGGGCATCATTCGGGTGGGCGATGGTATTGCATTGATTGATTAACTGATTTCGTGCAAATTTAAATATTCACAGAAGGGCAAACGCAATGGGTTATAAAATTCAATTAAAGGACGCCAAAAAAGGCTATACCTACGATCAGGACAAGGTCATGTCTCCTTCGGAGACAGTGAAACGGTTTAAGGAAAAAACAGCAACTCTGGATCTGGATATTTTAAGCCAGACCCGGAGGATTGATAACGGCAGGCTGGATATACCGGTCTTTTTTTCCGAATGCGGGGCAGATGCCCAACACGTGACCGGCACAAAAAAACAAATGGGTAAAGGCGGAACCCCGGAGCAGTCCGAGGCCAGCGCTGTCATGGAGCTTGCAGAACGGTTTAGTTTTTTTTCCTTTGTAAACAAGGAGGAAAACTTTATCCATGCCACCCCCGGCGAACTTAAGGAAAAGGGATTGGATTTTTCCCAGATCATTAAATCCGTCCATGACAAAGAGAGCGATGCCCTAAAGGTCAAACCTATTTTTGATCAACTTCCCCTCCGATGGACAAGGGGATATAACCTGACCCGGAAAAAGGAAGTTCTCATCCCTTTTAACTGGTTTTACATGATCAATGAATTTAACGGGCCAAGTGCGGGAAATTGCACGGAAGAAGCGCTGAGTCAGGGAATCTGTGAATTGGTGGAACGTCATACCTCCTCCATTGTCAGCCACGAAAATCGCAATGTTCCCGGCATTCGGCTTTCCTCTTTTACCGATCCCCTCGTAAAAGAACTGTTGAAAAAATTCAAAGACCAGGGAATAGAGGTCTATGCCACTGATTTCTCACTGGATACCGGCATCCCCACCATTGGCGTTTTGGCCTGGGATCCGGCCACTTTCCCTGGGATGAGTGAAATCGTCTGGACAGCCGGCACCTCCCCGGATCCCCAGAAAGCCATGGGCCGTGCCCTGACCGAGACAGCCCAGTTGGGTGGCGATTTTAACACAGGGTCCAATTATGTGGCCTCTGGGTTGCCTAAATTTACAAATATTGAGGATGCAAGGTTTATTACAAATCCGGATACCATGGTGGACATGGAAGATTTGCCCAACCTTTCCAGCGATAATATCCGGGTTGAGGTGGAGAACCTTCTCCAGGCCCTGGCAGATAAGAAGTTTGATATTCTGGCAATTGATACCATGCATGAAGGGCTTGACGTTTCTGCCTTTTATTCCATCATGCCCGGTGCCCATTTCAGGGAACGGGCAGTTGGCGCCAGCGTGGGCATGTTTTCAGCCCGGCTGATAACCGAAAGCCTGGATCCGGTTCAGGCCCTGGCCAGGCTGGATGAGCTTGAGACAGCACTGCCGGGTCAGTACTACACCAGTTTTTATAAGGGGCTGATGTTCAATGCCCTTTATGAGCATGGGGATGCATTGGTCCAGTTTGAGGCATCACTGGAACGGGATCCAACCCGGCTGAACCTGCCGGATATCTATTCCCACATGGGAACCTGTCTCAAGGATCTTGGGCAATATGAACGCTCCCTTTCCGTCTGTGAAAAGGGACTGGCAATTGACGGTCAGCGCCCGGATATATTCAACACCATGGGGGTTTGCTGTTTCATGACCAAGGTTTATGAAAAGGGAATTGAATATTTTGAAAATGCCATAGAAGTGGACCCTTCCCTGGCCATCAATTATGCCAATATCGGATCAAGCTACCGGGAACTGGGCGATATCAAGCTTGCCATTAAATATTATGAGATGGCCCTTCGGGTTGACCCCTCCATCACCTTTGCCAGGGACAATATAGAAAAGCTTAAAACCAAATAGATAAAACCAGATAACAACTATCCATAAAGACAGATTATCACACTACCCGTGATCATGATAATACCCCCAAAAAGCCCGGTTCTCCGGGCTTTTTCCTTTAGTAGTACCATGCCGATCACCATGGTAAATAAAACGGCCAGACGGCGGACAGAAGAAACATAGGCCACAGGCCCCATACTAATGGCCGCGTAATAGCTTAATACGGTAATGGTGGAAAAAAGGGCTGGCCAGATGGTCTTTTTTATTTTTTGATGGGAAAATGCCGATTTTTCCGATTTGATGGCAAAGGGAAATAAAAATAGGGAGATCAGGCCGATTTCACAACTCCCCCAAAACATTGGGTTTGTCTGTGTGATTCCGATTTTATGGAAACTGGAGCTCACCCCCCAGATACAGGCGGTTGCCAGCATCATCAGGGTGCTTTTGTTCTGGACAATGGCTTTTATGGGTGAGAAAACACCCTCCCACTTTTGGATATTTAAGAGATATGATCCCGCCACCACCACTATCACTCCTGTCATCCCGGGAAGGGACAGGCTTTCTTTGACCAGTACAGGGGTGACAAACAATTGCACCACCGGGATAAAACAGAGCATGGGAATGGTTTTTGACAGGTTACCGTGCTTGATGGCGCTGAGGTATAAAAGGGTGGCCATGGAATCCAGAATTGCTGCCAATATCAGAATTTTTAAAAATTCTCCTGTCACGGGAACAGTCCTGCGGAATAAAAGCGTGATGCCAAGAAGGATCAAAAACATGAAAAAATTTAAGCCCCAGCTCATATATGCGGAAGACAGCTCCCTGCCCGCCCTTTTAACGCTTAATTCCCTCAGGCTCAGGAAGATGCTGGAAATCAGTGTCAGAATAAACCAGTTCATCATGGTTCGGGTGTACCACCAGGGGGGCTTAAATGAAAGCTTTGATTGACGAAGAAGTGCTTATCTGTCAATATTTGGCCGTATAAAAAGGAGAAAAAATGGACGTCATCCTGAATATATTTACCCGGATATTTGATCCGATCCGGCGGTTTTGCTCACCCTGGTGTACAATAAATTTTATACCCATAAAAATTTGATGAGGTAAATCACATATGTTTAAAAAGAAAATACCTTCCTGGAAAAAAAATACCGTGTCCACGGATGATGTGTTAAAAAAAATAGAACCCGGGATGCATATTTTTATCGGTACCGGGACAGCAGAACCCCGAACCCTGGTCAATGCGCTCATGACTGCACAGGGGTATCGTCTGGACGACCTGACCCTGATCCAATTGCTCAGTTTCGGGGATGCCATTTCATTTAAGGCTCTGGAATCCAAGCGCTATCGTCTTCGGACCTTTTTTTCCGGATGGGTGTCTGCCGAAGCCATTGCCGCAGGACAGGTGGACATGATCCCTTCACGGTTTTCTGCCATTCCGGCCCTGATAAAAGAGGGCCAGGTCCCCATTGATGTGGCCTTTGTCCAGATCACTCCGCCCAATGAGGCCGGTTTTTGCAGTCTGGGGGTGGGGGTTGATGTGGCAAGGCGTGCCATGGCCCATGCAGAAATTGTGGTGGGGGAGGTCAACCAAGATATTCCCTATACCCTGGGGGATACCTTTGTAAATATAAATGATTTTGATATGCTGGTTGAGGCCACGGTTCCGCCGTTCTATTTTCCCCGGTATCCGGTGGAGCCGGTTTTTGAACGAATCGCCGAAAACATCGCCTCTGTTATTGAGGATGGATCATGTCTGGCCTTTACCTTTGGGCCTATCTTTGAGGCCCTGTCCAAATATCTGTCCCGGAAAAAGAATCTGGGAATACACACCCCGTTTTTCACGGATGCCCTCATGGAATTGGTAAAAAGCGGAGCCGTGACCAACCGTCAAAAGGGCATGTTTCGGGGAAGATCTTTGACTGCCTATGCCCTGGGCAGCAAGGAGCTCATGCAATGGCTGGATAAAAATCCCATGGTGGAATTCCAGAGTATTGATAAGGTTTTCAGTCCCATGGAAATAGGACGTAACCGCAGGTTTGTCATGATCCTTCCCGTCCGCCGGGTGGACCTGTCCGGACGGGTGGCCCTGCATAACAGCTCTGCCAATGTTTCGGCGGGCCCGGGACAAATTGCAGATTTCCTCAACGGGGCGGAAATTTCTCCCGGTGGATATACCATTGTGGCCCTGCCCAGCCGGAACCGGGAGGGCACCCCCAACATCCGGCTCTTTCTGGATGATTCTCCAGATCTGCTGAGCCTGCCGGAATCAGTGGACCTTGTGGTCACGGAACACGGTATTGCCTATCTCAGGGGGAGAACCTTGAGGGAGCGGGCCCAGGCCCTGATAGAAATTGCCCATCCCGAAGACCGTCCGGGCCTGGTGGATGGCGGAAAAATGGAAAATCTTCTCTATCCGGATCAGATGTTTCTGGCGGATAGTGCCCATTTTTATCCCACGGAGATTGCCACCCAGCACCGATTCAAAAATGATCTCCACGTCCATTTCCGACCCATTAAACCCTCGGACGAAGACCAGATGCGCAGGCTGTTTTACAGGTTTTCAGACAAGGCTATTTATTACCGGTATTTCAGCCCCATTAAAACCATGCCCCATGCCAAAATGCAGGCCTATGTCAATGTGGACTACAGGGACGTGCTGTCTGTGGTGGGCCAGGTGGGGGAGCCCGGCCATCGAACCATTATTGCCGAAGCCAGGATTGCCAAATACCCGGACAAACCCTTTGTGGATATTGCCTTTGTTGTGGATGAAGAATACCAGGGCCACGGCATTGCCACCTTTTTATTCCAGATGCTGGCACGGCTTGGCAAGGAACGGGGGGCCGTCACCATGACAGCCGATGTTCTGGCCTCTAACCGGACCATGCTCAAGGTGTTTGAAAAAGGTGTTTTCCCGGTAACCGCAAAACTGGAGGGCGGGGCCTATGCCTTGAGCATTGATCTTACCCGGACCACAACCTAGGAAAGGAGATGAGTTGAGATGAGCGAAAAAAAACATTTGTATCTGCTTTGGACCAATGACAACAAAATGACCGCCGAAAAAATGGTCTTCATGTATACGGTGAATTCCCTGGTACACGGATGGTGGGAAGAGGTTACCCTGATCATCTGGGGGGCCACGGCCAAATTGGCGGCTGAGGACAAGAATATACAAAAGATGATCCTGGAGGCCATTGAAAAAGGTGTCCATGTCACTGCCTGCAAAGCCTGCACAGACCAGTTGGAGGTGACTCCTATCATTGAATCATTAGGAGTTGAAGTCAAATATTGGGGTGTTCCCCTTACAAACATCTTAAAAAATGATGAAACTCTCCTGACGGTCTAAGGAGGGCTATAAGCACTAAAACCATAAGAGCTGCAACCCAAAGAGCTACAATCAGGAGATAGGTTAGGAGTTTTTGTATATGGCCATTACATTTATCTGTCCGGAAAACGATACAATTTCCTGGATTACCGCCCTGAAAACCCTTGATCCAACGCTTGATATCCGGGTCTGGCCAGGGGATGAGCCCAAAGAAGAAATTGAAATGGCCCTGACCTGGAAACATCCCCCGGGAACCCTCACAGAATATCCCAACCTGGGTTGTATATGTTCCATGGGGGCCGGCATAGACCATCTGCTGGCAGATCCCCTGCTTCCCGACCCGGATCTTCCTGGAAACCCAACAATTGTAAGACTGGTGGACCAACGTCTGGCCGATAATATGTCAGAATATCTCTTGCTGGCAGTTCTTTACCATTTCAGGCAATTTGATTTTTACCAGGCAAAGAAAGAAGAACGTTTATGGGAGCCGATTTTACCCCTGGAAAAAAAAGAGATGGTCATCGGCATAATGGGACTGGGGCAACTGGGGGAGGCGGCCGCAAAAAGGCTGGGAGAAACAGGGTTTCCTGTCTGTGGCTGGCGCAACTCCCACAAAAAAATTGACGGCATCCAAAGTTTCCATGGAAAAGGTGAGCTGGATAATTTTTTATCCCGGGCCAGGATTTTGATCTGCCTGCTGCCCCTGACCCGTAAAACCCGGCATATTTTAAACCTGGACACCTTTTCAAAGCTGCCCGGGGGTGCCTATCTTATTAATGTGGGCCGGGGGGGACATTTGAAAGAAATCGATCTTTTGACAGCCCTGGATCAGAAAGTGCTTTCAGGAGCCTGTCTGGATGTATTTCAATCAGAACCTCTGCCAGGGGATCACCCCTTTTGGCAGCACCCAAAAATAATGCTCACCCCCCATATATCCAGTCAGACAAATCCGATGTCCGTGGCCCCCCAAATCGTTTCGAATCTGAATCGGCTTCGGGCAGGCGAATCACTTTTAAACAGAGTTGATATCAAAAAGGAGTACTAGTGGACTTACAATCATGGCTATTATATCTGTCTTTTGTTTTCATTGCCACGGCCACACCCGGACCGGCGGTTTTTTTCATCATGACCAAATCCGGCCTCTATGGATGGAAAAAAGCCAGTTTTTCCGCCCTGGGAAATATCTGCGGTCTGTTTGTTCTGGGTATTATTGCCGTGACCGGGCTTGGGGCAGTGCTAAAGGCGTCTGAACTTTTGTTTAACCTGGTCCGATATGCCGGTGCAGCTTATCTGATCTACCTTGGGATTGTGCAGCTCTTTCAGAAACAAGGCGTCATTGATCCTTTGGACAATAAGGGGAAGGAGGATATTTCTTCATTTAAGATATTTATCCAGGCCCTTGGGGTGGCGGTGAGCAATCCCAAGGCAATTGTGTTTTTGACGGCCCTGTTTCCCCAGTTCATCCTTGTTGACCAACCCCTGATTTCCCAATTTTTGAATTTGGTGATGACCCTGATGGGGTTTTCCTTCTCTTTTCTGATGTTCTATGCCTTTTTGGCCTACAAAGCAAAGAACTGGCTGGCCGCACCTGCCAGGATGAAGTGGTTCAGTCGCACCAGCGGATCCGCATTTATCGGATTTGGGGTTCTCATGGCAGCATCATCCAGAAATTAAGGATGTCTGGGTAACCATTTGGTTTCGGCCGCGGTTCTTTGCCATGTACAGGGCATCGTCTGCCCGCTTGATCATATCCCTGCCCGATTCATCCATGGAATAGACTGAAATTCCCATGGAGACGGTAATACATCCCATGCTTTGCCCGGAGGTTTTGAGTTTCCACTCTTTGGAGGACAAGCCCTTTTGTATTTTTCCGGCCACAGCACTTGCCCCCAAAAGATCTGTCTCGGGCAGGAGGATCAAAAACTCTTCCCCCCCGTATCTGGCTGCGATATCATTTCGCCGCAGCTGATTGTTTAAAATTTTGGATATTCCCCGGAGCAGACTGTCCCCCACCAGGTGGCCGAAGGAGTCGTTGACCTTTTTAAAATGATCAATATCCACCATGATAATGGAAAAAGGGATATTATTCTGTTTTGCCCGTATCCGTTCCAGCTCAAATCGTTTTTCAAGCCCTCGCCGGTTGATCAGCCCTGTCAGGGAATCTGTCTGTGCCTCTTCCTGGGATTTTTCCAATTCCCGGTATAGCTGCTGTAAGTCTGCCGATGAAATTTTCATCCGGCTCTGGAGCTTGGATCCTGATTGAATGAGGGCTTTGGTTTCCACGATCATCTGGTCTACAATATGCTTGATCCCTTCATAGTCATGGACCTCGCGAATTTGCTCTGAAAGTCCCCTTAGGGTGTTTCCACGGCCGGAAAGATCGCCTTCGGTCTCCAGCACATGACTGGTAATTTCCCTGAGCATGAGATTTATCTTGGTCAATAGCTTACTAATAACAATCCTATCCCCGTCGGTGATAAATTTTTGGTATAGGAGTTCCATACGCTTGTCGGTCAGGGGGGTGGCAGATTGAATGGAAGAATCAATGGCATTTTTCAGTTTTTGATTTTTCCCGGACACATACTCATACCAAACTGTGTAATTAATCGGACTTGCCGGCTGGTTATATCTTGCAAGGTAGCCCAGGGCCAGCCTCAAATATTCTCCTGCCTTGCTCTTATCTTCGGAATAATTCATGGGGTTTCCATCTAGAGGTTTATCTTGTACAGGCTACAGATTGTTCATAGATTCTCTTTTCTGTCAAGGATTTAGCATGGGAATATTGCTGAAAACCGTTGAAAGCTTGACCAGGGAGCGGTTCAGATTTTCAAGATTAAAAACTTCCAGGGAAACCACCCCGTTGTAGGCGGCCAAAAGTTCGACTGTCTGGTGAAAGAGGTCATGGGGGAGCCTGTCCAGGCTGGTATGATCCTTGGGCGTCACCTTTGAAAAATCCACCCCGTGGAGATGGACCACAGGTATCCTTTCTCCAAATCTTTCAAAGCTGGTTTTTAAATCATGACCATATTTGAAATGGTGGCCCGCATCAATGCACACAGACAGGCCAAAGTTTTTTACCAAATTTTTAAGACAGCCAGGGGCATACCAGAGGGTTTCAAGGGAAACCAGGCCGGGATCCGTCAGGCCGGGGACCAAAAGCCCCAACCCCTTTTCCGCCTGTTTCTCCCAGGCTGAAAGATCTTCAGACCTGATCATGCTTCTGTCCATGGACAAATGAAGGGTGTGGGTGGTGGGGGTTAAAGGGGCAAACAATTGAATTACCTCTAAGAGGGTATCAGCTGCCTTTGCTTTTTGCGTATCCGAGGGATCTGTCAGGCTGATATCTGTGGGCAGATGGATATTATAGGTAAGATCCAGCTCCTTTGACAGTTGGGCAAGTTCCCTGATGTCGGCCGGGGAAGGCAATACCCCTTTGGGCATGCTCTCAAACACCAATAGCTCAATTTCATCAAAAAAAGCCCCGATTTTCCTCACATTGGGAATGATATGGTCCGGGTAGATAAAGGAGGTGGTGCCCAGCCTAAAGGGCCGGTTTGGCAATGGCGGCTTAATTTCTTTCATTTTATCTTTCCTTTTGGGCGAATAGATATATGCAGGCAGATCCAAGCAAATTGCTCTAAAAAAACAGCAGACTCAGCCCGGTGGCAATCAAATTTGAGACCAAGGCGGAAAGCAGCATCAGCTCACAGGCCCGGGTGATCCCGTGGATGTCGGGGTTGCTGAATTGCCTGCCGATATAGGGCTTGTCCACCAATTTCCCATGGTACACATTGGGGCCTCCCATGCGCATTTCCAGAGCCCCGGCAAAACTTGCTTCGGGATATCCGGCATTGGGGCTTTTATGGCGTCGTCCCTGGCTAATTCCTGTTTTCAGGGCAGACATCCCTTTTTTGGCGGACAATAAAAAGGCAGCAAAGGAGATCACCAAAACAGAGAGCCGTGCTGGTATAAAATTGGCGGTATCGTCAATCCTGGCAGATGCCCGGCCAAAAAGGATATATTTCTCATTCTTATAGCCCACCATCGAATCCAGGGTGTTGATCATTTTATAAGCAAGGGCACCGGGCACCCCAAAGAGAAGGGCAAAAAGCAGGGGAGACAAAAAACCGTCCACAAAATTTTCTGCCACGGTTTCCACGGTAGCCCTGGTAACGGCTTCCCCATCCAGGGTTTGGGTCTCGCGTCCCACAATCATCCCCACCTTTTTCCGGGCAAGTTTAATGTCACGGGCTTCAAGGGGGGCTGCCACCTCTTGGGCGGCCTGGACCAGACTTTTAGCGGAAAAACAATAAAAAAGAAGCAGCACCTGCACCCCGATTCCCAGCAAAGGGTGAATAAAGACTGCCAGTTTTACCAGGGCAAAGGAGATCGCCCAGACAGCGGTTATGAGAAAAACGGCAAACAAAAGGCCTGAAAAAAATTGGTTTTTAATCCATCGTCTAAACCGTATTTCAAAAAATAAGATGGCATTTCCCATCCCCACCACCGGGTGGGGCAGCCAGCGGGGATCTCCCAGAAGAAAGTCCAGAATAAAGGCGGCAAAAAGGATATACCAGGAGATCTCACACATGGGAGCGCCCCCCCTGGGCCAGGGTATTTTTAATGCTTTGGGCCAGGGCCAGGTTGATCTCCCTGGTTTTGAGGGAAAACCGCACAAACCGGTCGGAAAGCCCATGAAAATTGGTGCAGTCCCGGATGAGAATTTTGTCTTGGCCAATGGCCCGGCAAAAGGCGGGGGCCGTCATCTGGCCTAATTCTGCCAGGATAAAATAGGTGGGGGTTTCAAAGAGCCGGATTCCCTTAACATCCTGGAGCGCCTGGGCAAACACCTGCATCTCTGCTTTAATATAGGCCCGGGTTTTTTCATAAAAGGGCTCAATGGCCGAAGGATTTGCAAAAATATCCGTGATCACTTCCTGGGCCAGGGAGTTGACACTCCAGGGTTGATAATATCCCATTACCTGGCTTATTAATTCAGGCGCGCCACTTAAAAACCCGGTCCGAAGTCCCGGGATCCTGAATATCTTTGACATGGAGGACAAAACCAGCAAATTGGGATAATGGAGGGAAACAAGGGAGAGATCCCGGGCATTGTCCACAAAGGGCAGATAGGATTCATCCACCACAAAACAGGTGTCGGGGTGTTTTTTAATCAGATATTCAATTTTATCCCTGGCTGTCAACGCCCCGGTGGGGTTGTTGGGATTACAGAGGAAAACCAGGTCGCAGCTGTCTGCCGCTAGAGAGATTTCATCAATGTTTAATTGAAAATTTTCCTCTTTTTTGGCCAGGCAATGGGTATATTCGATCCCGTGCATTGCACAGGCATCTTTATAATCCGAATAGGTGGGTCCCGTGATAACCACCTTTTTGGCGTTAAGGGCCTTGGGAATGGTATAGATAAAAAAAGTGGTGCCGCTGCCGGCAATGACACGGGTGGGGTCAATGTCGTGGTAACGGGCAAATCCGTCACGCATGGAGGCCGCATCCGGCTCGGGCAGGGAATGGATGGCCGACAGTTTTTCCCTGATAATCCTGTGTATATTTTCCGGCGGTCCCAGGGGATTTAAATTGCTGCTCATGTCAATTATATCTTCAGCAGGGCAATTAAGCCGCCTTGCCAGTTCGTTTTTATTACCGCCATGTCCTTGAATCATGTTTGCTTCCTTTTTACAAAGGGAATAAGAGGTTTCACCTTAGAAAACCAGGGCACCGGCAGCCAAAAACAGGATTGCTTCCAATACCTCGTTCATGGCGCCCAGCATATCCCCTGTGATACAGTTCATTTTCTTTTTATAAAAAATCAGTATGGATACCACACCGATGAAAAACACACTATTTAAAACCAGTCCCTTATATCCCAGAAACAAGGATAAGAACAGGGGTATCAGGCAGTAGAGAAAGTCCTTCCATTGGATGGGCCGGCCAAAATGTGCCCGTCCGGTTCCCTCCCCTTTTCTGCCATAATTTAAAAATTTAATGCCAAAAATCATGGACGCCCTTGAATAGGCCGGCACAATCAAAAGCAAAAGTAAAATCTCAACCGGGGCGCAGGTTGTTTTGACGGACCAGATGCCGGCAAACTTTATGGCCAGACCGCATATCACTGCCACAAGTCCCATCATACCGGTCCGGCTGTCTTTCATGATTTCCAGGGCACGTTCCCTGGGCCTGTGGCTGAATATACCGTCTGCCGTGTCTCCCAGCCCATCCAGATGGAATGCGCCGGTGACTGCCACCAAAAAGAGTAGATCCAGCAAGGCTGCCACAGGAGTTGCCCAGAGCCGGGATACCACAAGATCGGTAAGCACCAGCAAACTGCCGATGATCAGTCCCACCACCGGGAAAAACCGGATCATGCCCATGGGGGAATAGGCCACATTTTTGCCCGCCGGCAAAATGGTGATAAACAAAAGTGCAGATCTTAAATCGGTCAAAACGCTTGTTTTTTTTTCCATGCTCATCCCTTATTTAACAGTCCTATTTTTTAACAGTCCGGTAAAAAACACCCCGGGCCTGTTGCCGGGCTTCGATTTGCCCATCGGCTTCAAGTGTTGCCAAAAGGGTGTCCATCTGATCCGGGTCAGCCGTTAAAACAGCCACCAGGTCATCCCGGGTGCAGGGTCGTCTGTGGATGGTTTCAAGAATGGCAGATGCCATATCCCGATGCTGGCCCATGTTTTTCTTGTCTGTCACCTTGGCAATGATCTGGATGATGTCCATGTTTAAAATTTCTTTCACCCGATCAAGCTCCTCCTTTGAAGCAGGCCGAAGAGTGGAAACCGTACCCGGCCGGTCCAGGGTGTTGAGTTGAACCATTTCAGGATCAATACGGGTAATAATTTTTTTAAGGGCTGTCAGCTCCTCTTGGGTATCATTGATCCCGGGCAGGATAAAAATCTCCAGCCAGAGTTTCCCGGTAAATTTATTTGCAAAGGTTTGGATACCCTGAATCATATCTTCAAGCAAAAGCGCTTTGCAGGGCCGGTTGATCTTTAAGAATGCCGCCATTGAAACTGCATCAAGGGAGGGAACCACAAGATCTGCCAGGGCCAGTTCCTGTCTGACATTTGGGTCTGTCAAAAGGGTGGAGTTTGTCAGAACCGCCACCTGAATTTTGGGTTTTTGAGTTTTTATATAGGCGATCACCCGACCCAGATCCTGGTTCAATGTAGGTTCTCCGGAACCTGAAAAGGTTATATAATCGGGGTCTTCATTGTGTTCCCAATAATGGTCCAGCTCTGTTTTAACCGCATCAAACAAAACATAGTCCCCCCGTTCAAGGGTCAGACGGGTTGTTTTTCCGCACTCGCAATAGACACAGTCCAGGCTACAGATTTTATGGGTGACAAGGTCCACCCCAAGGGAGATGCCCAGACGTCTGGACAAAACCGGACCGAAAATATGTTGATAGCTCATGCAATCATTCTCTTTTTTGTTTTTAGCTGGATTTATAGGGGTTGATTTTCTTTGGGCTTGATGGGAACTTCAATTCCCGCCACCGTCAGGATAACCCGGTCTGCCATTGCAGCGATCTTCTGGTTGACCAATCCCGCATAATCCCGAAATTGTCTGGCAAGGGAATTTTCCGGCACAATCCCGTACCCCACTTCATTGGATACCAAAAAAACAGGGCAGGAGCTTTCTTTGAGGGCCGCGCTCAAAAGGCCAACAGCCTCTTCTATTTTTGCCTCGTCATATTTGGCAAACAAAAGATTGGAGGTCCATAGGGTCAGGCAGTCCACGAGAATTACATCCGCTGTTTTTGAAGTGTTTTCAATAATATCATGGATCATTACCGGCTCTTCAATGGTCTGCCAATGGTCGCCCCGTTCTGCCTGGTGGGATGCCACCCGTTTGTCCATTTCCGGATCCGTGGGAACCGAGGTGGCCAAAAATATTTTTTGATCCCCTTTTATTTGATCTGCCGCATCCAGGGCAGACCTGCTTTTACCACTTCTGCACCCGCCAAGAACCAGGGTAATCCTTGCTTTGTTTCTCAAAATCAGCCTCTTCTTTTATTTATAATTTAGCCCTTATTTTAAATTCGACCAAGATATCGTATTCAGCCTCTTCTGTGCAACCTAAAAATATTCTTGCTGCAAAAGAAAACCCATCTACCTTAAACAGATTTTGGCCGGCAACCGGTTCATATCAAATTAGGGAAAACACCCTCCTGGGTTTTTAAGCATTGTTATCCTGGGTATTCGGTTGATTTTACACGATGTTTAGTTTAACCTCTGTTTGATTCCATGGTCCATTTTGAACAAATCCTTGAACGAATAGAGAGTGAATAAAATTATAATGGAAAAATAAAATAATGGAGGGGAGCCGGGTGGCGGATAAATTCAAATTATTTTGCGCATATTTTCACTGTTGCGGAATAAAAACTTTGGAGCTGGGTGAAGCGGAAACGGAACTACAGGCAAAACAATGGAAAGAGGAGCAGACCCTCAACAAAAAACGGCCCAGCCTTCCCAAGGACAATCTGATCAAAACCTGTCCAGTGAATCATTGCCCGGGCAAGCTTCAAATCCCCCGGTATGACTACCGCAAAACAGCAGGGTAAACCTGTTTGATAACCCGGATAATTACTCGAAAAGTTTCCCCCGTCGGCAGTTCTGGAATATGGGGTGGGCCCGGACCATGGCAACACAAGCCGGTATGACCAATAAATGGCTGTCTGGACAAGGGTTAATTTCTGTCAAATAAAGAACAGTGGGTGAAAATTCATTAAGCATTATGGCCACCCAAGGGCAGGTAGATAATAAAGCAGGCTCCTTGGCCTGGTTGGGAATTCAATTCCATTTTTCCACCATGGTCATCTACAATGATGAAGTAGGAAACCGAAAGTCCAAGCCCGGTTCCTTTGCTTGGGCCTTTGGTTGTAAAGAAAGGTTCAAAAACTTTTTTCCGAACTGCTTCATCCATACCCGGACCATTATCCCGGATGTTGATTTTGGCCATATCAGCTTCCATTGTCAGTTGAATGGTAATTCTGGGGGGGGGCAGTCATGCTTTCCCAGCTACTCATCGCCTGGGACGCATTTTTAAGGAGATTAAACATCACCTGCTGAATTTTGGATTTTTCGCAGAAAACCGGCGGAGTGTCTGGGTTGTATTCCTTTAGGATTTCAATATCCTTAAAGTCATATTTCTTTTTCAAGTCGTAATCGTTTTGGGCCAGTTCAATCGCTGTATCAAGAATTTCATCTATACGGCTCTCCTGTTTTTTCGAATCGCTTTTCCGTGCAAAACTAAGCATATTCTCAATGATTTTTGCAGCCTGTTTTCCGGCCCTTTGAATGCTTTCCAGGTAATAAATGATCTTTCGATTTTCCATAAAGTCAGTGATCACTTCCATTGACGTTCCAAGTTCTTTTGCTAGTCTCTCATTGGCTGGTATGGGTTTTGTCAGTCTATTATGAATAACTTGTGCTGTTTGGATTATTCCAGCCAGAGGGTTGTTGATTTCGTGGGCCATACCGGCGGCCAGGCCTCCGACGGATATCATTTTTTCTGTCTGGATCATCAACTCCTCAGTCTTCTTTCTCTGGGTTATGTCCAGCATTACGCCTCTGAAACCCATTGGTTTATCACCGTCCAGAATGACATTACTATATTGGACAATGGGCATTAATGTACCATCCTTTTTTTTGAGCATAAATTCGGATTGGCGTAATTCCCTGTTTGACAAGATCTTTTTCATTCCGCTCCTGATCCGTTCCTGGTCCTGTGGCCTGAAAAGCTCGAATATATTGATTCCCTGATTGAACTCATCAATCGTATATCCTGTGGCTTTATGCCCCTGCTGATTCGTGTAAGTGATATTGCCTTCTAAGTCTAATGCGAAAACGGTCTGGGGCAATAGTTCTGCAAGATCCCTGTACTTTTTTTCACTTGATTCCAGTGCAGTATAGGCGCCCCTGAGCTCTGTATTCTGGGAGGCAAAATCCCGGTTTATACGTTCCATGGATTCTTTCATATCGTTTATTCGTTGGGCAAGCCCCAGTGTAACCAAAAGGATATTCATCAGAATTCCCAATTGGATACTATTTGATAAAATGGGTATTTCAGGTAGTAGGTTATTTCTATAGCCGATTAGAAGCAGAGCGCCGCACAGAGCAAAGGACCACGCCAGTAAAAACAGGTAAGCCTGACGATTTCTTTTAACGCAGCCGGTAATTGCAACAACTAAAATAATTAGAATCTGAGCCATCTGCAGGTTGTTTATTAAACCAAGCACCAACTTTCTTTCCAGGATAAAGATGATAAAGAAACCCGCTCCAATCAGAATGGTGGATCCCATTAATACATAGTGTAATCGGGGCATAAGGGTCCGCGTCCGAAGGTAATCCATGGTAAAAAGGCCTAGAAAGAAAAAAATACCATTTCCAGCCACTAAATCCAGGATATTGTTCAGCCATGGCGATTCAGACCAGATATATTCAAAGCCAAATCCGAACCAGACAATCTGGTGAAGGGCTATAAACAGGACATGGACGGCATAATAAAAATAAAGCTTCTCTCTGATAAAGATAAAAAAGAAAAGGTAATATATCACCATAATCAGGAGTGCACCAAAAAAGAGTCCGGTAGCCAGTTGACTGGCATGATCCTGGTCCTGGAAAGCACTCATATCAATAATGGAAAGGGGAAAGCTGATGGCACCTTTGCTTGAAAGCCTGAGATAGTAGGTGGTACCGGCCGGGGTTGGGTCAATGGGGAAAATGAAAAATCTGTTTTTTACCGGGCGCTCATTAAACGAATACGCATCTCCTGTGAAAATTCGAGTATAGGCGTTGTCACTGGTTGGGCTATAAAACTCAATTTGATCCAGGTGTGGATAGGTATGCTTTAATACCCATGACAGCGTATTCTCGGGTTCCTTATGAATCGTAAGCTTGATCCAATATACTGAATCAGAATAGCCAAATCCGGTCTTTGCCTGTTTATTGGCAATGAAATTTTTGTTTTGAGATCCCTGGGTGATATCCTGAATGGTGAACCGGCCGTCTGGATCCTCCAGTAAAAACAGGTCTTTCTGGATGGATGTTTCCCCTTTGCTTTCTCGGGTAATCCTGATATCTGACCATGCTGGTGAAATAAGTGCTGAAATTATAAAAAGTACAAAAAATACTATCAGAAAAGAAGTACGTCCTCTTTTGTTTAATTCAAATGTATGCGATAACTGGCTCGTCGTGTATCTCAATATCAGGATTCTTTCAATGTGCCATACTATTTGCACAGCTGGGTATAAAAAGCTATAAGGTACCGGACTTTTTATCAATTCAATTATCTAAAATAGAGTTCTATTTGTTTATTCTCAGCGAATATTTTTCTCTGATCAATCAACTACCATGTGTAGACATTGTAATCAAATAGCATAAAAAGATGGAACTATGCCATAATAAATATGATTTGGGATTTTCTGTAAAGCCTATTTGTCCAGGCGCATGCCCTTCCCATTGAGGATTTTATCCAGCATTTTGTCTTCAAGGCTCAGGTTAAAAAACTGTTTATAGAAATCCCTCACCTCAGTCTTCATGTCAACCTTCTGAAAAAGTTCAGGATAGACCTTTTTGGCGGTCCAGATAATCGCCAGGGGGGTTTCAAGCCCACCGGGGTGGCCCCACCTGGAGATACCCACGGGGATGGTAAATACCTTTTTTGCCTGAACCGCCCGAAGGGGTGCCCATTTTTTATCGGTTAGAATCAGCTTGGCTGTTTCAGCCTCATTGACAATGATTACCCCGGGATTCCAGAGCAGAATTTGCTCTATATTGGCAAAACTTTTATTGTCATGGCCGGAGAGCCTGGGCTTCACAGATACATTGACGACACCGCAGGCTTCTGTCCAGTCCGCTTCAATGGTGCCGACGGCATCGGTTCTGTAGGGCTCGTTAATAGAGTGGTAGAGGTGAACTTTTTTGGCCTCTGGTATCTCCTGTGTTCTGGATCGAACTTGATCTACCACACCCTTGTAATAGCGGGTGTATCCCATGGCTTTTTCATAGCATCCAATGGCCTTTCCGATCATTTCTATGGTCTCCATCTGCTGGGCCATACTGGTGTAGCCAGCAACAAAATAGGGAATTTTGAAACGGTCCAGCTTTTTGAGCTCTGCTTTGATTTGTGCGGTTTCAGGCTTGAGAAAGACGAGATCCGGCCGTGTCTTTAACAACGCTTCAATATGAATGATACCGCCGCCGGACACCACGGGCATCTGTTGAATTTGAGGTATAATCCGGCGCAAAAGCTTGTCTTTTTTTAAGCCCTTGACCACGGCAACCATGTCCCGGCCCCGGCCCAGCATGGTGACCACATGGCCCGTAAAGGCATAGAGGCAGGCAATACGACCAATTGGCTGGGTCAGGTCCAGAGACTTACCCCTGTAGTCGACAAGGGTTATGGTTCTGTTACCCGAGCTAGGATTATTGCCGGGACCGGAATCGGAATCAGCACCAGATTGACCGGAAAAAGCCGGGGAAATGGTCAGATGAAATGTGACCAGGAGGAAAATGAGCCAGGAGCGTATTTTCATTTGGAGTCCATGGGGTTTGTGGGGAGTGTATGCAAAGGGATGATCTGTTTTATGGTTCCTTTTCCGGGAACTGCCTGGGAGATCACCGATGTTTTAACCCCGTAAAAACGGGCCAGATTTTCCTGGGTTAATGCCTGGGAAGGGGAACCTGCCAAATGCAGTTGCTGCTGGTCCATAAACCCTACCCTGACCGGAATACCGGCATTTTCAAAATAAAATGCATGGTTGGGAAAATGGGTGGCCATGACCAGGGTTATCCCCCTGTCTTTTATGAGATTTGCAATGGTTTCAAGCACCATGAGTTCATTTTTAAAGTCAAGATGGGCTGTGGGCTCGTCCATGACAATCATGGGCGTATCCTGGATCAATGCCCTCAGGATCATCACCAATTGGCGTTCTCCACCACTGAGCCGTGTGTAGTCCCTGTCTTTTAAATGGGAGAGGTGCAAAGCGGCAAGAAGCTTTTCTGCCTGTTTTATTTCCATAGGTTTAGGCGAGGAATAAAAGGGGGTATAGGGGGTCCTGCCCATGAGAAGAATATCCAGCACGGAAAAGGAAAAATGGATGGTGTGGGTTTGGGGAACATAGGCTACGATCCTGGCGATTTGTCTGGAGGAAAGTTTTCCAATCTCGTTATTGCCAGACCCAGCCTTGCCCAGAAAGATATCCCCCTGGGCAAGTTTCAGAATACCGAGAATACAGTCAATGAGGGTTGTTTTTCCACAACCGTTGGGACCCAGGAGGCAAAATGTTTCTCCCCTTGGAACGGTTAAATTCACCCCTTGGAAAATCTTTGTTTGCCCATGGGAGAACCCGGCATTTTTTAGGGTCAGCATGTTGTTATCTCCCCTTTTACCATTCCCTTCCCTTTGTCTGTTTTAAAAGATAGATAAAAAACGGACCGCCCACCAGGGCGGTTAAAATGCCCAGGGGCATTTCACTGCTGCTGATCATCCGGCTTAAATTGTCCACCACAATCAAAAAGCAGGCACCAATGGAAAAGGAGACCGGTATAAGGCTTTTATTATTGTTTCCGATCATCATCCTGCCCATGTGGGGCACCACAAGCCCGATCCAACCGATGACCCCGCTGACACAGACCGCAGCGGCCGTGGCCAGGGTGGCACAGAAAATGATGAAGATTCGGTTTAAATTGACATTCAGCCCCAGAGAATGTGCCTGTTTGTCCCCCATGGCAAGGACATTCAGATGCCACCGGATGATCATCAGGCCGGCCGACCCCAGCACCATGGGAATACCCGCAACAACAATCAGGGAATACTCGGCCCGGGAAAGACTTCCCATGAGCCAGAACACAATGGCCGGCAACTGGTCATAGGGATCTGCCACATATTTTAGAAATGAAATCAATGCCGAAAAAACTGATCCCACAATGACCCCGCCCAAAACAAGGGTGACTGTCTGTCTTGTCCCACCGCATATTCTACTGATGAAAAAACACAGGCCCACGGCTGCAAGTCCAAAGGCAAATGAGAAGAAATAGACATAAAAAAATCCATTGCACAGAATAAGGGCCAGGGCAGCACCGAATCCGGCTCCAGAAGAGACCCCCAGCATGCCTGAACTGACCAGGGGATTTCGAAATAATCCCTGGAATGCAGCCCCGCTGACGGCAAGACTTCCCCCCACCAGGGCAGCCAGAATTGCCCTGGGCAGCCTGACATGAAAAATAATGGAATAATGAATCTCGTTTACCCCATGGCCATTGGCAAGGGAGGACAAAACCGTGACCACATCTGAAACAGAGATGGGATACCGACCCAAAAAAACAGAAATGAGAATCAGGCCCAGGGGTGACCCCAGGATAAGCAGATAAAATATTATCCTGCCCGGCCCATTTTTCTGCTTTTGGATATTCTGTACCACGGCTACCTCTATTAAATTGGTCAGTATAGGTTGGTTTTAGAAAATTCATTGTTTATAAATGATGAATCCTCCTAAAAGCAACAATTATTTGACAAAAATGGATGGGTGTGATTGTTTCCGGTCTTATTGAAAACAACACCCATTATCATCATCTAAATATTAAAAAGGAGAGGTTTTAAAAATGGTCAAAAAATTTATCGGGGTGCTATTGTTCTTATCCCTGGGCTTGGGTCTGACCCAGGCCTTATCAGCAGAAGAGGCATTGGTTTCAGACAATATCTACACCCTGGGCGAAGTGGTGATAACCGCCCCCGATGAGAGGGGCGTGGAATCCATTGGCACCCTTCGCCAGATTACGGACAAGGATATTGAACTGCGGAATGTGAAAACCCTGGATAAGGCCCTGGAACTTCTTCCGGGTCTGGATATAAGAAAAGGGGCCCAGGGGATCCCAAGGGTCAATATCAGAGGGCTTCGGTCCCGCCACGTCGTACTCCTGTTAAACGGAATCCCGTTTAACTCCACCTATGACGGACAATTTGATCCGGCCACCATTCCCGTGGAAAATATCGCCCGGATAAAGGTGAACTATGGCAACCATTCAGTGCTCTACGGCCAGGGGGGACTGGGAGGCGCCATCAATATCATCACCAAAAAAGGAACACCGGGGTTCAAGGGCAATGTATCCGCAGGTATTGACGAACGGGGCAACCCCGATGCCCAGACAGATATCTCCGGCGGAACTGAGCAAGTGGATTTTTTTGTTTCAGCCAGCAAGGAAAAATCCGACGGATATCTGGTGTCAAAGGATTTTACCCCCACCTCCGGGGAGGACGGCGGCATTAGAGAGAACAGTGACTACGAGCGGGAGAACCTGTTTGCAAATATGGGATTTCAGGCCAACGATGCCCTTCAATTTGGTGTTTCCATCGGAGCCAGCAATGGGGAGTACGGCAAACCGCCCTCCAGCATAAACGACAATACAGACAAGTTTTCAAAAAAACCCAAATATGAACGGACAGAGGATTATACAGGGCAATTTGGTCAGGTTTCCATGGGATATGACCCCGGCGGGGTGTTTGCCTTCAGAACCTGGGCATTTGTTAATAAGATGGAGGAAGACAAGGCCCGGTATGATGGCAAGTATTATAATACTATTACCCAGAAAGGCGGGTACATCACCACAGATGAAACCGTGGTAAAAGGGGCAACCCTCCAGGGAAGCTTTGATTATAACACCTATGGAAAAATTTCCCTTTCCGCCAGCGGTGAAAAAGACAGTTTTGATTCTGCAGGTAGTTCCATCCTGGCCAAGAACGGTCCCCTGGTGCCCTATACAATTTCAAAGGAGGTCGATCTATACGCCCTTGCCCTGGAATATGATCTAACGCTTTTCAAAGATCTCTGTCTTGTGGCAGGGTACAGCCATCACTGGCAGAAAAAAGATCTGGGCTCGGATGACGACAAGGGCAGTTATCTGTTGGGGGCTTCCTATGACCTGACTCAAACCACCATCCTCCGGGCATCCTATGCCAGGAAAATTAGGTTTGCATCCATTCGAAACCTCTATGAAAAGCCCTCGGGCAACGACGAACTGACAACCGAGCAATCGGATAATTATGAGGCCGGAATTACCCAGCAACTGCCCTGGGACATGACGGCGGACCTTGTATTTTTTCTGAATGATGTGGACAATTATATTGCAAAGAACGACGCAACAGATAAATATGAAAACAACGATGAATACCGATTTAAGGGCGTTGAAGCCATGTTGTCCAAGGCCTTTTTGGAAACCGGCATGATCCGGCTGGGATATTCCTATTTGGATACAAAGGACAAATCTGCCGGATCCCAGGTGAACGAACTGGAATATCGGCCCAAGCATAAAATAAGCCTTGCTGCCAATTATACCTTTGACTTCGGCCTCACGGCCTATGCAAGCTTTATGCACGTGAAGGATCAGTATACTTATGATAATAACTATAACCAGAGAAAACTGGATGATTTTTCAATTGTGGACGTGAAGCTGGAACAGAATCTGCTCAAGGAGATGTGGGTTGTCTATGCCGGGGTGGATAATCTATTGGATGAAAATTACGAGGAAAGTTATGGATTCCCCCAGGCTGGCCGGACCGCCTATGTGGGCATGAAAGTTAAATTTTAGCCCCAATGGATTAATCGCCTGATTCCTTCCCGGACCGCTGACATCGGTCCGGGAAGGAATCCCTTGCACCCAGAATCACTTTACAGGCTTTCTGGAATAGTGTAGGCGTTGGTAAAAAAATGGATTCTTATTTGGCAGACTCTTTTACCCTAATTGACAAACAATGATGAGTTTTTGATTTTTTTATGGGCCAAGCAACGGTTGTTAATTCAATTCACAAAATCATGGTTAAAGGGAAAGGGGGCTCCCGAATTTCACTCGGTCGCCTTTCTTTCGCATCTTCGAGATTTCCCCCTGTTATTCTAACCCACGGAACATTTTCAAATGGCGGCATCTGTCGGCGATTGGCCCTGTTTTTAAATAACAAGGGGTTTGACTGCTGGATATACGAGTGGGCAGGCCACGGAAAGAGCCTCTATGGAAATCTTACCCCCGATGCAGAGGGGCATGCCCTCCATGATGTCCCCCTGGTCGTTAACACAGTATTAGAGGAAACCCGGGAACAGGCTGTTACCTGGGTGGCCCATAGTGGCGGGGGATTTCTTCCCCTGATGTACCTGGCCCGGAACCCGGATCAGTTGTATAAATTCAAGGGATTGGTAATGATCGGTTCCCAATCCTTTGGGGCTGCACCAAAACTAGGAATGAAAATAGTTATTCTTTTATTCTGGCTTTCTATTAAAATTTGGGGGAAAACCCCGGGCCCATTATTCAAACTGGGTCCGGAGGATGAAACCCAGGGGTTTCTATCCCAGTGGTGCTCCTGGAATTTTTGGGGCAAATGGAAGGGCAGGGATAAATTTGATTATGAAAAAGCCCTTTCTCAAATTGATATTCCTGCCCTGGGCATTGCCGGAACAGGAGACATCATAGCCCCCCCGGCCGGGGTTCAAAAGTTGATAGCCCTTCTGGGAAGTGAGCATAAAAAAGTTCTGATTTTTGGAAAAGAAACAGGGTTTGCCGAAAATTATACCCATCCCCGCCTGATTGCCTGCAAAAATGCCCAAAAAGAGATATGGCCCCTTATTTTAAATTGGCTTATCAACCTTATTTAATATTGCTTGGCTTCCTGCTTGGTGATGGTCCTGTATTCTATGCCGGTTTTGTCGACCGCTTCGTTTTCTGCCACCACCACCACCTGTCTGCTGTCCATGCGAACGGTTTTGGTTTTTTCCGATCCAATTGAAACAGACATATCTGTGGATAGTACGGTTCCCGACCTGGTTACCAATTGGTCGATAAAGGGAAAGCTGCAAAGGCTGTCCACACTGACAATATTGCCGGGTTGGCCCAAATGGTACCACCCCCTGTACCGACCGTCATCGCCGGAAAGCCGTAAGCCAATCCCGGCAACAGCACCGACAACACCGTCACCGGTTCCCCCGTGTTCTGATAGATGAATCCCGGATTGCCGTGCAAGATCATAGGCCGCAGACTTGGAGGTCACTGCCTGTTTTGCCATTTTCCCAAAGGCAATCAGCTCTTTTCGGGCAAGACTGCTGTCCAGCTTTGCCACACAGAGTCCGGGGTCAGATCCTTTTTGGGACCGGGTTTCAAGATAGTCGGCCATAAATTTAATAACCGATTCCATGGGGTTTTTTTCCAGAGATAGTTCAAAACACATGGATGAGTTGTGGGAGGTATAGGGGATGTCTTCATGGACAAACAGTTGATGGCGGCTTATGGCAGAGCAGGTTCCCCATCCAAGGGTTTGTATTTGTTCGCATAGCTCCTGGACCAGCCACCCGGTCCCCTTGGTTCCAGGCATGTCGGTGTCATCAATGCAGACCAGGTATTTCATAATCATTTCCTTCGCGGTAATATTTGGTTATTTTTTTCCCATAAAACATAATATTGTTTATAATTTGGCCTATATACACTACTTGTTGACAATAAACAACTTTATGTTTATAAGATTTCCTGCCAGGGAACAGATAAAAATATGGGTATAATCAGAAGATGCGTTGCTAATTCTAAGGAGATTGAGATGAACAGGAAAATTCTTTTTGCGGTATCTGTTTTTAGCTTGAGTTTATTTTTAATGACAAGTTACACCGTGGCCCAGGAGAAGACGGATAATATCTTTACCCTGGGTGAAATTGTGGTAGAAGACACTTCCGGGGTGCAGGATATTGCCATCAGCAATACCATTACCGCCCAAGAAATTGAAAGCATGGGTGCTGCCAACGCCGCCGAAGCCCTTCAACATGTACCCGGCGTCAATGTGGTGAGGACGGCCAAAGGAGAGCTGAATATTAATATTCAAGGCTTTCAGCAAAAAAACATATTGGTGCTCATTGACGGTGTACCCTACTATGAAACCAAAAACGGCCCCTTGGACCTTCAGCAGATCCCCGCTTCGATCATCGGAAAAATCGAGGTGACCAAGGGGGCATCTTCTGTCCTCTACGGGCCCAATGCTCTGGGAGGCGTCGTCAACATCATTACCCGGAAGGGCGTCCAAGGCATCGCAGGTTCAGTGAGCGCTGAAGGAGGACTTGGTGGCTATCACCGTGG
This sequence comes from Desulfobacteraceae bacterium, assembly GCA_016744295.1. GTDB lineage: Bacteria > Desulfobacterota > Desulfobacteria > Desulfobacterales > Desulfobacteraceae > NBML01. Next base: position 184,376 of record JADGEQ010000003.1, on the reverse strand, counting down.
GACTGCCACCCTCAATTATGGTGCTGAAAACGGTTTTTCAATACTGGGAACCGTTGACTATCACAAACGGGACTCCCTCAGTTTTTCAGATGATTATGAACCCAGGGAAACATCTATAAGGTATAAAGGACCTTCGGATGGACGCCCCCGCACCAGGGTTGTTGATGCGGGAGACAAAAAAAACAATTCTGATTTAGAGTCTCTCAATCTTTGGACCCGGTTGGGGTTTGCGCCAACAGAACAATTAGAGATGTATGCATCCTTGTATCATTTTGACATGGAACGGGGCAGGCCCTTTAGCGATGTCCACAACATGGTCTTTAATTTTGACGACGGTTATTCAAGCTTTGGCCGGTATGACGAGTATGTGGACACGGGCGCTGATGTTGGCGGGCGAGTTTCACTCAACGATTGGTGGGACCTCCGGGCAATGGCATTTTACCATAGCCATCAAGATGAATACACCTCCTATGTCAGTGAAAATCTTGCGGAAAAAATAACAACATGTACCTGGGATGATGATTCCTATGGTTTTTCTATTTTTTCCGATACAAATTTGGACCAATTCGGAGAATTAAGTGTTTCTGTCCAATATCGTGAAGATAAGCATAAACAAAGGGATGAAATTGGTTATCCCTGGGAGGAGTCCGAATCAAGCACCCTGACCTTTGCGGCCGAGGATACGCTTTCCTTCGGGCAGTTTACAACTGTCCTGGGTCTGGCCTACCATGATTTTGATGCAAAAAAAATAGCGGATCTGGACGGGTATACAAATGGCGAATTTGATCCCATGGCAGGGGTGACCTGGACCGCGGAAAACGGGGTGCAGATCTTTGGCTCCATCGCCAAAAAAACCCGGTTTCCAACCTTTGGCGACATGGAGGAGGGGGGTAAGATGTACAAACTGGACCCGGAGAAAAATATCAATTACACCCTGGGTGCAAAATATCTCTTTTTTGATAAGGCCCAGGTTGCCCTGTCCGGTTTTTACAATGATATAACCGACCGTATCGAAAAAGATACTAATAAAGTACCGTGGAACATGGATGAAGCAAAAATTTACGGTATGGAACTTGAAACCAATACCGATATCACCGATCGTTTGTCAATGGGTCTCAGCTATGTTTATGCCCATGCCCGGAATGAATCTGCGAACCGTACGAGTGATTATCTTGAAGATGTCCCGGAAGATACGTTCCATGCAAGCCTGGGCTATATGATTCCCAAAATCGAAACCCGGTTCATTGTCCGGGGGACCTATAAGGGAGCGGTGATTTATAATACGGACGATGAAGAAAAAGAATACTTCACCGTGGTCGACCTTTCCCTGATAAAAAAGTGGGACAGCGGGTTGAGTCTTGGGGGCCATATTTACAATCTCTTTGATCAGGATTATTACGATGGCAAGGGCATGGCCTGTAACGGGTTTGATTTTAAGGTAGTTGTCCAATATGACTTCTAGGCGGTAATTGCTGAACGGCAAAAAGCATTGACCTAAGCTGAAAATGTTTTTTGCCGTTTATGAAACCGGTGACCCGCCAGACTGGAGTGAACCGGCAAAAGGAGAATGGGCAAAAGGAGAATGGGATTGATGAACACCAAGCGACTGGTGAAAATAAAAATTGTGCAACTTTGCCTCTGCCTTATCCTTATCCTGGCGGCATTTGCGGCATTTGCACCATTGTGCCGGGCCGCGGGGCCTGAGGATGTTCACAAAACCCTTGAAAGTTCGATAAGCCGGGCCTCAAAGGCGGGTAGCACAACAAAAAAATGGATGGAAGAACGGGAAGGTTTAATCCAGGAACTCCAGAACCTTGAGTTAAAGGATGCATGGACCCAATTTCAGCTGGAACGAACCCAGCGCTATCTTTTGTCCGAAAAAAAGAATATCGCTGTTTTGCAGGAAAATCTGGCCCAGGCCGGAAAAACTCGAAATACCCTGGCACCCTTTTTAGAGGTTCTTTATTTTGATCTTGAAAGTCATGTTAAATCAGATCTGCCCTTTGCACAAGAGGAACGAAACAGGCGGCTTGCCTTTATCCGTTCTTCCCTCGATGATCCGGACGCCGGCCTTTCGGACAAATTCGGCCGCCTTCTTGGCGCCATTCAAATTGAATCCGATTATGGCTATTCAGTGGATATCACCCAGGAGGTGGTTGAGAATATTCAAGGAGGTTCAGAACAGGTATTTGTTTTCAGGCTGGGCCGCCTGGGGCTCTTTCGCTTGATGGAAGCCGACAGCCATGTCCAGAGATACACAAAGGCCACAGGAGAATGGCAGGATCTTTCCAAACCCAATATAGGGGAGCTGAGAAAGGCCATGGAGATCGCCCGGAAAAAAAGAGTCACCACCTTGGTTGAGCTTCCCGTGGGCAGCCCTGCAGTCGAAGGACAAAATGGAGGGAAGATATGAAAAAAAAATTCATGGTCTGCCTTGCCCTTTTTTCACTATGTTTTACCCTGCCCTGCCAGGCCGCTGAAACCTGGGAAAATTCCGCCAGAAAAGTGATCTCCCTGGCCGGAAAAATAGACGAGAAATCCCTTTTTTCCGAGCGTTTTGCACACCAGGACAAAGCCGCACTTAAAAAGAAAATAGCGATTCTGAAAAAAAATATATCCCAAAATACCAGGGCACTTGCCCAGACAACCGACACCCTCAACACGCTGTCGGCAAAAAGAGCAAGGCTTGCCGAACAATATCAAAGTGAGATGGCTGATATGAAAACCGTTGAGGGGAGTTTTCGTAATGCCCTGCGTCAAACCCTCTCTCGCCTGGATTCAAGCACGGTTGCAGCCATGCACCCTGAAATGAGACAGAGGGTCAAATTCCTTTTCGATCAGGATAATTTTTTGGGATTAAAAGAGATGCAGACCTATACCTCTCTTCTCTTTGAGGACATAAGGGCCACCAGCAGGATTGAGAAAAAAAACACAGAGGTAATAGGGACAAACGGGCAGGTTCAGACAGTGTCCCTTTCTCGCGCCGGCGGTTTTTTCCTTGGATATCAGACGCCTGAAGGTGCCTATTTTGTTCTGCCCCAGCCAGGGCAGCCGGGTCTGTCCGTTAAAGCCCAGGGCAAACAAGTTTCTGTTTGGCTTAAGGGCGGATCAGACAGGTTGCCAATGGATATCACCGGCGGTACAGCCATCCGGGCGGCAGAACAAAAGCAGTCCCTTGAAACCTGGGTTGAGGCAGGTGGTGTTCTGCTTTACCCGATTCTTATTGCAGGTCTTATCGGAACCCTGTTTTCCTTTTTAAAAGCCCTGCATCTTTTTATGCAAAAACGGATTGGCCAAAAAAGAAAAGAGCAGTTTTTGGATCTGAAATCTTCGGACCAGGTACGAATGGCCCTGTCCAAAATATCGAGATGCCCTGGGGCAAGGGTGATGGAAGCCTGTTTGTCTTTGGAAAATAGACCCATTGACAGCCTTGATGCCATTGTTGAAGAAAAAATTTTGACAGAACAGGGAAAGCAGGAACGCTTTCTTTCCATCATTGGTGTATTGGCCTCCATTGCTCCTCTGCTGGGGCTTCTGGGTACGGTGACCGGTATGATCAGTACCTTTCGGGCCATTACCATTTTTGGAACCGGTGATCCCCGGATGATGTCCACCGGTATTTCCGAGGCGCTGGTAACCACCCAGGCAGGTTTGGCCATTGCCATTCCCCTTCTTTTGGCCCATCACTTTTTAAAAAGACGGGTGGTCGTTCTGGTAGAAGATATGGAAGCCTGCGGCATGGGAACCATTGCGCGTATTTCCAAAGGCCAGATGTCGTGAGCATAGGAGCCGTGAACCTAAAGATGGAACATCTTATCATGGTTTTTGAACACTATTTAAAAACAGGGGGGATCACCATGTATCCCTTGATTCTGTGTTGTCTCTGGATGTGGTTAGAAATTTTTTATCACCTTCCCCTTTGGCAAAAAAAGAAGGGTCATGAGATTGAACAGATCAAAAACACCTTTGTTTCGCTTAAAACAGGCAGTTCTCGTCACGATCGAGGCCTGCTATTATTCCTGCAGGAACAGGCAGGGGAAAAGCACATCCGTCAAATGTCGACCATAAAGGTACTTGCCGCCCTCGCCCCTTTTTTAGGATTATTCGGCACGGTAACCGGAATGATAAAGACCTTCCAGTCTGTGGCCCGATTTGGGCTGACCAATCCTAAGGCCCTGGCGGGCGGTATCTCCGAGGCCATGGTAACCACCCAGTTTGGCTTGTTTGTTGCCGTTCCGGGAATTCTGGCAGTTGTTTTTCTCAAAAGAAGTGCTGTCCGCAGGCAGGGCGAAATCCAAAGAAAAACAGGAACCCTGTTGTCAGATTAGGAGATACAGATGCGCAGACGCAAATTATATTCAGAGGATATTGCCCAGATTGATATGACACCCCTCATTGATATGGTTTTTATTCTTCTCATTTTTTTTATTGTGGCAACCTCATTTGTCCGCGAATCCGGGGTGGAAGTAAACAGGCCCCAGGCCGCTTCTGCTGCTGTGAAGGAAAAAGTTTCCCTGATTATCGGCATCACGGGTGCCGGCCGGATCTTTATTGAAGGGCATGAAATTGATATTCATAATGTCAAAGGAAGAATGAACAGCTTTCTGGCTGAAGTGCCCGGGGGAAATGTGGTGATTGTTGCGGATAAAAGTTGTTCCACAGGCACAACCATAAGCGTTCTGGACGCCTGTCGCCTTGCAGGTGTTACCAACCTGAGTGTTGCTGCCAAGGCTGGCGAACAATGATCTTTACGCTGCGCCTGGCAGGATCCCTTGTGGGAACCCTTTGTATCACGCTTCTGATTTGCCTCGTGGCCCCCCTGATGAGCGCAGAACAGGCAGCTGTTGTGCCCACGCTCATCAGTCCGGTTCAGCTTGTTCCCCTCCCTGCCCCCCTGGAAAAACAAAAGAACAAAAGAATTATTCCGAAAAAAATTCTTCAATTTTCCAAATCACTTCCCAAAAAAACATCCACAAGAGAAAAGATAGAATCGGTCCCCATCCAGATGAATCCCCTAAAAATGGAAGCGACACCCACCATGGCAGCCACCATGCCCCTGCCCCTTGCTGCAGAACCGGTTAAAACAAAAGCTGTCAAAACCACCCCGGGAACAGCAGGCATCTATGATATGGCGACGGTTGACCACCCGCCAAGGCTTAAACATTACAGCCCCCCCATCTATCCACCCCGGGCCAAGGGCCAGGGTGTTGAAGGCAAGGTTTTTGTCCGGTGTGTGGTGAGTGCTGGCGGAAAGGTTCTGAGTACCCGGATCATCCAGGCAGATCCTGTTGGGTATTTTGAAAAGGCAGCCTTAAGATCGGTAAAAAAATGGACCTTTATTCCCGCAAAAATCCAAGGGAAAAGGGTTGCTGTCCGCGTGGATATTCCCCTGTCATTTTCCCTGGATTAGGTATGCGATTTTTTATTATTATATTGCTGTTTTTACCGGCCTCTTTTGCCAGCGGGGAAACCATAACCCCCCGGGAATATAAGGTGCTTAAAAAGGCCTATGAACGTCTGGAAAAGGAACAGTATGAAGACTGCCTTTCCATTCTGTCCTCTTTGCTTGAGACACCTAAGCCCTCCTCCTATGTCCTCGCCTATGCCGCCCAGGCCAGCGGCGGTTTGGACCGGCTTAAGCCGGCAATCCTTTTCCTGCAAAAGGGAACACAACTTTACCCTGAAAAAAGAAATCTCTGGCATAATCTGGGTAATTATCAAATGCAGGCTGAAGATTTTACCGGAGCGATTCATACCTATAATAAACTTGTCTCCATGGATAGGGAAAACCAATCCCCCCTCTATCAATATCACCTCGCTTTTGCCTGGTATTGTTTGGAAAATTATGAAAAAGCGCTGGCCTCAATTGCGAAGATCACCCAGGGGCAAAGGGCAAAAAAACATCATCTCCTGTTGCAGGTTCACTGTCAGATTGCCCTTGAGAAATGGGAGGCGTGTGAGGCAACCGCCAGAAAACTCATCCGCCTTCACCCGGCAGGTGCCGGAAACTGGGATCTGCTTGGCAGGATTGCCATTAACCGCATGGATTATGATCGGGCTGCGGCCGCACTTGAAATAAAAAATATTTTGCAGGAAAAACAGGAACCGGACAGGATGCTTGAACGCCTTTACAAGATACTATCTGCCTGGAATGAGGTTGCCAGACTTCAGGAGGGAAACAATGTCTATCATTGTGCAAAAAATCTATTTTTGTCCGGCCAATATCAGCAGGCCCTGGAGATATTGGCGACAGAGCACCCAGGGAACATGGAAACAAGCTATCTTCGCGGCCGGATTTTATTTTCCCTTGGCAGGAACAGGGAAGCCGTGGCTACACTTTTAACGGTACAAAAAGACGCGCATCTCTTTTTAGGGATGGATGGCAAAAAAAGAAGTTTGCTGGAAACACGGCAAAAAAAAGATGTCCTTCGGGCCCAGGCTCTCCTCCTGGCCGGGCAGATACACTGGCTTGACAGCAACTGGGCCGCAGCCCGGGATATTTTTAAAAAACTGGCGATTCTGCCGGGTCAGGAGCAGCTTGGTAACAACCTTGTCGACTGTTTACAATTTTATTTAGATGAAGCAAACACTGTCCAGGTGTTGCCTGGGCTTTATGACCCGCCCCTGGTGATTGTAAGGGCCAATGACATTTAATCGAGAGAATTTAGATAATATGACAAAAATCAGATTTATATGCCTGCTTGTTTCCCTGCTTGTTATACTCTTCCTTGCCAGGCAGTATACCCAGGAAAAAAAAGATCCAAGCATCGGGAAAGGATTCCGCACCATAACAGACATGAAGGGACGTTCTTTTGTTGTGGCAGATCCCATACAGCGCATCGCCCTGCTGGGTGGCCCCACGGGCCAGGTTGCCTTTATGCTCGAGGTTCAGGACAAACTTTGTGCCGTGACCAACACATTGAAAATGTCAAAACTGGTCCGGGAAATGTACCCAAAGATACGGCTCCTGCCCGGACCCCGGACCACCTCGGGCAGCATTAATATTGAAGAACTGATCCAGTCAAACCCGGACATTGTCATTGCCGGGGACCCCGATGGCCGAATCGTCCTTGATAAGACCCGTATTCCCGTGGCCTTCCTGGAAGACAGTATGGGGGATGGGATTGTGGATATGAAACGAGAGATCCGGTTTTACGGATATGTTTTCAATACCCCGGACCGGGCTGAACGCTATGTTGCCTTTTTGGAGCGGATCATCACCATGGTGACCGAAAGGACAAAGGATATCCCGGCAGCACAGCGCAAACGGGTGTTTCAGGGCTACAGTCCCAGCCATCTGGTGACCCTGGGGGGGGACACCTTTATGCAGGAACGCATCGAACTTGCCGGATGTATGAATACCGCCGAGAGTGTCGTCACCATTGGTAAACGAAGCGGGCTCCATGCGGGTCTGGGGGAAATTTCCATGGAACAGGTGCTGGAATGGAACCCGGAGATTCTGGTGATCAATAATGGGAAACCCGATGATCTCATCAAACATCCCCAATGGCGTCATGTCAAAGCGGTTCAGAACAATCAAATTTATGCCCAGCCCGCCGGGGTTTTTATTTTTAACCGCCCCACCATGGAATCGGCGGTTATTTTCCCCCTGTGGCTTGCCAGCATTGCCTATCCTGACCGGTTTGAAGATATCTCCCTGCCATCTCTTGTCAAAGAATTTTACAAACAAATCTTCGGATTTGATCTGAACGATCAACAGGCCAATGATATTTTAACAGGAGCCTATGAGGTTCGGATGATGAAGGGGATTAAAAATAGAGGATAACAGCCGAAAATCTGTCAAAAAATCCCACACACTGGCACCGGAAAGTTGGATTACCCTCTTTATGATCCTGCTTGTTCTGGCGGTTCTGGGTTCCCTGGGGTTTGGCCGGGTCGATATCCCCTTTGCCACGGTATTGAAAATACTAGGGTCCACCCTCCTGCCCCTGGACCAAAACTGGTCGACAACCGCCTATTCCGTGGTCATGGACGTGAGACTGCCCAGAATTATGGCCGGGGTTCTTGTGGGCGCCGCCCTCTCCATTTCCGGAGCCTCTTTTCAGGGGGTATTCCAGAATCCTTTGGTCAGCCCCCACATCCTGGGGGTAGCAGCCGGTGCCGGATTCGGGGCGGCCCTTGCCATTCTTTTGTTTGACAGCCTATGGCTCATTCATCTTATTTCCTTTTTATTCGGCCTTGCCTCGGTGGGCATGACCTATGCCCTGTCACGGGTTTACAAAATCACCCCCATTCTCATGCTGGTTCTTTCCGGAATTGTGGTGGGGTCATTATTTTCCGCCCTGACCTCTTTTTTAAAATATATTGCCGATCCCATGAACAAAATGCCGGCCATTGTTTTCTGGCTCCTGGGTTCCCTGAACCACGTCTCCTCCAGGGATCTTTTGATTACAGCCCCGATTTTTGCAGGATGCATAACCGCCCTGCTCATGGTCCGGTGGCAGATCAACCTACTGGCCATGGGAGAAGAGGATGCAAAATCCCTGGGGGTCAACACGGAAAGGCTGAAAACCCTGATTATTATCTCTGCTACCATTGCCACGGCATCGGCGGTGTGCATCAGCGGGATCATCGGCTGGATCGGTATCATGATTCCCCATATCGGGCGCCTCATCGTCGGACCCGACCACAAATATCTGCTGCCCATCTCCATGCTCATGGGCGCCGGTTACCTGGTCATCGTGGATACCATTGCAAGGACGGCCCTTGTTACCGAAATTCCCATTGGTATTTTAACCGCCATTTTCGGGGCCCCTGTGTTTGCCCTTTTGCTCAGAAAAACCCAAAGGTCTGGGTGAAGCATGGCAGGCAGTATCAACATTGAAAATATTTCCTTCGCCTATACAAAACAAAACCCGATTTTCTCACACATCAGTTTTAGCCTGGACCCGGGAGAAATTTTCTGCCTTCTTGGGCCAAATGGATCTGGAAAGTCCACCCTGCTCAAGTGTATTGCGCAGCTGCTACCCTCCCCCACCGGATCAATTTTCCTGGACAATGAGAACCTGGGCCAATTGGATCCCGGGAAAATCGCCAAGCTGCTGGGGTTCGTCCCCCAGAGCCTTGTGTCCGCCTTCCCCTTTCGGGTGGCCGATATCGTTGTCATGGGAAGGGCCTCACAAATCAGTATAATCTCTTCCCCCGCCAAAACCGACCAGGACCATGCGATGAACGCCATGGAAAAACTGGGCATTGCCCACCTGGCCCAAAGACCCTGTAATCGTCTGTCAGGGGGAGAATGGCAGATGGTGCTCATTGCAAGGGCCCTGACCCAGTCGCCCAGGGTGTTGCTGTTGGACGAACCCACCTCCCACCTGGATCTTGGCAATCAGATCAAAATTCTGGAAGTGGTGGACAGTCTGTCAAAGGCGGGTATGACCATTATCATGGCCTCCCATTTTCCCGACCACGCCTTTTTATCGGCCCACAAGGTGGGGATTCTCAAAAATAAATCATTGAAGGGGGTGGGAGATCCAGACCGGGTGTTGACCCAAGAACTTCTGGAGGCAACTTATGGCACCCCCATACGAGTTCTCAGGGTGGATAGCGGTGTAGACCGGAAAATCTGTGTTCCCCTTTTAAAAAAAGCCAGGTCCCAGGGCGAACCCCATAAACCAAAAAAAGGATAAAAATGGAAAAACTGACACATTGGCATACCCTAGGGGAACAGCTTTCAGAAATTCAATCCCAGGCCTTTGCCCGAAAAAAACTTTCAGCCCTTCTGGTAATCTTCTTTTTTGTCTGCATCCCCCTGGCAAACAGCGATGAAATCCAGGAAACCCAGAAAAAACAACTAAGATTGGCCAGACTTGCCCCCCTTGAAAAACAAATTCTTGGCTATCAGATCAATGATGATTATAAAGATGATTCCTACGGGCTTACGGTGATAAAATCCGGCCTGGATTCTCTCAAAGAAGGGTCCGGCGGCATTGGGGCCTGCCTTGTGGACAGTACCACGGGAAAGGTTGTCGAATATGGCCGGAATCGACAATATGCCACCTATTTTCGCAGTGACCTCCACGGGGAAATGGACCTGCTCAACCGGTATGAAGAGAGGATGAAAAAGTCAACCAGGTCCAAAACAGGAGAGAATCCAAGAGAATGTAAGAACCTGGTTCTGGTTTCTTCAATGGAGCCCTGTCCCATGTGTCTGACCCGGATCATCAATTCCGGGATTAAAACCGTTCTCTATGTAACCGAAGACAAAGAAGGTGGCATGGTCACAAGACTTTCCAGCCTGCCGCCTTTCTGGCGGGAGTTTGCCGCTGACAGGGAATTTAGAAAGGCCGACTGCTCACCTGAATTGCGGCAGATTGCCCATGATTTATTTCATTTTTCCCACAGAGATTTTGCCAAGAACAGGAAAAAATAATGATTCCCTTGCCTGGTTTTTCACCCCTCCTTTACCCGAGCAGGGTTATGAAATCTACAATGAGTATCCGGTGGTGTCTTGTTTTCTGGACCCTGGTGGTCATGTCAGGCACTCTTCCTTGTTTTGCAGCTTCCTGCCCGCCTTTTTTTTTAAGGACAGACACCAACCAGATCATTAACCCCATCTCCGGAAAAAATGCCGATCAGCCCTATTCAACCCGGCAAACCTGCGGTGCCTGTCACGATGTTGAAAAAATTGGTCAGGGATATCACTTTGTCATGGACTGGGACAAGGCGGATGATCATCGATTCAAGGGTACAAAGACCCCCTGGCTTATTTCCACCGGCCTGACCGGGGGATTGACCCCGGTGGGGTTTTTCCAGTTGGCAAAAAAGGAAAACACCCTTCCCGACCAAATGGACCTGACGGCCTTTGAGTTTATCAGCCGGTTTCCCAAGGGGGCCAAGGGCTATATAAAACCCGGCTGTGCAGGCTGTCACCCCGGAGGTGGCATGCTGGAATACGACAGAGACGGGTTTCGCTATGATAAAAGACTGGCGAAAAATCCCGGCCTGGCCAACACTTTGGATGGTGATTATTACCAGAGCCGCTGGGACAAAACCGGGGTAATTGAGCCGGACTGTTTTTTTTGCCATTCAAGCCGGTATCAGATGCAGAAACGATTGGGCCAACTGAAACACCTGAACTTTAAATGGGCCGGGGTGGCGGCATCGGGTATTGGTCAGGTCAGCGGCCGGGTGGACAAAGGGGAAATCCCCAGGGTGATTTACAACAAACGGTTGTTTAATGAAGACGGCAGTTTTGTCATGCCGGAGATGCTTGTTAAACCCAGGGCTGAAAACTGTCTGTTGTGCCATGACACCATTGATATGGGCAAAAGGGGAACCACCTGGAACGACCCCGTCAATCCCGATGTTCATCACCTGGCCGGGTTGACCTGCATTGACTGCCATTTTGGTGATATCAATCATAATTTTGCCAAGGGAAATGCAGCCGCCAATACCGTTAGAGACGATCTGGACAATACCATGCGTTCCTGCAGGGACTGCCATACAACCGGCTATAAAGGTGCCACACGAATGGTCCACAAGAAAATTCGCAAAAATCATCTGGACACGCTTTCCTGTGAGGCCTGCCACATCCCACAACTGAACCGAAGCGCCATCGGGGCCATGTGCTTGAATACCGGCCAGTTTGGCAAACATGGTCAGATCAACACCCGCCGTTATGGTGAAGCACAATCCTGGAAACCAGCCTATGTGATCCGAAAAAAAGACAAGGATAATAAATCCAGGATCACCCCGGTCAATCCTTTTTATGCCTCTTTGTTCACCAATAAAGATAAAAATGGCAACCATGTTCCCCTGTTTCTTTCCGAGGTAAAAACAGCCTATGAACTGTGCAAAGAGCGGATGAGTCAGAGAAAACCCGCCTATGATTTCCATGAGCCCGGGGATGTTGTCCTCATGCTCAAAACCCTGACCCGTTCCCTTTCCAAGAACAAACGATTTGCAACCATTGCCCCTTGTTTCCATGGCGGCGACACCCTGTATTTTTTGGATGCCCACTCATCTCTTGTCCAGAAAAAAGATACCACCTGGGTCAGTAAAATTCCCTATTTCAGCATCAGCCACAATGTGGCCCCTGTTCACAAGGCGCTTGGCGCCAATGGATGCAGTGACTGCCACGCCAAAGACGCCCATTTGTTTAACGGGTTGGTGGTAACCGATTATTTTGGCAGCAAAGGTAATCCTGTGACCATTTCCATGGCCCAATTTACGGGACTGTCCTCCACACAAAAATGGAATACCCTGTTTGGTCATTACCTGGAAATTGCGCCAGGGATTTTTCTGGCAGGAGGCGGACTTTTGATGTTGATCTTTGGGGTTAAATTATTTATCAAAAGGCCTGTTCTGCCGGGTGCTTTTGCCTTCCAAGCCCTTGCTCTGGTGTCTGTCTTTTTTCTGGGTCATTTGTTGACGATCAAAGATCTGGGATTTTTAACAAGTCTCTCCTCATCTATCCAGGCGGTTTCTTCCAGCCTGGGTCTGATATTGATATTTTTCTCCGCCGTTGGTCTGGCAGTTTTGATTCGAAGAAGAATCCGCAACAAAATAGTGTTATGGATATTGCTGACGATTGGGCTGATGATTGCCATTACAGGCATTGTGTTATGGCAATCCCCCTGGTTCACCATTGAAACCGGACTTTTTTTTCCCATGGTCCATGGGTTTCTGGCGGTTTTAATTGTCGGTGTTTTTCTCTGCCTTGTCTTGTTCAAACGAGACAAAACGCCCTGGAAATAAAACCTTATTGGCAGTTTCATCCTCGTGGGCGTGCCCGTCCCGGATGTGGAATGGTAGAAAATTCAATATTATTTAATTTTTTCTTTGTTCTCCATGGAATATGTTTTGGCTATTGTTTTTCTGGGTTGGCGTACATGGAGACAAACCGCTCAAGTTTTTCCGCCTGGGCTTTCATATAGTCAATCCAGATGGCCAGTACCTGTTTGCCCTCTCCTGTGATGGTGTACATGCGCTTGGCAGCTCCGGCCTCCTCGGTATCCCACCTGGAAATAACAAGTCCGTCCTCTTCCAGGCGGCGCAGGTGCCTGTAAATCATTCCCGGAGGTGCCTGACCCTCGATAAATCCATATTGCTGAATTGTGTTGATCAGCTCATATCCGTAGCAGGGTTTGGACATAAGTCCCATGAGGATTGACGGCTGAATGTACCGCTCCTGACGCCCGGGGAGTTTTTCTCTTTTTGTATCTTGGTTCATCAATTTACTCCTTGACATATATCCTTAGAGGATATATTATATTTTCGTATATACTATACTATAGTAGTATATCTCTCCAAAAACAGCAACAAAGGAGGTTGGTCATGTCAAAAATTTTTGTTAGAGAAAGACGAAAAGTCCAGGATGGGGAAAAAAAACCCCGTTATCGTGTTGTGGGTGTGAGCGGAGGCGATATTAAAATCTATGTGAAGCATATGCGGAAAAATGAGCTCAAACAAATCGCAACCGATACAGGGGCAGAGGTTGTCTATCTTGCCTCCCATGGGACAGGCAAGAAGGATGGTTCCGGAAAATAGAGAAAGACACCCTCTGGCTTTTAGCCAGAGGGTGACAAAAGGGTGCTATTTGTAGATGATGGTTCCCACATGCTCCCCATTAAGGGCAGCCATGATATAATCCGGATGATTGAGAGCATCGATGATCTGAAGCTGTTTAAGGCATTTTGATCGTTTCATCATTTCCAGAATGGGGCGTTCAATGACAAGATCGTCAAGATCCAGATCAATGAGTTCCTGCACTGAAATTTTATCATAAAACGTCAATTCTTCAGCTTTTTTCGCTTTCTTGGGATCTTTGGAAAATAACCCCTTTTCATCCTTAAGGTAGATCAGGGATCGAGCGCCTATGTTTTCTGCCAGCAAAAATGCCCCGCAATCTGTTCTGTGGGGAGGAATAGATCCGAATTCGGCAGGATGCTCAAAAAATCCATAGGGAGGAATGCCGTAGGTGATGGGCAGGTAGCCGAGTCTGCAGAACATCGTCAATTGTTCAAGGTTATCGCCATGGCCAATCTTCACCCCCCCGTGTTTTGCCAGGAGTGCAGAAAGCATCTCTGCATTCTGCCAGGAAACCTTGTCTCCGAGTTTGGAGAGTATGCCTGTGGGCATGCCAAGATCAACACCAATGTTATAAACATGCCGTGCCCGGGTCCCGCCGCCGGTCATCACAAGAATCTTATATTCGTCCTTGACCTTGATCAACTCATCCACAATGGGGAGTACAGCTTTGGCCCCCCGGTCCATGATACTCTGTCCTCCGATCTTCAGGACATTGATATCCGGATGCATGCGAAAATACTCGGGTGCCTCGGTCTGTTTGAGAAATTTTTTACTGACAAGGGATTCCCCCATCATCGGGGTGTCAATATGCAATCTCCCTTTTTCCTCATTCTCTTTGATTAATTTACCCATTTTTACCCCCTTGGTTGGAAGGTTGAAAAAAACTGGCTGTGATGGAGTGGAAAGTAATATGCAAAATATCATAATAAACCAGGGGATTCAAGGCAAATGAATTCAATATTTCACTTAAACAGCACAGCCCGGAATTGCCAGCAGAAAGGCTCTCGCTTTGCCCGGCGAAAAACCACAGGGCAAGACAGCACAAAAGAATGACGATTTTTGATAAGGCCAACGGCATCCCCGGAGAGCTGATGCCAGTGTCGTTGGGCAAATATCTCAAAGGAAAGCCCTACCTTTGCGAGGGCTTCTGCCGCCCTTGTGCTAAGATTTTTCAAGTCCCCTCGTATCTTCAATCCATAGACAGTATTCTCAAAAATGAAAAGGTTAGATTGACTGCAAAGTCGATAGCCATGAGTATTGATGAACCGGTTTTTCCTTAAACATCGCATGGGTTTGCCGTATCCCTTTGAATGCTTGCCTTTTGTGCCTTCTATTGATAAGAATATTGTCGGATTGTCGGGACGGCCGGGAAAACGTTTTTTCCCGGTGATATCATATGGAACGTTAAAGAGGGAGTTAGGTTAATGGACCAGCTGGAAAAAGCAAGTCAATGGATTGATGAAAAGAAAGACCCGAGAAGTGCCCGTTGGCAGGCTGGCCTTGAAAATATTATAGAATTGTTTTTACCGGTTCTGGAAAAGGGACGGCTAACGCCGGTCCGCCCCCTCGAAGAAGAGGAGATTTCCATCTTCAATTCTGCCTTGGAACGGGTGGATTTAAGCCCCGGTCTTTTGGCCGCCTTTTTACCCCCGTCCGTTGCCAACCTGATTCTTCCGCCGGATTCCGTCCAGGAACTGATCCGCATTGACAAAGGGAATCCCTCCTATAAAATTCTCATCCTGCGGCCCGGCAAAGAAAACCGACTTCTCTGTGCAGAAATTTCAGAACATGCCCACAGGCTGGGTGTGGACATGTTTCAGTCAGGCGCTTTTTTGGGAAAATTTGACTATGATACCCAGGATATCTGTATCATGGAACTAACAAAAGTTGTCCGGGCCCATGCCTGGGAAAAATATAAATGGCAATATAAAGACTATCTGGCCTATACCCTGGGCTGGTTTGAAAGGGTCGCATCTGTTGGTAAGGCAGTAAGCGTGGATAAAAACCATTCTTTTTTCCATAGTCCCACACTGGTCAAAATGAATCGGGTGGATGCCCTGTTTTTGCTTTTATACGAGGTGTTATGCCTTCGTTTCAAAAAGGACCCAAAAGGCTTAAGTGCATTGCCCGGGACAGATAAGACCGATACAAGCGCAGAAGCCAGAGTTTCGGCCTGTAAGTCCCTTGCTGAAAGATATTTGCTGAATTTGTTGAATTTGGTAAAGGATCTTGATCTGCTTGATTTTAAAAATTTTACCAATGCGGAAAAACATGGATTTGACATTGAATTTAACAGAACCGTTGAAAAACTTTCCTTGGTCCTAGGCAAAATGGATTTGCCCTAGTACCCGGTTGAATTGACCGCTACCGAATTAACCCGCTGTAAGTTTAGAGGATTGCGGCATATTTGTCCTCAAAGAACTAACCCTTTTCTAATAAAAATCTAACAAAGATTGTTTATCCTTTCATAACATCCATGCCCTGGCGGGCACAACAAACAATGAAATGTTCTTTCATAGAAAATGGTTAAATGCTAACCAGGAGATATTATGAATAAAACAATCGGTTTTTCAGCCATCTGCATGGCGATGCTCGTTTTTTTTCTGTTTTCCTCTTGTTCTGAAAACAGTGCAGACGCAATCCGCATAAGTGGTTCAACAACCATTGAGCCATTTATGAAAAAAATGGTGGCTCAGTTTAAGACACAAAAAAACCTGGAGATTACCATCACAGCCCCTGGATCCTTCGGCGGGATAACCGCTCTTCTTGCCGGATCATGTGATATCGTCATGTCGTCATCGGATTTGCTGCCAAGCCATCATCTTACTGCGGAAAAGAAGGGAATCAAAATTAAATCTTTCCTGCTGGGGGTTGATCTTATCGTGCCGATTATAAATCCGAGGAATAGCGTATCCAATATTTCCTTTGATCAACTAAAGGATATTTATGGGGGAAACATCCGAAACTGGTCGGAACTGGGGGGAAAAGACACCTTGATTGAGGTTGCTCAGCGAAACAGCAACTCCGGGACATCCGGCATCTGGAATCGGATAATTGCGCCTGAAAACAAACCGACAGGTAAAACATTGGTTTCCAACAGCTCTGTACTGGCATACATTGCAGAAAATGAAAATGCCATCGGCTACATCAGTAACAGTTTTATCAATTCAGAGATCAAAATCCTTAGGGTCGATGGCGTTGACATTGGAAACAAGGAAAATTGGAGGGAGAATCATCCTATAAGGCGACCTCTTTTTTTATATGTGGATGAGAATAAATTTACAGAGACGATCAAGACATTTATCATTTTTATCCTCATGGACAAAGGGGTAATATTTCATGAAAGTGGATTCTTTGCTTCTTAAAAATAGGTATTCTTTGATGGATGCCCGGGGGTGAGGGTCTGCAGTGGCTAACTTTTTAAGCTTTCGATGGCATGGACGTAAGCTGCCTGAAGTTTTCGGGCAAATGGTCCTGGCTTGCCCTCCCGGAAAAGAATGTCATTCATTCCAACGATTCCCGTGACCTCGGTGGTTGTTCCCACGATCATCATCTCGGTTGCCAGATGGATATCTTTTTCAAATATGGGCCGCTCTTCAACCCGTATGTTTTCCTGTTGGCAAAGTTCCAGAATAAATTTTCTGGTGATGCCCCCCAGAATATAATTGGACAAGGGAGCTGTGACCAGAACATTGTCAAATACGGCCATGAAATTGGAATGACTGCCTTCCAGCATGACCCCATCCCGAATAAAGATGGCTTCCTGGGCACCCTGTTCAACCGCTTCCTGGTTGGCCAGGATATTGGGGGTCAGTGCGGTGGTTTTCATGTCGCACCTGGCCCACCGGGTGTCGGCAGTGGTGATGATGTGAATTCCATTTTGTCTTTTTTTGTCGGCAGGGTCAGGATCAAATTTGGAGGCAACTGCATAGATTGTCGGAGCCGGGGCAGGCTGGGGAAAGGGGTGGGACCGTTTGGCAGCTCCCCTTGTCACCTGGAAATAGAGGGTGGCATCTTCGGATTCAAGGTTGTTTTTTATAAGAAGCGCCCTGGCGATTTCTTCCAGCTCTGAAAAATCGGTTGTTCCCAGCTTCAAATGGGTTGCGCCGTAGCCCATCCGGTTCAGATGTTCCTTGGCTCTGAAAAGAGTCCCCCTATAGCTTCTGATGACCTCATAGAGGCCGTCTGCAAACAAAAACCCCCGGTCATCCGGGGAAATACAGACCTTTTCCTTGTCCATGAATTTTCCGTTAAAATAGACAATCGTATTTTTCTCAGGCATATTTCTCTTTGGCATAGTTTTTTCCAGCGTCTTTTTTTTCATTATCTTGATTATTCAAAATACCCTTTTTGCTCAATCACCCGGTTACGCATCATGATCCGGCCCTTTGCCATCACATCTCTGATCTCAAGGGTATCAGCATCCAGAATCAGTATATCTGCGTGGGCACCAACGGATATTTTCCCTTTTTGCCCTTCCAACCCGTAGATTTTTGCCGGGGTTGTGGTCAGGGGCTGCAATGCCCGGGCAAGGGGCATACCTTTTACATTGACCAATTGTTTCAGCTCAAAGAGGAGGGATTCAGGGGTTCCGATGCCCATGCCTAAGACTTTGCTTCTGTCTGCATTCCATTTGGGCAAAGACCCGCCCGCATCTGAGCTGAAGCTGACCTGGTCAAACAGATCGTTCTTGTGGGCCAACCAGGCAAACTCGGCAGCTGAATCGATCTGACTATTTTTATCCGGCAATGCATTGGCACAGGTGGCATCAATGACAGCACCCCTTGCTGCCAATTCCAGGGACTGATCCCTGAGTTTGGCATTTTTCCGGTTCACATGGGTCGGGATAAAAATATTCGGACGGATACCGTATTTATCCACCGCCCCGAACAGCAGATCCATGCTGTCAGACTCCATCCCCATATGGACGGTTATGATCCCGGGCTTATTGGAAATCATTGCTGCCGCCCTCATTTCCGAGGCCAGAACAGCCAATTGTTTTTCATCAAAAACAGGCCCCCTCTGGTCGGCCATGGAAAGCTTGACCCCGATGACAGGGGACAGATAAACCATATCCCTTCCCAGGGAACCGCAGATGGTGGGGGAGGGGAGCCAATAGGACCCTGTGAGCATGAAGGCTGTCATCCCTTCTGCGTTAAAGGCCTGGGTCTTGGCATAGAGATTTTCAACGGATCTTGTCAGGGAATCTGTTCCCAGCAGGCCCACGGCGGTGGTGACACCGTTGGCAATATTTGTGGAAAACTGCATTTCAGGTGCTTTGGTCTGGAATCCGCCCTCGCCGCCTCCCCCGGTAAAATGCTGGTGCCCGTCAATAAAGCCGGGAACAACAGAGGTGCCCCGGGCATCAATAACCCTCACATCCCCGGGCAGCATTTTGGGGTTGATGTTTTTCTCAATGGCCAGGATTCGGTTGCCCCCGATCAGAACGTCGGATTTTCCAAGATCCCTGGGACTAAAGACCTTTCCTCCACAAATTAATATCATGATTTACCTGAAATCAAGGATTTGCACACATTGGAGATAAGCGTTACCATGACCGGGATGCTGGACAATTCCACATACTCATCCTGCCTGTGGGAGTTTGCCCCCACAATTCCCATTCCGTCAATGGTGGGGGTTCCAAGGGCAGCGGTAAAATTTCCGTCTGAACATCCGCCTGTGGCAATGGAGGTAACGTCGATCCCGATTTTTTTACCCTCATCGATGATCAAATCCAGAAGCGCCAGACTTTTTTGGGTGGTTTCCATGGGGGGCCTGTCAATCTGGCCCTGAACCGAAATCTTAGCCCTGGGCAATATCGTGTTGTCACAAAGGGTGTTGAAAAATCTTTCAACCTTTTCTTTTTCACCAAGTTGTGCAATCCGGACATCAACAGCTGCCACAGCCTGGTTGGGAATAATGTTGACCTTGTCTCCGCCGTTGACAACCGTGACCTGGGCCGAGGTCCCCCTATCCGGATCATTGAGTTTGTCAATGGCAACAATCTGATTTGCCAGTTCCACCACAGCATTGATCCCCTTGTCCGGATCAGCACCTGCGTGGGCCTCTTTGCCCGTGGCGGTTACATGGAACCACCCCCCGCCCTTTCTCTGGGACACCATCCGGTAACCGGGCCTGCAGGGTTCAAAAACAAATACATTGCGGCTTTTTTTGGCTGTGGACCGGATCCATTCTTTTGAATTTGTGGAGCCGGTTTCCTCATCCCCGTTAAAGGCGACGCAGACGGACAGTTTTTCCAGAGCACCTTCTCGTTCAAGGGTTTCCAACACATGGAGCGCCACAAGAAGCCCTCCTTTCATGTCACAGACACCCGGGCCAAAGGCCTTGTCCCCCTGGATGGAAAATTGGCGTTTTTCAACCTCTCCAAAGGGAAATACTGTGTCCATATGTCCCATAAACATGAGATCATAGACAGCCGCATCTTCCCTGCCATTCTTGGCGCTATCTTTATTTCCGGTTGTTCCATGACCATGGTCGGAAACAGCCTGGAGGCAGGGAACCTTTGCATTTCCCTGAAAAAGAACATCAGCCGCAAGACCAATGGCTGAAAACCGTTTCTGGAAAAACCGGGCCACTTTTTCGATTCCCGGCAGATGGTCCGAGCTTGAATCAATATTTACAATGGTTTGAAAATCTTTTAAAAAAAGATCTGTATGTTTAAACATAATGAAATCCTAGATCATAATATTATTAAATCAACTTATTAAATCAACTCTGGCGGGCCAGCTTGGGATTCATTTCATCCCTGAACCAGTCGGAAAAAAGGTTAATGGCCACCACCAGCAGGACAAGGGTTGTGCCGGGAAAGAGAACCATCCACCACATGCCGGCATAGACATAATTTTTGCCTATGGCGATCATCATCCCCAGGGAGGGTTCGGTAATGGGGGTGCCCACGCCCAGAAAACTCAAGGTGGCTTCCAGCATGATCACAACCGCCATGTCCACGGCCATGAGCACCAGGATGGGGGGCATGGCATTGGGGAGAATATGTTTGAACAAAATTCTGAAATCCTTTGCTCCGGAGGCCTTTGCCGCCGTGATATAGGCATTTTCCTTGACTTCAAGGACGCTGCCCCGGATGGTGCGGGCATATTTTACCCACCCTGCAATGCAGATGGCAAACACCACTGTCCAGATATTCCGGCTTTCAAACACCCCCAGCAGCAATATGGCCAGAAGGGTGGTGGAAAAAGAGAATACCGTATCTGCGACGCGCATGATTATAGAATCAAAGATGCCGCCATAATATCCCCCCAGCAACCCCATGACAATCCCGATGGTGCTTGAAATGGCCACCGCGGAAAACCCCACCAAAAGGGATGTTCTCAATCCGTAAAGCATGGTGGACAAAATGCCCCTTCCCTGGTCATCGGTGCCCAGGGGGAATTGCCAACTGCCGCCATCCATCCAGGCCGGGGTAAACAAAAAATTTGCAAGGTCGATGTTTTTTAAATCATAGGGATCCATGGGGGCCAGCATGGGGGCAAACACGGCGCAAAAAATGAACAGAATCAGGAGTGCAGCACCGATAATGGCAGAGGGGTCCCTAAGAAAGCTGTTCATATGTTTTGAATTTTTAAATGAAGAGATCATGATACCCCTAGTCATATTGAATTTTTGGGTTGAGCCATGCATAGAGCAGGTCCACAAGGATGTTGATAAAAAGGATGATGAATGCCGCCAGCATGATATAGGTGACGATCACGGGCTGATCTGTTTCAAAGATGGATACCAGCAGCAAATTGCCCATGCCCGGCCATTGGAAAATGGACTCGGTCACAATGGAAAAGGCGATGAGTTCTCCAAAACTCAAGCCCGCGATGGTGACAACGGGGATGAGCACATTTCTCAATGCATGTTTGACAATGACCTTAAAGGGGGAAAGTCCCTTTGACCAGGCCGTCTTGATATATTCTTCGGAAAGGACCTCCCGCATCCCCGCCCGGGTCAGCCTGAGGATGACCGCCAGCTGGTATCCGGACAGGGTCAGGGCAGGCATGATAATATGTTTCAGCCCGTCCATGGTAAAAAAACTGCTCCGCCATCCGCCGATCTGGACCGTATCCCCTCTTCCAAAGGGGGGGAGCCATTCCAGGTAGACGGCAAAGAGCATCACCCACAAGATTCCCATGAGAAAGGTGGGGATGGATATGCCCCCAAGAGAACCTGCCATGATAAGCCGGGACACAAGTCCGTTGGGTTTGATGGAGACGACCACCCCGAAAAACACCCCCGCCGAAAGGGAGATCAAAATGGCGGTGAGCGCCAGTTCAAAGGTGGCGGGAAAGCGTTCCAGAATAGTATCAAGGGCATCCACCTGGGAAATATAGGACTTGCCGAAATCCCCCTCGAGGGCATTGGACAGAAATTTTGCATACTGAACATAAAAGGGCTTGTCCAACCCATAAACTTTTCTGACATGTTCCCGTTCCTGCTGGGTGGCATATTTGCCGGCCAGCGTCAGTACCGGGTCTCCTGTAAACCTGAACAGCAAAAAGCAGATAAAGGAGACTGCCAGCAGAACCATGATGCCCTGAATTAACCTTTGAACAATATATCTTGCCACTGTAAATCCAATTCAGGGGCAGTCACTGCAATGACAGAGACTGCCCCTTCTCGTTAAATGGTTATTTTTTTATTTCCTTTGCAACGATCCACCGGTCCGGACGGGGGGTGAACTTTACATTGGATGCTTTTAATATGGCATATACATCCTGCTGGTAATGCAGGGGAATAGAGGACACATCTTCAATGGATTTCTTATTAACGGCCTGGAGCGCTTGTTCACGTTCCGAGCGATCCAGAATTGAGGCAGAGGCAATGAGCTGTTTATCAAGCTCTGGATTGGAGTACATGGTACCGTTGTAGGTCCCCATACCCTTGTCAGCATCCACCGAGTGGACCAGCATCTGGGCGGAGCGGCCATAGTCATAGGAACCGTCAAACCATCCGATCAGATAAAAGGGATGTTTGTAGGAGGCAAGTTCATCAAAGAAAATGGATTTGGGTTTCACATCCAGGGTCACATTTAAACCGATTTTGGCAAGATATTTTGCAACAGCCTCACAAATTTGTTTGTCACCAACATAACGGTCATTGGGACCTGCAATGGTGATGTCAAATCCGTTCTCATAACCGGCTTCTTTCAAAAGCGCACGGGCTTTTTCAGGGTTATAGGGCAGTCTTGTCAAAGAGGGGTCATAGCCGATGGTTGCAATATCCGGTATTTGGGCCGCAGGAGTTGCCTGGCCGCGCATGACGGTTTTGATGATTTCATCTTCATTGATGGCCATGGCAATGGCCTTGCGGACCCGGATATCCGCATAGGGGGTGCCCTTCTTATTTCCGATGTCCATGTAAATGCATCGACGGGCAGGTCTGGACACAATTTCAATGGCGGGATTTTTTTTGATCCGGTCAATCATGGGAACGGGAACGCCGCTCAGGATATCAACCTGGCGAGCGGCAATGGCTGCAAACCGTGTTGCGCCTTCGGTGATGGGTTTGATTTCCACTGTTTTATAGTCGGGAGCACCTTCCCAATAATCGGGGTTGGCTTCCATTCGGACATAGGAACCTTTTACCCATTCCACAAACTTATAGGCACCGGTTCCAATGGCTCGGGTATTGTAATCACCGGAATCCCTTGTCATGGTGGATTCTTTGTCCACGATGAAATTCTGGTGCATGGTTTCTGCAAACCAGGGCACCGGTTTCACGGTTTTAAATATGATGGTGTAGTTGTCCGGGGTTTCGATGGATCCGATGGAATTGGCAATGTTCACAAACTTGGAAAATTTGGGATCTTTCATTCTTTCAAAGGTGTACTTCACATCCTGGGCATCAAAAACATTGCCGTTGTGATATTTAACCCCTTTGCGAAGTTTGAATTTCCAGGTCAGTTTGTCCACACGTTCCCATTCAGTTGCCAGGGCAGGGATGAGCTTTCCGTCCAAAGGATTTCTCTGCAAAAGTCCGTCAAAAAAATTTGACATATAGGAAAGGTTGGCATCTGAATTGTAACTGTGGGGATTCATGCTCTTGGGGGGTGCATCCACAGCGACCACAAGTTCTGCCTTTGCCAGGGCCAGTGCCGGCAATGCCAGAAAGGCCAGTAACATCAAAACAACTAACGATTTCAATTTCATGGGGTTTCTCCTTAAAAAAGATTAAATTTATCAGTTCTTAGTCATGGGGCCTCGATTTAAGCATCCCCATATAGATGACAGGCAGCCGTATGGCCGGTGCCGAATTGCCTTGTTTTTGGTTCTTTGTGTTCACAGATTTCCATTCGTTTGGGGCAGCGGGTATGGAACCTGCACCCCGGGGGCGGATTGATGGGGCTTGGCACATCCCCCTCCAGAATGATCCTGTTTCTTTTGCGCAGGGGGTCCGGGACTGGGATGGCAGATAAAAGCGTTTGTGTATAGGGGTGTTTGGGATCCTTGTAAAGGGAGATATAATCTGCACTTTCGATTATTTTACCCAGGTACATTACAACGATGCGGTCGCAGATATGCTCCACCACGGCCAGATCATGGGAAATAATGATCAAGGAGAGGTCAAACTTGGCTTTCAGTTTTACCAGCAGATTGATGATCTGGGCCTGGATGGAAACATCTAAAGCTGACACCGGCTCATCTCCGATGATAAGGGAGGGATCCAGTGCCAGGGCTCTTGCAATGCCGATGCGCTGGCGCTGGCCTCCGGAAAATTCATGGGGATATCGATTGGTTAAATTGGGAGAAAGCCCAACGGTTTCCATTAAAAAATCCAACCGTTCCTTTCTCAGATTTCCCGTATATTTTTTGTGAATATCCATGGGATCCGATAATATCTGACCAATGGTCATTCTGGGATTCAGGGAAGAATAGGGATCCTGGAAGATAAGCTGCATCTCCCCCCGCAAAGACCGAAGTCTGGCAGGACTCATACTCCCTAAATCCGTACCCTTCCAGAGCACCCGTCCGGCAGTTGGAGGTGTCAGGTGCATGGCAGCCATGCCGGCAGTGGTTTTTCCGCATCCGGATTCACCGACGACGCCTAAGGTTTCTCCGGGCATCAGTTCGAAACTGATACCGTCAACCGCATGAACCTGTCCGACTGTTCTGGATAGAATTCCCTTTTTAATGGGAAAGTGCACCTTTAAGTTTTCCACCTTTAACAATGGTTTTATTGGTTTCAATGATTGTTCCATAGCGTTATGTCCTGGTGTGAAGCCAGCATCTGACCCGGTGATCGTCACCCATGGTTGTCAGCCGGGGTTCCTCTTGTTCGCAGATATCCATTTTTTCCGGGCAGCGATTGCTGAATTTGCATCCACGGGGCAGGTTGTAGAGGCTGGGAATCATGCCTTTGATCTCTTTGAGTTCCCCTGCATTTCCGGCAGCTCTGCTTCCCAGCATGGGAATGGAGGACAGCAGCCCCCTGGTATAGGGATGAAGGGTATGTTTGAATAGTTCATTGGTAGGCGCTTGTTCCACCACCTGGCCTGCATACATGACCACCACCCGGTCTGCCATTTCCGCTATTACGCCAAGATCATGGGTGATCAGCTGGATGGCCGTTGAAAAATCATCTTTCAACTTGAGCATGAGGTCAAGGATCTGGGCCTGAACCGTCACATCAAGGGCGGTTGTAGGTTCATCGGCAATGAGAATTTGGGGGTCGCAGGACATGGCCATTGCAATCATCGCCCGCTGGCGCATTCCCCCGGAAAGCTGATGGGGATATTCATGGACCCGCTTATCCGGAGACGGAATCTGTACCCTGTCCAGCATATCAATGGCGGCTTCCAGGGATTGCTTTTTTCCAAATCCCTTGTGGAGTCGAAACATTTCCGAAATCTGATTTCCAATGGTAAAAACAGGATTCAGTGAGGTCATGGGTTCCTGGAAAATCATGGCAATGCCCGCCCCCCTGATCTTCCGGATCTGTTTGGGCGCCAGGGTCAGCAAATTATTGTTGTGGTAATAAATTTCACCCCCCACAATTTTGCCCGGAGGTTCCGGAACCAACTGCATGATGGATTGGGCTGTGACGCTTTTGCCGCAGCCGGATTCGCCCACAACACCCAGAACTTCACCGGGAAAAAGGTCAAAGGATACGCCGTCAACCGCCTTTGCCACGCCTTCAAGGGAAAAGAAATGGGTGCTCAGATTTTTGATTGAAAGGATGGCTTCACTTGATGTTTCTCCCAATGATTACCCCATAGTAAGTTGATGTTAAAAATTTATCCCCCCTGAAGTAGCAGAAATAAGCTGTTTGGTATTTTGGTAGCACACTAATCAGAAAGGGGTCAATAAAAAAGAACTGAAAGTTTAAAAAAACATTAAACTCTTTCGGCCTGTGCGGTCAGCCACTAGCGGTTCGCCTAGAAAGGATAACTAACAGCTTTTTTCTTAGAGAGAGCAGTCTGCAAAAAATCTGGTTCTAATACAACTTTAACCCCTGGAAATCCATCAGATCGGTCAATGCCCGGTCAAACTGCCGGCCAAGGTTGTGGGATTCAAACAAAGATTTGATATGATCGTGGAATCCTTCAGGGCCATTCATATGATCTATTTTTTTTATTGAATTTTGACATTTTTCCGCTTCATGGAAGAACAGGTCTGTGATTCCCGGGGCATTGGACAAAAATCCCTCCATGTTGAGCTGCTCCCAATTATTGTTATACGAATGTTTTTTATCCGAGGTGAAACTGACCTTGGGGTTTTTCCCCTGGGCATTCTGGATTATAAATTCAAAGCGGGCGCACCGCTTAATAACCCTGTGGGGCTGCTGGTCTGGAAATTTTAGCGAAGCTGACACGGCATTGGCAAAGTATTTTGTAAAAAGATCCACCTTGACCGGAGAGGGATGGGCGGCGGGTCCAATGTTTTTTTCCAGGCTTTCCCCAAGGCAGTCTCTGCACATATAGGTTTCATAGCGAAACCCTTTGGTGACGTTTTGTGCAAAAAGCGATTTTCTTTCCATTACGATATCATGGGTAAACCTCATGAAAAACCTGGCGGCCTCATCATCTACTTCTATTGGAAATTCCTTCATCATATACAATTCCATGGGCAGAAAGATTCCACTGGGCCGTTTTTTGACAATTATCTTGGTCCCTCCTATGGCTTCAAGGGCAGCCATGGACAGCTCAAAATAAATAGAATCAAATTGGGGGACAATCCTGCCTTCAAATTTTCTTTTCCGGTTATTTTTCAGAATTTCGGGAATATCATGGTGGTTCAGGGGCATATAGTCATATTCAGCAAGAATGAGATTGATATCTGTTATCCTGTAATTGAGAGCCAGAAGAACCGAGGCGATTTTGTCCTTGCCCGGGTGGTTGATTTTACCCCTTAATATCTTGGTCAGATAGGTATTTGAAATGCCTGAAATCTGGCTGATCCGGTTGACATTAAGATCGCTTTTTTCAATGAGGTTAGTGAGGGTGTCCGGAAAATTGCGCATGGGGTTCAGGGGATCCTTTATGGCTTTTTCTGAGGGTCAAATTAAAGTGCTCTTTTACAAATTTTAAACGCAGTTCATATTATAAATGAATTTAAGGTTAATAAAAAATTAATCAAAAGGCAAGATGCTGAATTTGATTCTCCGCAATGCCCGGCTAGGGAGATCGCTTTCCCCCGGCCATAAGCGTGAAATCGTTGTAATAATAGGTCAGTTTTGGTCTGTATTATTAAATTTCTAATCATACCTTGACATAAGCCACCAAAAATCATAACTGAGTTGCCAATATGGGTGGGTATTTTGAAAATCCCCAGGCGTTGTCCTTGGGATTTATAATTAGACGCAAAGGACAGAGGTATGGTGCAAAGGATAAGGGTTTGGGCGGTATTTCTTCTTGTGCTCCTTGTATTTGGACCCAATGCAATGGGCAAAGAGTTGGCCACACGAACGGTAATGGACCAGGCCAGCCGCCGGGTGGTTATACCAGGAGAGGTAAACAAAATTGTCACCACATTCAAACCCGCCACCCTCTGTGTGCTCTCCCTGGGGCTCGCACCCAGATTGATTGGTGTTGACACCTCTTCCAAACGGGACAAACTTTCCAAAGCGGTTTTCCCGGGGATTAAGAAGGTGACCAGTGTTGGCAGCAAATCCATGGGCATCAATTTTGAAACCATTGTATCACTGGAACCTGATCTGGTAATCCTCTATTCCCAGAGAGACGGGCTTCAAATGGCCGACCGCCTGGCCGACCTGCATATCCCCGCCATTGTGATTTTACCGGAAACCTTTAAAACCATCCAGCTCTCCCTGGAGCTTATTGCCCGGGCCGTGGGGGGAAAGTCAAAAATAAATGAGGTGGGCGCTCAAATGGACGGGATCATCCGCCTTGTCCGGGACCGACTCAGGGATCTGCCCCCACAAGAGCGCAAATTCGGGTATTTTGCCTCTTCCATGGGGGTGTTCAGCACCACCACGGGAAATATGATCCAGCACGAAATATTTACGATTGCCGGCATTGAGAATGTGTCAGGAAACCTCCGGGGCTATTTCCAGAACATTTCCCCGGAGCAATTGTCCCATTGGAACCCGGATATCATGGTTTTGTCCCGGCACATGAAAAGGGCCGAGGCCAGCCGGCTGGCCAATAGGGGGTTGGCACAGGTTAGGGCCATATCAACGGGTCAGGTGTTCCGCTGTCCTTCCAGCCTGTCGCCCTGGGATTTTCCCTCTCCTTTGTCTGTGCTGGCAACCCTCTGGCTGGCCAAAAAAGTTTACCCGGCGCAGTTTTCCGACATTGACCTTTCGGCCAAGGTTAATGAATTTCACCTGGCCCTGTTCGGTCAAACCATGGATCAGATGGGGGGGGATTTGGATGAGATCATTCAATGAGTTAAAATGCTATACACACTGCTGATAATCCTGCAAATTTAGATAATTGAAATTTGAGAAGTGATAATACTCATAAAATTGATAATTTTTATAAAAATGATAATACACATAAAATGGTTGAGATAGTTTTTTGAAACCCCCTGGCACCAAAAGCATAATTCTGGCCCTCTCTTTCCTGCTGGTGATCCTTTTTCTGGCCTCAATTTCCATGGGGAGGGTTTTTATCCATGTGACCGATCTGTTTACCCTTGCTGCCAATTTTTTTTCCGGCAGTCAAACTAACCAG
The DNA here is from genome assembly GCA_016744295.1 of Desulfobacteraceae bacterium. Taxonomy (GTDB): domain Bacteria; phylum Desulfobacterota; class Desulfobacteria; order Desulfobacterales; family Desulfobacteraceae; genus NBML01. The sequence continues at coordinate 155,665 of JADGEQ010000003.1, read as the reverse complement.
GATGTGTTGCCCAAAGAATTGGTGTTCTGGTGGATCCGGTTTCCCAGATGCGTCATGGCCATGCTGGTGGGATCGGGTCTGGCTATCTCCGGGGCGGTTTACCAGGCCCTGTTCCGGAATCCCCTGGTTTCCCCGGATATTTTGGGGGTCTCTTCCGGGTGTACCTTTGGGGCAGCCCTGGGGCTGATCCTTCCCTTTGATTCCTTTTATCTGGTCCATGTCCTGTCATTTGGCTTCGGGCTTCTGGCCGTGTCCATGAGTGTGCTCCTGTCCCGGGCCATTGGCCTTAAAGCAGTGCTCATTCTGGTGTTGGCCGGGATGGTGGTGCTTTCATTTTTTAATGCCCTGCTGATGATGCTGAAATATTTTTCAGACCCCTATGAGCAATTGCCCAGTATTATTTTCTGGGTCATGGGCAGCCTGTCCCGGGTTACCTGGGAAAACGTGCTGATAATGGCGCCCTTTACCCTGGGGGGGATACTGGTGTTCATTGGGCTGAGCTTCAGGCTTAATATTCTTTCTTTGGGAGATATCCAGGCCAGGTCACTGGGTATGAACCCTTCTGTTTTCAGGCGGTTGCTCATTGTGGCCAGTTCCTTTATGGTGGCAATATCCGTGGCCACCTGCGGCCAGATCGCCTGGATCGGGTTGATCATTCCCCACATGGCCCGGGCCATTGTGGGGCCGGAGCATGAACGAATGATTCCGGTTACCGCCCTGCTGGGCGCCATTTTTCTGTTGGCAGCCGATACAATTGCCAGAACCATCTCAACGGCTGAAATCCCCGTGGGCATCATTACTGCCCTGACCGGGGCCCCGATTTTTGGCTATCTCATGATCAAAAACAGGGGAAGCGGATGGCTGTAACCCTTGAATGCCACGATCTTTGTTTTTCCTACCAGGATCATCCCGTACTGAATAATGTTTCCTTTACGGTTGATTCCGGGCGGTTTTGTGCAATCCTGGGCAGAAACGGTTCGGGCAAAACCACCCTGCTCCATTGTCTGAACCGGATATTATCCCCGGATGCCGGCAGGGTTCTGGTCCATGGCCAGGATATCCTGGCCATGGACCAGAACCAGATTGCCCAGCAGATCAGCCTGGTTCCCCAGGAGCACCTGGATATGTTTCCCTACCGGGTCATTGATGTGGTGGTCATGGGAAGGGCTCCTTTTTTAACCCTGTCACAGCGGCCGGGTGAATCAGACTATAAAATGGCCCGGGAGGCCTTGAATCTTCTAAATGCCGAAGGGCTGGCCCAAAAAAAGTTTAACCAGCTTTCCGGGGGGGAGCGCCAGCTGAGCTTACTGGCCCGGGCTCTGACCCAGACAAGTTGCGTCATGCTTTTGGATGAGCCCACCAACCACCTGGATTTTAACAACCAATACCATCTGTTGTTTACGATTAAATCCCTGTGCCGCACAAGGGGCATCAGCATTGTGGCAACCCTCCATGACCCCAATATGGCAGCTTTGTTTGCCGATGATCTGATCCTGGTTAAGGACGGCGCTATCATGGCCCAGGGTCCTGCAAGCCAGGTGATGACACAAAAAATTATCTCCGCCCTGTATGATACCCCATTGGGGCAGGTGCGAATAAATGATCACAAAAAATTATTTTTTCCAAAAACTGTTTTAACCGATGCTGTAGATGCAGTAGATGCAGTAGATGCAATTGACACAAAGGAGGAAGAAGGTGGTTACTGATTTTCCCACCCTTATTTACCTGGTGGTAACAGGAATGACCCTGGTCGAACTTCTGGGGGGTATAATCAAACAGGAGAGAATCTATTTTTGGTTCTTGACCCTGCGGATCTGGACCTGCCTGGCCGGCGTTCTGTTCATCGCTTTTTCCGTTAACAGGCCCCCCCTGTTCGGTCCCTTTGAGGCCAGCATTTATATTGTGTTTATCATGGGGATTCTAGCCCGGATATTCCAACAAGCCCAGGGCCGCCAACCTGGATTTTCCCTGTTCAGCAGCCTTGTGGTTCTTGTAATCTTGTTATTTCAGATGGGCAAACCCATGGGTCTGAATGAAGATTATTTCATGTACGGCAACCTCTGGGTTATCCTGTTTTTCAATTTTCGGCTGCTGGCAGCAGCATTCCTTGCCCATGGGGCCAGCCAATACCTGGGTCATCTGTTTGCCCCTATATATGAACAGGAAAAAACAGATCTTCTGTTATTGGCCGGGCGGAATACGCTTTTGGCAGGAGCCGGTCTTTATCTTGTCAGTGAATGGGCAGGGTCAATGTGGTGTTTGAACTGGTTTGGAGATTCCTGGCAATGGAGCCGGGGTTTTTTTAAAGCCTCCATCCTTTTTCTGCTGATCATGACTGCCTGCCACCTGCCCCCGGGTTTCTCCAGAAGCAGGGTGGCCAGGGGAATATCCGGCACCCTGCCCGGGATGTTTATTTTGTGGATGATATTTTATCATTAAAGGTTATTTCCATGATTCAACGCTTAAGTTCTGTTACACTCACCTTTTATAATCTTGTTGCTCTGATTCTCTTGCTGGGAGCGGGCATCTTTTTCAGCATATCACACCCGGATATATTCACCCGGATGAACGAGGTAAATATCTTTGACTGGCTCACCATGACCTGGGGTACAAACCCTGTGCCGGTGGTCTGGTTCTTGTTATTGTGTCTTTGTGCCGGTGTTTTGTTTGTGAATGCGCTTTGCTGCAGCCTGGACCGGCAGCTGGCCCTGGCCAAAAAGTCGGGCCGGATCAAAAACTGGCTTTTTTTTATCCTTCATTGCCTGTTTATCCTGGTGTTGGCCTGTCACGGATTGATATTGGTAGTGGGTGAAAAACAAAGCCGGGTGGAGCTGTTTCCCGGTCAGGCCGAAGCTTTTGGTCCCTATGAGGTGAAGGTTTCCGATGTGGTGTTCAGTGATGATATGAACATATTAAAGGCTCCGAAAAAGAAACAGCGAGGGCTGATGACCCGGAAAAACATTGATATCCACGAAAATTATGTTGTTTTGACCCTTTTGAAGGACAATCGCATCCTTGCCTCAAAAAAAGTCAGGATGCTTTCCCCCCTGAAGTACAAGTCTGTGCAGATAACCCTGATAGAGTTTGTGATCAACAAAGCGGACAGACTTGGGGTGACATTGACCTTTACCCAAAATTTTCTGAGTAATTTCTTTTTTGTGGTCTACGGGGTGATGATTCTTGCCCTGGTCGGATTTACATCCATTACCTGGAAAAAAACCCCATTAAACAAGGAGACTTCATATGACCCGTCCTGAACCGATACAAGCTGCCAGACCCCTTGAAGGGGATGAAAAAAAGTTGGTAAACCAGATGATCTCATCCATTGTCCGACCCAATATTGTCGTGGAGCAGGTGGTGGTGGGGTCCAAATTCATGGGCGTTGTTGCCGGCGGCCGCATGGGGCTGTCATCTCTGCTGGGTGCAGCGCCGAAACAAGAGGAGGTCAAGCTTGTTGAACAACTTGTAGGACAACCCATTGGCACAGCCGTCGATTCGATAAGGCATTCCTCCCCTTTTTCGATCTGCCTGGGTCTTGCGGCCCTGAATGCCAGCAATGCCCCGGATCCTAACGGAGTGGAAGCATCTGATTTTCCGGCAGAGGATTTGATTGCCGGAATGGGAAAAGAAAAAAGGGTCGGGCTGGTTGGGGAATTTCCCTTTGTAGAACAATTGATCCAAAGGGTCGGCACCCTGCATTTGTTTGAATTAAAATCTGTACCCAATGCCCTGGCAAGGGATCAATGGGAAATTGTTTTGCCCAAACTGGATGTTCTGGCAATCACTGCGACCACACTGTTGACACGTCAAATGGCCTGGTATCTGTCCCGGGCTTCCCAGGCCAAAATTGTGATTCTGGGCCCCACCACCCCCAGGTCTGCGGTATTATTTGAATTTGGGGCCAATTATTTGTGCGGGTCGGTGGTCACGGATATAAAAAAAGTTGCCGAATCCATCAAGGCAGACTTCTGCTTCAGAGATATTAAAAAAAATGGGGGTATCATCTTCACCCGAATGGAAAAATAGAAGCGCTGTTCCCGTCATATAAAGGCGCTGTCCCCGTCATAGCATGCAATTGGAAGATGGCGCCTAGGGTTTTGAAAACAGAATAGAGCCGGGCAATGGGCCGGACTCTATTCTGTTTTCATATCTTTAATTTATTTGCACTTGGCAGGAGAAGGCGAGTCAAAGGCATATTTGTGCAAATAGGTAAAGATATCCAGCTGGTCCTTTTTAGAGATCTTGGCCCACTCATCTTTGCAGACCAATTTTTGAACCTTACCCGGTTTAAACTGACGGGTCCACTGGGCCTGGGTTTTGCTGTCCGGGCTAATGGATGCGGCAGAGCCTGTATCACTGTGACAACTGCGGCAACTTTTTCGAAATGTGTATTTTCCCTTCCTGGCATTGCCTTTGTCCGCGGAAAAACCCAGGCTGGAAAATCCCAGAACCAGGACCAAAGAGATCAAAACAACGCTTATTTTTTTTACCATCATATTTTCCTTATCTCATCATATTTTTTTATCTGGCAGCGGCCGGTTAAAGACGGCAGGCCGCTGCAGGCCGGTCAATTATTTTTTTTGTTAAAATCTTAGGGTTGCTGACAGATAGGCATTCCATGCCGTGTCCACAACAGGGAACAGGGCGTCCATGGAGGTGGCTTCTGAAATTTTTACGGGAGCCCCCAGGGGATTGCCGCTTCCCGTATAATCATAATCATAATAACGGGCGCCTAGTTTTACGAAAAAAGTATCACTGAAAATCGGCTGGATATAATAGGATTCAAAAACATGACCCCGGACCGCAAGTTTGCTGTCCACCAGGGAATCTTCGGCACCAGTGAAGTTAAACCAATACTCGGACCCCCAATTGTATTCAAACCCCCACCGGGCAGAAAAGGGCATGGGGAAAATAGCCCCGGTGTAAAGGCTGTAGCCGTCACGGCTTTCAAGCTCGCCATTGGAATTGAGAAGTCCTTGCCCCATCAAATTGTAAAAGGGCTGGGCCGATGTTTGCTTAGGGCTTGTATGGCTCCATCCAAAGGAGAGAAACAGATCAATATCCTTGTCAAATTTTTCCGTCAGATTGGTCCGGACCAGCATGGTGAGTGCATCCCAGTCCCCGAGATTGGTGCTGGGCTCGGTCCGGCTGATATATCCCCCGGTATTTTGTTCAAAGGTATAGGTTCCGTCGGGGTTAAGCGTTGCGCTAAAAGGCATGACGGTCTGTCCGGTAAACCCGTCGGTGATGTCAAAGGCGTGGGCATAATTCAAAACCGCGCTGGTGGTATCATTGTCGAAGAGATTGGCAATAAACCCGAACAAATGGACATCCTTTAACTGTTCTCCGCTTTTCATGGAGGTGCTGTTTCCAAAATCGCTCTCAAAGCCGACCCCGTAACAAAGTTTGAAAGCAGCACCCGGAACATTGGTCGCCTCTTCCAGACCAAAATTCAAAGAGGCGCCGTCAAACTGCCAGTTGATAATATGGGCCATGGGAGATCCGCCTTCCAGGCTGTACTCCCCATATTCCATGGGAGGCCCTTCCGTTGAGGGCCGACGGCCCAGGGAAAAGTTTAAAGGCACACTTCCAACCGCATTTTTATAATTAAAATAGGCCCGTTCCAAATGGATGGAATCATCATTGGGAAGGCTTGATGTGGTGCCGTCCAGGGTGACATCGTTCATGCCGCCCTGGTAGTTTTGAACCCCGGAGCTGTCCCCCCAGACCTTGTAAGCGGCCAGACGGCCTGCAAAACTTAGTTGGGGATTGATTTTGGCCTTCATGTTGATCCGAAATCGGCTGGTAAAAATGGCATCATTATCAATGTCATTTTTTTCGGGTACATTCAGGGGGTTTGAGGCAAGACCGGCCATCATGCCTTGAATCTGGGCCTTGGTTGCATTATTTAATCCACCCAGATTTGGGTTGCCGGCATTATAATCCGTAAAAAACATGCCCATCAAGGCATCCGGGGCCGAGATCATATCCTGGTAATGGATAGAATCCCCCCGACTTCTGAGCTCCACGCCCAGGGACAATTTATCCGTTGAGGTATGCAGTTCCGCCTCATTCAATCGTTCGTCCATTTCCGCAATCTCAGATTCTTTGTCGGCATTTTTATCTTCCATCTCAGCCAGTTTTTTTTCAACCTTCTGCATCATCTCGGTCAATTGATTCAATTGTTCTTTTAACGCATCAATTTGTGTGTCCGCCATAAGGACATTGGGTGACAAGGTCATCACCATAAAAAAGCCGGCCCAAAATAACATTAACAATTTATTGCGACTTGATTTGTTTTTTTCCATCCACCTCTCCTTTTGTCTTAATTGCATTAAATTTGCCTGTCCTATTTGTCTGACATGAGAATAGCAAAATACATACCCAGGGAAAAAAAGTGCCGGATTGATTGAAAAAGCCTGGCAGACATGGATCTATAGGATTGTTAATACTTGTGATTTCTTGTTAAGGCTGTTAACCTTAACACGTGTTAAGATTACAGCTGTTAACTTGATCCTAAAACTATTAACGCAAATACCGGGCTAAAATGGACCTTTCAAAACAATGGAAACGGATAATAGAAACCCTCCAGGACGGCATTCTTGTGCTGGACACCCATGGGGTTATTCAAGCAACCAACCCGGCTGCTGAAAGACTTACCGGATATACCAACGAGGAGTTAATTGGCAGTTCCTGCCGAATTTTAAATTGTACGGGGTGCAAGATAATTGGCAATGGAGAGGGGAAAAATTTCTGCAAATTATTTACCGTGGGACGATCCAAACTAAAAAAATGCATGATTAAGAACAAGAAAAATCTTTCGGTTCATATTCTCAAGGTTGCCTCTGTTTTGGAAGATGACCAGGGAAAGGTGATGGGTGCGGTTGAAGTTTTAACAGATATGACGGATATTGTTCAGAAACAACAGGAGATCGAATCGCTCAAGCATATGTTTCACCTGGATGATGGGTTCAGCGGGATTTTGGGAAAAACCCCGGTCATGGAAAAACTGTTCCAATTGATATCCAGTGTTGCCCAGTCCGATGCCCCTGTACTCGTCCAGGGGGAAAGCGGAACGGGAAAGGAATTGGTGGCCAGGGCCATCCATGAAAACAGTTTCCGAAAAAAACAGCCGTTTATAAAGGTTAATTGTGCGGCCCTGAACGAAAGCCTCCTTGAAAGCGAGTTGTTCGGCCATGTAAAAGGATCATTTACCGGTGCTGAAAAAGATCGTATCGGAAGGTTTGAAGCTGCCAACACAGGTACCCTATTTCTGGACGAAATCGGAGATATTCCCCTGTCCACACAGATAAAACTGCTCCGGGTGCTGGAAGAAAAAGAGGTGGAACGGGTGGGAGATCATCATCCCTTTCCCGTTGATATCAGAATTATCACCGCCACCAACAAAAATCTTGAAACATTAATCTCCACTGGAGAATTTCGGAAGGACCTTTTTTTTCGAATCAATGTATTTCCCCTTCAATGCCCTGCTCTGAAGGACCGAAAAGAGGATATTCCCCTGATTGTGCAAAATTTTATCAATCAAAATTGTGAAAAAAAGAATACAGCCGCCCTGGAGATGTCCCCCGGGGCCATGGAAATTCTTGTTGCCTATGATTGGCCCGGAAATGTCCGGGAACTTAGAAATGCAATAGAATATGCGTCGGTCCTTTGTGCCAGGGGATGGATTGAACCCAGCCATATACCGCCTAAAATTAGAAATGCAAATAAAACAGTTCCTGAAAACCACCCCCTGTCATCAGAGGCCCGGTCTGATAGGGATACGCTTCTGAATCTCCTCAAACAAACCAGGGGGAATCAATCCGAATTGGCAAGAAAACTGGGAATCAGCCGGGTGACCCTTTGGAAGCGGATAAAAAAATATGGCATTCGGATTCCAGAGGATATCTAGTGTCCGGATCCCCTGTATCACCCGGATTGGGGTTTACAACCGGAATCGTTTACTATAGGAAATGAAAAGAGATTCTTACCACATTCTTATCCTTACGGAGGCAGGTGTGATCAACAAAGAAACCACCACAACTTTGGGACTAAAACCCATGACCCGGTCCATGTGCTACAAGTTTTACGTTAAACTGAACTCTGAATTGGAAACACCCGAGGCCATAAAAGAATCAATTAGCTGGTGGCAGAATGACCCTGAAAAACTCAACCATCTTTGGTGGGTGCTTAATTATTATTCGGAAACCATTGATCCGGATCGTGATTTAAGGGCGTCTGTTGAAAGGCACCTGGATTACCTCGTAAATTCCAGGCCGGTTCCCCTTGATATCTAGTGCCGAAAAAAAAACGCCAAGATACCTGTTGATCAGATGATATCGCTGCCGGCTCCCCAGATATCAACAATCTTGGTATTACCAGGATAATCAACCGTCTTGTACCGGGTAATGTTGGACAATTTTTTGGTTATTTTCCCCAGCCGGGTGGCCTGGTGTTTAATGGAACTCAGGTTGTGGCCGGCCATCTCCACCTCCGGGTTCATGAGCAGCAGTTCAGAATAGCCGAGAATCGCCTGGAGGGGCTGGTTGATTTCATGGCAGACAGCACCGGCCATCTCCAGAACCCCCTGAAGCCGTTCCCGCTCATAGGTTTCTTTTTCCGCCGCCTTTCTCTGGGAGATATCGACAACAGTGGCAATGGTCCAGGCCATGGGATTGTCGCGATCCGTACAATTGAGGCGAATATGGGCAGGAAAAAGCGTACTGTCCTTTTTTATCAGTTCTATTTCATAATCTGCTGTTCCCCGGGTAATCAGGCTGTCAAAGATCGTCTTTCCCGCATAGTCATAATCCTCAACCGCTTTATAAATCATGCGGACACTTTTGTTCTGGAATTCCGCTTTGTCTGAATACCCGAACATCCGAACCATTTCCCCATTCACCCAGTGAAACGTCCGGTTTTGAACCAGGGCAATCCCCACGGGGGAAGATTCCAGAATTTTTTCCAGGATTTTGCCCTGATCTTTGATCTTTTCTTCAGCCTCTTTTCTTTCAATGGCCAGGGCCACGTGCTGGGATATTGAATTCAAGAGGACCAGATCCTGATCCAGATAGGCATTTGCAGTGTTATAATCCTGGATCGCCATGGCCCCGATGACCCGGTCTTTTATGATTAAAGGGGCACCCAGCCAGACTTTGGATACGGTTCCAATGGTCTTTTGGCCCATTTTTTCGGTCATCTTCAAGATATCTTTTTCATAAAAAATCATGGGAGATTTATTTTTAATGACCATTCCTGTGGATGTCATTTTTGTGCTGAAATTCAAGATCTCTTTCGGAATATCGTCTCGTTCATCCACATGGTAGGGAAAGGTAATGGCATCCCGCTCTTCATCGAGCAGGGCAATATAAAAATTGTCCACATTGAGGATTTTGTTCAAGGATTGGTGAATCACTCCATAGAGTTCGGCCAGATTCCGGGTATGGGTGACGGCATCAGAAATTTCAAACAATACCTCAATGGTCCCGGCCAGGTTCCGTCTTTTGTGTCTGCTGCACGATTTTGTTTGGTCCATTTCGCCCTGCCTGTATCTGAAGTGAGTTTAAAATCGCAGCATTATTCCATTAATGTTCTATTAAATCAAGACATAGCTTTTGGTCAACGCCTCGGTCTTTTTAGTTGCTGGATCCCCAAATATCCACAATATTAGTATCTCCGGGATAGGGAATTGTTTTATACCGGGTAATTTGGGCAAGCCTTTTTGTAATCTCCCCAATCCGGGTGGCCTGGTCTTTAATCTGTTTTAATTCGTTGGCGGTAATGGCCTCGGGCGGGTCAAACAGGTCGGAATACCCGAGAATGGCCTGGAGGGGTTGATTGATTTCATGGCAGATGGCCCCGGCCATTTCCAGAACCCCCTGGAGTTTTTCCTTTTCCAATTTTTCCTGTTTGACGATATCCCTGAGGGAGTTATCTACAAAGGTTACAATGGTATTTTCAATTGGATTTTCCGGGCTGGAACCGGTTAAAATGATATGGGCCTTGAACAGGCTGCCGTCCCTGCGTTTTAACTCAAAATCAAAATCTGCTCTGGGCCCCAGTGCCAAATCCTTTTGGATAATTGTTCCGGCTTGTTGATAGGCCTGTCTGGAGGCATAAATGATATGGACACTCTGTCCGGTTAAGGCCTCTTTGGAATCATATCCAAACATGCTGACCATTTCTTCATTCACCCATTTAAATATCCGGTTTTCCAGCAGACAGATCCCCACGGGAGAAGATTCCAAAATGGTTTCAAGCACCTGCTGCTGGGACAATAATTTCTTTTCCGATTCTTTTCTTTCAATGGCCAGGGCAATGTGCTGGGAAATGTTGTTTAACAGATCCAGATCCTTTGAAGAGTAAGTCTTGGCGGAAATAAAATTATGAATGGCAATCACCCCGATAACCCTGCCTTTGATAATCATGGGGGCTCCCAGCCAGATTTTATCGATGGTGCCGATGACATCCTTGTTCTGTTGTCTGGCAAAATCGATGATATCCTGCTCAAAAAAAATCAGGGGTTTTTGGGACTTAATCACTTGTCCGGTCAGGGATGCAGTTTGGCTGAAATTAAATATTTCTTCTGGAACTTTATCTTTCTGATCCACATGGTAGGGAAAGGTGATCGAGTCTTTTTCTTCATGGTGGAGTGCAATGTAAAGGTTATCCACATTAAAAATTTTACCAAGGGAAAGGTGAATTACCCGGTACAATTCATCCAGATTAAGGGTATGGGTGACCGCCTCGGATATTTCAAACAACACCTCAAGGGTTTTGGCATCATCTCTTTTTTCCACAGGGCCTATATCTCTCCGGTTGAAGTGTCATTTTTCATTCTGCTTTTCTATTATCTTCTGTTGAAAATTGATTTTTTCCAGATAACAGAGTATATGCAACTATAGCAAGGCAGGTCGCAAATGAGTAGCACTAATTTATATAACGATAAGGAATTCCCAAAAAAAGCGCCATGAAATCCATTGAAGAAATTTCCCTTTTATACGAAATTAGTGAGGCTCTGAACCAGCACATGGACATGAAAAAGTCCCTGATCAAGGTATTGAGTGTATTGTCTGAATCCCTGAATCTGGTCAGGGGGATCATTTTTCTTACCAATTCGGAAACCGGTGAGATACGGATAGAAATTGCCCACGGCATCTCAGAAGAGACCACCCGACAGATTAAATATCTGCCCGGAGAGGGCATTGTCGGCCAGGTGATTGAATCAGGCAACCATGCCGTGGTTCCCAGGATAAGCAAAGAGCCCCTATTTCTTGATAAGACAGACTCCCGGAAAATTGTCCAGGGCCAGGAGTATTCCTTTATTTGTGTGCCCATAAAAAAAGACAACCGGGTGGTGGGTGCCATCAGTGCCGATCGGCCCTATGAAGGGAAAAAAGCCCTGGCCACCGGGGAAAAACTGCTGTCCGTGGTGGCGACCATGGTGGCACACCATGTGATCAATATTGAAACCGTCCGGGTGGAAAAGGAACAACTGAAAACAGAGAATGTTCGGCTCAAGTCCGAGTTGGAAAATAAATATAGCTTTACCAATATCATCGGCAATTCAAACAAGATGAGGGAAGTACTCCAGATGATCTCCCAGGTTTCTTCCGCTTCAGCCACTGTTTTGATCCGGGGGGAAAGCGGCACGGGAAAAGAGTTGGTGGCCAATGCCATCCATTATAACAGCGAAAGAAACCACCAGCCTTTTATTAAAATCAATTGTGCTGCCATTCCGGAAAACCTCATTGAAAGTGAATTGTTCGGCCATGAAAAAGGAGCCTTCACCGGTGCCTCCCACCAGAAAAAAGGAAAATTTGAAATTGCTAACAAGGGAACTATTTTTCTGGACGAAATCGGGAACATGGATCCCAGCGCCCAGGTCAAACTGCTGAGGGTCCTCCAGGAAAAAGAATTTGAACGGGTGGGGGGGTATCAGCCCATCAAATCCGATGTAAGAATTGTGGCTGCCACCAATGCCAATCTGGAAGATATGGTAAGCCAGGGAAAATTCAGGGATGACCTTTATTTTAGACTCAATGTTTTTCCCATCTACATCCCCAGTCTTCGCATGCGCAAAACAGACATCATTCTTCTGGCAGACCATTTTTTGGAAAAATATGTAAAAGAGCATTCAAAGGAGATCAAACGGATCACCACCCCGGCCATTGACATGATGATGGAATACCACTGGCCCGGCAATGTAAGGGAGCTTGAAAACTGCCTTGAGCGTGCCGTCATCCTCTGCAACGAGGGAGCTGTTCACTCTTATCACCTGCCGGCCACCCTCCAGACCGGAACCAAATCAAAAACCCTGCCCCTTTCCCTTGAAGAGGCAGTGGAAAGCCTTGAGAAAGAGATCATCATGGATTCTTTGAAAAATACCCGGGGAAATATCAACAAAGCTGCCAAACTCATTGGCATCACCGTGCGTAAATATGCTTACAAGGCGGCAAAATATCAGATCAATTATAAAGATTACCGATAGGCCCGATCATTAACCTGACCACTAGAATCGACCCTTTTTAAGCTGCTTATAAGGGAAGTGCTACATTGTGGGTTGACGGCAATGTCCCATTAATCATACTGTAACCCAAGTCATTTCCTAACCCTTTATTAAAAGAGCCAGGCACCATGAAAAAATATTCTTTTCTGCGTTTTCTTTTTCTTTTACTGCCCCTTGTTTTCTCCTGCGAAAACAATAGGATTCCCCCTGGATTTTCGATGGATACCACCCGAAACGATGTGGTGTTCCAGCACAGGGCCCGGGTTGAATCACGGCAGGTCACCCAAATTTATGAAGCCGTGGGCACCATACGCCCTTTGACCGAATCTGTCATCGAATCCCAGGTCAGCGGTCAGGCATTAAAAATTAATGTGGTTCCAGGGGCCAGGGTGGAAACGGGCCAGATATTGATTCAACTGGATACACGACAGCTGAGCACCCGGCTTGAACAGGCAAAACAAGGGTTGGCCTATGCCAACAATACCCTGAGCCAGGCCCAAAAAGCCATTGATGAGACTAAGGCCGGTCAGGACCAGGCCGATGCTGCCTATGTTCGTACCAAAACCCTCTATGAAAAAGAGGTGGTTACCTCCCAGCAGATGGAAATTGACCGGGCAGCCTTTCTCCAGGCAAAGGCCAGGCATGAGAAAAGCCGGGAAGGATTCCAGGCTGCAAAATCTAATATCCGCCAGGCAAAAGAGGTGGTCAAAGAGGCTCAAATCAGTCTGGGGTATGCCAGTATCAAAGCCCCTGCCTCCGGCCTGGTGGTGGAGCGGCTCATCGATCCAGGAGACCAGGCCGTGCCGGGAAAACCCTTGCTCATTGTTCAAACCAGTGGAGCCCTGCGCCTGGAAGCCCGGGTGCGGGAGGGATTGATCCGAAAAATTATTCAGGGAAACCCCTATGAAGTGGGAATTGAAACCCTTGCCACCCATGTTGTTGCCACCATTGAAGAGATTGCTCCCCATGCAGACCCTTCCACCCGGACCTTTCTGGTCAAAGCAGCCCTGCCCGATACCCCGGGCATTTATCCGGGCATGTTCGGGCGGCTGCTCATCCCGGTAAAAACAGAAGCAACCCTTTTGATACCAGAAGCTGCTGTCATTCGGGTGGGTCATCTGGAAATGGTGAACATAAAATCTGTACCAGCAGATTCGGTTGATTCGGAACAAAAGATTGGATATCGCTCTGTTTATATTAAGACCGGGAAAAAATTTGGTCCCAATATTGAGGTACTTTCCGGACTGACCGGAACTGAAACCCTAGGATATTAAGCACACATGGCTGACCAGAATACAGAACCAACCCCCCCCGGGATTCTCTCAAAAATAGTGGAAGTGTTTTTGTCGTCACAACTGTCTGTCATGTTGATCATGATCGCCCTTTGCCTAGGGTTTTTCAGCGTTATTATCACCCCCAAGGAAGAAGAGCCTCAGATTGTGGTGCCCATGGCAGATATCTATGTACAGGCTCCCGGCGCCACACCCGAGGAGATCGAAAAACTGGTGGCCACTCCGCTAGAACAGATGCTCTGGGAAATTGACGGGGTGGAATATGTCTATTCAATGGCCACCCGGGAAATGGCCGTGGTCACGGTTCGGTTTTTTGTGGGTGAAGACAGGGAAAAGTCCATTTTAAAACTTCACAACAAGATTCAGATGAACCTGGACCGGGTTCCCCCCATTGTGAACAACTGGCTGGTTAAACCCATTGAAATTGATGATGTGCCCATTGTTAATATCACCCTTTTTTCCGAGCTCTATTCAGACCATGAACTTCGGCGGGTGGGAGAAGAGGTGGCAACGAGGCTGTCCCGGTTGGAAAACATCTCCCGGTCAGCCATTGTGGGGGGCCGGAAACGGGAGATCCGGGTGGAAATAGATCCCGAACGAATGAAGGGATTCGAGGTTTCCATCCTGGATATCAACCGTGCGCTCATGGGGGCTGATGCCTCCACCCGGGCTGGCACCTTTGATAAAAACAACCGGGTAATCACCCTTACCTCCAGCTCCTTTTTGACCTCCATTGAACAGGTACAATCCCTGGTTGTATCGGGACGCAGCGGCATGCCCGTCTATCTTACGGACGTGGCAAGGGTGATTGACGGACCGGAAGAGGCAAACGCCTACACCCGAATTGGTTTTTCCAATTATTATCGTAAGCAGCAGAACATGGGACCCAATGTGCCCATTTCCTTTCCAGCGGTCACCATCACCTTTTCCAAGAAAAAAGGAACCAATGCGGTAAAGGTGGCGGAGAATATTTTAAAAGAAGTTGCAGCCATGCAAGAAAAGGTGATTCCCCATGATATCCACCTGGAGATAACCCGTAACTATGGAAAGACTGCCCAGGCCAAGGTGAATGAATTGTTGAAATCCCTGGGCTTTGCCATTGCATCGGTGGTGGTGCTTCTGGCCATCACCCTTGGCTGGCGGGAGGCTGTGGTGGTGGCCCTGGCCGTGCCCATTTCCTTTTCCCTGGCATTGTTTGTCAATTTCATGTTCGGGTATACCATCAACCGGGTCACCCTCTTTGCCCTGATCCTTTCTTTGGGACTGGTGGTGGATGACCCCATCACCAATGTGGACAATATCCAGCGTCATATAAAAGCCGGCATTCTGGACCCATTTAAGGCCACCCTTGTTGGGGTGACAGAGGTTCTGCCGCCGGTGATCATGTCCACCATTGCCATTATTGTCTGTTTTACCCCGCTTTTTTTCATCACCGGCATGATGGGTCCCTATATGGCACCCATGGCCATTAATGTTCCCCTGACCGTTATCTTTTCAACGGTTTGCGCCCTGACCATTGTGCCCTGGGTTTCCTACCATCTGTTGAAAAACAAGCGAGAAACCAAAATTAAACAAAGTACAGGTCAGGGGATTGGCCCAAGGCTCTACCGGTATGTTCTCACCCCTTTTCTCAACAAAAAAAGCATGAGGACAGGGCTTTTTGGGTTGATATTGATTCTTCTGGTCGGATCCTGCCTCCTGGGGGTTTTCCGCCTGGTGCCCTTAAAACTGCTCCCCTTTGACAATAAAAATGAATTCCAGATCATCCTTGATCTGGCAGAGGGTACTTCCCTTGAACAGACAGACCAGGTGGTGAAAAAATTTGAAGCCTATCTCCAGACGGTCAATGAAGTCACCAATTTTGTATCCTTTACCGGAATTGCCTCCCCCATGGATTTCAACGGAATGGTCCGGCATTATTATATCCGTGAAGGCAGCCATCTGGCAGATATCCGGATCAACCTGGCCCACAAATCCCAAAGAGAGCAGCAGAGCCATGCCATCTTGCTCAGGCTGCGTAAGGATCTCGAAGCCATTGCCCGAACAAATAATGCCGACATTCAATTGGTTGAGGTGCCGCCTGGACCTCCGGTGCTGTCCACCCTGGTGGCAGAGGTGTACGGCTCCTATGACACCCCCTATGCAACGCTTTTGGAAAGTGCCCAAACCGTGAAAAAGGTAATGGACAAAGAACCCTTTGTCGTCGACACCCAGATCATGACCGAAACCGCCAGTCTGCGTATGGATATTGTGGTGGACCGTGAAAAAGCAGCCCTCCACAACATTGATACCCGAACAATTTTAGACACCCTGGACACAGCCATTGGTGGCAGCACCCAGGCGAGCCTTCACCTTCCTGCCGAGCGTAACCCCCTGTGGATAAGGGTAATTCTCCCCCGGGCAAAGCGATCTGACATGGTTTCCATTTCCAACCTGCCCATCCGATCGGCGAGCGGTGCCATGATTCCCCTGGCCGAGCTGGCCCGGGTGGTTGAACGAATCAATGAGACCCCCATCTATCATAAAAACCTGGAACCGGTGGTCTATGTGTTGGGGGAGATGGCGGGCCGCGCCCCGGGTGAAGCCGTACTGGACATGCAAAAACGCTTAAAACAAATTCCCCTTGAAGAGGGCGTCAGTGTAAACTGGGCCGGAGAAGGAGAATGGAAGATCACCCTCAGGGTTTTCAGGGACATGGGTCTGGCCTTTGCCGCCGCCCTTCTGGGAATTTATTTCATTCTGGTGGTCAATACCGGTTCCTATCTCATGCCCATGCTCATCATGATGGCCATCCCCCTTACCATTCTGGGAATCATGCCGGGATTCTTTATTTTGAACCTGTTTACCTCACCCGTGGGCGGATTTAACAACCCCATATTTTTCACGGCCACCAGCATGATCGGCATGATCGCCCTGGGGGGTATTGTCATCAGAAATTCCCTGGTTTTGATCGAATTTATCCAGGAAGCGGTCAAAAAGGGAGTTACCCTTAAGGAGGCCATCCTGGAAAGCGGTGTGGTGCGAATGCGGCCCATTCTTCTGACAGCCCTGACAACGGCAATCGGTGCATTCCCCATCACCTTTGATCCGGTCTTTTCCGGCCTGGCCTGGGCCTTGATTTTCGGGCTGTTTGCCTCCACCCTGTTTACCCTGGTGGTCATACCCGTAACCTATTATGCTGTGTATAAAAAGTGATCTAAACCAAAACAAAAAATATAGTGAGGTAGAAAATGAAAATGGAACAATACATCCGGGCCATTGCCGGTCTTTTTATTCTGGTCTCTTTGACCCTGGGCTATTTTTTATCCCCCTATTGGTATCTGTTCACCGCATTTGTGGGCCTGAACCTGTTTCAGTCTGCCTTTACAGGGCTCTGCCCCATGGAAAATATTCTGGAAAAAATATTTAAAATAGCCCGGTGATCCGGAACAGATCCAGAACCTCAGGGAAAGCGGACGCTTCGCAGAAATCGTGCCCATCTTTGTATTCCTCGCCTCCCCGGGCGCCGGGTATATCACAGGCCAGGTATTGGGCGTGGACGGCGGATACATCGGATAGTGGAAAGCGATGCCAATTGCTTTACCTATATTGAGGCATTAAGGGGTGGGGCATTGCTGGGGTAAAAATTTACCCCGGCCGCAGCGGACAAGAACTGTTTTAACAAAAACAGATCCCGGTGAGAATGGATTGCCCTTAAAAGAGTTGGAATCAATTATGGCGGCCTGCGGGCCACCATAGCTGCAACGGGCTGTCCTGGGACCTGAATGCTGCGATTTTGCTTTGTGCCCGGGGACTTACCAGGTATCTTTCCAGGGCCAGGGCGCCCTGAACATTGGTCTTTTTGATTTTTTTGGGGTTAACAACCACGCAGGCCATGATGCGCTGGAACAAGGGATCGTCTGAAACCAGGATTTCCAGGTCTGTCTTGTGTCCTGCCTTGTATTTCAGGAAGGGATAGGCCCCCCACACCACATAGGCTTGGCGCTGCTCGGCCAGACGAATGGCCTTGCCCTTTTTCACTTTTTTGTCCACAAACCAGTTGCCCCTGGTCGGTTCACCTGCCGCAGCCCATAAGATACTTGTCAGATACCGGGTGGTGGGCCCTGAATTGAGAATAAAGGGTGCCTTTGCCGTTGCAATCTGTTTGAATGCAGCAGCGGCATTGTCCATTCCCCTGATATGGGCCGGGTCGGTTTTCGGCCCGATGAGAACGGCCTGGTTGGAAAATACGATTTTGGGCCATCTGCCGTACCCTTCCATGACAAATTGCGCCAGGGCAGGCTTGCCAAAGTGGGAAATGATCAGATCCGCCTTGCCTTTACGGGCCTGGTCATAGACATCCGTGCCGCTGTATACATTTACCCGGGTTCCGGTGGCAGAGGTGAAATCTGCCAATAAGGCATCCATGAGGCCGCTGGAATGGGGGGTGATCACCACGGCCAGGCGGACAGGTGGTTCATCTGTGAGGGCTTCCAAAGAAGAGCTTGTGCCCGGCATGGCAACCAGGATGAAAAAAAAACAATAAACCAGATTTCGAACCATAATAAATACTCCTTTTTCATGGATTAATCAGTAAATCATTTTCACTGCCCTCTGTATCTATCCGATGTTTGTATTTATATCAATCCCATAATATATCAACGCTTGGCAATGCGGTTTTTTACAAAGGTATTGTCCCAACCCGTACGATTTTTTTTTCTGGCCCAGAATCAAACATGAAATCCGCCCTTTCCTGGAGTTGAATGCCACCATGGCTAACAAGTAAGGGGACGTGGTTGGCCGTATCTATGAAATATCCAAATTATTCATTGTCAATGTAATTTTTTCTTGACAATATAAATAACACTCTCTATTAAGTGAACATGTTCTCTTAATGAAGTTTGTTATTGAAAAGGATGATGATGGAACAACCAAAGGCAAACCGGCGAGAAGTGCAGAAAGCTGAAACCCGCATCTTGATTTTGGCGAGTGCCAGACAGCTTTTTGAAACCCAGGATTATGACAAAGTGACCATCCGGGGTGTGGCCGCCCTGGCCCGGATAGGCCTTGGGACCATTTACAAGCATTTTCCCAACAAGCTGTCCATGCTGGCGGCGGCTTTTTCAGATGATTTGAAAAACATGTATCAAGATGCCATGGACACGGTTTCTAACAGCGAATCCTTCCAGACCCAGTTTGTCCATATCTCAAAACGATTTTTTATCTTTTATACCTCCCACCACTCCCTTTCCCGAGCCTATCTGAGTCATCTGTTCTTTTATGAACGCGAATGGCTGGATGAGATCAATGCCTTTGATGACAGCTATGCCCAGAAGATAGCACAATTGATTCAGGCAGCCCAGGACAGAGGAGAGATAAACCCTGAAAAAGACAATCAGATCCTGGCCCTTGCCCTGATGTCCAATTATTTTTTTGTTCTGACCAATAGCTTTTTACGAAACAAAATGACTGACCCCGATCAATTGGCTGTTCAGCTTGAAACCCTTGTTGAACAGACCCTTTTATAATTAGGAGTATTCTTATGGCCTCACCTGTATTTCTTGAACCTGATCTGGATTTTATCGCTCAAATTAACTCTGACTCAGGCCTGAACCTTAAAAAATGTTACCAATGCGCCACCTGTTCTGTGGCCTGTACCCTATCCCAGGATGATCAGCCTTTTCCCAGAAAGGAAATGCTCTATGCCTCCTGGGGATTAAAGGACAAGCTCATTGCAAACCCCGATATCTGGCTCTGCTACAATTGCGGGGACTGCTCCACGCTCTGCCCCCGGGATGCCAGACCGGGTGATGTGCTCAACACCTTGAGAAAGATGTCCATCAAAGAATATTCAAAACCCGCTGCCATGCACCAATTGCTCAATGACAGCCGAAAACTGCCATGGCTTTTTATCATTCCCGCTCTGATAATCATTATCATGGGTCTTGGGACAGGCCTGATGAATCTGTCCCCCGGCGGAGACCGCATTGTTTTTGCCCATTTTTTCCCCGTAGTCCTGATAGAGATGATTTTCATTCCCCTCTCCCTGATAACAGGACTGGTCTTTTTTTTGGGGGTAAAGCGATTTCTTAAGGATATGCAGGCCACCGCAGCACAGGGCAAGGGCCCCATTGATTATAAACAATTTTTGATAACCATCATCACCCAGTTGCCTGCCATAATACGGCACGAACGGTTTTCTTCCTCTTCTGAAAACAATAGAAAGATCTCCCACATGATGGTGGCCTTTTCCTTTGTCAGTCTTGCCTTTGTGGCCGGCGCCTTTGTTTTTGCCCTTTATGTCCTTAACAGCCACGGTCCCTATGATCAGATCAATCCGGTGAAAATTCTGGCCAATATATCAGGAATCGCCCTTATTGCCGGCAGCCTGCTTCTGATCAAAGAGCGAAGGGCAAAGGCCGGACAGATCAACGGGTATTTTGACTGGTACCTGCTGGGTCTTGCCTTTTTTTTAGGAATCACCGGCATGCTCACCCAGATGCTAAGGCTGGCCAGTATCCCCTGGGCCGCCTATTCCATGTATTTTATCCATTTGCTCTTTGCATTTAATCTAGTGGCCTTTTTGCCGTATACCAAGCTGGCCCATCTGGTTTATCGCACTGTGGCGATTGCCTTTCACCATTATGCAAAAGAAAAAAAGTAATTGACAGCTCTCGAGATTAACGAGCGTAATTGAATCTGTAAATCAAAAAACACAGATAGTATTTATTCCGATCATACTATGGAGGAGGTTGTAGTTGAAAAACTTTAAACACATGCTTGTAATTTCCGGTACCCTATGTTTTGCCATAGCCCTTTTTCAAATAATAATCGGCTTTTCACCCTCCCTAAGTTTATACTTTGGAGCACCCGAAGCATTGGTAAAGAATGCCTATATGCTTATTTTTGTCAGTTTTCTTGTTACTGGGATTCTAACTATATTTGGATTGTATGCCCTGTCAGGCGTTGGGTTTATCCGTGCATTACCCGGTTTAAAGCCAGGACTTTTGGTAATAAGCGCCATATTTATCCTGCGCGGACTTTTGGTAATTCCTGAATTTTTAGTTGTCATGGGCGTTGTTCAGAGCTCTATTCCAGTGGCACCACGCTTTATTCTGTTTTCGATTGGCTCCCTGGTGCTAGGATTTTTTTTCATAACAGGTACGATTGGCAGATGGAATTCATTTCCACCAAAGAATTAAAATTGTTCAACCTGTCCGGTTTTAACCTGCT
This sequence comes from Desulfobacteraceae bacterium, assembly GCA_016744295.1. Classification (GTDB taxonomy): domain Bacteria; phylum Desulfobacterota; class Desulfobacteria; order Desulfobacterales; family Desulfobacteraceae; genus NBML01. Next base: position 134,653 of record JADGEQ010000003.1, on the reverse strand, counting down.
CAGGAATCCGAACCGGCCTCTGGTTGCGCCCAAGAGGCTTGACCTTTCATCGGGGGTATGATTTTGTATCTTATTCTTTGAAGGAGGGATATTCATGGCCACGATAAAAGAAAGGCTGGAAGCCTTACAGCATAATGAAAAGCACTATAGGAGCATATTTAAAAATACAGGAACCGGTACGATTATTGTCGAGAAAGATATGATCATTTCCCGGGCAAATGATGAATTTTTGCGCATGACCGGGTATGAGAGACCAGAAGTTGAAGGCCGGATGAAATGGACCGAAATTGTGGCATTTCCTGAAGATCTCGGGAAAATGAAGATCTATCATCTCCAGCGCCGCCAATCTTCCGAAAAGACGCCTAAAAATTATGAGTTCACCCTGGTTGACAAACAGGGAAATATGAAAGCGATTACGGCAAGGGTGGATGTTATTCCCGGGACCGGCAGAAGTGTCGGATCCTTTAGGGATATTACGCCCATGGTGCAGGCCCAATTGTCCTTGAGAGAAAATGAAGCCACACTCAGGGGGGTGCTGGAAGCCTTTGAGGGGTTTATCTATACCTGTTCAAAAAATCATCGGGTTTCCTATTTGAATAAATACCTGAAAAATATTGCCGGGCAGACCATCGGGAACAGACCCTGTCATGAGATTGTGTTCAAATTAGCCGCTCCTTGTGATTGGTGCCCCATGGAAGAGGTGTTTAGGGGAAAAACCCGAAGACAGGAATTTCAGTGCCAAGGGACAGGCAGATGGTTTTATGCGGTCAGTTCACCGATTTTTGATGCCGGCAGGGTTATAAAAATGCAGACCCTGCTGTTGGACATACACGAACGCAAGCAGGCTGAAGTTGATATGAAAGCCAGGGAATTATCTCTTCACCAAGAGAATATCAAACTTCGGGCGGCCATAAAAGACCGTTACAAGTTCTGCGGTATTGTCGGCAGGAGCCGGCCCATGCAAAAGATCTATGAATTAATTTTAAGAGCATCAAAGACAGATGCCAATGTCATCATTTACGGAGAGTCCGGTACCGGGAAAGAGCTGGTTGCCCGGGCCATCCATGACATGAGTGACCGCAGCAATGAAAAATTTGTTCCGGTTCATTGCGGTGCCATACCACCCAATCTGCTTGAGAGTGAGTTTTTTGGTGTTAAAAAAGGGGCTTTTACCGGTGCAAACCGGGACAATCCCGGATTTTTGGATCATGCCGGAAAAGGGACTCTCTTCCTTGACGAACTGGGAGAGATTGACCTGAACCTCCAGGTCAAGTTGCTACGGGTTCTTGAAGGGTCGGGATATACGCCGGTGGGAGGACGTCAGACAAAGGAAACAAGGGTGCGAATCATTGCGGCAACAAATCGGGACCTCCATGATCTGGTAAAGGAAGGAAGGATAAGAGAAGATTTTTTCTATCGGATTCATATCCTTCCCGTATATCTTCCTCCCCTGCGGGAGCGCAAGGAAGATATTCCCCTTCTGGTGGACCATTTCTTTGAAAAACACAAGGCGGGAAAAAGCAGGCTTCCTTTGCCCGGCATATTGATTGAGGAATTACAAACCCATGACTGGCCCGGGAATGTCCGGGAACTTGAAAATGCCCTTCACCGGCTCGTCAATCTGGACGATCTGGAATTTCTCAGCATCCCGACAATGGCGCACCATGATGATCCCCGGGGAGGATCATTGTCTGCTGACGATCCTGAACTCAGCCTGGGCAAGGCTGTAAATCGGTTTGAAAAAAAGTATATCACCCGCATCCTGGACCACCATCAATGGAACAGGCGGGATACGGCAAAGGCCCTATCCGTGGGCCGGAAAACCCTGTATTTAAAAATGAAGGCCCTTGGGATTGTCGACATGGTCAATAGACGCCCAAGGGGTCAATAATTACCCAGCCGGTCAATAGTGACCCATCCCGATCCGCCCCTGGCAAGTGAAGCCCGGGTTGTTTTTGACCCATTCCTCTTTTTTGTGTACCTTTCCGGGACTGCAAGTGCCCCTTCTACCCCGGGAAAAGACCGCAAACACCCCCCTTTTGTCTTGCTGGCACGAAATTTGTTTAGTGTTATATTATAGTATTACAATTTAGTGTCGCTGGTTCCAATTCACCACATTTTATAAAGGGAGAACAAGGCGTTCAAACAAAGGCTTCGGTAAAATAAAGCAAACCAAACAAGAAAGGGGATAAACCAATGAATGCGCAACCGAAAACCACCTTATCAGCAGAGGACAAAGCCAGGTACGGCACCTTGAACAAGGAAAATATTGATTTTCTCATGGACCGCTACAATCGGGTGAACCGATTGGTGATCGCAGACATGATCCGGCGCAGCGCCTATCATTATCCGGACAAAACAGCCCTGATCTTTGGGGATAAATCCCTGACGTATGCCGAACTTGAGGCTGCGAGTAACCGGGTGGCCAATGGTCTCGTCGATTTGGGAGTTGAAAAGTACGATCGGGTGGCAATCCTGGCCCACAATACCATTCACCATGTGCTCACCTGGCTGGGGTGCTGTAAAATAGGAGCCGTTTACCTGGCCATCAACTATCTGTTAAAAGGACACGACGTTACCTATTGTATTGATCACTCGGAAAGTAAGGTTTTTATCGTGGAAGATTCCCTCTACGAACTGGTCAGTGATGTACTTGATGACATGAAAACCGTAAAGAGTCTTCTCTGGTCGGATGACGTTGCAGGACAGGCGCCGCCAAACAATTTGTTCAAAGATTTTGAAACCTGGTACAGGGCCTACCCATCAGAGGAACCCGATGTAGTACTCCGGGCTGAAGACCCCTGCCAGATGACCTATACCAGTGGGACTGAATCCCTGCCCAAGGGGGTTATCATCAGCAATCAGGCCTTGATTTCACAATATATGGGCGCCATCATTGACGGCCGTTACAGCGCCGACGATATCAATGTAAACGCATTGCCCATCTATCATTGCGCCCAGCGGGATGTGTTTCTGAACCCATTGTTCTGGCTGGGCGGAACCAATATTCTGATGGCACCGGACATTGAGCAGATTCTCAAAACCATCGACAAATACAGGGCGTCCATGTTTTTTGCACCCCCCACCGTCTGGATTGGTATGCTGCGGCATCCTGATTTTGACAAGTTTGATCTTTCCTGTTTGAAAAAATGTTACTACGGCGCCTCCATCATGCCGGTGGAAGTGTTAAAGGAAATCCTGGAACGCCTTCCCGGTGCCGGTGTTTACAATTACTATGGCCAAACGGAGCTTGCGCCCTATCATACTATCCTCAAAGCCGAAGATGCCACCCAAAAACTGGGGTCCGCCGGCATGGCCGGATTGAACATGGAAACCCGCCTGGAGGATGCCCTGGGAACCCCTGTTACCACCCCGGGCGAACCCGGCGAAATCTGCGGCAGGGGACCCCATGCCATGATCATGTATTTCAAAGAGCCGGAAAAGACCGAAGAGGCTATGAAAGGCGGCTGGTTCCATTCCGGCGACATTGGAATTGCCGATGAAGACCGTTATATCTCGGTGGTGGATCGAAAAAAGGATATGATAAAAACCGGGGGTGAAAATGTGGCCACCAGTGAAGTGGAAGAGGCGATTTACCAGGATAAACGGGTGGAGGAGGTTGCCGTCATCGGTCTGGACCATGCCAAATGGGTGGAGGCGGTGGCAGCGGTTGTGGTTCCCAGAAAGGGGGAAACCGTCACGGAAGATGAGATTGTGAATCTGTGTAAAAAACATCTGGCCGGGTTCAAGGTGCCCAAAAAAGTTATTATCGTGGATGCCCTTCCCAAAACACCCACCGGTAAAATATTAAAGCGAAATATGCGTGACATGTATAAGAGCCTGTTTTCAGACGAATGATACACGCCGTCTGTTTCAACAAACAGGTGGTGCCATTCTTGCTCAAGGGGGAGGTGTCCCCCTTGAGAGCCCGTTTTCCAGGTTTCTTTTCATCTTTTATGTTGACATATAATGACGCGGTAAATAATACTCATGTCATATAGTATTACTGCATGCTATATGCGCTTATTTGACCAATATGGATTTGTTTTGTTAAAATTTTAAAAAAATATCATTTTCCGAAAAATGGTCAAGGAGCGATTCCTTTCTTTCAGCAATTCTGAATTTGAGAATGGGGAAAAATCCGGGACACAGGCAAACAAAGGAGAAAGAATATGAGCCGCATTTTTACTATATTGACGGCTGTGGTGGTCAATATCGCCTTCAAATTAGGGGTGATGATCGCTGGGTGGTCAAAAACCGGTTTCGAACAACTGGATCCCGGGGTGACTTTTTTTTTAAAAGTTTTGGATCTTTCCGGTGACAATCCCCTGGAAAACGGGAAATCCATTGATGAGGTTCGCAGGGCTTCCAAAAAAACCGCTGTTTTCAAAATATCCCCCCCTGACATTGCAAATATTTGCGAACTAAGTATACCCGGCCCGGGAGGATCGATTCCCATGCGCATTTATAATCGGGGAAGCAACACCCCTCGCCCCGTTATGCTGTATTTCCACGGAGGTGGCTGGGCCCTGGGAGACCTTGACAGCCATGACAATATCTGCCGGAATATTGCCCGGAGTAATATGATTCTAATCTCCATTGCATACCGCCGTGCACCGGAGCACCCATATCCGGCAGCAATTGATGATGCGTATGCCGCTTTGGTTTGGGCCCATGACAACGCCCTTTCTTTCAACGGCAATGGTCAAGGAATTGCCGTTGCGGGAGACAGCGCCGGTGGGAATATTGCCGCAGCTCTTTGTCTAATGGCAAGGGACAGGGGCAACACATCCATACAGTCCCAGGTTTTGATTTATCCGGTTGTTGACCTCTCCTCCATGGATACCCCCTCCTATGGTTTATTTTCCAGGGGGTATTATCTGACAAAAAAATCAATGGAATTGTTCAGGGCCATGTACATTCCTGAATCAAAAAGATGGGCAGATCCCTATAGTTCTCCCCTAAAAGCCGCCAACCTTACAAATCTGCCCCCAGCATTTATATTGACGGCGGAATTTGATATTTTGCGGGATGAGGCAGAAGCCTATGCATCAAGATTACGCAATGCGGGTAATAATGTCAGGAACAAACGCTATCCAGGGGTCATACACGGATTTGTGAGCCTGACCCGGTTAACCGGCAAGTCAGACACGGCCATCCATGATATCTTTCTTTTTTTAACAGATACGCATTACATCACTTTGCCTGAAGAAGTATATCAACAAAGGACCTAAAACCCTTCTGTTCCTCTGAAACCGCTTTTTCAAAAGAGGTTGTGTTGCGGTGTTCAATAAGATTTTTTACAGTCGCCATCATCTGCTGATTGACGGATGCAATTGCGTTTGCAATCTCCTTTGCCCTGTCCAGCAATTTTTCTTCGGGCACAACTTCATTGACAAGACCGATCCTCAGGGCCTGGTCTGCTTGGATAAATTCACAGGCAAGTGAAAGCTGTTTTGCCATTCTTTGACCGACAGCCTGCTGGAGAAGCTGTGTCATACCCCACCCCGGATGAATGCCCACCTTTGCATGGGTATCTGCAAACGCGGCTGCTTGCGAGGCAATGAGAAAATCACAATTAAGGGCAATCTCAAATCCGCCGGTAATGGCATGGCCATTTACGGCACCGATGATGGGTTTTGGACAGTCTCTAAATACCGCCACCATGTCCCGCCCGTCCCCCCTTGGATCAAAAAGGTTGTCCGTGGTCAGGGCGGCCAGGTCAATACCGGCACAAAAGGATTTGCCACTACCGGTAATAATGATGGTGCGGATTTCATCATCCTTTGCAGCAGAATCAATGGCATTATAAAGACGGGTAAGCAGCTCCTGGTTGAGAGCGTTTCTTTTGTTCGGTCTGTTGAGGGTGATGACGGCGGTATGATTTTCTGTGGTATACAAAATTAATTTGTCCATTGCGACTTTCCTTTTGAAAAAAATGATGCGTTGCTATGTTCAGCATTCTATTTTTAATTCTCCACAATGTTTGATCATTGTCATCGTAACTATCATTTATAATAGAATATTTTTGCATAGTATATAGCAATGATCCGCATCTTACAGAAGCAGAATATTTGAAGGCAAAGGATATGTCAAGTTGAAATATAGGCCCTTTAAGAACGTCATTGGCAACCGCTGAATCTCTATCTGGTGCCCCGAATATTTCAAATTTAGTTTTCCAACTTGTAAACATGCACAGGGTTGGTGTAAAAGGTGGGGAAAAAAGGAAGATGCCATGACCCGAAAAATCTTGATCATTGATGATGATATTAAATTGATAAATCTGCTGTCGGAATATTTGGAAGAAAGCAATTTTAAGGTATCTTATGCCCTGGAAGGCAATCATGCCGTGGATGAAATAAAAGCAAAAACACCGGATCTGATCATTCTGGACATCATGCTTCCGGGCAAGGACGGGCTTGAGGTATTAAAAGATATCCGCCGGGTTTATACCCTTCCGGTGATCATGTTAACGGCCAAGGGGGATGATACTGACAGGATCATCGGTCTGGAACTGGGTGCAGACGACTACCTGCCCAAACCTTTTAACCCCCGGGAGCTTCTGGCCAGAATAAAAGCCGTTCTCAGGCGCCAGGACCTTTTGACCGCCGAAGACAAGTCAGATAATATTCTTATCCAGTGCGGCAATATGATATTGAACCGGGTGTCCCACACCGTAAAGGTCAACGAAAAAAGTGTTGATTTGTCCACCACAGAATTTAATATTCTGGAAGTATTGATGAAAAGCCCCAACACCGTTCTGAGCCGGAACCAGATCATGAATCTCGCCCAGGGAAGGGATGCTATGGTTTTTGACCGAAGCATCGATATTCATATCAGCAAGCTGCGGGCCAAAATTGAATCAGATCCAGGCGCCCCCAAACGGATCAAAACCATATGGGGAACCGGTTATATGTTTGTGGACCTGGGATGAAAATCAAACGGTTGTATCTGAAAATACTGCTCTCTTTTTTGGGGGTTCTTTTTGTTACCCTGGCCCTGATTTTGATCCTGTTTATAACGATTGATAGCAGATCTCTGAGGGATTCCCTGGATAAAAAAACATTTCCCAAACTTCAGATTTTCCAGGAAATGGTCCAGGAAAAGATAGATGCCTACCCCTCCTTGTCCCTAGGACAAAACCCGGATCTGATTAAGCATTTGAACACCTTTTCCACCCTCTTTAATCTGAAGATATGGATCAGTGACTCCGAAAAAGGAATCCAGCTAAAAACATTTACAGATCCTGTAAATGTTCCCCAAAAGGGATTTCATCGGCAAATTCACCATGAAAACGGTATCACCCTCTATCATTTTGTCAGAAAGTGGACCAAATACTATGCAATTATCCCGGTAAAGCAGGGAAACAGCGAATTGCACCTCCATCTCTATTATGACACCTGGAATCAAGATCGGCCCGAGGGAATTTTCTTTTTGGGCATCTTGATCATCGGAGGAATGGCGGCTCTTTTGATCGTTCCCCTTACCAGATGGATCACCCAGCGGATAAACCGGCTGAACCAATCTGCTCTTGAATTTGCCAGGGGCAACCTCTCCTGTAGAACCAATATCAAAGGCCACGACGAGATCGCCAACCTGGGTCTTTCCTTTAATTTCATGGCAGATAAACTTGAAAAATTGATCCGGGGCAGCAAGGACCTTACCACCAACATCTCCCATGAACTTAGAAGCCCCCTTACCAGGATCCGGGTGTCCAAGGAACTTATTTTGGACAAGTTAGACAAATTGGACAAAGAAAAAAGCAGGGCAGATCTCCATCGCTATATCGAAAACATGGAAGCAGATATCCAAAGCCTGGATACCCTGATTGATCACATGCTCAAATTGTCTAAAATTGATTTCCAGGAATCCGCCCTCTCCAGAGAAGGCTTTTATTTTAAGGATTTTCTGGCCAAGGAGCTGAAACAATACCATTCCATGCTCCAGCAAAAAAACATTGAGCTTCAGCTGAATCTGATTGATCCGGTTCTGATCAGCCAGGACAAGCTGGTTCTAAAATCTGTTCTCACAAATCTGATGGACAATGCCGTAAAATATACAGCAGAAAATGGAAAAATCGCCATCAAAACTCTTGCGGTCCCTGAAAAGGGATTATGCTTCACCCTGACCAACACCTGTTCTCCCCTGGACGACAAAGAGCTTGGAATGATTTTTAAGCCCTTTTACAGAGCCCGGGGCAATACAGCCCCGGGCACGGGTCTTGGGCTGACCATTGCCAAAAAACAGGTCAAACGATGCAAGGGACAGATAGAAGCCAGGAATACAGCGGCAGGGCTGACCTTTGAGGTCTGCCTGCCCTGATCAACAGAAATTAAGACTAATTTACGGACAGCACCGGGCAATGTGCGTTCAGTATAATATACTGGGCCGTGGAGCCGAACATCAATTTCCCAACCCTTGATTTTTTCTTAATACCGATGATGATCTCATCCACACCCTTTTCCTTGGCATATTGAACCATATCCTCTCCTGCTGTAAGACCCCGGATCAGGATATGGGCCTCGCTTTCTATTCCCTCTTTTTTAAAAACCTCCCGCCTCAGTTCATTGAGCCTGTGTTCCAATTCGGCAATCTCCCGCTCCTTTTCATCCGTTGCACAGGTTCTGACCAAGTACACATAGGCATTGAATGCTTTGGCCCTTTGAAGGGCTTTATCCAGAACATTGGATGTGGAAGTGTTTTTGTCATAGGTCACCAGTAGTTTCATGATAATCCCCTTCGTTTAATGAATTTGTTTAATGATTTTATTCATAGCATAAAGGATCGCAATATCCTTACCATACAGCTAGGAACTTCGAGATATTTACATGCATCGGCCCTAAAATACAAGGGTAGAGTTGGCATCATGATTTCATCCCAGGGCACCGGGCCCGGTCTCTTTTATGTCCGGAACCAGCCCGGGTGAAATTCTATAAAATTCCCAGTTTTTTTAGATGTGTTTCCTTTGGAATCCCCTTTTCATCATATTTTCGGGTCCGATAATATTGAAGCTTCATTTTTTCCAGGGGGACCACCCTTTTTTTGATGTCCGAAGCCCGTCCCCGGGCCACCAGGCGCAGGGGCAAAGCGTCGTCCCTGGAATCAATGCCCTCCCTTGTGTTCATCAGCCGCTCCAGAACATGAATTCGCTCTCCTGCCCGCAAAAACGCTTGTTTGGACAAATGGATACCCGTGGCGGCATTCCACAATCCCTGGTACAAGGAGACATCAATCAGCTGGATGGCAAGATCGGGCAGGTATTGCATGAGGGTGGCCAACAGAGGTTTGGGGGTATATTGGGACAGGGGCGGCTCCAGAAGGAACGCAAACATGGTGAACTGGCAGGTCTGGAGGGAGTTGATGCAGCAGGTCAAATCTTCAAAAAACTTCACCCATTTGGCCTTGCCAAAGGCGGAATCCGGTTTCAGCAGATCCAGGTAAACCTCCTGGGCCACCATATAGGCGGACAGATGGCAGGCACCCCGATTGGCAACGGCATAGGCCAGCCCCTGGCCAAAGGATCCCCGGGGATCATAGGCGGCCATTTCGAGCCCCTTAACATGGATGGCAAATTCCTTTCCCCGGTATTTTTCAGATAAAAACCTTGAGCCCATGGCCATTTCAGCGCCAAACCCCCTCATAAATGCCATATCTTCAAGGGCCTGTTCAATGCCGGCAGCCTGGCCAAAGGCAAGCTCACTTTTTACAAGGCCCTTTTCGGTTGCCTCCATCACCCAGGCCAGGGTGCCGCCGGCGGAAATGGTATCAATCCCCAACCGGCCGCAGAGCCGGTTCCAAAGGGCTATGAGATCCAGGTCAAAAATCCCCAGGCTGGTTCCCAAAAGCCCGATGGTTTCATACTCCGGGGCGGACATCTCTTTGTCTGCAAACATCCCCTTGTGACCGCAGCGGATGGTGCAGGGTTTACAGGTATGATGGCTGGTATCATGATCCCTTGCCATGGTTTCTCCAAACACCTGTACAGCGGATTCATGTTGACCGTCCTGAAAATTGTTTACCGGTAAAATTATTGCCCGGTTACAGGGTTCCACATTGGCGCTGGTGCCGTAATTTCTATATTTGTCTGCGCTCAGGGGATTCCGGTTGATGTATTGGGTGGCTGTTTTGCAAAGTTTTTTAAATTTTACCGGATCATGGGGACGGATGGAAAAGCTGCCCCCGGTTGCCACAATACCCTTGAGATTTTTAGACCCCATGACAGCCCCGATACCGCCCCGGCCCAGAAACCTGTGACCCGAGGCCAGGTTTGCAAATAGAACCCCATTTTCCCCGGCAGGTCCAATGACCAGAGACTTGGATTTTTTTATATCCAGAACGGCCTGAACCTCTGGAATCTGCTGTCCCCAGAAGGGTGCCCCATCCTTGAATTCAGCCCCCTGATCGGTGATATCAAGAATTGTGGGGGTATCCGCCCTGCCTGTGATGATCAACCCGTCCCACCCTGCTGTTTTTAGGGCCATACCAAAGGGACCGCCGCAGGAGGAGGCCGCCATGATGCCGGTTAGAGGAGACTTGGTGATGGCCTCAAACCGGCCTGAGCAAGGGGCTCCAGTACCCATGAGAATGCCGGGCATAAAAGCGATGTAATTGTCAGGCCCCAGGGGGTCTGTTCCCGGAATCATTCGATCATAGAGCAGTTTAATTCCAAGCCCCTTGGCGCCCAGATATTGGCGGCGCAATTCTTTTGTAACCGTGTAAATGGTAACAATTTTTGATTGCAGATCCACTTCCAGTATTTTATTTGAACACCCCACTATTTTTGACATGTTTTGTTCCCCCTTTTTGAATAACCGCTTGGCATCGGTGTATGGCAATAGGAAAATAGCACGATACAGTGCAATAACATTGTTTTGTACCTTAACCCCTGGTAGGCAACACTACAAAAAAATATCTTAAAATAAAAGGCTTTTTATGATGGGGGTACCTAGGCCTCTGCTTCAGGCAGAGATCAGCTGATTGTACAACCTTTTTGTCTCGTCGCTGACATTGCAATCAAGCTCAGCCTCTATGGTTTGTTGAAATTTTTTATAGATCTGGGTAATCATGGGGCGGTTGCCGGTCAAGGCATGGTAATTCATCAGACGCCGAATAATGGTTTCGGCATATTTGTCATTGCGAAGGTAGGTATTTGCTGTCCGAATGCAGCCTGAATAATCTTTTTGAAGTTCACGATATTCAATGATTTTGTTCAGTAGGACCAAATAGGCCTGTTTATATCGATCCCGCTCATTTGTACACCAGTCCTCAAAGGGATCTTCTTCCAAAAAATCTCCCTGGTAGAGGGCGACGGCTGTTCTATAATGCTCCATGGCTGTTTTTGGGGTTTTTGCCTTTGTGCCCAGGTCAACTTCCCGTGAAAAGTTTTCAATATCCACTTGGCCTGTTTCTCCGGTTTCAATCCGATAGGATTGACCTGATCTTAAAATATATGAAGATCTAATCCCTTTTGGTATCCCGGGTTCAAGGGCTTTTCGCAGGGCAGCCATGGCCACATGGAAGCGCTGGCCACTTTTTTGGGGATCTTCATCGGGCCAGAGCAGTTCCATTAAAATATCCTTTTCCAGATACCCCTTGTGACGCATGGCAGTCAGATATTTAAAGAGGGTCCTGGCCTTTTTGCTTTTCCATTTGTCAGCCCCCACCTCCCTGTCTCCGACAAAAAGCCTGAATTGTTCAAAAAAACAAACCCTGAGGGGCGGAGGCGGCAACCTTGGCATGAACCCCATGATTTCATTGATTGCCCTTTGAACAGGTTTTTTTCCCTGGTGTTGAAGTTCCAGCACCTGGTCTTTTACCGAAGTCCCCATGGCAGTAAAAATTTTTTGAAGATAGACTCTCATGGTACCCATGGAAAACAATTCCACAAGAAGGGGGATGATCCATTTTTTTTCACAGATAATCCATGCATCAAAGGATTCTTCTTCACTTATTTTCAGACTGTATACCATGTATTTTTTGGCAGTTTCCCAATGGCCGCGTTCCCAATAGTAACGGGCAAAAAGTTTGGATACCCATGAAATATGCCACCCTGAATATACCAATTTTTGTTCTGCATCCTTTAAAAGAACCATGGCTTCCGCCACCTTTCCCCTTTGAAAAAACAACAATTGGGACAGGGCCAGGTTCAGTTCATTTTTGATCAGGGGCATATCATTTTCCCGGATGGCATCCATACCCCGGCGCAGGCTTTGTTCAGCACCGGGAATATCATTTTTTCTAAGATATGCCCGGTGCAGCACTAAAAAGGCCTGGGCCACCCCGCCGGGAAAGGCACTTCCCGCAAATGATTTGAGGCTTTTCCTACAGTCGTCAAAGGCCTGGTTCAGCTGAGCCGGAGAGATATTGTCTCGTTCAAGACAATTTTTGGCCCGCAACAATCGTAAAAAATCTGAGTATTCGTTATATACCCCTTTTCCCTTTGCCATCTCAAGCCCGTCAACAGCAGATGCCATTCCCCTGGAAAAAAGCCCCAGGTAAAAACAGGAATAGGAGATTAGAAAATAACTGGAAAAAAGAAATCGATACTGGCCGACAGATTCAAACAATTGCTTTGAGTCTTCTCCAAATTCCATTGCCCTCTGGTATGCTCCGGAAAAAACATATCGATATCCCTGGGCCACATGGATCCATCCTTGACCCATCTTCAGCGCGGTCTCATCCTCAAGGTCTGCCAACAGGTCAATGGCCTTTTTGGCATATTTATCCGCATCGCCCGTTTTCCGGGCGAGTGCCAGAACCCGGATCAAATATCCAAGGGCAATGATGGTCAGATAGGGTTCCAGCGCATCCTTTGCCAGAATCTTTTTGTAGGCTTGTTCCGATCGTTTCAATTCTCCGGTTGCCAGATAGTATTCGGCAAGTTCCATGAGGCAGAGACACTCCCCTTGTTCATCCTTCCGGCTGCTAAATACTTTCAGCACCTTTTCATAGGCCTTGGCCGCCAACTGCAGTTGGCTGCACAGTCCCAGGTATCCGGCCTCAAGATATTGGAACCAGGGTTCCTCGTCCATGTAATGGGCCGGGATCACCGATAATAAAGATTTCACCATCTGGGGACGGTCCTGCTTGATAATGGGCCTTGCAAACCGGTTCAGCAAACGGGAGGCATCCCCAATATTTCCCGCCTGTATATGGTGCTGTAACGCTTCCTGGCCATCATCCTTTTTTTCATACAAGATAGCGGCCCTGTTATAGAGCCGGTTGATCTGTTCAGGGTCCAAGCGGCTTTTCAGTCTGTCCTGTAAAAACTCCCGGAGCAAATGGTGATAAAAAAAACTCTCCCTGTCCTCATTCTCTGAAAATGTAAAACAATGGTCATCCTCAAGGTCCCATAAAATTTTTTGGGCAGTATCAATGTTTAAAAAACGATTGCAAAAATGAGTATTAAGCCTGGAAAGGATAGCGGTTTTGATCATGAAATTTTGTTTTTCGGGAGGCAGCAGATCAAATATATTTTCCTTCAAATAATTAAAAATTTGTCGCTGGGAACCGTTGAGGCGGGAAATGGCATTCCCCACCTCAGGGCCGGTTTGTTTTCTCAGGGAATGATAGAACAAAATAAGACCGGATACCCACCCCTCTGTTTTCCCATGGAGCATATCAATATAGTGTTCCGGCAATACAATATCAAACAGTTGGGAGTAAAGCCGTCTGATTTCATCTTTGGTAAACGCCAGATCGATTTCCATGATCCGGGTCACCTGGCGATCTGCCATGAGCCGGGATAATCTAAGGGGAGGAAGGGACCGGCTGATAAGGATCAGATGGAGAAACGGGGCAAACCGGTCCAACAGCAATTGTAGAAAATTATTTACCCGGGGGGTGTTACCGAACAGATGGCAATCATCCATAACCAGAAATAAATCTGAGGTCACATGGGATTTCAGCTCAGATAGAAATACATTTGCCAGAACATTGCAATCCTGCTTGCCGGGTTCCAGCTCCTTCCCCGCTTTCTGAAAACACCCTGGATAAACTTCCTGAATACCCGATACAAGACATTTTATAAATTTCATAAAATTCCGGTTATCCGAATCCGGGCGGCACCAAATAAATTTCAGATCAAGACGATACAGGGCCTGGGCCACAAGGGTTGTCTTTCCATATCCCGGCCCGGCAATAACAAGGGTGAGTTTTTTTTGGGGGATGGTCTCCATTACCGAATTCAAACCATCCCTTGATATGGCGTCGGATGCATGGGGTGCACGAAATTTGGCCATCAGGGGTTTCATATAATTTTCACGGTCTCCAAAAATTACAGAGGGTGAATTTCTAACAAACAATAGCGAATATTAACCAGGAGAAACGCGCACAGCGCAGAGAATAATCAGAATCCAGACATGTAAAATGAATATCTGTCAGACTATATCCGGATCTTCCGGCAGCTGGCAAGAAAAAAAATAAGAAAAACGTAAAATTTAGTGATTTTTTAAGTTGAAATTTAGTCTGCATTAGTTTTCAGGGGATATAGAACAACCTATCTGATGTCAGCCCTTATTCTCTTTTGCCCTTGGACAAAGGTCCAACACGCAGATTTTCCCGCTGAAACGTCTATTCTTAACAATCAATTCATAACCAAAGGGGGTGGTACACCAACGGGGGCAACCCTGGGTATACAACATCGCATTCGGCGATTCGATCAACTCAACCATTGATACAGGAGGGAAAATTATGGAACCAAGAACCTGGGTATTTCTATTGTTGGGAATCTATATCATCTATTGCTTCTGGTGGGGACTCCGGGGGTTTCTCACGGAAAAAACAGCCTCGGGGTATGGTATCGCAGGGCGCTCCATCCCCTTTATTGCATTTTTAATGGCGGCCACGGCTGCCTCATTTTCCGGATGGACCTTTGTGGGACATCCGGGATCCATCTGGAGTGCAGGGCTTGTATACGCATTTGCCTCCATGTATGTGTTAACCATTCCCATCACCGGCACCTTTTTTGCCAAGCGGAACTGGCTCATGGGAAAACGCTACGGATTTATCACCCCTGGGGATATGTTTGCCTATTATTACAACAATGAGGCTGTCCGCTGGCTGACGGTTATTGCGGCATTTTTATATTCCATTTTTTATTCAGGATTACAATTAATAACTGCGGCGAAATTGTTCTATTGGGTGGCAGGCATCCCCACGAATTACGGGCTGATTTTCATCGCCTTTATTGTCTGGTTCTATGTGGTCACCGGGGGGCTGCGAGCCAGCACCTGGGTCGGGGTACTCCAATTTTGCCTGTTGGTAACCGGCATTGTTCTCCTGGGGTTTTATGTGCTCAAATCAGACCTCATCGGCGGGTGGTCAGGGCTTACTGCATCCATTGCCACCCTGGACGCAAAATATACCAGTGTGCCCGGCCTGATTCATTTTGGTCTTGGCACCGGCGGCTGGACAGCGGTCATGATCCTGACCTATATGTTTGCCCTCATGGGGATCCAGTCATCCCCTGCCTTTACCCTGTGGAATTTTGGTATGGCAAACCCCAAGGCCCTGGCATGGCAGCAGGTTTTCATGTCCACATTTGTGGTGGGCATCTGTCTCTTCTTTTTTACTGCCTTCCAGGGTATGGGCGCCAGAATTCTGGAAATGGCGGGGGAAATCGCCCCCAAGGTGGATTCGGATGTGGTGCCCATGCTCATGGTGAAATTTTTACCGGGGCCGGTTCTGGGGATTGTTTTTCTCGGAGCCATTGCCGCCATCCATTCAACGGCCGCCCCCTATATCGGTACCGGCGGCACCATTATCCAAAGGGATTTCTGGTGGCGGTATGTCAGAAAGCAGAGCGGATCCCATAAAGAACAGATCTGGACCAATCGAATTTTTGCCACCATCCTTGCTGTGGCGGCCGTGGTGGTCAGCCTGACCTCCACCGATGCCATTGTTATGATCGGCGGATTTGCCACGGCCTTTGGCACCATCATGTACCTGGCACTCATGGGTGTTCACTGGGGATTCAAATTTCCCAGCATCGGGGTGGTTCTGGGGCTTATTGCAGCCATTGTGGTCTGTTTTATCACCTACTATATTTATCGATATCCGCTTTCCATCCACACGGCGGGCTGGGGAATATTCACCGCCCTCGGGGTGGCCTATCTGTGCCGGGGCCTTGGGTTTAAGGATTCAGACGAAACCCAGGAACGGCAAAAAGAAGTACGGGAATGGCTGGACAGCATAGACGGCCCCTCTGAAAACGGTAAAAAATGGCGCAAACGCATGAAAATTTTGACCCCGGCCTGGTTTTTCATGGCCCTGGGACCAGGCGTTCTCATCGGCAATACTGCCGTTACCTTCTGTGGCTTTCCCGCCATCTGGGCCTGGCAGATCATCTGGTGGATCGTGGGTATTGTGATGATGTGGGCCCTTTGTTTTAAAGCAGAAATGGCCACCACCTCGGAAGAACAGATCAGACGGGCGGACATTGAAACAATGGATGTGACAAAGGAAGCAGATCCTGCATAATGGCAAATTTTAAAAAAAGGAGACTATCATGGCATTGGAAGATAAATATTTAATTGGCACATTGATATTTTGCATCCTGTTCACAGCCTCTTTCGGCTGGGGATGGTGGGGATAATTGAGTTGATCGGACAATTTTAAGTATCCTCAAACCAGAGGGCCCTGGGATTTCCTCCCCAGGGCCCTCCTAATTTACCCGTTGGGTATAAGACCTGTCCCCAATCATCAATTTCAGGGGGCAGGCCCTTTATAAAATTTTAAAGAATGATATTCAGCATACGCCGCAACGGTTCTGCAGCCCCCCACAGAAGCTGATCTCCCACGGAAAAAGCCGTTAAAAAATCATCCCCTATATTCATCTTCCTGATCCGACCCACGGGAACGGAAAGGGTTCCGGTAACAGCAGCCGGAGTGAGGTTGTGAATGGTCTCTTCCTTAAGATTGGGGACCACCTTTACCCAGTCATTGTTGCCAGCCAGCATTCCATTGATCTCATCAATGGGGATATTTTTTTTCAGCTTAATGGTAAAGGCCTGGCTGTGACAGCGCATGGAACTGATGCGCACACACTGGCCGTCAATGGGCACAGGGTTGTCAGATCGTCCCAAAATTTTGTTGCTCTCCACAAACCCCTTCCACTCCTCCCGGGTCTGACCGTTGTCCATGGCCCGGTCGATCCAGGGAATCAGACTGGCACCAAGGGGCACGCCCCAGTTGTCCACGGGAAATTTGTCCGACCGGATGGTGTCGGTGACATTTCGATCCAGATCCAGGATGGCCGAGGCGGGGTTGTCCAGAATTCCAGCGGCTTTGTCCCCGATATAGCGCATCTGGGAAACCAGTTCTTCCATGTTTTTCGCACCGGCCCCGGAAGCTGCCTGGTAGGTCATGGAGGTGAGCCATTCCACTGCATCATTTTCAAACAAGCCACCCAGACCCATGAGCATGAGGGATACCGTGCAGTTTCCGCCGATATAATTTTTAATCCCTTGGTCAAGGCTCTCTTTAATAAGCTTATTGTTGACCGGATCCAGTACAATTATGCTTTTTTCATCCATCCTAAGGGTGGAGGCCGCATCAATCCAGTAGCCTTTCCAATTATTTTTTTCAAGCTTGGGGTGAACCGCCTCGGTATAGGATCCGCCCTGGCAGGAAAGGATAATATCCATTTCCATGAGGGCATCCACATTGTGGGCATCAATCAGGGCTGGTGCCGGAACGCCCACATCCGGTGCTTTCTGGCCTGCCTGGGAGGTGGTAAAGAAAACCGGGGTAAATTTATCAAAATCTTTTTCCGTCATCATTCTTTCTAAAAGCACGGAACCCACCATTCCTCTCCAGCCTACCAATCCTACTTTCTTCATCTTCTATCCTCCTGAAACGATTGAACTATTTTTCATAAAAATATATCTATATCTGTTTTTTTTCAAAGATACCAGCTTTTTCAAAGACAGCCTCAACAACCTTGATTCGGTTCCATTTAAAATTAAATGTCATGGTTTTCCCAAAAAAAGCCGCATTTTCCCCAAAAATCAGATGGGGTCCCAAAATACCGGGGGCAGCTTTCTTTTTTTGAGACGCTATTTTTACCTTTGCCCACCAATCTGCGGCATTTTGGGTCGAATCTGTGACAAAAACTTTTTTAAATCCTGCCCGGGTGATAAGTGATTCCATATTATCCCAAGGTTCAAGAAAAGAGATTTCCTTTTTCCCGGCCCAGGGCACGGGCAAACTGATCTCTTCATTTTCTCCCTTGACAACTTCATGGAGAATAAGTTTGCCCCCGACATTCAATACCCTGAAAAATTCTTGGAACGCCTTTTCTTTATCTTCGATATTCATCAATATATGCTGACAGAGAACAGCATCAAAGGAGTTGGGTTCAAAGGGCATCTCCAATATGGACCCCTGCCGGAAATAAACCTGGTCCGAAAGCCCGGTGCCGTTGGTGAGAAATTTGGCTGTATCGACAAACTGATTTGCCAGGTCAATTCCCGTTACAATGAAATCAAACTTTTTTGCCAGAAGCCGTGAGGAACCACCAATGCCGCATCCGGCGTCCAGGATCTTGGAACCAGGCCTGAGATCAGTTTTTTCCAAAAGCGTAATGGTGGATTGGGGACCGCCGGTATGAAGCTGATCAATGGGCACCAAATCCTTTGGGGTAAGTTGGTTGAGATTTTTCCCCGCTTTTTCCAACGCATGGGAAATTTTTACCTGGAGATTGTTTGAATTATAATGCGCTTTTACCTGGGCTTCCATGGAGGGAGGTACCTTTTTTTTAAAAAAATTTCAGAAAACTACCCTTAATTTAAGATAACAATCTACCACATGGAAACGTGTTTACAAAAATAATAATAAAAAATTTCTAATATTGGGCCTGATTATTTCACATCTGATGGATAAATTCCAAAACATACCCGCCGGCCACGAAAAGAACACAACTGCATAAAATGGATTTGATCATATAGGCTGGCACATATTTTTGAAGCCTTCTCTGGCTGGGAGGTGTTCTTGTTTTTCCTTTACAAATTGCCTGAAATTACTGGATATGGCCACCATATTGAAAAAATAATTGGTTCCCCTGGCCCAAGGGGCGGTATAATTTAAAAATTTTATCCGACATCAACCGTTTTTTTCATCGTTATACAAATCACTTGATCCGGGGCAGGTCCAGATAAAACATTGTTTTCTTTTTGACAATTAATTGAAACTATGATTTAGATTGTACCAGAGACAATTTTTAGGCCGCACCCCCTGATAACCATCTGTGGAGTAAGGAATAATGAAATTAGACAGTAAGTTAGCCGGGACCCGGCTAGCCCCTCACAACGCCAACATTACCTGGCGGGATACCACCAATTTTGCCGGGGCGATCCAGGATAGCAACCCCCTTTATTTTGATGACAGAAAAAAACAGGGAATTCTGGCTCCCCCCACCTTTCCCGTGGCCGTGACCTGGCCCATCCTGAGCAACCTGGGCCGGTATATTGATTCAAAAAAATTCCCCAAAGAAGTATTGTTCACCCAGGTTCACTACACCGAACACCTCATCCTCCACCGGCTGATCCGGCCAGGGGACCAATTGAACCTGACCGGCGAGATTGTCGCCATCCTTCCCCACAGGGCAGGAACCCATGCTGTCATTAAATTGATTGCCACAGACAAGAAAAAAGAACCCGTTTTTACCGAATATATCGGGGCCATGCTCCGGGGGGTTGAATGTATGGGGGAGATAGGAAAAGAAAGACTGCCCGCAATACCGGATACGAATCTTCTTGCCGCTCCGGCCTGGGCCTGCAAGATTCGGATAGATCCCTTTCTCCCCTACGTCTATGACGGTTGTACAAATATTGAATTTCCCATCCACACCTCCCCCAAATTTGCCGAAGATGTGGGACTGCCCGGGATTATCCTCCAGGGAACCGCCACCCTGGCGCTGGCGGTCAGGGAGCTGATCGAAAGAGAAGCAGGGGGTGACCCCGGTCGAATTGAGGAGATTGCCTGCAAATTTACCGGTATGGTAAAACCGGGGACAGATATAGACGTCTGCTGTCTTGGATCCAGGGAGTACCCCGGTCACAGGGATCTGTTTTTCAATGTACTCAATTCAGAAAGTAAACAAGCCATTCGCGGATACCTTAAAATAAAAATACCTTAAAATAAAAAAGGAATCAATATGAAGCCTCGCCTCGCAACCGTAAACGATTATATTGGAAAATGGGCCAACGAACGGCCGGACCATGTGGCCATGATTCAGCACGAGGACGGCAAACGTATCACCTATAAAAAATTTTATTCTCTGATTGATTTTTTTGCCTTAAAGCTGCTGGATATGGGCATCCAAAAAGGGGATCGGGTGGCCACCCAACTTGTTCTGGTGCCGGAACATCTGATGCTCATGTATGCCTGTTTTAAAATCGGCGCCATCATCGCCCCTTTGGATGTGCGATTGACCGAGACCGAAGTGGTCCGGGACATCAACAAAATCCAGCCCAGGGCCTTTTTCTTTCTGGGGAACACACCGGTAAAAGATTTCAGGCAGGTGGGAAAGGCTGTTCAAAAAGGATGTTCTTCTGTTGAATATTTGGTCCAGTTTACACCGGATCCAAAGGACGGCGACATTATAGACAAGGCCGTCAGCATCACGGATCTCATGGACAAAAAACGATTGCTCTGGCTCAAGGTAACAGATTTTTTTACAGGCCGGCTGAAAAAAGCCTATGCCCGGGTGGACACACGAACTCCGGCTCTGATCATCTATACCACGGGGACCACAGGCGAGCCCAAACCCGCCGTTCTCTGCCATGAAAATATCATTGTCCAGAACCAGATCCTGGCAAAGGGATTTGGCAAAGATGTTGGGAATCAAAAATTTGTCTGTCTGGTGAACCTGCCCCCCAGCCATGTGGGATGCGTCACCGAAACCTTTATGACCACCATGTACCTGGGCGGAAAAGCGGTCCTGTTACGGATTTTTGACACCAAAACCAGCCTTGAGGCAGTGGAACGCCACAGGGTTACCGTCATGGGCCAGATTCCCACCATGTTCCGCATGCTCTGGAACCTGCCGGAATACAAGAAATTTGACCTGTCCAGTCTGGAATTTGTTGCCTATGCCGGTGCTGCCGTGGACACTCCATTTTTAAAAAAACTGGCCACCATGGCCCCTCGGTTTGGCACCGGCCTCGGCATGACGGAAAATGCCGGATTTGCCACCTTTACACCCCCGGGTATTTCCATGGAAGAAATGGCAGGACAGGTGGGACAATCCTTTGATGAACTGGCCCGGGTCACGGTTCGAAAGCCCATGAAGGAGGACGGATCCGCCGGAGAAGAACTTCCGGACAATGATGTGGGCGAAATCTGCTACCACCCGCCCATTGTCTTTCTGGGATATTTTAACCAGCCGGAAGAAACCCGAAAAGCCGTGTCAACGGAGGGAATTCTCTATACCGGGGATCTGGGGTATTTCCGACAGATGGACGGGTATAAAGCCTTGTACTTATCGGGACGGAAAAAATTCATGATCAAGCAGAAGGGCTATAATGTTTTTCCAGGAGAGGTGGAGGACCACATTGCCGCCATGGACGGCGTGGATGTGGTGGATGTGGTGGGCATGAAGCATTATTTGTTCGACGAAGGCATATTTGCCTTTGTCCGGCCCAAGCCCGGAATAGAAATGTCCCCGGAAGCGGTCCTGGCCCATTGCAAGGCCATTGCCGCTTATAAGAGGCCCCTGCATGTGGAAATCTGGCCGGCCGGCGAAGAATTTCCCTTGACCCGGAGCACCAAGGTGGACAAAATATGCCTCATGGAAAAAGCCGCCGCCATCATAGAAAGCCTGAGACAGGAAGGAAAATGGGATGCCGGACAGACCGAATAACCCGCCGGGCCAACCCCAAATGTCCCAAGTGCCAGTGATACCAATGATGCCGGCAAAGCTGAAGGAACGACTCTTTCCCGTGGTTCTGGATCTCTTTTCACACCAGGATTTCCACGGGGTGAATATCCGGGAAATCAGTCGGCAAAGTGGCATCAGTTCCGGCACCATTTACAAATATTTTTCATCCAAGGAACAGTTGATCTTTGCCATTCTGGATGAAAAGATCTCCCAAATCGGTCAGACCATGGAACGCCATATCGCCGGAATGGACAGTATCAGAGAAATTTTCAGAAAGGTTTTCTGGGTGACCTTTGACTTTTATGACAACAATCCCGGGCTTGCCGTTACCGCTTTTATAACGGTTCCCATGCGCACCTGGATGAAGGACAAAAGCTATCGCCGCAAAGATGATCTGACCCTGTTGAAAAATCATATTAAAAGGGCCATGGAACAGGGACACATCGATTCAAGTCTCTCTTTTTCCCAGATCACTGACGCCTATTACATGATCTGTCACCGGTACATCCATAATTGGTACTATGAAGGAATGAGTTGGAAACTGACGGAAAAATTTGATGATTTTTTTGCCCTGTTCTGGAAAATGCTTATTCCAATATCTGGCTCCCGGAAAAAATAACCGGCAGGTATTTTTTTTCTTTCGAAGAAGACAAAACAATGGTGGTTTTGGTGCGGCCAAGGGGACTGAAACGGGCCACAAGAGGTTCCAGATCCCCCACAGATCCCACCATAACCTTGAAAATAAATGAGCCCTCCCCGCTGACATGGTGGCACTCCAGCACCTGGGGCAATTGGTTTGCCAGACTTTTTACCCGGCCATAACAGCTGGCGGGTGTGTCCAAATGGATAAAGGCTGTCATTGATGATCCCAGCAAATCCCCATTGATGCCGGCATGGTATCCCGTGATAATCCCGGCCTCTTCCAGTTTTCGAACCCGTTCGGTCACAGCCGGAGTGGAAAGGCCCACCACCCGTCCCAGTTCGCTAAAGGAAATCCGTGCATTGTTCACAAGTTCCCGGACAATCTTTTTACCAATGTTGTCCAGCAGCTTTTCGATCTTAAAGTTCATTGCAGATCTTCCTTTATTTTTAAATTTTTTGCCCCTGATAAACAGGAATTTGCCATGTACTGTTACCGGTCGGATCAGATAAACTAAGCCCACTAAAATTGACAAAAAAGAGTTGCATTAATCAGGGAGTATACATGGAATTTGAATTTTTTAGCACTTTTTTTTTAAAGGGGATTGTCATCGGCTTTTCCATTGCAGCGCCGGTGGGGCCCATTGGAATTTTAACCATCAAAAGAAGCTTGGACCATGGTCCAGTAGCTGGACTTGCCACGGGCATGGGAGCTGCCACGGCAGATGCTGTATACGGGTGTGTGGCGGGCTTTGGGCTTACCTTTATTTCCAATCTGCTGCTGTCCTTTCAAACCTGGCTTCTCCTTGCAGGGGGGATATTTTTGTGCGGACTGGGTATCGCCACCCTGAAAAAAATCTCCCCGGCACAGAAAAAGACACGCCCCCTATTTAAGGGGTATCTGCCCTCCTATTTATCCGCTTTTTTTCTGACCCTGACCAATCCTGTGACCATCATGGGATTTATGGCAATTTTTGCAGGTCTGGGTCTGGGGGCAACGGTTCATGGATATTCAGGAGCATCCTCACTTGTTTTCGGCGTCTTTCTGGGGTCATGCCTCTGGTGGATGCTCCTGACATTTGGGGTGGGACAGCTCAAACAAAAACTCAATGACAGAATCCATAAATATATCAACCAAGCTTCCGGCATGGTTCTTTTGCTCTTTGGGTTCTGGGCGCTTATGAACTTGATACCCTGACAGCCGATGCTGGTTCTCGGGCCTTCCCTATCCCTGGCATCTGTTGGCCTATATTTTGCCAGGAGGCACATCTCACCACCTTTTCATGGGTGATGGGCCGGGCATTCCAGGGCCGGTCATACAATGCCACAGTCACCCCCATGGTATTGGCAAGAAACAGGGCCATTTCCCGGGAATCTTCCACAGCCAGGTCATAGGTTCGCTGGCTCAATGCCTCCTTTGAAATAGCAAGACCAGGATCATTGCCCGGCCGGTTGTACTTGTCCACCATGGTAAAGGAATCAAAGGGAACCTTGTGTTTTTCCATCCATTCCAGGGAAACCTCCAGGGCAGAGGTGGGACGGCCGGTGACGATCTCAATGCAATGGCCTTCCCCGGCCCACTCTTTAAGGGCTTCAACAGATCCTTCCACCGGCTCAAACCCCAACAGAAAGTCTGGCTGGTGGATCAGGTCGAAAAAATAGTGAAATTCATTTTCGGTGAGACCAAAGGATGCTCGCAGGTCAAAGGTAACAATCTGTTCAAACCCAACCTGCTTCCCAAATTCCTGTTCAACGATACGAGGATAGGTATCTGTGGTTTTTGAAACCACATCATCCAGGTCAATATATATATGTTTTTTTCGCATGTTATAATCCATAGAATTAAAAATACCAGTGAATGCCGTTTGTTTTTATCCGAAACCCCATATAGATAGACAAAATAATCACTTTCTAACTACTTTAAAACCAACCAAAAAATGGCTTGTTTCTGGGGTTGGCTTTTCCGGGAAGGATCTTTTTTGTCCTGGGCAGATCATACATTATGTGTTTTATTTCAGTCCTTTTTCATTGAAAAAAGATGCGTATTTCTTATCTGTGCCTTTTATATGATTTTCCACCCATTCACTCAAAAAATTTAATATGTCATGGGATAAAGTTTGTTTTCCTGTCTCCAATTCATCTATAACATCTGATATCTTTTGAATAAATGATTCATGTTCCTTAATATGTTCTTTTGTATCCGGGTAACTAAATTGTTCAAAATATTTTTCTTCGGTTTTAAAATGTGTCTCTGTATAACTAATCAGGCCACTTATTATCTTCCCCAAAAGATCATGATCTTTTTTCTCTTTAATTGCATCATTGAATTCATTGATCATTTCAATAAGTTTTTGGTGCTGGTGGTCAATTTCTGATACGTTGACGCTAAAACTTGCATTCCAAATAATTTTATTCATATAAAAAACCTTTTTTATAGAAGTTCCGCTATATTCCGTTAAAAAAACAGGTGTTAGAGATCCCCTCGTGCCAGTGATAATATTGGGTCAGGTAGCGGCCATTGCAAATTCAGCGGGTATATTTTTTAAATTAATCGCCCTGAAGAAATTGTTAAAACCGTTTAAAAAATAGACAAAAGACTCACCTATAATTTACCAAATTCCTTAATGTAATTTTGATATCAGTTATTTTGAATTTTGGATTCATCCAATACTTTCCGTACCATTTGAGCCATTTCAGACTTAACAACCGGTTTCATAAGAAAACCTTTTACTTTATTTGCGTTAGCTTGCTCCTTGTTTATCCGCTCACTGAATCCGGTACAAATGATAATCGGAATATCCGGTTGTATGGACATCAACTCTCGTGCAAGCTGATCTCCTGTCATGTTTGGCATAGTCATATCTGAGATCACAAGATCATAGCCATCTGGGTTAGAATTGAAAGTTGCCAAAGCTTCTAAGCTGTCAGACCGAGCAGATACCTCATAACCAAGTCGTTCG
Source organism: Desulfobacteraceae bacterium (assembly GCA_016744295.1). Taxonomy (GTDB): domain Bacteria; phylum Desulfobacterota; class Desulfobacteria; order Desulfobacterales; family Desulfobacteraceae; genus NBML01. The sequence continues at coordinate 109,174 of JADGEQ010000003.1, read as the reverse complement.
AGCATTTGCTTCTCAATCCGAACAACCGATTCTTCATCATCAACCAATAATATTCTTTCGGTACCATTTAGTTTATCTAATACCTTTTCAGTTGAAATGGTTTTATCATACTTCTTCATCAAAGGCAGATAAACATTAAAAGTTGTTCCTTTACCCACCTCACTGTAAGCTTTTATATCTCCTTTATGTTCTGTCAAGATTCCGTAAACAACAGCGAGACCAAGACCCGTCCCCTTTCCTTTTTCTTTTGTTGTGAAATAGGGTTCAAAAATATTGTTCATTATTTTTTTAGGAATACCAACCCCATTATCGGAAACGGATAGCATTACGTATTGACCCGGTTGCAATGGGCTACCCTTTAAATCATCATTATCCAATATAATTTCTTTAAGCTGTATTGAAATTAGCCCACTGGCCTTCTCTACAGCATGATAGGCATTTGTTATCAGGTTCATGGCTATCTGGTGCAATTGAGTCGCCTCAGCCATTACCAAACCACAGTCCTTTTGAATATCTTGATGGATTTCAATATTGCTTGGAATTGTAGAACGGATGAGTTTACAAACCTCTGTTAATATTTTTTGGAAACGAACTGGTGACAATTTATGTTCAGTTTGTCGGCTGAAGGCAAGGATTTGCTTGACAAGCTCACCACCTCTTCTTCCTGCATTATAAATTTCTTGAGCACTTTCATGTTCAGGGCTATCTGGAGTCAGGTCTTCTTTAAGCATCTCTGAAAATCCAATTATTGGATATAAAAGATTGTTAAAATCATGGGCAATACCACCTGCAAGAGTTCCGATAGATTCCATTTTCTGGGCTTGTTGCAACTTTTTTTCAAGGTTTGCTCTTTCTTGCTCTGCTTTTTTTCGTTTAGTGATGTCAATAGAGGTGGTAGGGTAAATTTCATTCCCATACTTATCGGGAGAAAGCCTGGCATACATTAACACATCAAATGTGCTGCCATTTTTTCTTTTTGCCACATGTTCAAATTCGTAGGCACCGTTTTCTTTTAATATTTTTATTATCTTTTCAGGTAATGTCGGATCTAAGCAAAAGTCAACCGAAGACATGCCAATAATTTCATCCGCACTTTCATAACCATACATTTTTACAAATGCTTTATTTGCGTAGATTAATTTTCCTTCTGCATCAACTATATCAAAACCATTAAGTGAGTTTTCGATCGCTTCGTTTTGCAGCCTCAATTCATTTTCAGTATTCTTTATATCGGTGATATCGACTACTATTCCTCCGATGTACTCCAACATTTCTGATTTACCAATGATTGGAAAATATGAAAGCATATAGTGGGTTATTTTTCCTGGTGTCGCTGGCAATTCGCCACTTAATTCGATATTTTTTGCAGGCTCGGTGTTAGAAAGGATTTTTTCAAAAACAGGTCTTATCGTTGAAGCAGCTTTTGGCAAGACCTCTTCAATGGTTTTGCCGAGGTGTTCCTTTAGAGAGGGCCCATTCATTTTTTGTAATATTTCATTGATGTAGACGTATCTAAATTCTCTGTCCCAAATACCTATGCCAACAGGTGAATTGTTTAAAAAAGAATGCAATCTGTTTTCACTATCTTTTAAAGCAGTCTCAATTTTTTTACGAAAAATCACCTCTGTTTTAAGCCGTTTGTTCCAGGTCAAAACAAAGCCGATTATAAAGCAAGCGATTCCGGTGACACCCAAAACCCATTTTAATACATAGATCTTATCTATACCGTATTCATATCGGATTGAAAGCCATTTATTCCGAATGGCTGCTTGTTCCTCCGATGTCATGGACGCGAGTGTCTTATTAATAATGCTGGCTAATTCCGGCCAGTCACTGCGGATGGCCATGGCCTGATTATGATTACCAAATGGTGTTGGGGCAGCAACCTTTACATTTGTGTATCCCTTCGTCTGTATCGTATAAGTAGTTGATAAGAGGTTACCAATGTATGCATCAACCAACCCTGTGGCTAATTGTTTAACCGGGATTTCAGCAAAATTTTTTAGTTTGGCTGAAACCACTTTCAATTTGATTCCATGGTAATTTTGCTTTAATTCCCGATGCATCACATAACCTTCTTCTACAGATACTATTTTTCCTTTCAAATCATCCATTGAACCTATAAAATCGCCATCTAATCTGGTGAATATTACCCAAGGCGCAAAAATGTACTCATCTGTAAATAGCATGTTTTTCTTGCGCTCATCGGTAATTTTCGCGGTAGGGAGCATATCCACAACATCATGTTGTTTTATATATTTAAGTGCTTGCGGCCAAGTCACTTCAGATTCTTTAACATAACGAAATTGAATACCATTACGGTTAAAAATAGTTGTCAAATAGTCTATGGCAATTCCGCGAATTTTTCCATCTGTCAGCATAAATGGAGGAGCGTTACCTATCCGAACCCGGACAGTATTATTTTCTTTTATCCAAGCTTTCTCCTCAAGGCTTAGATGTATTATTGAATCATTTCCAAAACATGGTGACGTGATAATGAGAAATATGATCCAAGTGAAATGAATTATTCTAATGCGTTTCCTTTTGTAATTAGTCATTTTTTTAAAGTACACATTTATCGAGAATTTCGCCATATGAGACATATCCATAGTTATTGTGTTTTAATTTGTTTGGTTTTGCAATTTCATATATTTGTCTGAATTGTTCAAAGGTTCAAATTGTATCTGCAGGAAATTATGATAAAAACGTTACATTAAACAGTTAGAAATTGCAAATTCATATATGACTGGAGCGGCATTTCTCGTCTGTATAGATGGTATCTATAGAGACGCGCCAAATCAAACAAACGAGCACTTCTTTCACCCGTCCAGTTTTTTTAAGATTTTCCCTGATACAAGATATGGTATGAATAGATCTTTCAGTTTTTAAATTCAATTATATAGGACCGAAAATAATCAAATGAAAAAGGCCCCATTACGGTATATTGGAGATTCACTATGTTATTAGATCTGAATCAGGTAAAAACAAGCGCCATGCAAAGGAGAATCCTTGACCCCTTGTTTCTATCCTTGTTATAGTGGCAGGAAAAAACGTGCCAATCATCCCCTGGCTAGGTTCAGGCTAAAAAAAGGATATCACAAAAATATGTTTGATTTAATCAAAAAAATCATTGGCAGCAACAATGGCAAAGCCCAGACCACAGAACAGGATGCGTTGAACGCCCATTTGGCTTTGACCGTGCTGCTGTTGGAAGCCGCCTATGCAGATGGTGAGTGCAGTCAAGAAGAAAAAGAACATCTGGTTGCAACACTTGTGACAAATTTTGGAATCTCCAGGCCGGAAGTTGATACCCTGCTGGCTGAAAGGGATAAAGACGACAGAGAGTATGTAAGCCTTTTTCGCTATACGCGCTTTATAAACGAAAATTTTACCGAACAACAAAAGATCGACATAATGGAATCTGTCTGGCGTATCATTTTGCTGGACGATCACCTTGAAGCCCATGAGGACCACTTTGCCCACAAACTTGCAAACCTCCTTAACCTAGGCCATGGTCAGTTGATCGACGCAAAACTGCGGGCACGAAAACAGCTTTCATGAACAGATTCCAGGAGAAATCAAATCTTCTTGTCCAAAATTTCGGACAAGAAGATTTTTAAGATTAATATTTTTCTTTTAAATAGGCCAGTGATTCATCAATGGCTGTCAGGGTCAGTGCCAGATCTTTTTGGGTGTGACGATAGGAAATATACGCGTGGTGAAACGGGGTAAAGAAAAAGCCTTTACGGATTAACTGGGTGTAAAAGTCTTTTCGTTTGGCTTTATAGTCGCCGGTGTCATCTTTGGGAAAGGTCATATAAAACATGGGGGCAATACCTGAAAGCTTGGCACCCACATCATGTTTATCCATAAGTTCCTGGATCTGTTTCATGAAGGTGTTGCCTTTTTCCCAGATGTTTTCCAGAACATTCTCCCGTTCCATAATTTCAATTGTTTTTAAGGCGGCAACAAATGCCTCGCTGTTTGGAAAAAACGTGGATGAGATGAACAATTTGGATTCCGCAGCCATCATGATCTCTTTTTTACCGGTAACAACCGAAATAGGATAGCCATTGGCAATGGCTTTGCCAAGTACGCTCAGGTCCGGGGTGACACCATAGTATTTCTGGGCACCGCCCATGGAGACCCTGAAGCCGGTTCTAATTTCATCATAAATAAGAACAGCGCCGTATTTGTGGGCAATTTCCTTTGCGCCTTCAAGAAATCCCGGAGCAGGAATCTGCATCTCCTGGTGATTGGGATGACCAAAGGGGGTCATGATGACGGCGGCGGTTTCATCGCCATGTTCTGCCATCAGCTGTTCAAGTTGATCCAGTCTGTTGTACTGAAATTCAAACACATCCTCGTAAAATTTTGAGGGGATACCGCCTTTCATTTCCACGCACCAGTCATGCCATCCGTGATAACCGCATCTCATCACTTTTATTTTGTTGGTATGGGCACGGGCAATCCTGACGGCGGCTGTGGTGGCATCAGATCCGGTCTTCAAAAAGATACTCATTTCAGCAGAGGGAACCAGTTCTTTCATTTTTTGGGCCAGAAGATTTTGATATTTCTGTGTCAGGGTAAAGCAAAATCCTTTTTCACTGATTTGCTGGTAAACCGCTTTGTCAACTTCTTCTTCACGATACCCCAGGATGATGGGGCCATAACCGCATAAAAAATCAATAAATTTATTGCCGTCCGCATCGGTTAACCGGCATCCTTTGGCTGTTTCTAAAAAAATGGGGTATTCCCCGTTGATAAAGTCGCCGGGTTTTCTTGCCCCCAAAACGCCACCGGGAACAAGATCCAATGCCTGTTCATACAGTTCAACACTTTTGCGAATATTTAATTTGGGTGTTTCAGTCATTTTAAGGTCTCCTTGGTTGTTATGTGAGATCCATTATGGAGTCTACTTTTTTCGACTGATGGATTTTAGCCCCTTTACCGATGAAGGCAGCAATAAATTTTTCAGGATCAATACAGCCTTCAGGTGCGACAACACCTTTATGGGTAACGTCTCCGTCAGCAAACATAAGCGCTGCCATGGCAGCAGGAAGACCTGTTCCAGGGGCCATTCTGCCGGCCATGTCTGCGGTATACGTAATTTTGTTTCCGTCTTTTTCCCCTTTTACTATCACTTTAAGGCCCGAGGACTGGGGACCGTTATCCCGGGTTTCGGGGATGGTTTCCCACATTTTTAATGCCACATCATATGGCGTCACCAAGGTGCCCTTGATGTCAATGGGATCAGTTCCCAGAAATCCTGTGGCCTTTTGCTCGGCAATCATTTCATCTACCCAGTGGGGAATAAGTGCCCCTTTGATGATGACGTTTTTTACACCTTTGATGTATTTGGGAAGGGTCAACGGCTGGGGATGGCCCACATAACGGACGCGACATTCGCCAAGGGGTTCTAAAAATTGCTCAGACACGGCGTCGGTGCCGCCTTCAACCTGCACAAGCTTTCCATCAATATACTGGGGCACTTGTCCCAGGGTCATGTGCAGACTGTGGTCCCAGGCCGCGCCGGCAAGTTCCGCTATGCTGACCACCCAGTAAAGATACACTTCATCCACTTTGTCCAGCTTGTCCGCATACCATTTAACCAGGATATTGTTTGTTCCGGGATCTGAACCCATGCCGGTTAATACCGTAATGCCCGCTTCTTTTGCCAGTTTGTCAATGTCAGAATTAAAAAGGATCTGGGTGCCTTCATAATCATCGCAGATGTCAATATAATTTACTTTGGCCTCTACAGCTGCTTTGGCAACCGGCACGGCCGTTTTATAAAAAGGACCTGCCGTATTGATGACGATATCAACTTCTTTAAAAGCGGCAACCATGGCCTCGTGCTCGTTAACATCCATTTTTATGAGGGTGGTTTTTTTATTTTCCCGTAATTTGGGGGTCAGCCGTTCCGGGGCCGGGTAGAGGTCAGCCAGGATGACATCGGTTACCCGCTCTTCCCATACCAAATATTTTGCAACTCCCTGTCCCATTCCGCCAACGCCGCCAATAATTAATGCACGCATATTCTTTTCCTCCCGTTTATCGATCTATAGTCCGATGCCAGGGACCGCAACTATTATCTGCGAACCTAGGGTTTTTTATCTGTTTTAATATGTTACGCTTCTATCTTTAAAATTAATGCTGCCCCGGTGTCACCTGCTGCACATCCGGTGAAAAGCATATAGCCGCCGCCAAGGTCTGCCAGTTCTTCAATGCCTTCAATAATCAAACGCCCGGCAGTGGGTGCCTGGGGATGACCAAAAATAAGGGAAGAACCAAAATTGTTCATCATATTTACATCAATGTTCATCTGATCTGCCATATAGATATCGTTGGCTGCAAAGGGATTATGGGTCTTGATAACCTTAACCTCATCAATGGAAATTCCAGCCCTTTCCAACGCCATCTGGGCCGCCGGAACCACTGCCATGGCCATGAATCCTTTTTTGGCCCGGGAGTACCCATAGGATAAAATCTGTGCATCAAGCTTTGGATTTTTGCTCATGCCGGCTGCCAGCTCTTTTGTGGTCACGATCAACCCGCAATTGCCATCTGCCGGGTGGGTCTGGGAGCCAAATGTATGTACGCCACCCGGCAACACGGGTCTTAACTTGTCCAAACCCTCTCTTGTGGTGGGCATGATGCCCTCATCCGCTTCCAACCGGATACTTTTTTTCTTTGATACCTGAAGGCTGATGGGAAACATGTATTGTTTTTGAAATGCACGGTCATTGGCAAGGGCATCCAGGTATTGTTCATAGCGCCTGAGAGCCACATCATCACATTGTTCTCTTGTGACACCATTTTCTTTGGCCACATTTTCAGCGGTCTGGATCATGGCGTTTTTAGCCCAGGGATCATTGTTGAACTGATCCATGACCCAGTTTTCTGAAATTACCTGTCCCCCCGGGCCCTTCGGGTTGGGCCAGATGGTATGGGGGCCATTGGAGCACCGGTCCGTCATCAATGTGAAAACACTGTTGTAAAGACCGGTTTCAATTCCGGTGGCTGCCTGGCAAATTACGGTTGTGGATGTTGAACAGGCCTGACTGATCAGACATCCTGAAATGTTTTGGGCACCAAGAAGTGCCGAGGACCAGGGACCGCCATAAAAAGAATGGGGCTGGCCAACCGTGGCACCTAAAATAAGGTAGTCAAACAGGTTTGGGCTGATATCATTTGCTTCAAGAAAATTTTTTGCTGTTTTTGCACCCAAAACAATGGAATGTTCATTTGCCAATGATCCCTGCCATTTGGCAAAAGGCGAGGAATAGTAGCCTTTATATGGAATATATGCGTTGCTCAACATCATTTTTTCCCCCAAAGTCTATGGTTGTCCGGTGGGCTCTACCACCTTAAGTTATTGGTTATATTCTTTTAATATTGCCTCAAGTATGGAACCGCCGATTGACCGCGCTTTTTCCGAAATTGCCGGGCAATATTCTTTTTTGTTTCTGGGATCGATATCCCCTATTTTTGATCCCGATCTTACCCGGGTCTGATTTCTGATCAGTCCCCGAAGCATTCCGTCTATTGGTGCCAAAACTTCGGTATCATCCACAAAACCGATAATATCGCTTTTATAGACAATATCACCAATGGAATGGGTTGATGCAAACACACCGGCACAGGGCGCGCGGAGCACCCGATCCTTGGTGATGCCGCAAATAGCGCCGGGAATGCCTGTGTTGGCTTCGGCAGAGCCCTTAAAGATAAGGCGGCCCAGATTATGGCCCCGGTTGGTTTCTATCACGCAGTGAACATCATCTCCGGCGGTAAACCCGGGGCCAAGGCCAATGACCAGGGCGGCTTCGTCCCTGGTTGTACCCATGTTTTTTTTGGCAATGATGGCGTCAATCACCACATGGGGCTGGATGGCATTGATCGAGACCCATGAAGGATCAACCAGCACCGGAATCTCATTATCTTTCCAGACAAAGGGAATGCGGTATTTATCTTCAGCCTTTCTTGCTGTCACACCTTCAACGGTAATATGGGTGTCATAGATGGCTTCACAAAAGCTGACCTGTCGTCGGACAGCCATTGGTGCCTCAATATCCAGCATGAAAATATGCTTGATATTGGCGTTGAAAAGACGACAGGCAATCCCTGTGGCCATTTCTCCTGCCCCTTTGATCGCAATAACCAGATCTTTCATGGGCAGGGACAATTCTTTTGCCAGGTTTGATGGGTTTTGTTCTGTCATTTGCGTTTTCCTTTAATGGCTGCAAGGATTTTATCCGGTGTCAACGGAAAAGAATCCATGTATACACCAATGGCATTGCTGACCGCACCGGCATAGGCCTGGGCAGCTGACATGGCAATGGACATACCTGCCTCTTTTGCACCGAAGGGACCTTTGGGTTCGATGGATTCCACAATAATATTGTTGATTTCGGGCATGTCACAGGCCAGGGGCACCTTGTAATCAAGCATGGTGGAATTTAAGCACCGGCCCTCTTTCCATTCATGGGATTCGGTGAGCATGCCGCCCTGGCCGCCCATGGCAACGGAACCTTCAAACTGTCCCTCAAGAACCAGGGGGTTCAAGGCCTTGCCCACATCCTGGCAGGCGGTTGCATTGAGCACTTCCACCTGACCTGTTTGTGGATCAACCTTGACTTCGATGATGGTGGTACCAAACGAAAACGCTTCACACATCTGTCCAGAGGGGTTGGATATCCATTCTCGCTTCATGTCCACCTTGGGCCAGTATCCGCCTTCGGCGTTCACCGAATTAAAATTGATCAGGCTGATGCGAACCACTTTTTTGATGGAAACACATTTTTCAGGATCCTCTTTCACAAAGATCATTCGATTCCTGGCATCCAGGGTGTCGGGCGCAACTTTCAATATTTTTGATGCCACATCAAACAGTTTTTTACGGCAATTTTTAGCGGCAATCTGTACCGCCTGCCCACCAACAAAGGTAGAAACCTGGGAATAAGACCCCGGATCTGAAGAGGTGGTTTCCGTATCCGCAGAAACAAGATGAATGTCTTCGGGCAGCAGCCCCAGCACTTCAGCCGCAATTTGAACCAGCATATTGTCATTGCCCTGGCCATTGTCCACAACCCCTGACATGACGGTTGCTTCACCATCTTCATTAAATTTGATGAAACTTTGGGAACCACCGCGAATCCCCATGGGAAATCCGGTCTGAACAGAATTGGTGCCAATGCCGATACCGTGGAAGGCAGGCAGTTTTCCAAATTTGTTTTTCCACCCGGATTTATCCACGGCCTTATGAATGGTTTCATCCATGGCGCAGGAACCCACCAGGGATTTGGTACTGGTGTATTCGCCGGGCTGGCGGGAATTTCTCAGTCGCATTTCAACAGGGTCAATGCCCAAATGCTCGGCAATCATGTCCAGCTGGGTGTCCAGGCCTGCGGCAAAACAACGGCCATGGGTTCGGATCATCCCTCTGATGGGCTTGTTGGTGTACACCCGGTATCCGTTATACCGAACAGCCCCCATGCGATAGGCCTGTTCCATTGAAAGAAACGGCACACTTGTGGCAATGGGGCCGGTACTGGAATAGGCCCCGCCATCCATGTAACAGGTGGTTTCCCTTGCCAATACATGGCCGTGTTTGTCCACGCCGGTTTTATGGGTGGTGATCATGGAATGGCCCTGGCGGGTGGCAATGGTGTTTTCTTCCCTTGTAAACTGGATCTTCACAGGCAGATTGGTCTTTTTAGCCAAAAGGGCACAGATATAATCCACCGGGCAGATTTCACTCCTCCCCCCAAATGCACCGCCAATGGCTATTTTTCTCACCTTCACCTTGTGTAAAGGGATTTTAAAGGAATTGGAAAGCGGCTTTGATTTCATGTGCGGTCCCCCATTGGGGCACCAGATTTCCAAGCATTCCTCATGGTCAAACCGTGCAACAATGGCATAGGGTTCTGCCTGAAAATAGGATTCTTCTGAAGACACATAGGTGTCTTCTCTTGTGTAATGGGCTTTTTTGAAATTTTCATCCACTTGCCCGGTATCAATATTGACGTGGACATTGATATTATTGGCAAAATCTTCATGGATCAGTTCTGTTGCCGATGCCATGGCTTCCATGGGTTCAAAAACACCGGGCAATATGTCATATTCAACCTCGATCAGATCCAGGGCTTTTTGTGCGGTTTCTTCATCCACCGCTGCAACTCCTGCAACCTCATCGCCAATGTAGCGAACTTTTTCAGTCTGGATGAACTGCTGATCACGGGTATAGGCAAACACGCCCCATTTGACGCCCTGGGTATCTTTTCCGGTAACAACGGATTTTACGCCGTCAAGGGCTTCGGCTTTTGAGGTATCAATGCGGATGATGCGGGCATGGGCATAGGGGCTTCTTTTGACTTTTCCCACCAGCATGCCGGGCAGTTTCAGGTCAGCTGTAAATTTAGCCTTTCCCATTACCTTGGTTCTGGAGTCAATTCTTGGCATCCGTTTTCCAATAAGGGCATAATCAGACATCTTATTTTTCCCCTTTGTTTTCAGAATGACAATGCGGTCCGCAATCCGGGCACCCTTCGTGTGGATGGGTTGCATGGGCAACCGCATTCACTATTTTTGCATATCCTGTGCACCGGCAAATATTACCTGCAATGGCTTTTCTAACTTCTTTTCTATCGGGATTCGGGTTCTCCTTGAGCAGGGCATCGGCGGACATGAGCATCCCCGGGGTGCAGAACCCGCATTGAACCGCACCATGATGAATGAAAGATTCCTGCAAATCAGACAATTGGTCTCCATTGGCCAACCCTTCTACGGTTTTAATTTCACACCCTTGTGCTTCTAACGCCAGTGTCAGACAGGAGCGGACAGGTTTGCCATCCATGTGAATGGTACAGGACCCGCAGGCACCTTCACCACAGCTTTCCTTTGAACCGGTCAGACCCAGCTCGTCTCGAAGCACTTCCAACAGCGTGTCATTCGGGGCCACAAGAACGTCACAGGCGTTTCCATTTACCTTTAATGTGATTTTTATCTTTTCCATCATAATCATTTCCTTTTTTTATTCCGCCATCGCTGCTGTTGTGGCTTTTGCTGCGTCGGTTAATGCTCTGAACACCATTTGCTCAACCATGGCGCAACGGTATTCAAGGGAAGATCCCACATTGTGCACCGCAAACGGGGCAGCACTGTTCATGGCCTGTTTTGCAGCTTCCTGAAAGGCACCTAGATCGGATACACCTTTGCCTGTGAGAGATGATGAGGCCTGGGCAAGAAACAAAGGGGATCGTCCCATGGCACCCACTGCAATTTTAGCTTCATCAATTTTAGCCCCATCAATTTTAGCCCCATCAACCTGTTTGTTTGAACAAACAAACGAAACACCGGCACAGACAATCGGGTAATCAATGGCGGACCTGTAAGCCAGACGCTGGTAGGCGCTGACATTTCCTGTTGCCGGAATGATAATCTCCGTTAAAAGTTCATGGGATTCCATGGTAAAGGGAACAATACCGTCATTGGTGTAAAAATTGGCAAGATCCACGGTTCTTTCATTCTCCTTGCTGATCAATACCAGCTTGGCACCCAAGGCCATCAGCGCTGTGGCGCCATCGGACTGACAAGTGGAATAACACCGATCGCCTTCATCCCTGGCATAACAGATTTTGCCGCCATCTTTATGACAGGGTTGCCGGCCGGATCGGTGAAATTGGGACTGGTTGTAATGCTGACACCGGTTGTTTTGCAGGATATTGCCGCCAATGGTACCCCTATAATGCTGAAGGCTGACTGCCCCGATTTTATCACAGGCCTGGGACAACGCTGTGGCTTCATTTTGAACCAGATCCGAACCAATGATATCTGCAAGGGGTGTACACGCACCAATGCAGATGGCGTTCTCTTTTTTGTTAATATAGGATAATTGTTTTAAGGATTTAAGGCTGATCAACACCCTGGGTGCAAGCAGTCCCTTTTTCATTCTGACAAGCAGGTCTGTTCCCCCGGCCAGGATTTTTGCATCATCCTTGTGTGTGGCCAGAAGATCAAGTGTGTCTTCAAGCGTGTCAGGTCCTAAATATTCAAACCTTGGTAGCCGCACGTTTTCTCTCCTTATTAAATATTCTTACGAATTCAAGAGGTTGGGTAAAAACAAAACAACGTTTGGAAATAACATCATTATGAGGATACAGATTATATAGGCGGGCAAAAAATATGCGACCCCCTTAAATACACGTTCCAGGGGCACCCCCTTTGCCATACCGCCGACAACATAGGTGGTCGCTCCCACAGGGGGTGTTACGGCACCCAGAGTGGTAACAATGGTGATGGTCACCCCGAACCATATGGGATCATACCCAAGCTTGGTTGCCACGGGAAAGAAGATGGGGATGGTAATCAGCAAAAGTGCCAATGCATCCATGACCGCACCGCCAACGGCATAAATTAAAAAAATAATCCCCATGATGGTCAATTTTGAAAAAGGCAGGGCAACCACCCAGGATGCAATATCAAACGGAATACGGGTGATGGCAAGAAAACGGCCGAATATCATGGCACCGGTGATAATGACGATGACCATACAGGAAATTTTTAAGGTATCAAAAATAGAATTATAAAAATCGTACCAGGACAGGCTTTTTTGCACCACACCAATAACCACGGCAAAAAATGAGCCAATGGCACCGGCTTCGGTGGGGGTGAACAATCCGAAATAAAGTCCGATCATGACCACCATGAAGAGGATCAGCATCTCAAAGGCACCGGCAAGGGATTTGATTTTTTCTGTCAATGACGTTTTTTCACCCGTGGGACCCCATTCAGGGTAAATGCTGCACAGAACATAAACCGTAATGGTCAGTAAAAGGGCCAGTAATATACCGGCACCCAGACCCCCATAGAAGAGCTTGGCAATGGACTGTTCCGTGGAAAGTCCGATGATGATCAGCACCACGCTTGGCGGAATAACAACCCCGAGGGTTGACCCGCAGGCAATGGCGCCGGTGGAAAGCATGGGTTCATAATTGTATTTGTTCATCTGGGGCAGGGCCACTGTGGTCATGGTGGCGGCCGTGGCGGCGTTTGATCCGCAGATGGCAGCAAAGGCCGCGCAGGCAAGAACCGTTGCCATGGCAATACCGCCCCGGATATGTCCCACCCAGGTGAATGCGGCATTGTAAAGTTTTTCATTGACCCCGGAATAAAAAGCGATCTGGCCCATGAAGATAAACAAGGGGATGACGGTTAATCCATATTTGGAATAGGTATCCCAGGTAACCGTTGCCAGCATGTTGAATGCGGCATCAGGCGAGATTACATAGGCAAAACCGACCAAGCCAACCAAGCCCATGGTAAACCCCACGGGAATACCAAACACAAACAGGATAAATAAAAGTGCAAGAATCCCGATGATGCCAATCATTGTCAGGCTCATTTTGCACCTTCCTTCTTTTGGGGTAGCAATGCTTTTAAAAAATCTGTAAATAATGCCAGGGCTAAAATCAAGCATCCAAAGGCCACAGCAAAGGTAAACGGATAGTAAATAATCGTTAAGGTTTCGGAGAGTTCACCTGCATTTTTCAGGGTCAAGGCCTTTTGCATAACATGCCAGGCCGTAAGAACAAAAAAAACACAGCACACGCCGTGGTTGATGAGGGACACGATCCGTTTCAAGGGTTTGGGATAGGTGTTGACAAGCACATCAACTGAAATGTGTCCCTTGGTGAATTGGGTATATCCAAGGGCAAATGCGGTTACAATGGCACCGGCAAATCCCATCAATTCAAATGTTCCCCGGATGGGAATAAAAAACTGACGGATAAATATATTGGCGCAGGTTAAAAGTATCATACCCAATAAAAACACCCCACTGGTCAGCGTGAGCATCTTGTTCAAGAATTTGTTGATTCTCATTAAAAAATCCATGTGAAGTCTCCGAAACCCTCTAACCATGGTGACCTGGTTAGAGGGGGGGGGGTAAATTTTTATGGGTTATTTGGCAAATGTTTTAATGTCGCTAATAATTTGTTCAGCAGGCAATCCTTTTGTGTTGGCTTTTTTGATCCAGTTTTCGGTGATGAAATCCAGTTTTCCGACCCATTTTTCTTTTTCAGCGGCAGGCAAGGAAATAAATTCAACATTATTGGCTTCTTTGGACCAGGCAATGGATTTTTGAATCTGTTCGTCCATGTATTTACCGGTCCACATGGCTTGTTCTTCTTTAAGATCCATCATTACTTTTTGTACATCCGGGGGCAGAGAATTAAATTTTGCCTTGTTCATGACAACGGCAAAGGGATAAATAACGGTTTCGGTCATGGTGACATATTTGCAGTTTTCAGCAAATTTAAAATCTTTCATCACTTCAAGAGAAGAAAAGATTCCTTTGACCGTTCCTTTTTGCAGGGCTTCAACCGTTGCCGGCATGGGCATTCCCACAGGATTTGCACCCCATGCTTTCAGGATCTGGGCAGCACCGCCGGATGCTCTTAAATCCATACCTCTAATATCCGCAAGGGTTCGTACAGGAACTTTACTCATCACATTTCCCGGTGCATTGGTGAACATGGTGAGGACAACAACATCTTTGAATGCAGCCGGTTTGTATTTTTCATAAAGTTTTAAAAGTGCCAGACTTCCTTGCTTGGCATCGGCAATGCCAATGGGAAGGCTGGTTGCATTTGTGACAATAAATCGGCCGGGTTGATATGCCATGCAAATATTACCAATATCGGACTGTCCGGCAATGACACCGTCCATCATCCCTTTGGCACCGAGCAGGGTTCCGCCGGGAAAAGTGTTGATCTGAACTTGACCGTCGGTACGTTTTTCCACTTCCACTTTCCATCTTTCCATTTGAACACAGGGGAAGGTCGGGGCAGGGGGAAAATTTGCGTAGTTGAGTTTGATCTTTCCTGCATTTGCGGGTTGTTGTGTCAATAATACACATGAAACTAGGGCAAATAATAACAAGGTTGTGGAACTGATCATACGTTTAAACATGGCGTTACCTCCTGTTAATGACAGTGGGGGAAGCGTATACTTCCCCCCGTTAATGGTGTTTAATTCGCAGGTCTTTTCTTTTTTTCTTGAAGTGCGGCCAAAACTTTTTCAGGCGTGATCGGCAGATTTTTTATGCGAACACCCACCGCATCATAAATCGCGTTTGCAATGGCAGGTGCTGTGGGAACACATCCCGGTTCACCAATACCTTTTGCTCCAAAGGGACCGTCTTCATCATCGGTTTCAATTACCGGTGCTTTTATTTTTACGGCATCCTTGGCCGTAAACAATTTGTAGTCCCTAAAATTGGCATTCATGTTTTCACCCTCTTTGAGTATCACCTCTTCGGTGAGTGCATATCCCAATCCCATAATAACGCCGCCGTATACCTGGCCTTCAAGGAGCAAGGGGTTAATGGCTTTCCCAACATCATGGGCAGCCACATATTCGAGCACTTCTACTTTGCCGGTTTCTTCATCAACCCTGACTTTTGCGCCGTGGGCACCAAAAGAATAGGTCATCGACATATTTCCCTTTAATTTATTGCCCATGTTTTGATTGTCAGGATCATAAAAATAATCAGCCATGAACATGGTTCCATTGGGTGAAAAATGGGCTTTTCTTAAAAGTTTTCCAATGGGCATGCTTTTTTCCGGGTCACCCGGAACAAAAACAAGTTTATCCTTGAATTCTATTTCATCTGCCGGTGCATCTAAAATTTTTGAAGCAAATTTCTGAAGTTTTTTCTTCACTTCTTTGGCCGCACCCAATGCAGCGTTACCCGCAACAAAGGTAGAGCGGCTGGCATGGGCACCAACATCCCAGGGGCAGATATCCGTATCTGAATGCACCACATTGATATCTTCAGCACCAAGCCCTAATTCTTCTGCCACGATTTGGGCCGTAATGTTGTCAAGCCCCTGTCCCATGTCTGTTCCGCCGGTAAAGATATCTACTTTTCCGTAGTCATCCATTTTTAAAATAGCGCCACAGCCGTCGGAACCATAAATCCGTGCACCACCGCCCACATGAATTAAGGAGGCGATACCGGTACCGACACCCTTTTCTTTTTTATCGACAAAATTCATCTCTTTTTCAACCGCATCAATACATTCGGAAAGACCGCAGGAGGTTATTTTAAGACCCTGGGGTGTTTCATCTCCGGATTGATTTTTGTTGATTCTTCTAAATTCAATACGATCAATGCCGGCTTTTTCTGCCAGCATGTCAATGCTGCTTTCAATGGCAAAGGTGGCCTGGGGGTTTCCATACCCTCTCATGGCCTGGGAATAGGTATTGTTTGTATACACACATTTTGCCACATATTTGACATTTTCAACCCGGTAAAGCGAGCTGATGGGCATCAACATGACAGAGGGTGTGGTCGCTCCCCATGAGGTGTGTGCACCGTTGTCCAGTACCATTCTCATGTCTCTGAATGTGAGTTTCCCGTTTTTGTCGCATCCTTGTTTGATATAAATAACCGTTGGTTGTCGTGTTGAGGTTGCTTTGAATTCTTCTACCCTGTCAAAGGTGATTTTAACCGGTTTTCCGCATTTGTGTGCCAGAAGAATGGCAATGTGCTCATAGGCATAGGTGTCCAGCTTGCTCCCAAAGCCACCGCCAATGATCGGTTTAATGACCCTGACACGCTTGTTTTCAATCCCCATTGATTTCAACGCTTCAAGAAAATCTTTCTGGGCCAGGGAAGGAATCTGTGTGTTGGAGTATATGGTCAGGTTGTTTGCCGCATCAAACAGTGCAATGGCACCACTGGTACCAAGACAGCAATGGGTCACCCATGTTGTGGTGAATCTGTCTTCCACCACAAAAGCAGATTCTTTTTCTGCTTTTTCCACATCGCCATAATGAATATCCCAGGGCATTTTAAGTACATTTGATTTAAGGTGTTGGTGGACCAATGGGGACTCTTTTTCCATGGCTTTTTCAGGATCAAAAACCCCGGGCAGTTGTTCATACTCAATTTCAATCAAACTAAGCGCAGCACCGGCGATTTCAGGGCTTATGGCAGCAACGGCCGCTACCTCATCCCGAAAAGAACTGACCCGGTCTTTTTTTATTGGGGGATTGTCTTTGATAAATCCCATTTTCATTTTTGGGGGAACATCTTCACCGGTCAATACGGCATGAACCCCGGGCAGCGCTTTTGCTTTGGAGGTGTCTATTTTGATGATATTTGCATTGGCATATTTGCTGTACAGTATTCTGCCATACAGCATGCCGGGTATTTTTTTATCCTGGATATATTCAGCACGACCCATGGCTTTCTGGGCTGCATCCAGTTTGGGAATCCGTTTTCCAACCACACTAAATTCGGTTCTAGCCTCACTCATTATTCACCTCCCGTTCTAGCGTCACCTTGGGCAATCAGACCCTTGGCCGCTTCAACTGAATCCAGAATCTGGATATAGCCCGTACACCTGCAGATATTTCCTGCCAGGGCATGTTTCACCTCTTCCTGGTTCGCATGTGGATTTTCATCCAAAAGGGCCTTGGAGGACATGATCATACCCGGTGAACAAAACCCGCATTGTATCCCGCCGTTGTCAACAAAGGATTGCTGGATGGGGTGGAGATTTTCCTGGGTTGATGCAAGGCCTTCAATGGTTTCAACAGTTTTGCCATCAATTTCAATTGCCAGGTATAAACAGGAATTTACGGCAAGCTTGTCCACAATAACAGTGCAGGCGCCGCACTCACCATTACCGCATCCTTCTTTTGTTCCGATCAGACCCATCTCTTCTCTTAATAGATGTAACAGGGTCCAATGGGCCTTGATCTCGTAAGAGATCTCATCACCATTTAATGAAAAAGATATCTGTGTTATCATGGGTGTTGTTTCTCCTAGCTGTTATTTTTTATGATTTCCATGCATTTAAGTCCCATTCTTCTTACCTGGACCCGTACCATTTCCTTTCTATGCCAGGCCTTACCCCGGATAGAGTCCCGAACCTTTGACTCATCCGCTGCGATTTGTCCTGCCTGGGTCAGAAGCGCTTGGGTAATTTTTTTGCCCACAAGAAATTTTTCAGCATCAACCGCTCTCATGGGGGTGGGGGCTGCAACACCCAGACAAATCCTTGCCTTGGCACAGGTTTCAAGATCATCTTCAAGTGTGAGCAAAACGCCGATACCGATCAAGGGCAATTCCATGGCCGCTCTTCTGCCAAATTTGATATATGCAGATCCGGTGTGGGGCGCCTGGGGGGGAATGGTAATCTTTTTAAGAATTTCGCCTTGTTTCAAAACCGTTTTATACGGTTCAATGAACAACTCTTTAACCTTGACCGAGCGTTCGCCGTCGGGTCCGTGGAGCAGGGCCACACCATCCAGCGCGATCAAGGGAATCGCGCCATCAGCAGACGGGACCGCGTTGATCAAATTGCCGCCAATGGTACCCACATTTCTGACCTGTAAAGATCCGATATTGGACACTGCATCATAAATAATGGGGTATTCATTTTGGATCATGAGTGATTTTTCAAGGGTTGAGTGGGTCACTGTGGCACCGATGGACAGTTCTTTTGTGGATTCATTTTTATGAAGTCCGCTCATTTCCGCTATTTTTTTTAGGGAAATCAGGTAGTCCGGTTCCATCCAGGCTTCTTTGACCTTCACAATGACATCGGTTCCTCCGGCCATAAATTTGGCTGTTTCACTGTGCTTTCCATAAAAGGATATTGCTTCTTCAACGCTGTTTGGAGCAAAATAGGTAAATGGTTTCATAAAGGGTTCCTTTTTTTTTAACTGCGCTTATCAAAGATTCGTTTGGTTTTACCCTCAAACCGGGGCAATTCGCCGTAGGCACATATTTCCACCGCACAGCTGACCATAATCTTTGAATGTACCGTTTTCTTTATTTTATCTTTTATGTGATCTGCATTGGTCATGTCAGTGAACTGTCTGGCTTCAGCCTTGATGGTCATATAATCTTTACCATCCTCTTTTCTTTCAAGGTGAAGCTGGTATTCACTGCCAACTTCAGGAATCGACGAAAGAACTTCATCAATTTGCCCGGGATAGATGTTAACCCCTTTCAGGATGATCATGTCATCTGAGCGGCCCATGATTCTGTCGTGCATAAATAAGATATTACCGCAGGAACAGGGTTTGGCAATCTTGCGTGTCAAATCACGTGTCCGGTAACGAATCAAGGGAGCGGCTTCCTTACACAGGGTGGTCACCACCATTTCACCAACTTCACCATCTTCTACCGGCTCTAGGGTTTCCGGGTCGAGTATTTCAAGGATGAATTTATCCGCCCAATAGTGAATGCCTTCGTGTTTGGAACAGTCAAGTCCGTTACCCGGGCCGTATAATTCTGTCATCCCGGTGATATCAAACATATCTTCAAGCCCTAATAAATCCATTATTTTGGCGCGCATGGCACTGGAGCAGCGTTCTGAACCCAAAATGACTTTTTTGAGATTGATTTGATCTTTGATGCCGCGTTTGTGTATTTCTTCAGCCATGAGCAAGGCCATGGAAGCGGTGCAGCAAAAAACAGTGGACTGGAGGTCCACTAGAAACTGGCATTGCATGTCAATGTTTCCCGGCCCCACGGGTATGGCCATTGCACCAAAACGCTCACATCCCAGTTGAAATCCCATACCAGCAGTCCATACACCATATCCAACCGCAATCTGAACCCGGTCTTTTGTGGTCAACCCGGCCATTTCATAACACCTGGCAAACATGTCGAACCAGATATCCAGATCCTTTTGTGTATACGCAAGCACTTTTCGTTTACCCGTCGTACCGGATGATGCATGAATTCTGACCACATTTTCTTCGGGAACGGATAATAAGGGCAGGGGATATCCCTCTTTTAGATCATTACCCATGGTAAAGGGAAGGCGTCTCAAATCATCAAGGGAAGTGATGTCATCCGGTGTCATTCCAACCTTTTCAAACTGGCTTTTGTAAAATGGTGATCCATTGTATGCGTGGGCAGCTGTCCATTTTAATCCTTTTAATTGATGATCAAACAACTGCCCTGCATCAGCAAAGTCGGGCACAAAGCTTTTTTCCATTTTTTTTGCTCCCTTAAATATCTTTATTCATGGCATTTTGGGTGGGTTTACCCGGCATCCCCTGTTTTATTTAATTCGCAATTGTTGTGTCGCCTCCATATCCAGTGTGAGAGATTCAGGAACAATAACAACACCATACTCTTTTTTGGCACTTTCAATACTGACATACCCGTATTGGACATCCCGTTCAACCGCTTTCGGGTCGCGTTCAAAGGGATTGCCATATCCACCGCCGCCGGCACTGACAAAGGTTATCCGATCTCCGGGGTCGCAAAAAGTAAGGGTGCTGGGATCGGCATTTTCTCCATTTTTCAAATATTTTGCCAAGGATCCGTCTTTCCCGTCAAAGATACCTTCCGGCGGATAAATATAGCGTCCGGCCTGGACGGCAATGGAGGTTGTTCCCGGTGAGTTTTCACCCTCATCCGGCGAGCGGATAATCATTTGCCTGCCGATACCGCCACGCTGTTTGCCCGGGCCGCCTGAGTCTTCGATCAACCCCCTTGATTCAACAATCATGGAGGTATCACTTTCAAGAATTTCAACGGGTGTATTGGCACCGTTGGCCGGGAAAATAGCACAGTGGTGACCATCAAATCGTGAAGACGCTCCCATTCCGCCACCCCGGATAATCATGGTATGCCATGCCTTACCATTTGCAAAAGAGCCGTGAAAAATGTTGGTCTGGGCCGGGGTTCCGCCGGAACCTGCAATAATATTATCCGGTGCGGCAGCGGCCAGCGCCTTAAACACCATTTCCGTCATAAAATGGCCCACTACCATTCTTGCTGCCACAGCGGCCGGGAATGTACAATTGACAATTGTACCCTGGGGAGCCGACATGGTTATGGGGCGGATGGCGCCCTCATTTATGGGTATACCCGGGTCAAAAGCGGATTTTATGGCCATGAACACATAGGCGTAGGTAAAATTATAAACCACATTTACCCCCCAGATGACCTGTTTGGAGGTACCGTCAAAATCAACATGAATTTTGGAACCATCCACTCGAACGGTCAGTTTGATGGGGATATCCGGCTTGTCTCCTGCACCTTCAATAATGCCGGTGTGCGCATAGGTCCCATCCGTAATTTTTTCAATGGCGGACCGCATGCTTTTTTCAGTTCTGTTGATAATGTCGTCGGCAAGGTCATCAAGGGTATCAAGCCCTTCATCTTCCATCATTTCTATGATTTTTTGAGAACAAATGTGATTGGCAGCAACCTGGGAACGGATATCGCCGTCAAACTCAGTGGCTGTTCTTACGTTCCAGCGAATCATATTCACCAGGGATTTGTTGAGCTTGCCGGCATCGTAAAGTTTTGTTAAGGGGATATAAAGGCCTTCGGCATAGACGTCACGGTTATCGGAAGCCGTTCTTCCGCCAATATCCGTATGATGAAATATGCAGGCGGTAAATGCAACGGGTTTGCCCTTGAAAAATATGGGACTCCATACGCAAACATCGTTTAAATGCCCGGCTAACAGCCAGGGATCATTGATAATAAAGACATCGCCTTCATTGTAATCTTCACGGGGAATGGAATTGACAATTTTTTTCATGCCCAGGGCCATGGCACCTGCCATGCCCGGTGTACATAGGGTGCCTTGTACCAGTTCCTGCCCACGGCTGTCTGTGAACATACAGGTATAATCGTGGGCATCCCGTAAAAGAGATGAAAAGGCGGTGCGGATAACCGACGCATCGGATTCGTCAACAATGGAAATAAGCCGTTTCCACAAAATTTCTAAGGTAATCGGGTCAAATTTGCTTTTTGGGTTGGTCATTATTTGCCTCCTGCCTGATCGGGCCCGCCTGATCGAATAATGTTGATCCAGATAAAACCGAATTCATCCACCCGTATGGCCGTATCTTCTCCTAACACTATTGTGGATTCGCGTTCCTCAATAATGGCAGGACCATTGAATTGCGCACCGGCAAAGAGCTTGGACCGGTCATACACCGTAAACGGAATATACGCTTTTTTGATAACGGAAAATGCCTGGCGCTGCCCCTTGATACAGGTTTGAAGATCACGATTTTGGGTGGTTAACTTTGAAATTGAAAAGGGTTTTTTAGGAAGACTTGCGCGAACCTTGAATGTGACAAATTCCACCGGAGATTCAACGCTGGTTCTGCCATAAAGCCTTTTATACTCTTGATCAAACATGGTTCTGATTTCAGGCTTTGAAAATGCGGTAAACGCTTTGGGTTCAATGGTCAGATCAATCTCGGCACCCTGGCCGACAAAGCGCATTAAAAGCGTTCTTTCATAAATAATTTCATCACCGCTCTGGGCGCCTTCTAAAATTTTGGCACTCTCTTGTTCAAGTTCATGGAAAAGAAGTTCAATTTCCTGAAAATCGGCTTCATCCAATACTTTTCTGTGGCTTCTGGATAGATCAAAGGCCACAGGCGCCGTAAAGAAACCAAGGGCTGAACCAACGCCTGCAAGGGGGGGTACAAGTATGGAAGGGGCACCGATTTTTTTAGCCAGCCCGTAAGTATGAACCGGTCCTGCACCACCAAATGCCGACATGGTAACGATGTTGGGATTGCCGCCTTTTTCCGCAATATGGGTTTTGGCAGCTGCTGCCATTGTTTCGTTGATAAGATCATGGATACCAAAAGCCGCCTCAACCATTGTTGTGCCCAATGGTTTGGCAATCTTTTCTTCTATGGCTTTTTTGGATCGTTCTATATCCAGGGCCATGGTGCCGCCAAGGAAAAAATCAGGATCAAGATACCCCAAAACAAGGTCGGCATCGGTTACCGTTGGACTGTCTCCGCCCTGGTTGTAACAGGCAGGTCCGGGGTCGGCACCGGCACTTTCAGGACCAACCTGTAAAAGGCCCAGGCTGCTGATTTTAGCGATACTGCCGCCGCCTGCTCCGATCTCCATTAAATCAACCACCGGGACCTGGATGGGAAGACCCGACCCTTTTTGGAAACGCTGAACCCGTCCTACTTCAAATGTAGACACAAGTCCGGCATGACCCTCCTGAATCAGGCATGATTTGGCGGTTGTTCCGCCCATATCAAAGCAGAACATATCCTTGATACAAAACATTTTCCCATAATGCTGGGATGCAATAACAGCAGCTGTCGGGCCTGATTCGATAATTCTGACAGGAAAATCTTTGGCTGTTTCAATGGCAGTGATTCCCCCTGAAGACAGCATGATAAAAAATTTACCATCAAATCCAATGTTGCCAAGCCGGGTAATCAATTTGTTTAAATACCAGTAGGTGATGGGTTTCACATAGGCATTGACAGCCGTCGTGCAGGTTCGTTCGTATTCTTTGATTTCCGGAAGAACTTCAAATGAGGTGGACAAGAACAATTCCGGTGCCTGTTCTTGGATGATCTGTTTTATCTTTTTTTCATTTACGGGGTTTTCATATGAATTGATAAGGCAGACTGCAATAGATTCTATTTTGTCCTTTTTAAATTTTTCAAGAAGGCCCATCACTTCTTGTTCATCAACATCTTTTAATACCCTGCCGTCAAAGGTCAGGCGTTCATCGATTTCCGCCCTGTCTGACCGGGGTACGATGGGTTCCGGGTATTCGCTGAAAATATCATAGGCATCATAGCGTTTTTCCCTTCCAAGTTCTAAAATATCCCTGAATCCCCTGGTGGTGATGAGGCCGGTTTTTGCTCCTTTTCTTTCTATGATCGCATTGATAACAAGGGTCGTTCCGTGAATGATTTCTTCAACATTATCCAGAAATCCGGGTATGATTTCATCAAGTTCCCTGATGCCCTGTTCAATGGCATCCGATGGATCAGACGGTGTGGTCAGACATTTATTGGTGTGAAATTCGCCGGTGCTGTTGTTGACCAGGACAAAATCAGTAAATGTACCGCCAATATCACATCCCAGACGATAGGTTTCTTTTTCCAAAATCATATCTCCTCACAATCTAATACCTGACAATTTAAGATAAGGTCCGGCTAATAAAACCCAGGCTCGCTCCATTCACCAAAAACATCTCTAAAAACACCGGCCATTTCACCAACAGTGGCATAGGCATGGCAGCATTTGACCAGATGCGGCATGACATTGTCAGTTCCCCTGGCCGCTTTTTCAAGGGCTGCAAGACTGTCTTTTACATCTTTATCATTTCTTGTGCGCCGCAATTCATCCAGGTTGGCTTTGGATTTTATGGCCCAGTCTTCATTGTATTCATGAAGTTCCACATCTGTTTTTGATGTTGGATCATCCGCCTGGGATGCAACCCCCACTTTTTTGTATTCACCGGACTGCATGCCTTTTTCAAACTCATAGGCCTGGCGGGATACTTTTCTCTGGACAAAGCCATTGGAAATACTTTTAACCATGCCCCCCCATTTGTCGACTTCCTTCATCTCTTCAATGATCTTTTCTTCCATCTCAAGGGTAAGGGTTTCAATAAAGTAGGACCCTGCCAGGGGATCTACCGTGTCACGAAGGCCCACTTCATCCATGAGCATTTCAAGGGTTCGCAATGATAAAAGAGCGGATCGAGGCGTCGGAATGGTATAGGCTTCATCAAAGGAACACAGCGCTGTGGTCTGGGCCCCGGAAAGGGCTGCTCCCAATGCATAGTAGGCGCCTCTCATGATGTTGTTCTCCGGCTGTTCTTTGGTCAACCCGGATCCACCACCGCCAAAAAGCCCCCGCAAAAACAGTTTTTTCTTGTCTGTCACGCCATAGTCTTCTTTGAGCATCTTGGCCCATAGTTTTCGAGCGGCTCGAAATTTGGCAATTTGTTCCCAAAGGTTACCGTAAACATTCAGGTTAAAGGAAAAACGGCCGACAAAATCAGAGGGATCAATCCCGCGTCCCTTGACATCATCAATATACGCCTTTGCAATGGCAAATGCGTATGCAATTTCCTGGGCAGGGGTGGCACCGGATTCTCTGATATGGTATCCGCAGATACTGACCGGATTGGATCGGGGCAACTCTTTTACGGCATACTCAATACTGTCACCCACCAATCGAACCCCGTGTTCAACCGGAAAAATCCAGGCGCCCCTTCCGATCATTTCTTTTAAGATGTCATTTTGGGGGGTGGTGGAAATTTTATCTTTGGAATATCCGAATTTTTCAGCCACCGCCTGGTACATGGCCATCATAATGGTGGCCACAGCATTAATGGTTAATCCTGAACCAATTTTGTCCAGGGGAATACCGGCAAAAGCGATTTCAAAATCTTTTAAAGAGTCAATGGCCATACCCACACGGCCAACTTCTCCCTGGGCCAGGGGATGATCGGAGTCGTATCCCATCTGGGTGGGCAGGTCAAATGCCACATTCAGGCCGTTTTGACCGTTTTTGATCATCAGCTTAAACCGTTCATTGGTTTCTGCCGGTGTTCCGAATCCGGTGTATTGCCTTGTGGTCCAGGCCCGGCTGCGGTAGCTTTGGGGGTGAATGGATCTGGTAAACGGATATTCACCCGGAGCACCCAAATCTTTTTCATATGTAAACCCTGCTTTTTCAAGATCTTCAGGGCCATAAACCGGTTTAACTTTAATACCGGACTGGTAGATGACCTCTTTAATTGCGCCCCGTTCCCCTTTAATATATTTTGCAACACCCATTGTTTTACCTCTCTGGTTTGACTGTGTTGGTTTTACCTGTCAAATTTTAGAAAATACCCGAAATCTTATTCAAACAACCGGTTCATGTCGGTGGTGATTTTATCAAAAGACGACCCACCCGGGAAAACAGCTGCGACTCCCATGCTTTCTAATTTCGGAATGTCCTGATACGGGATAACCCCCCCCACGGTAAGTCGAATATCACCCAGTCCGTTTTCTTTCATCATTCCCATTAATTTTTCACATATGGGCAGGTGTGCACCGGACATGATGCTCAGTCCTATCACATCCACGGCTTCCTGGGTCGCCGTCTGGATAATTTGATCAAGGCTTTGGTGAAGGCCTGAATAAATGACTTCAAATCCTGCATCTCTTAAGGCCAAACAGACTATTTTCGCACCCTTGTCATGTCCATCCAATCCTGGTTTGGCAATGAGTACCCGAATTTTAGTTGTTGCTTCCATTTTGGTTTACTTCCTTTATTTTACCATTCAATTTTAATTGTTAAACCGACACAATTTATTGATCACATTCTGTGCTGCGGAAATTGGATCTTCTTTTTGCAGTTCAATATCCGTTAACGCATGTTTAATATCTGGTGATTTGTTAATGAATAAATTGATCTTTTCAAAGGCAAAATCTTTTAAAAGGGTATGAAAATAAAATCGCTCCAACTCTCGTTGTTTTGCATCAAACGAGCCGTCTTTTTTCATGGCATCCAAATGGGATAAAAATGTTTGGGCCACCTCTTTTACGCCGGTCCCATTTGTGGCAACGGTTTTTAAAACACGCGGCTGCCAGCCGGTTTTTGACGATTGTTTCATTTCCAGCATGGCAGAAAGATCATGAAAAGAAGCCTGGGCATCCGGCAGATCACTCTTGTTGACAATAAACAGGTTTCCGGTCTCTAAAATGCCGGCTTTAACGGCCTGGATACCATCACCGCTCGAAGGAATACACACAATGCCCACACTGTGGGCAAGACCGGCAACATCAAATTGGGCCTGCCCTGCACCCACTGTTTCTATAATGATAATTTCAAATCCCATGACATCCAGAACGATGGCCGTATCTTTTGTGGCCCGTGAAAGCCCCCCGGTTTGCCCCCTGGATGCCATGGATCTGATAAATACACTTTTGTCTGTTGCATGGCGCTGCATTCTCAGGCGGTCCCCTAGAATGGCACCGCCGGTAAAAGGACTTGTGGGATCAACCGCAATGACGGCAATCTTTTTGTCCAGTTTGCGAAATTCAAGTATCAACACATCAATCAGGGTGGATTTGCCCACGCCGGGTGAGCCTGTGATACCAATCATAAACGCATTGCCGGCGAGGGGATACAACAATTTCAACAGTTCAATCGCAGAGGGCTCATTATTCTCAATAAGCCGAATCAACCGTGCGCCGGCCAGTTGATTTCCCGATCGTATGTCGTCAATCTTAAGCACTTTTCTTTTTTTCTTCCTCTTTTGTCAGTTGGCTTAAGACCGCATCCTTCCCTTTTATGATGTGATTTTTTACAAGTAGCTCCACCGCATCGCCGTCCTTTTCTTTAATGGCCTCAAGCATTTTTATGTGGTCTTTATTACTTTTATGGGCAAATTCGACTTGTTTGAGGATAATCTGCCGAAAACGTGAGATCTGAGCCCGAAGCTGGTTAATCATTTTGACCAACCGGGGGCTGCCGCTTAAATTGTACAGCAGATCATGGAATTCCGTATTGATCTTTGGCAGTTTGTCCGTGTCTTCTTTTTCAAGACAGATTTGATATTCTTTGATTTTATTTTCTAACGGAATCAAATCTTTGGCCGTGTGGTTTTCAGCGGCCAGTTTCGCAGCATACGCTTCAAGTACACTTCTGATGCCAAAGGTATGTTCAATGTCGTCCTTTGTCAGCGTGACCACCATATATCCACCGGAAGGGATTTTTTCAATCCAGTCTTCTTTTTCAAGTTTATGCAGGGCTTCGCGCAAAGGGGTTCTGCTGATACCCAGCATATCGGAAATTTTGCTTTCAACCAGTCGTTCACCTTGTTCTATGGTCTGATCAATGATGGCATTTTTTAAATACTCAAATACATCTTGGCCCAAGGACCTTCTTTGACTAAAACTGTTTTTCAACTTCATTTTTGATTCAAATTCCTTTAAAACGTTGTTTTTTTTGCATTAGATAACCCCTTTTTCTTTATAGTCGGCAAGAATGGCTTCATCATAGCCCAAAATACCGCCATAAATTTCTTGGTTTTGTTCACCAAATCGGGGGGGAAAGCTTAATTTTCGATTCATTTTTTCCAGAAACGGTGTCATGTTCGGTGGGGGTGCCAGGGTTACTTTTGTTCCGGTTTTCGGATCAGTGGAAGACAGAATTTTTTTGGCGATCAGTGGATCTTCAATCGCTTCATTTACATTTTTGATCTTGGAAATCGGTACGGTGATGGACGTAAACAGATCAATCAATTCTTCCGATGAATGTTGTACCGTGATGTCATTGATGGCACGGTTCAGATTGATAACATCATCAATTCTGCCCTTGTTTTTTTTGTATTCTTCTTTGGCAAGGGATAAGAACATGTCCTGGGAAACCATGGACTCCCATTGACGATCATTGCCACAGGCAAGATAAACAAAACCGTTACTGGTTTTATAGACAGATACCGGGCTGAAAAATTCATGGGTGTTTCCGCGTCTTGACATGGTTGCGCCAAAACTAGTTGATAACGTGATGGGGACGGTCAGCCAGGAAACGGTGGATTCAAACATGGACAAATCAATCCGGGTACCCTCTCCTGTGGCGGCTCTTTTATACAACGCTTTCATCAAAAGGCCATACCCGTGTTCACTGGTACCCATATCCGGCAGGGGAATACCGGTAACCTGGGGATCACCGTCTGCTTCACCGGTCATTTCCATCAGACCGGATCTGGCCTGGAGGATGGGGTCATAGGCCCCTTCATTTGAATCAGGCCCGAATCCGGTCAGTCCCAACCAGATAATATCCGGTTTAACCGCTGTTATCAAATCATAGGCAATACCCAGTTTGGTATAATTTTTGGGCAGTTGATTGGTTACAAAAATATCCACATCAAGTTCTTTGAGCAGTTTTTTGAATATGTCCTGTCCTTCCGGAGCTGCCAGGTTCAAGGTCAATGCCTTTTTACCGGAGTTGATGCACAGAAAATAGGAATTCATCCGTTTTTCATCTAAAACATTGCTCCCGATGAATCTGTTGGGGTCTCCGTAGATCGGATGTTCAAGCCGAATGACATTCATGCCGTCCTGGGCAAGCCGATAGGTAAGATAGGGAGCAACAGTCGCCTGCTCAAGGGATAGTACAGTTAGTTTTTTTAAATGTTCCATATGGATCTCCATCTATAAATGGATTATGAATAATTGCACAAAGCATAGTATACGGTATACGGTATACAATTGTACCGTGTCAAGATATTTTTCAATAGAACAGCCTGATTATAAGGTTACCCAGACCTTGCAAGGTCAGGGTTTATCTGGCTGCCATTTTTTTGCCGGTATCATAACAGGCATCAAAGATCTTCAAATTGGTCTCCTTAAAAGGTCCTGGGCTCATTTGATCCACCGTTGCCCTCAAATTATCCGCTCCTAGGGGACCTGTGTCGAAGGCTGAATAAAATGCAACCATCGCAAGATTGGTAGATCGGGGTGAGCCTAAATCCATCGCAATTTTAGCGGCGTCCATGGCATGGGATTCAATCCCATTTTTATCCAGAAAATTGACAGTTTTTTTGTTTGGAAATGCATTGGAAGCTGCATTGGCGAATAATTTGCCGCCTTTTTTAAGATAGGGCAGATACCGGTAGGCTTCCGATTCCTCCATGGACAGCAGAAAATCCGCCTCTCCTGCCCGGATTAAGCTGGACCGCGCATCTCCGACACGAAGGTGTGACACCACAGATCCGCCCCGTTGGGCCATGCCGTGGGTTTCGGCACCCAGAATATTATATCCTTTATTTAAAGCGGTGGTGGCCAGTACTTTTGTCATAAAAAGGATGCCCTGTCCGCCCAGACCTGTTAATATATAATTAATGGTTTTCATATTTTTTTCTCCATCAGATAAGCGTTACACTCTTTCAATTGCATTTGTCGGACAGATCTGAAGACAGACACCACATTCGGCGCAAAGCACAGAGTTGATCTCCGTTTTTTCATCTTCTTCATTCCGAACCAAGGCAGGGCATTCAAACCGTGTGTGACAAAACCCGCAGTCATCACAGTCATCGGAAACACTAACCTTAATTTTTTCCGGTATGGCCGTGTCCTTAAACCCAATGACACACGGGTGCCGTGATATGATAACGGCAATGCCGCCAGGATCATTCACGTATTTTGCAGCATCCTTAACGGTCTGGATCATGTTTTTTGTATCAAAGGGGTCCACCACTTTCAGATACTCAACGCCACAACCCTTGACAATGGTTTCCAATGCAATGGGATTGCCTTTTCTGCCATCCACCAGATCTCCCTGGGTAATGGATGGCTGCATGCCTGTCATGGCGGTGATATGGTTGTCTAGAATAACCAGGATAAATCTGGAATCATTGTAAACTGCATTCATCAACCCGGTTGTACCTGAATGAAAAAAGGTGGAATCACCTATGGTGGCAACGATTGGTTTTTGGACATTATCCTGGATATAGGCATTATAAAAACCCGATGCCATGGTGATACCGGCGCCCATATCAAGTACGGTGTCGACAACACCCAGATTGCTGCCAAGGGTATAACATCCGATATCCGATGGGAAAATCGCTTTTGGAAGTGCTTTTCGAATAGCGTAAAAAGAGGCCCTGTGGGGGCAGCCGGGACACAGGGTCGGTCGTCTCACGGGAAGTTCAAGATCGCCGACAAGCGTCATGGCTTCTGCGCCGCAGTCACTGGTGGTTAATGGTGATAAGCCGCAGCCAATTAACGCATTGTTGATCACACCTTCAATTTTTTCAGGAACCAGTTCGCCTTCCATTGGTACATGTCCGGATAACCTTCCAAGTGTTTTATGGCGGTCCCTGAGCATGTATTCAATCACCGTGTCCGTTTCTTCAATCACCAAAACTTTATCACAGACATCCATGAAGCTTTCAGCCAGTTTTTCCGGAAAAGGATAGGGCGCTCCCAATTTGAGAATGGGGATATCCGTTCTGCCAACATCTTCAAACATGTCCTGAATAACCGATGTCGGCACTCCTCCTGCGACAATACCAAAGGGATAGGACTTGCCTTTTTCCCTGGTGCTCATATTAAAGGGTGTAAAGGTGTCAAATTTTTCACTAATCTTAAGGTGCTTTTCATTTAAGGCCTTGTGCTGCAAAAACCTGAATTTTGGCGTGGATGCCCACCGGAAGGGTTCGCGTTTAAAATCGGCTTTTGTCAGATTGCTTTCCAGGGTATCATACTTGATATTCTGCCGGGCATGGCATACCCGGATGGCGGGCCTGACAAGCACCGGCACCTGGAATTCTTCGGACAGGTCAAAAGCCGCTTTAATCATATCACG
The DNA here is from genome assembly GCA_016744295.1 of Desulfobacteraceae bacterium. Lineage (GTDB taxonomy): Bacteria > Desulfobacterota > Desulfobacteria > Desulfobacterales > Desulfobacteraceae > NBML01. The sequence continues at coordinate 78,033 of JADGEQ010000003.1, read as the reverse complement.
CGCTTCTCCAGGGCTGCCCGGGTCCATTACGGGGACCTTGCCAAGTCGTGCCATCAGACGGGAATCCTGCTCGGTCTGGGAGGAGTGGGGCCCCGGGTCATCACAGGAGATAATAACCAGTCCGCCGATATTGCCGATGTATGCCGCTGACATAAATGAATCAGCAGCCACATTCAAACCCACCATTTTCATACAGCAGGCAGCGCGTTTACCCGAGATGGCGGCGGCAAATGCATTGTCAAATGCCACTTTTTCGTTCACAGACCATTCTATGGCCGTGTTCAACTTGTTTGCTTTGGCAAACCGGACGACTTCAGGTAAAATTTCTGAAGAGGGGGTACCCGGGTAAGAGGTCATGATTTGACAGCCGGCTTCGAGAAGACCGATGGCCAAGGCTCCGTTTCCTAATAAAAACTCTTCTTTCATGGTTTGATCCTTAAAATAAATAGATTAATGGAACATCTTATTTTTAATAACCAAAGAGAAATCAAGATCAGACAGCATTGAGAACAGGTCAGTGGGTGAGCAAGGGTAACGCTAAAGCCAGTTTAAAAGACCGAATACGACTCTGTTTAAAGGGTTTTATAGGCCAATAATGGTTCGGCCGATAATCATTTTTTCAATTTCCTTGGCACCTTCATAAATTTCAAGAACTTTGGCCGCCCGGTAAAACCGTTCAATGTCATAGTCATCAAAATAGCCATACCCCCCATGAAGCTGCAATGCTTCATCAACAACTTCCACGGCGATGCGGGCAGCATACATTTTTGCCATTGCTGTTACATGGGTATCGGGGGTGCCATTGTCCAGAAGCCATGCGGCCTTGTACATAATATTTCGGGCAAGTTCAACTTTAACAGCCATGTCTGCAATTTTAAACTGAACGCCCTGAAAACTGCCAATGGGTTTTCCAAACTGTTTTCTGTCTTTTATATGTTTGACGGCCATATCCAATGCCCCCTGGGCAAGGCCGACCCCATGGGCACTGACATAGGCGCGACTTCTGTCAAAGAATGCCATTAATTGGTGAAACCCATTGCCTTGTTTTCCAAGAAGGTTTTCTTCGGGTACACGGACATTGTTCAGATAAATGGCGGCTGTATCTGAGCATCGCAGTCCCATTTTGCCATGCATGGGCTCGGCTGTATATCCTTGGCGGTCTGTTTCAACAATAAAGATACTATGGCGTTTTCCACTGGATTTGGCATCGGGATCGGTGAGGGCAAAAATGAGCATAAAGGTACCCCTGGTGCCGTTTCCAATCATGACCTTTGATCCGTTAATGACCCACTCATTGCCTTCTTTAACGGCCAGGGTTGAAGCGGAAAGTGTGTCGGATCCGGCATCCGGCTCGGTGATGGCAAATCCCATGACCGCATCACCGGTAAAAATAGGGTCCAGAAATTTTTTACCCTGTTCATCGGTTCCAAACAGAAGAAACTCTTCTGCACCAAAGGTCAGGGAGCAAAGCTGCTGGCTGATCCCGGGATCAACCTTCCACAGTTCTTCCAATACAATGGCCTGTTCCAGATATCCCAGTCCCGGCCCTCCGAATTTTTCAGGAATGAAAAGCCCGATCAAGTCAAGCTCTCTTGCTTTTTTAACAATGTCTGCAGGATAGGTTTCATTTAAATCAAATTCCCGGCCAACAGGTGCCAGTTCCCCCCGTGCAAATTCCCGGGCCGCTTTTTGAATATATTTTTGTTCTTTGGTCAGTCTAAAATCCATAGAAGTATCTCCCTTAATTACAATGGTATATTGCCATGTCTTCTGAATGGTTCCGGTCGTTTTTTATTTTTGAGCATTCGAAGGCCTTTTACGATCTGGCTCCGGGTCTCTTCCGGCTCAATAACGCGGTCAACCAGCATATTGGATGCCGCGTGGAAGGGATTGGAATATTTATAATCATATTCTGCAATTTTTTCTGCTTTAAACGCCTTGGGGTCTTTGGCGGCCATGATTTCTTTTCGATAGATAATGTTGATCGCTGCGGCTGTATCCAAAACAACCAGTTGGGCAACCGGCCATGCCAGCATCAAATCCACGCCCATTCCGTCACAGCACATGGCCATGACGGCACCGCCGTATTCTTTTCTCAACGCAAGGGTTATTTTGGGTACAGTGGCTTCTGCATATGCGTAAAGCATTTTGGCACCATGTCGGATAATGCCGGCCTGTTCCTGCTTAACTCCGGGAAAATATCCCGGAACATCCACTAAATTGATCAGTGGAATATTAAAACAATCACAAAACCGAATGAATCGAGCAGCTTTATCAGAGGAATTATAATCCAGGCAACCGGCCATAAGAGAGGGTTGATTTGCGACAATACCCACACTATTTCCCTCCATACGGGCAAGGCCCGTGATAATGTTGGGGGCAAATTCAGGCAGGATCTCTAAAAATTCTTTGTTGTCCACCACCTCGGTGATCACCCGGTGCATGTCATAGGCACGCTTGAAATTAGCCGGTACAATGTCGGTAAGAACATGGTTTTTCCGATCCGGGTCATCTGTACACTCAAAACAGGGAGGGGATTCATCATTATTGGACGGTAAAAACCCCAGGAGATACCGGATCAGTTGAATACTCTCTTGGTCATCTTTTGTAACAAAATGGGCCTGGCCCGTAACCTGGCTGTGGACATCAGATCCGCCAAGATCTTCCAGAGAAACCGTTTCTCCTGTGACATCCTTGATAACTTTGGGGCCGGTGATGACCATCTGGCTTTGTCCTTTGATCATGATAATAAAATCGGTCAAAGCGGGTGAATAAACGGAAACACCTGCGCAGGGTCCCATGATACAGGATATCTGGGGGATAACCCCGGAAGCGGCCGTGTTCCGCAAAAACATGCCGGCCACACCCTTGGAAGCAAAAAAGCCTTCATGAAGTCGGCCGCCACCTGAATCATTCAAACCGATCAGCGGGGCTTTAACCTTTAAGGCCTCATCCATAATCCGACAGATTTTCTGTCCGTGTATGGTTCCGACAGATCCGCCCAGAACGGTTGCATCCTGGGCATAGGCAAAACTGGTTCGCCCGTCAATTGTGCCGTATCCGATGACAACACCGTCTCCTGGAACCTTTCTTTTTTCCATGCCAAAATCCATACACTGGCTTTCGGCAAGATCATTTAATTCGACAAAGCTGCCGGAATCAAATAGGAGGTCAAGGCGTTCCCGGGCTGTGAGTTTGCCCTGGGAGTGATGGCGGTCAATGGCCTTTTCTCCGCCCCCCATGGAAGCTTTTTGCTGAAGTTCCTTTAATCGCTCAAGTTCTTTTTCGTGGGTTTTTTCAGCCATATCAATGTCCTTTTTAGTGATTAAACCGCTTTCCACAAAGCCATGAACCATTGAATTTACAGTGTTTTTATGGCAAAACGGTCTTAATTGTATACTGTATACAATTAAGGAGTGTCAAGCATAATTTTTTAAATTTCCGTGGATGGTTGTCAGTCGTACAATCAGATCAGGCCGTCTGAAAAGCCTTGGCAATCGTTTTTTGGTTCTAGGGAAACCGGTTGGAGAAAAGATGGCGTTATATCAATTAAATTTTTGCCAATGGCGGCAATTGTTTCAGATTTGGTTTGAATTTGAGTACTTCCAAAACCTATTTTGAGACAGAAGAAAATAAATTGTTTCAGATTATTATTTCAGATACTTTTTCCAAAAAAAACTTAAAAATTAATTTGAGCAGAAACCCGTTGAATCAATTATTGAACAAACGAATCATCCGGACTCAATCCGAAACGAGCCCATTTAAAAGCTTCCTGGATAGTTTGAAGAACATTTTTCCCTATTCGTGCCATGAGAAAGTTCTCAGGCCTCAAACAGATATTGGGCTCGTTGGTTTGATATTCCATGAATCCGAAACCCGCATAAAGAGATATCAGCATATTTTTATAGGCCTGAATGCTTTGCCCGAAAGACTCAAGATCCCATGTCCATGAATATGCAGTGAGACAAATAATTTTTTGTTCCAACCCGGGATCGGAAAGAAGATGAAAAAGAAGGTGCCGTGCAATCCCATGGTTTCTAAACTCTCTGAGCACTTCAACAACCTTGACCTCAACAACGTTCTCATTTAACCTTGCCCACCGTTCTTCTGGATCAGGACAATCAAGTATGGCAAACCCAACAATGGTTTTGTTTTCCAAAATGGCAAGGGCCACATTCCCGCCTTTTGCCACAACGCCTTCAAGGATCTCTTTACTTATATATATTGGCCGATACGCGGCATGGGTTGTGAAGTCAGTTGCAAGGACCAGCTCTTGAATTCGATCCAAAGATAATTTTGATTCAATGTGAACGGTTCCCTTTTTTGTTTCAAACATCCGTTAACTGCTTTCCTCCATAAATAACATTATTTTCCAACAAAATAGGTCCGAGTTCACCATCTGTCCAGCATCATTTTTTTTACGGGAAGATACTGCACTTCATTCCACGTGGGGGGGAATCCGAAAAATATTCATTTGCCTGGGGAAAACGTGACAAATCACTTCAGTGATTCAAACCTTTCTTGACGGCAGTACAATGTTCGCATACAAATTAATCTGTGTATTAACCCAAAGCCGGAGAAAAAGATGAAGGATATAAAAAAAAAGATTTCCTCCTCCTGTGCGTCGTGCGAATTGGAGATCCCCCAGAGAATTTGTTTTTCAGATGAAGGAAAGGGCCGTAAGGGATGCCCGACATTGACACGGAAAGAGGTTTTAAAACAGGCCAATAAAGCGTATGAAGCCCCGGATATCAAAGAGTTTGCCCACAAGGCCTCTTTGCAGGAAGCAGAATGCTATGCCAACCGGGACCAAGAGCCATACATTATGCAGCCGTGCAAAACCAGGATTGTTGAAACCTGTGAATTTGCCTTGAAAATGGGCTATAAAAGGCTTGGGCTTGCCTTTTGTTTGGGACTGGCCGCAGAAGCCAAAATTGTTGAAGAGATCCTGACAGGATACGGGTTTGAGGTGGCCTCCGTTTGCTGTAAAGCCGGCAACAGCTCCAAGGATATCATTGGCATCTCAGATGATGAAAAGATATACAAGGGCACGGATGAGGCCATGTGCAACCCCATATTCCAGGCAAAGGCCCTGACCCATGAACAGGTTGATTTTAATATCCTCCTGGGCTTGTGTGTGGGGCATGATACCTTGTTCTTAAAATTTACAAACATTCCGACCACAGTGCTGGCGGTGAAGGACCGTGTCACCGGCCATAATCCTTTGGCAGCCATTTACCAATCAAAATCCTATTATAAGAAGATCAGGCACCCGGAGCTTAAATCATGATCTGATGCCTAACAGAGATATTGGTATTGCCGCAATAGCTTGAAATGGCACTTTCTCCTTGTAGGGAAAGCACCAGGGGAAATTTGTGAAGAAGTTCTCATTCCCCTTCATGGTGAATAGCGCCTTTAAAATACCCCTTTAAACAACAGGTGATTGCTTGCCTGGATACAGGCTTTCATCTCCAGTACACAGACAGGCCTGATCTCGTCTTTCCACCGGGGATATCCCCCCTGCCAGACATATCGGATCAGATCATGGAATACCTCCATGTCAAATCCATAGGCACCTATTTGTACCTGGCCGTCCCCTAAAAAATGAAGGGGAATCTTGTCTCTTTTGGAAAATTTTTGTATTTCTGCTGTAACGATTTCACGGGTTTGATCACCCCGGGGATTTTGCTTAAATCCATCGGGATCTTTGGGAAAGGGAAAAAGCCGGTACATTTCACCCAGAAACCCGGTAAACCGCATTCCATGGATGGCCCCCATAAGATCCCCGATATCACGGGGATCCCTAATATCAAAAACCGGACAATTCAAACCAATATCAGCGGTATCCGCCTGGTCCGACAACTCACACATCCACCCGCAGAATTGGTCTGCAAAAAAGAAATAGTGTTCCAGCAGCAGCATATCCGACTCAATATTAAAAAAACCAAAGGCGATGTTACCGTGATGCTTGGATGGAAAGGACAAGGGCATTTTTTTCTCCTGGTTTGATGGGAAAACTAGGTTTAAAACATTCCCATGGTACACAATTTTAAAAAAAATGTGTACCCCATATCATAGCGGGTTAAGGGGCTCTTTCTGGATTCACTTGACGGCGGTTTATAATTAACATATTCGTATACATGAACCCTAGAGGCTCATAATGCTACGGGAGTATAACAAAATGGATCTGAAAATATTCAAGGGCATGAACAACCAGGAGCTTTTGACCTATATTGAATTTTTGCTATGGAATTACCGGGTCATGGATGCCTTCTGGTTTATTCGGATATCCGAAAATTTTGACCAGACCACGGCGGAAAAAATCAATGAAGAGGTCTGGGACCGGGTGGCCGGTTTTGCTGCCAAGGATCTTTTGGAAAAATTTCCCGCCCCCCAAAAAGGGCTGCCGGGCTTTGTTTACGCCCTGAAGCGATTTCCCTGGACCATTCTGGTGGGCTACGAGATCTGTGAAACACCCGACGAGGTAATCATCACCGTGCCCTCCTGCCCGGCCCAGGAGGCCCGCCTCAAACGCGGCCAGGGGGAATATGTCTGCAAACACATGCACATGAAGGAATTTCAAAGCTTTGCCCGGGTGATCGATGATCGCATTCGGGTGGAATGCGTGTTTGCCCCGCCAGACCCCCACCCCGATGATATATTTTGCAAATGGCGGTTCACCCTGAACGAATAATCAGGCAGACCCGTCCAGATCCCCTTTTTGCACCTTGCCCAAAGAGGTCCGGGGAAATTGCGACACAAAACTCACCCTTCGCGGCCACTTATATTTGGCAAGCTTGCCCTGGCAAAAGGCAATGACATCGGCTTCATTCATGGATGAGCCGGGAGACGAGATCACAAAGGCATGACCGGCTTCACCCCAAGTGTCATCGGCAATTCCTTTGACAGCCACTTCCTCGATGTCCGGGTGATCTTTCAGCACTTTTTCCACCTCTGCCGGATAAACATTTTCCCCCCCGGAAATATACATATCCCCGGCCCTTCCTTCCAGATAGAAAAACCCGTCCTCATCCATCCGTGCCAGATCCCCGGTATGAAGATACCCGTTTTTTATCGTCTCTTCGGTTTTAACAGGATCCTGCCAATACTCTTTCATCATGATGGACCCCCGAACCACGATTTCTCCGATTTCTCCGGGTGCCGTTTTTTTTCCCCGGTCGTCCAGGATGGAGACTTCTGCATGGAAGACCGGCCGTCCAACGGTTCCCGGTTTTTTGAAGGAATCATTTTCAGATGCCCATAACAGGATGGAGGTTTCCGTCTGCCCCATGATCTGGCGGAATCCAAGGCCTGCCCTGACACAGTTCCGGATCAAATCTTCGGTCAGATTTTCACCGCCGCCGGCACAGACCCGAAGGGAGGAAATATCCCCTATTTTTTCCGGTGGGACCTTGAGCAACTCCCTGTAAACAGTTGGCACTCCTAAAAACTTGGTCACCTGAAATTTTTCAATATCCTTGTAAACCTGCAATGGATCAAATTTCCGATGGAGTACAAGGGTGCCCCCTTTATAAAAGATCGGCGCGGCCTGGATGAAAAGTCCCCCTGAATGAAAAAGGGGCAGAAAAACCAGCATGATGTCACTGGGATGAAGCTTGAAAAATATATCAGCATTGAGGCAGTTGAAAAAGGTTTTTCGATGGGAGAGCACCGCTCCCTTTGGCTTACCGGTAGTGCCCGAAGTATACATGATCACCTGGGGTTCTTCCGGGTCGCTGGGCCCCAGACTTCTGGTCAAAAACGCCCTTTTCCCATCAAACCTCCGGGTGGCATTGTCAAAATCAAAGACCCTGCCCCTGACACTTGTCTTGCCTACAACCGCCACCATCATGGGTGGCAGATAACTTTCCATCTCCAACCCGTTAACCACCTCAGCCACATCCTTCCCATGGACAAACAGACGCGGCCGGCAATTTTTAATAAAATAATCCAGCTCCATGGATGTGATGCGGAAATTGATGGGAACAAAAATAGCCCCAAGCCTGGAGCAGGCCAGAAACAAATCCAGAAATTCAGGACAATTATTGAGCATCACGGCCACCCGGTCTCCTTTTTCAATCCCGATGGACTGAAGCCAGCAGCTGGTCCGGTCTGCCCGTTGGCAAAGAGACTGGTAGGAGATGTTCTCCCCCTCAAACAAAATAGCGGGTTTGTCAGGTATCAACTCGGCCCAGCGCTGAACCCACCAGGCAATGTTCATGGATTTAATCATTGGTCCTCTCTATCGATCCGGGATTGCGCCCGGTGAAATTTATTATTTCTACCGCCAAACATACCATATCTCTTTCAGACTGTCATGACCAATCCCAGAAGTTACGGAGTTGACGCTTCTTGTCTGGATTTTTTCCTTGCCTAACCCAGCCCAACCTGTTTGAATGCGGGTCATGAAAATTATCAACACCCGATCCAGAGATCTTATAATTGATCGATTTATAGCAAATCCCGGGGAGGCCTGGTGTATCCTTGGGGTAAACCGCTCGGGAATTGAAGCGTTTTTTTCCCTCCTGGCAGGGGAAAACGCTGAAACTATTGCGGAAAAGATTGACCGGCCCCGAAACATGGGGATTGTTTCGTTCAGCCGCCAGCAGGAGCTGTTTGAGAAAGAACTCGAAAAAGATGACACCGACTTTCTGGACAAAATAGATGCCGGCACCCCGGCCGGCTCATTTCTGGAAAACCCGGAGAACCATGCTGAAATGATCAAGGCCTTTGGAATGACAGGATCCATGACCAAGGGATACCGGCAGTTGAGCACAGGTCAATCCAGGAAGCTCATGCTCCTGGCCCAGATCACCAAAGGGGTCTCCTGCCTGGCGGTTCAGGCTCCCTATGAAGGATTGGATATCCACAGCTGCAGGGAACTGAACAAGGCCTTTGCCCTGCTGCACCAACAGGGAATCGGTCTTTTTATCACGGTTCACAACCATGGGGATATCCCGGACTGGTGCACCCATGTATGCCTGGTTGCCAATGGGCGGTTGGACCTCATGGGTCCTGTGGCCGATATCATGCCGGTCCTGGGAAAAAAAATGGGCCAGGGTAGCCCTGATTTTCAACCCTTCATTCAAACCATCATTGAAGAATTGATTCCGGATCAAAATATTCGCAACGGTATTGGGGAAAAAGCCGGTAAAAATCCTGTCGCAAAAAAAGAGAAAAAATTATCAACAGAATTGGTCAGGTTGAAAAACGGATCCGCCGGGTATGGGGGCAAGAACCTTTTCACGAACTTGAATGTTAGAATCCATACCGGGGATCATACCCTGGTGACCGGGCCAAACGGATGCGGAAAATCCACCCTGCTCCAGCTGATCACAGGGGATCATCCGGCCTGCTATCAAAACGATTTGCGCATATTCGGTATCCAGCGGGGGACCGGCGAGTCCATCTGGGAACTTAAAAAAGATATGGGCATTGTCAGCCCGGATCTCCACCGGAACTATTTTGTGCCGGGCAATACCCTGAATTGTATTATCTCCGGCCTATTTGATTCCATTGGACTCTATCAGAAATATACGCTACAGGACCAAGAGCAGGCAAGAAAATGGCTGGACCGGACAGGCCTGTCCCAAAAAGGACAAACCCCTTTTCGAAATCTCAGTTACCCTGACCAGAGATTGGTTCTCATTGCCCGGGCTCTGATCAAAATGCCCCGGTTGCTGATTTTGGATGAACCCACCCAGGGACTGGATGAGCTGAACAGAAAAGCAGTGCTTGATTTTCTGGAACAGGTGGCCTCAAAAGGGTTGAGTACGATCCTCTATGTCAGCCACAGAAGTGATGAACACCGGGATTTTTTCACCTCCCAAATTCAATTTTAACGGTTCAATTTTAACGATTCAATTTTAACCAGAGACGGATTTGCGTTAACTCTCTCTCCACTCACCGGTTGGGATTTTTTGATTCGCCACCTTCGACAATGCGTGTAAAAACACCTGTAAAGAAAGGGACCACCAGAAACCCTCCCACGGAATAGATCACCCAGTTCCACCCGCCGTACTCAAATCCAAACCCGGCACCGGTGATACCCAGCCAGCCGCCGGTATAATAGAAAAGCACATACAGGGAATTGGCCCTCCCCTGACTGTTCACAAGTTTTTGGTTCAACAATCCCACCGCTGTTGAATGGATGGTAAAAAATCCGGCACAAATCCCCAGCAGTCCTGTGATAACTGCCACCACAGAGGGGATCAACAGCAGGAGAAGAGAGAGACCCATAATAACACTTCCGGCAATCAGGGTATTGCCCCCGCCAAACCGGTTACTAACCCTTCCGGCAACAGGGCCCAGAAATATTCCCAGCACATAGACCAGATAAACCAGGGTGATCATTTGTGTTGAAAAATTAAAGGGCGGCCCTGCCAGGCGAAAGGGCAGAAAATTGAAGACGGGGGAGAACATGAGCAGGCCCGAGGCCCCGCAGCAATAAAAAAGAAACAGATCCTTGCGTTTTAACAGGGTCAAAAAATTCTGATCCCTGTTGCCCTCTGATTTCTCTTGGATTGTGGGGCCGGGCAGTACTGCCATGGCCACAAAGGTGGCCACCAGAATCAGTGCAGATGCTGAAAGAAAGGCATACCGCCAATGCAGGGGTGGATGAATCCAGCCCCCCAAAAACCGCCCCCCAAGTCCGCCCAGGACGGTTGCAGCCACATAGGTGCCCATGACCACGGAAAGTTTTTTCTTGGGCAGGGTTTTGGACAGCCAGGCAGCAAGACTGGTGGTCAGGGCCGGAATAAAAATCCCCTGGACAAACCGGGCCCCCACCAGCACCCTGAAATCCTGGGTCAGTGCACAAACCACTCCCGCCGCTGCCACACAGATACCCCCGGTGAGCAAAATGGGATGAAGGGAAACTTTGTCCGACAGATATCCAAAAAACAGGTTGGAAATTATAATACCCAGAATTACGGCGGACACGGTCAAAGAAACCTGGACCGTGGTTACCCCGAATTCCGCCTGGAGCACCGGCAAGATCGGTTGGGTAATATAAATATTGGTAAACGAAGCTGTCACCAGTGCGCATACCGCCATCTGCAGTTTTGTATTTTTCATCGGTATTGCCTAGGAACGAATCAAACCGACCATCTTATCCACCCATTGCATTTTTGATTTTTGCAGGGTGGGCAGAGGATGAAAATATTTATTTTCCGTCTGGGGCTTCAAAAGTCCGACACAACCCGGAATGTTGGAAATTTTCCCCAGGCATCTTTCAATAAGCGGATCTAAGCCGGGACTGACACCCCAGGCGCAAACAATGGGGGCCTGGGGTTTTCTGTTGAGATTGGACATCAGTTCATCCCCCCTGTCATCGGCAAATAGGGAGTGGGATTCAAACCCTGTTCGATCTTCAAGATCACGGTACTGGGTCACAAATTCGCTCCCCTTGGGATTTCTCAAATCCGAGAGGTTCACCACCCTGACATGGGACCAGCCGATATAATGCATTATTCTCATTACCTGGTATTGGGTGGTATCCGGTTTGGTTAATACAAGGGACCTGGAAAGAGACCCCTTTTGTCGTTGGGAGATGACATGATTCACCTCTTCCAAAGGCATGGATGACCCTGGATTCATCATGATAAAAATGGCATCTGCCTGGTTTTCCAGCAATAGATCTGTGGCAGCGGGTTTGCGCTGTGTTGCCACAATTTCAAGAACACTCCTACAATCAATTTGGTCCCCGGACGACAGATTCACGGAATAGAAGTGGCCGAACACTCCAAATTTTTTTTTAAGCGTATTGGCGGGTAAAAATTCAAGCAATGGGTGATACTCCCTAAACGGCAGACAGCGGCAACTCCATACTGAAACCATTTATCATTCTAATATATATTTTATTGAGCTAACTTAATTAACCCATTTTAATTGACCTGGTTCTTGGCTCAATATCAACAATTAGAATCTGTGTAAAGACCTATCTGCCCCGCCCACAGGAAACCTGGGACAAGAATCAATTACCCTGTCCCAGGGCATAGACAACCACAGCTCTCAGCACCCTTTCTCGCAGACATTTTGGCAGATCCAGCTTCATCCGTTTCAACAAAGGGAGGATGGTCTGGGGCGGTTTTGAAAAAAACTGTTTGATAATCCCGGTAACGGTCCGGGCGCGCTGGGTGGAAACTTTGTCTTTCAGAAGTTTCAATGCCTTTGCCAGGGTGACCTCCTCATGGGTGTAATCCGTACCGAAAGGAAAACTCTGAAAATACCCCTGGGATTTAAAGGGAGATAGAATCGCCTGGACCCGTTCCGGTGTATTCCGGCGATAAATTTCAGGAATTTCATAATCGGCTTCCATTTTTCCGGATTTTTTGGCCTGGGTGAGCAGCTCTTCCTGGAACCGGGAGTCGGAGATATTCAACATGGCGGCAATAACATCACGGTCACATTTACCCCGAAGATCGGCAATTCCGTATTCTGTGACCACAATATCCCGCAAATGCCGAGGAATTGTGGTATGACCATAGTTGAACACAATATTTGAAGACAGCTTGCCACAGCTTTTCTTGGTACTCCGAACCATCATGATCAATCGGCTGTCTTCCAGGGCATGGGCCATGGACACAAAATTATATTGCCCCCCCACACCGGAAACAATATTTCCATTTTCAAGACCGTCGGAAATAACCGCCCCCAGAAGGGTCACCATCATACCGGCATTAACAAACCGGCCATGGGATCGCTGGCTGGTTTTGAGTTCTTCATCCCCGTAAAGCTGGTTCACATAGTCCACACCGGTCATGGAAAAAAGCTTTCGTTCCGCTTCGGGCATGGCATTGAGGGCATCATAGAAGGCATTGGGTCCGATAAAAAAAGATCCATGGCAGACAACCCCCTCCTGGAGGCGATCTCCCAAATGCTGGTTCAGCATTTCACGGGTCTGTTCATCCCGCAGATCGGCGGAGAAACTGACACCATCGCAGATCAACCTCCCATCCATGTACTCTATAGGCCCTGTGATCACGCCATATTTCATGAGCAGGCGAAAATCTGCCTTGGTTAAGCGTTCATGGGTGATGTGATGTTCCACAAAGATATCAAAGATTTGGGGGGTAATATTTTCGGTGATAATTTTTTCATTGATCAGTCGCTGGAGTCCGGCATGGTCATATACCCTTCGTTTGAGAACCCCATTTCGGTAAAGATGGATAAAAACATCCACCAGCATTTCCGTTGCCCCGTAGAGCCCTTTTTTAAAAATTTTGGTGCCCCCGATTTTTTGAATCAAATCGGAATATCGTCCGGGAATATTCAGGGCTGATAAAACCCTGTTATAGTCTTTATTTTGCTGATGGCGCATGATCAGGCCGGCAGCAATGCTGTCTCCCAGGGAACCGATGCCGATTTGCAGGGACCCATTGTCCCGGATCAGACTGCTGACGTTGAGACCGATCAAATGGTCAGCCGGGGAAACCGCCGCCTTTGGCACGGAAAACAAGGGAAAATCATAGGCAGGGTCATCCAAAATTATATCATAGTTTTTGGATTCCACCACTGCATCCCCGTACATATAGGGCAAATTGGTATTTATCTGGCCCAGGACCATATACCGATGCCCCTTTTTCTTTTCAACCGAAAGCTTTTCAAAGGCTTCCAGCACAAGATCCGGATTGCAGCTCATGGAAACCAGTTCCGGGTTTCCGTCGGGATGGGGGGCGATGAGATTGCCAAGAACATTAAGGCCGTTGTCGATAAGATCCCTGACAGCATGGGTGTAATTGGTGCTGATATATTTCTGCTGGGCATAGGAAGAATTCAGGTACCCCCCGGCTTTGGTAAAAAATTCAGATATGGTGACATTTTCCGGCAATTGATTTTTCCGCAGATCCTTCATATACTCAAATTCTACAAACCCGTCCCAGAGACGCTTTACAATAGGATCCAGCAACCGGGCTTCAAGCTTGGAAGAGGAACTGGGTTTTTCAAGGGACAGGGCCGTGATGATGGTCAGGTCAATGGCGGGATCATTTTTCGCCCTCATATACAGGGCATTGGCGATGTGGTTGGGCTTTCCCAGGGCCAGGGGCATACCAAACACAATCTTATAGCCAACGGTTTCAAGAATACGATCTACACAGGTTTCAACATCTCTGACTCTTTCCATTTGTGTTGCTGCCATGGTTCCATCCTTCCTTTACAGGCTATCGTGATTCAGCTATAAAACAGGCATCCCATATTTAATCAAGCGCACAATACCAGTAACCAAATTATAAAAATTTGACAATCAATGGAGAACCGGTTTTTTTATGGGATAAATACCGATATTGCCATGGGTAAAACACCTAGGCTCATATCATTTTTGAGATAGTACCCAGGTTAGGGCATGCTTCATCAGTTCATTGGCGGTTTTCAGGTTCATCTTTTTTTTAATATTTTCCCGGTAGGTGCCAATGGTTTTAACACTCAGGTGGAGGAGATCAGCGATTTCCCCCCGTTTGAATCCCTGGCCGACAAGCTGGAATACTTCAAGTTCCCGGTTGGAAAGAAGTTCAATGGGGCTCTGGCCGTCACCCCCGGGGCCGCCCATCATTTTTCCCAACAGGGCATCCACCATGTCCGAACTGATATAGCGCTTGCCGGCGATCACCTGGCGGACAGCAACCACCACATTGCCGGTCATTTCCTGTTTGGTGATATACCCCAGGGCTCCGGCTCTCAGCACCCGTTCTGCATACAAGGATTCATCGTGCATGGAAATAACCAGAATGGGAAGATGTGGAAAATATTCCTTTAAATACTCGATGAGATCAATTCCGGATTTATCCTTGAGGGTGATGTCGACGATGACCAGATCCGGAACCCCATTTTGAATCAATTGAATGGCCTGGGTCACACTTTCTGCCTCACCAGTAACATGAAGATCCGCTTCTTCATCAATGAGCTGTGCCAGCCCCTTCCTGAAAACAGGATGGTCATCTACAATAAATATTTTTTTTCGATCTGGCACCGGACGATGGTCCCCCCTGTTTTATTTTCACGTATTTTCAGGCTGGCGCCGATCAGATCGGCCCTGTGCTGCATGATCACAAGGCCGACTCCTTTTTTTTCAATATCTATTCCAGCCATTCCCCTGCCGTCATCCTGGATATCAATGATCATATCCAGACTAGACCCTTTAAATTCTATGGAAATTTTTTGGGCATCCCCATGTTTGGCAGCATTGTTCACAGCCTCCCGGATTATATAATAAACATGGGTCAGAGCGGCTGTATTGGAAAATTGAATATTTTGTCCACCGCAAACTTGGCATTCAAGCTCAAATCCCTTTTCCACCTGAACTGCATATTGCTGAATAGCCGCCATAAAACCGGTACTTTCAAGGTTTACCGGCACCAATCCTTGGACCATGGCCCGGGTTTTTTTGATCGCCTGGTTCACAAACCCTGAAATTTCCCGGGCCAGTTCGGCCTGGGGATGATGCTCTTTTTCAAGCCGGCCGGCCAGAAGTGCTGTCATGGCTTCCACCCCGGCCAAATGAGATCCCAGATCGTCATGGAGCACCTGGCCCATCTGGCGGCGTTCCTCCTCGCTGATCCTGGCAATCTCCCGTTCCAGCTGTTTCTGCTTTGAAATATCGGTGATGGATGCCACGCTCTGGCGTGTCCCCTGGATAAGGGCCACGGTAAGGATACACTCTCTGATATCCCCGTTGGCCATTTTTACCCTGCAGGGATAATTGCGGGGGACCTGGGAAGGTTTATGGCGCCTCATGCGATGGTTGGCAATCACCTTTTCCCTGTCAGCCTCGGCAATGAGTTCCGGAAATTTCATCTTCTTTTCCACACTAAATTTATCAATACCGGATATCCGCTCCAGCTCCGAATTGACCATTGAAATGGTCATATCCTCTTCAATGAGAATGGTGGCGGTTCCGGTATTTTCAAAAATAGTCTTATACCGGATATAGGTATCTTCAATAATTTTTTCCGCCTGTTGCACAGGGTCCATGTCCACACCCATTTTTTTATTATATCTGTCGATTTTCCGGCAGACGGTCACATGACTGGTACAAGAGCTTACCAGCAATGATTGCTCATTTCCATCCCTATTTACAGTCTAATGGTTAATCAACTCTTATTAATCAATTCAATCTAATTGTTAATCAGCCATTATTAATCAACCCGGCCATCCACATGGTCAGGGGGGAATAAAAGGTAATGATCAACAGATCGATGATCAGAACAATCAAAAAGGGGAGAACCCTTCGGCTAACAGCCCCGATGGAATCTTCAGAAATGGAGCTGGATACAATGAGACAGATGCCCATGGGAGGCGTGAGCATACCAATGGACAAATTGGTCACCACAATCACCCCCAGTTGAATCAGGTCGATACCCAGGGAGGGCAGCATGGCAGTGATCATGGGAACCAGGAGAATAAGGGCGGCTGTGGTTTCCACAAAAGCCCCGGCAGCCAGGAGAACCAGGTTGATGAGCAGCAGCAGCAGGGTGGGGTTGTCCGTCATCCCCAGCAGACTGCCCGCCAGGGTGGCAGGGATCTCTTCCATGGCCGCAATCCAGGAAAAAACCGAGGCCGTGGCAATAATGAACATGACCACGGAAGAGGTTATGGAGGCCTGCCGAAAAATGGGAAAAATATCCCTGAAACCGATCTTTTGATATACTGCCATGGAGACAAACAGGGCATAGACCACGGCCACGGCAGCCGATTCCGTTGCCGTAAAAATGCCGAACAATATCCCCCCCAGGATAATGATGGGTGCCCCCAGGGCCAGAAAAGCCCGTTTAAACGTCTGACAAACATTGGGTATAGAAAAAGCCATGCCCGGGGCATACCCGTTTTTTTTGGCAATGATGGTTGATACCGTGATCAGGGACAGCCCGATGAGCAATCCCGGAAGAATTCCGGCGGCAAACAACCTAGTGATGGAGGCTCCTGTGAGAAACCCGAAAATGATCATGGGAATGGAAGGGGGGATGACCACCCCCAGGGAACCGCCCGATGCCTGGACAGCCGCTGCAAAATCCGACGGGTAGCCCGAGCGTTTCATGGCAGGAATAAGAACCGCTCCCACGGCGGCGGCATCTGCTGCGGCAGATCCTGAGATTCCGGCAAAAAACATGGCCCCCACAATGGAAACAGCAGCAAGCCCGCCGGGAAGCCACCCGGTCAGGGCATTGGCAAAGTCAATAAGCCGCCCTGAAATCCCTCCTTTTTCCATGATCACACCGGCATACATGAACAGAGGGACCGCCATCAAATGGAAGGAATCCGTGCCGGAAAACATTCGCTGGACCACCATCATCAGGGAAAAGTCTCCCTGGATCAGGATGGCCAGAGCAGATGCCCCGCCAATGGCAATGGCAATGGGGGTGTTGAGCAAAAAGAGGAAAAACAGGGATAAAATTAATATCTCAGTGGTCATTGCCCCCACCTTTGGGAGTTGCTATCTCCCGGAACAAAAAGGCCAGACCGTGAAGCATAAATATCACACCCCCCATGGGGATTACCCCCATGATAATCCATTTTGGCAACGAAAGGGCCGGGGTGATCTGGAACCTTACAAACCAGGCAAATCCTAGACCATGGATTATCATGACACCAAACAGGCACAAAGATACCCCGTGGACCACCAGGGAGGCCCATCGCTGCAAACCAGGTGACAAGCGCCGGTACAGTACATCGACACCGGGGTGGGCCCCATGAAAATAGGCAACGGTGGCCCCCAGGAAGGTGAGCCAGATTAGCAAAAACCTTGCCAGTTCCTCGGACCAGAACAAAGAATAATTGAGTACATACCGGGAAAACACCTGGGTTGCCACAATGATGGCCATGGTGATCCCCATGGCACAGACCCAATTTTCCACCCAACGGTTAATGCGGTAACTGATGCGATCCAAACAATCTGACATGCGCCTATTTTACCGCAGCCAGCAATTTGATCAACAACGCCTGCACCCGGGCATCCTTGTACAAATCCATATCCTTTAAACCGACCACTCGTTCTCGAAATGCATCAATATCAGGGGTTTCCACCACCTGCATTCCCTTTTCTTTGAGCAGGGCCAGACGCCCGGCATTTTTGTCCCGGTTGTCCCTGCGCTGGAAGGCAGCCGCATCTTTAATGGCCCCTGTAACCATGGCCTGATTTTCAGGGGAAAGCCGGTTAAACCATTTTAGGGAGGCCACATCAATATGGGGAGAATACACATGCCGGGTAAGGGTCATGTATTTCTGGATTTCATAAAATTTATACACCTCCATGACCCAGAGAGGATTTTCCTGTCCGTCAATTACCCCCTGCTCCAGTTCTGTATAGATCGGCCAGGGCATGGGGGTGGGATTGGCCCCCAAAGACTGCCAGATGGTTTTGTGGAGGGCCGAGGACATGACCCGGATTTTCAACCCTTTCACATCCTGGGGAGAGGTAACTTTCTGTTTGTTGTTGGTCAGATTTCTAAATCCGTTTTCAGAAAAACAAAGTCCTTTAAATCCGGATGTTTCAAGGCTTTTAAGAATTTCATTGCCCAGGGGGCCGTCCAGGATCTCATCCGCCTGGTCATAGTCTTTAAACAAAAAGGGATAATTGATCACCCGGACAATGGGATCAATGGTGTCAAAGGGCCCGCCGGTGATCACTCCCATTTGAATGGTGCCCATCTGTATCTGCTGGAGGATTTCTGTTTCATTGCCAATGGAAGCAGAATGAAATATTTTTACTTCAAAGGCTCCGGCTGAGCGCTTTTCCACAAGTTCTTTGAATTTTTGACCCACAATATTCTGGGCAGATCCGGGTTTGGTCACCACCCCCAGCTTAATGGTATTTACTGCCAGGGCCGTACCAAAGGTCAACAACAAAACCAGCATTACAAGAATAATCTTTTTCATGGATTCCCCTTTTACGCATTTATTATCTGTATATCATATCACCTGCCCTTCTTATGAAAACTGATCTGTGAAGTCAAGGAACAGGTCAGAGATTCTCTTTTCTCAGGGCATTTCTTGATGCTCTATCCACCATGGTGAAAAGTTTGTCGATTTCATCTTTTTGACTGGACACCTTATGGCCGCGCACCTTAATAAAAGTACAATCCATTAGATCTGCCATTCGGTAAAATTCTTGGTACAACTCATAATTTCTGATGCGCTTATTTTTTTTTGATCGATACTCATTTTGCTCAAGTCGATCACGTCTTCCCTGTAAACCAATGATATTTTGGGAATCCGTATACACCATCACCCGTCGCCCCAATGGGCAGACCTCTCCCAGGGCCCATAACACTGTCTGCAATTCCAGTTTTGTTGAAGAAGTTTGTTCAAATCTTTTCACCTTCACACTTGCCCCAAGGGATTCCAGGAAAATCCCTCCTGTACCCACGGCCAGGTATGCCCCATACCCAACCTTTGATCTTGGGTCCACACTTCCATCTGTAAATAGTTTCAGATCATCCATGGAAACTAAATGTATCCTATAAACCGCTAAATTGGAACTGCCCAATGGACACCGGGTGTCAGTCTTCTGTCACTCCGGATAAATCTAATTTTTACAATGGTATCTTTTACAATGTTTTCTTTTTTTCCCATGGGTTTTGATGATAATTCAGAATGACCAATCCGTCTAATTCTGGTATTAAATATTGTATTCATCGCTAAATGCAATTTAAACATTGAGAAAAAATCATATGTTCCAAATCCTGAAAATCACTATTCTATCAGCTGTCATACTCGCTTCCAGCCCCATAATTAGTCGGGGAACAGAAACCTATTTTATTGATAATCAACCGGTGCTTTTATACAAAACCATCAACTGGTGGTATGATTGCCTGGAAATGGAATCCCGTCTCCTTTGCGGCAGACAGGTGAGATATCAGAACAATGGGGATGCCAGACTCATGTATAATAAATCAAAAAGTCACATCGATATCATCTTTTCTCCAAAAGTTGCCAATATGCTCTCGATATTTAAACCATGTCACCCCTGTTTCGGCCCCAGCTATTTTCAGCTCACATGGATCAACCCGAGCTATTTTCCAGGCAATTTTTCAAAAGAGGGAATGCCGTTACCTCCCCCCTTAACAGACATCAATACACTCACCCTTTACAGGGTGAGCAACGAAACAGCCCACCGGTTAAAAACCATTGAAAAATACCTGGGCATTACCCTGGAGGGAAAAATCAATGGATTATCAGACGGGCGGATCGCGCTGCACCCCTTGGGAAACCTAATCAAAGGCTGTAACCCGCTGGATAAAGAGACGGGGGGTGAAGATCCAAAAACCCAATCTCCCATTTCACTTCACTTGATCAATACTAATACCCATGAGGTGCTGGCAGAATATCTCATGGTCTGGGAGTAAATCATCAAAAAACAATCAAGACGGCATTTTTTTTTGGCAGGTGTCAAAATTATTCACTAGGTGGAAACTATGGGGCAGATGAACTCTGTTTTACTTTGACATTGATCATATCCTCCGGTAGAAAAAAAATACACACGGCAAAGTTACTCGATAACAATACATTTTCCATACGATCGAGGCAAATAGGCCCGAGAATAAATGCTTATGAGATAGAAATTAACTGAGTAATTATAGCAGGACAAAAATATGAATGAAAATAAAATAGATACAGAGGCTGGTTTTAACAGCGACAAAGCAAATGCATATGATGAAAATATTATGAAAGTAATTCCCGGTTACCAAACTTCACACGAACTTGCCCGATGTCTCCTTGAAGATACCCTGTCTGATTCAGCAAATATGTTGGTAGCCGGTTGTGGCACCGGTAAAGAAATTATTGACTATTCAATAAATAATCCACAATGGAAATTTCTCGGCTTTGATCCTTCTGAAAAAATGTTATCAACAGCAAAAAAAAGGGTGCAGGCCAATAACTGTGCAGAGAAAGTTCATTTAGTGAAAGGAGTGATTGATGATGTACATGAAACTGATTTTGACGCAGCTACATCGATTCTGGTTTTGCAATTTCTACACAGTGACGATGAAATTCAGGGATTCCTTAATAAGATTTCAGCTAAATTAAAGCCGGGCGCTCCACTTGTGATAGTGTACTTGGAAGGTGATAAAAACACAAATGAATACTTTGTCTTGAATTCAGCATGGAAAATCCAACAATTAAGCACAAGGAACGATGACCAATCGGTGATTGAGGAATTTAAACAACGTGATAAAGATATGCGATCTATTTCTCAAGAACAGATTGAATTATTTTTAAATAAAGCTGGTTTTTCAAAACCTCTGAAGTTTTATCAAGCTTATTTGCTTACAGGGCAAATCGTTTTTAAGAAATGAAGTAAGTAGAATAATACTAACATTGTAGAGAGGTAAAAATTCATATTTACATTGGAGGCAATTTGAAAGGACCAAACCCTGAAGAGAAAGAACCCATGAAGGGTTTTCCCCAGGTTGGATATTTGAAAAACTTTATTTCTTCTGAAAACATCATTATTGGTGACTACACCTACTACGATGATCCCGAAGGCCCAGAACGATTTGAGCGTAATGTTCTTTACCACTTTCCGTTTATTGGCGATAAACTCAAAATTGGGAAATTTTGTGCCATAGCAAAAGATGCGAGGTTTATCATGAATGGTGCTAATCATAATTAAAGCATTTCAGCGGACAATCCGCTGAATGGGTTATGCTCTAAGGAAAATAAAATTGACACAACAACCGATAATTCAAAGCGAACGTCTAATTTTAAGAAAATTTTTAATTGAAGACGCACCTGTAGTTCAGAATCTTGTGAATGATAAACGTATCGCTGAGCCAACGGAAAATATTCCTCATCCATATCCTGATGGACTGGCAGATGAATGGATCAATAGTCACCAACAAAAGTGGGAAGAAGGAAAACTAGCAAGTTTTGCAATTACATTAAAGTCTAACCAAATGCTTATGGGTGCAATTTCTCTAATGAACATGGATTTATCAGAAGGTGAGCTAGGATATTGGATTGGTGTTAAATATTGGAATCAAGGGTATTGTACAGAAGCTTGTAAATCATTAATCAAATTTGGTTTTAGCCATCTTAAACTATCTCGAATTTATGCTCACCACCTTTCATCCAATTCAGCATCTGGAAAAGTTCTTCTCAAATCGGGGTTGGCACATTGTGGTCAAGGATCTATTCTATGGAGGAAAACAGAAAAAGTTGAAAAAATGGAACAGTATGAAATTAAAAGTGCATAACAAGCTTCTTGCTCCTGATCTGGCTTGAGCATGCAGTCGCAAACTTTAATTTTTTATCAGAGTCCGTCCCCTTTGCGTGGAGGCTTGCTTCCCGCGCCACCCGCCGGGTGAAGGGCTCATTAGCTCAACAAGGATACAATGAAAACAATTAACACATCAAGCCCTTGGGAAAATGAATATAAACAATCCCAACAAGCGCCAATCTATGAACAATTATGGGGAAAATTACAGAATTTTCTCAAAACTGTTCATGGTAAATCAGTATTAGACTAGGGTTGCGGAGATGGCAATTATTCAATTCTAATGCATAATATGGGGTTTAATGTCATTGGTATGGATATTTCAGTAAACACTATTCCTAGGCTCTATTCCAATAGTCCGGTAAAAAGGACTTCTCCCATCAGTTCAAAAATCTGCCGCACATCGACCTTGCCGGTGCCATTTTCGGTGTTAAGCAGAGCCGGGAGCTCCTGAAAAACATTTGCGGCCGACACCTGCCCATCAATCAACAGGGACGATATGCCATGGGTTGTTGACCACAATGTGTTTGCAATAATATAGGTGTTGAATTGTTTGACCCTTTTTTCATCCTGACACACTTTGACGGCGCAGAGAAGCTCATTGAATGCGGCTTCTGCAGCCTTGATAAGTTCCGGGGTTCTCTTGTTTTCCTGAATTTCGTTGCCGAACATAATCCGGTAGTGGACGGGGTTTGAAACAGCAAATTCAACATAGGCAATTCCGACATCCATAAGCCTTGTCACTGAATCTTCGGAAAACCGATTGTTGGAATTGTTTAATGCATGGGTCAGTTTTCTATAACCATCCTCGGCGATTGCCGATAAAAGCGCACTTTTATCGGCAAAATGTCTGTAGGGTGCAGTTCTCGACACGCCTATCCGTTGACCTAATCCCCTCATTGAAACCTTTTCAAGCCCATGTTCCGATATGATATCAAGGGCTGTTTCGATGAGTTGTCCTCGCAAATTGCCATGATGATATTTTTTTTTGGGTGTCAACCTTCCTCCCATTGTACAATTTTTTTTCATTTGATTCAGCCCATTGTTAACACTAAATGTTGACACTGTCAATTTTCACATATACGATGGCCCATGTTGACCATGTCAACTTTCCGGCCATATTTATGAATTCCTAAACCCTAGGAGGTATCGATGAGATTTGTCATATTAAACGGAAGTCCGAAAGGAGATACGGGCATTACAATTCAGTATGTAAAATTCATCCAAAAGCACTATCCGCAGCACGACTATGTCTATTATAATATTTCAAACAGGATCAGAACAATTGAACGTAACAACACCCTTTTTAAGGAAATACTATCGGATATAGATTCGTCAGATGGCATCATCTGGGCGACACCGGTATACACACTGCTTGTTCCCGCACAGTATATGAGATTTATAGAACTTATCCATGAAAAGAACAAAACCCATTGTTTTAAGAACAAATATACAGCTGTAATAAGCACGTCAATTCACTTCTACGACCACACAGCCCACCGCTATATGAATGCTGTCTGTGATGACCTTGATATGAACTATATCGGTTATTTTTCAGCGGAAATGGATGACATTTTAAATGAATCCGGCAGAACAAAACTTCTAACGTTTGCAAATTATTTTTTAAATTCATCAGAAAAAGACATGGTTCCGCAGAAACGATTTAAGCCGGTACAGATCAATGAATTCAATTTTGTGCCGGAGAATGTCACAAATAAAATCAATGCCGGAAACAAAAAAATTATCATCATTACTGACACACAAAACCAGAAATCAAATATTCCAGGAATGATAAAACGGTTTTCAGATTCATTTTCGGCAAGTGTCGACCTGGTAAACCTTTGGGATATCAACATTAAAGGAGGATGTACCGGTTGCATCAGATGTGGCTATGACAATTCATGTATCTATAGGGACAGTTTCTCTGATTTCTACCGGTCAACGGTGCTACCGGCTGATATTGTTGTTTTTGCAGCAGAGCTAATCAATAAGAATCTTTCATCGAAATTCAAAGAATTTTTTGACAGACGTTTTTTTATGAATCATAAACCTGATTTACGGGGTAAACAAGTTGCTTTTTTGGTTTCAGGCCACAGCAACCAGATGACATACATGTACGATTTTTTTGAAGGGTCAATTGAATGGCAAAATGCAAATAATGCGGGGATCATTCGGGATGATGTAGGGAACTCTGATGACATCAATCGGAATCTTCAACTTCTGGCCGAAACAGCAGTCTCTTTTTCCGACGCGGGATATTGCGGGCCCCAGACATTTTTAGGTGTCGGCGGTGCTAAAATATTCAGGGATGATATATGGGGAAAGCTCCGATTTGTATTTCATGCTGATTACAAATACTACAAAAAGAACAAATTATTTAATTTCCCCCAGAATAGATACAAATCCAGAATTTTTAATTCAATAATGAGACTTCTAACCAAAATCCCCTGGTTCAGGCATGTATTTTATAAAAAAATTAAGTCAGAACAGTACATTCCCTATAAGAAAATAGTGGAAAAATATTAATACTTTTATACGGGTTAAAGCAGCTATGATAACTGTCACCATGCTTGTCTTTTTTTAACCATGGTCAGGAAATCATCGCTGCCAAGGGGAAGCCCGCTCTTCTCGTGGGAATAAAACAAATCTGCCTCCGCCGCCGGCCTGGCTTCGGCAAGAAAATCCTGCCATTTCGTTTCAACTCTTTCCAGTAATGGGCCGGCCTGCACTAAAGAGTCATCACATTTCATGATATGGGCCTTTGCACTGCTCCATTGCCAATCCTCCGGTTGATCGACGTAATCTCGTTTGACCGGATTTATCTCGATATAGCGGGCGCAGGCAATCAGGTATTGTTCGTCCAGCAGATGTGATGCGTATCGCCCCTGCCAGAACTGCCCCGTGTTGCCGGTTCCCAGGTTTATATATCTTGTGTACCGCCCATGAGCCGCTCCCAGGCATCTGGTTAAGGCGTTCTTTTCTCCGGGAACGGCTATCAGGTGAACATGGTCCGGCATCAGGCAGTAAGCCCAGACATCAACGCCATGACGAAGACAGCATTCAGTTATTATCTCAAGGTAAGTGACATAGTCATCATGACTAAGGAAGGTCTGTCTACCCTGCAATCCTCGCTGGATAACATGATGCGGGAATCCCGGTATTGTTATTCTTTTCATTTGTATGTGTCTTTTTGCATTTCAATTATCCTATCTATTGTCGAATTAAAGTCCTGAGCTGTGGGAAAAAGTGACAGATGCTCCGAATTCGGCACAGTATATACTCGGTTGGTTCCGGCATGTTTTGCTGAATCATGAATCTTTGTTATGACTTGAGCTGGAATAACATGATCATTCTGGGCAGCGACAACCAAAAGGTTGCCTTTAAATTTTTCCAAGATAGCAAAGGCATCCGATTCCCGCCAACTGCCGGGTACGCGAATGGCTGCCGAAAACCCAAGACCAAAAGGAAGATGATAGGCAAGGGGCGTATAGACTGCCGGTACCAGCAATATCATATTTTTCACCGGAAAAATTTCGATGAGCTTAATGGCAGTATAGGCACCCATACTCGCAGCAATCAGTGTCAGCGGTTCTGTGCAGGTGTGCCGGATAACAGCCGCAGCCTGTTCGGTTCTTTCTTGCAGGCTGGTTGCCTTTATATCTCCGCCGGTTTCACCATGCCCGATAAAATCAAAGCACACAGAAGGCACGCCACTGGCATTCAGGCTTTCCCGCATTCTTGAAAACCGTTTCCGTGATGATTGGCCGGCACCATGGAGGATTAGGGTATCGCATCTATCTTCATATGCATCACCGAAAAGCATAGAATCATCAAAAACCAATTCAAAGGGTTGTGGGTTCATCTGTTGTCTTTCCAAGAAAAAATTTCCCCTTACCCCGGAAGGTTTATCTTTGGTTAAAAAGGATTGATCGATTCCGCATATCTTAAAATTTGAATACTAACCGAAAATTATCTTTTTTGGAAAAAAATAATTAATTGGGCAAATGGGCCATCAAGAAATTTACGGCATTTTCCCCCATAACCTTGGCGATCTCTTGCTTGGAAAAACCGGCATTGACCATTTCCTGGGTCAAAATTGAAATCTCCGACGTATCAAATGAGGTGGTGGTGGAGCCATCAAAATCAGACCCCAGGGACACATGATTTTCTCCCACAAGATCCATGGCATGGCGGATGGATCTGACAATATTCCTAGGGCTGATATCGCCCACAGCCCCCTCCCAATAGCCCATGGCAATCAGCCCCCCTTTTTGGGCAATCTTCACCATTTGTTCATCGGAAAGATTCCGGGGACTCGCATGGGCACTGGTGACCCCTGTATGGGACACCACACAGGGGCGGCTGGTCAGTTCCAGGATATCATCCACAACTGCCGGGGAGGAATGGGACAAATCAATGACAACTGAAAGTTCATCCAGTTTTTTGACCGCCCTGCGGCCAAAATCTGTCAGCCCTGCCCTGGATAAGCCATGGAGGGATCCGCCGGTTCTGTTGTCAAAAAAATGATGGAAGCCCATCATCCGGTATCCGGCATCATATAAAACCTGGATATTTTCAAGTTTGCCCTCCAGGGCATGGAGGCCTTCAATGCCCAGCATCCCAATTACAAGACCCGTTTCCCCTTTATTTTTCATTTTGGTGCGAAGGGAAAGTGCCCGGCTAAGTTCTGTTTGGCTGGTCACAACCCGGAACTGATCCGGAACCCTGGCAGCGCATTCATCCAGTTTTTTTGCCTGGAAAAGGGCACGCTGGGTCAGACTGTTCCAGGTGGCAGGCGGCCATAACTGGGTGACTGCCAGCAGGGTGATGTTATCAAAATCCCCTGTGTTTTTTTCATAATTTTGTCCTTTGGGAGACTTGGTAACGGCCGTAAACATCTGGATGGCCACATTCCCCTGGCCAAGCCTGGGAATATCCACATGGCCATAATTGCTTTTTTTTGTCAGATCCCTGGCCCAGAGGGTGGCGTCACAATGCCAGTCCACGATGGTGAGGGTGTCGTGGAGAATCTGAACTTCGGGCGCTATAACATAGGGAGCATGTGCCAATACCTTGTTCATGGATTGCTCAATTTTTGGCTGTCCCACAAAGATCAGCAGTCCAAACAATACCCCGCCCAATAAGATGATACCCACAAAGATTTTTCTCAGCATTTTCATCACCCGCTCCTTTTGAATATTTTTCATGTTCACTAACAAAAAAAATCTCGACACCCGGCCCAACATCCCCAGATGTTATGCCATGGTAAAAAGATTTTGCCAATAGGATGTTTTGGCCAGGTAAAATACTGGCAAAATAAATGGCCAACAAAAGATAAATATTGACACAGGGGAGTGTCTCGCCGTATGTTTTATGACATATTAACCTTTTCCCGTTACCCCCAAGGACATAAAAATGACCATAAAAAACAGCAAAGCCTTACTCATTTGTTGTATCATTACAGGACTATTTTTTGGACCGGCAATACTTTTTGCAGACCAGAACCAGGGCAGAAAGGAGATATCCCTATACGGCGGGAAATCCGGGACAATTCTTTTCCCCCACCACACACATCAAAAGAGTGTTACAGACTGCCAGGTCTGCCATCTTAGTTTTGCCCAGAAAGAGGGTGCCCTGGAGGCTGCTAAAAAATCAGAGGCACTTAAAAAAAAATATGTGATGAACAAAATCTGTCTCAAATGCCACAGGGCATTGAAAAAAGCGGGTGAAAAATCAGGTCCGACCAGTTGCAAGAAATGTCATACCAAATAAGGGTTTTGCTGTGAAAATACTGATATCTCCGACCAAGACCATGTCCTTTGGCAAAATACCGACTGGCCTTCCCCTGGAGATGAGTATGCCCGAATTTGAACAAGAGGCCGGATTACTCAACCATAGGTTGAAGGAACTGGATTTTGGCGCCACAAAAAAACTCTTTAAAACCAGTGATGCCCTGACCCAAAGAACCCAGGACCAGGTTCGGGATTTTGAATTGGCAGCGCCGGGACCGGCCTTGTTTGTCTTCCAGGGAGAGGCATTTAAAACCATGGATCCCCAAGGGTTTGATTTTGACCAGCTATGGTTTGCAAATAAAAATTTGCGAATTTTTTCTGGACTATATGGGGTATTATGCCCCATGGACGGCATCAAACCTCACCGTCTGGATTTTAATACCCCACTTCCCATGAGTCCCCCTGGACTTAAAAATTTTTGGAAAAAAAAGGTTCTTACCTGTCTTGAAAACCAGTCGGCAAAAGATGAATGGATTTTAAATCTGGCCTCGGAGGAGTATAGCAGCATCCTCGCCACCAGCCGGTTAAAAGATCAGATGATCACCCTGCAGTTCAGGGAGAGGGAAAAGGGAAAACTGAAAAACCAATCTGTCCGGGCAAAACAGGCCAGGGGACTTTTTGCACGAGAAATAATTCAAAAGAAGCTTACGAACCCAAACGCCATAAAAGAGATCAGCATATCCGATTATACATATGAGAAGAACCTTTCCACCCGGACAGAATGGTTTTTTATCCGGTAGATGGAGACAAAAAACTTCGATGCACTTTTCAGCCACAGCATCTGCCCGGGGTGTTCGGAAAGATTATACGGTGAAGAGCCCTGGTTTAAAAAGATGAACGAAAAAAAGCCTTGGGCATGAACCGAACAAGCCAATTTACATAGATTCAAAAACATGATAGAAACTCCTGAAACAGGGGAAACAGGAGTTTTAATGGAAACAATACACAGACCCGTAATTGCCGATTCAAGATCCATGGAAGAGCTGTCAGACAATAGCATACATCTGGTGGTTACCTCGCCGCCTTATCCCATGATTGAGATGTGGGATCAAATATTTTCCTCACTCCAACCCAAAACAACCAAACTACTTGAAAAAGGGGACGGAGCCAAAGCCTTTGAATCCATGCATACGGTTTTGGACAAAGTGTGGAAAGAATGCTATCGGGTTTTGAAACCAGGCGGGTTTGCCTGTATTAATATTGGGGATGCCACCCGGACCATTGGAGAAGGATTCTCCCTTTACACCAACCATGCCCGAATTCTCAGTGCCGCTCAAAGGATGGGGTTTTCATCCCTTCCCTGCATTCTGTGGCGGAAACAGACCAATGCCCCCAACAAATTCATGGGCTCGGGCATGCTGCCGGCCGGCGCCTATGTCACACTGGAGCATGAATATATCCTGATTCTGCGGAAAGGGCCCAAAAGAGAATTTTTAAAAGAATCTGACAAACAAAATCGTAGAGAAAGCGCATTGTTCTGGGAAGAACGGAATTTATGGTTTTCAGATATCTGGTTTGATATCAAGGGCACGGTTCAGTCCCTGGGAGATAAAACCGCTCGAAAAAGAAGCGGGGCCTATCCCTTTGAGCTGGCACACCGCCTTATAAACATGTATTCTGTCAAGGGTGATCAGATATTGGACCCCTTCCTGGGAACCGGCACCACCATGGCTGCTGCCATGGCCGCTGGCAGAAATAGTGTGGGATATGAATTGGACCCCAGTTTGGGACCTGCCATATCCTCCATGACCGAAACAGTGACTGCCGCAGCCGCCCAGGTAATCCAGCAACGATTGATCCGGCACATTGGTTTTATCATAGAAAGAACAGATACCAAAGGCCCTCTGAAACACTACAATAGGCACTATGGATTTCCCGTAATGACGGCCCAGGAAAAAGAACTTATTTTGAATACACCCCTGGCCGTGACCCAGACACCAGACCACCAGTATCGGGTTGCCTACGATTCTGTTCCCCAAAAGGAATTTTGCCAGGACTGGCCGCTAATTCTGGAAAGCAAGGAGGCTGGTCAACTGGTCAATGCCATGGAAAAAGTGGTTGCCTCAAAAAAGGGATTTACCCAAGGGGAATTGTTTTAGGATCGCAGATGAAATGATTTGTGGTCTTAGCCCTGGTGATCCTTTCCCAGGTGAAAATTGATCCAGGATGAAGTTTTGTTCAGCTCCCACATCCGAGGGGGTACAAGTTCCTGCCCCAGAGTGTGGCCTAGACCACAATATTTCAGCCGATGATAGGCCCTAGTCCAAACACACTTTTTGTCGGTATGTACTTCACACCAGCCATCACGACTTCCGCCGCAGGCACCATTTCGGGTATGCTTTGGACATCCGGATTCCGGGCATAGAAAAGCAAGATGCTGGATGGCACAATCCCCGCAGCTCTGACAGGACAGGAGGGGTTTTTTCATGGGGTCTTCCAGTATCAGTTTCAGCAGCCATGTTTTGTTGGTTTTTGTCAAAACCTCTGCCAGTTTTCGATAGACCGGTGCCAGTCGTGCATTTTTATCAAAAAAAAGAGTATGGGCAGTTTTTAATAGGAAATGGGGATAATGATCGGTAAGCTTCTCTTTTATTCTACTGGGCAGGGGTAATTTTTGGGGAGCAGGCGTCTTGTCAAAATAATAATAGGTATTGGCATTCCCCATGCCCATGTTAAATTCCGTCAAAAAATCTTCCCAGGAATCCTCAATTTCATCCATCCGGTCCAGGATCGCCCCCACTGTTTTGAAACTTCTGTGAATTCCGCCGATATGAATGCCCCTGTACCCAAGCCCCTTTAAAATTACCCCAAGCTTGGCAGCCCGGTCAATGGCGGTTTTCAATCCCGACCGGGTGTGGGTCCACTCTTTGATCACCTGGTCAAAAAGCGTGTCTGCCACATGGGCACCCGGGACCCTGCCCTTGTTCATGGCCCTGGCCGATCGGGGACTCAACAGGTAAACCGACCCCATCACCGGCGGGTTCATTCGTTTCTGGTGCAGGTGGGATATCAGTTCTCTGAATTTTTTCACATCATACCCCAGCTGGGTAATGACAAAGGATGCACCTGCACCCAGTTTTTTATCCAATTTCCCATATTGGGCAAGGGTTTCAGCTTCGGTGGTTTTAAAGGGGGAGACCGCACACCCGGTAAAAAAAAGATCCGGATCTCCGGAGGTAAGAAGTCTTTTATTAAGGGATTTGAGCAGTCTGGTAAGGATAACAGAATCATAATCAAAAACGGGTTTTCCCTGGCCCCCAAACCCCTTGCCGGAATAATCTCCGGTCAGGGCCAGAATGTTTTTCATGCCCATGCGGGCCAATTGGAGTGCCCGGCTTTCCATCCCTACCCGGTTCATGTCCCTGCAGGTAAAGTGAACAATAACATCCAACCCGCATTTGAAAATTTCAGACCCCAGAACATCCGGACTCAAAGAGGGGTTGCCCCCGGGGTTATCGGTTATGGAAACTGCCGAAATCCTTCCATCCCCAAAGGCGTCCCTGGCGATGCCCTTTAACGTGTCAACACTTCTCCCGACAGATTCCCGCCCGGGAACCAGTTCAAGGGTGACCACAAAGTTTTTGGGGTTTGATATTTCGTCACTGAAAATCCTTATCATCTTTACCCTTTTACTGTTTTTTTCATTCATAAAAAGATTGAGACTATCATATCCCAAATTGCGATATAGATCCTTGACTTATATCAAAAACAATCCGTCATTGCGATAAAAGAATCCTGTTGATATAGTCCCATACAATGGAACAAAACAAAGGAGATCACAATGAATCTCATTTATTATCATAGGCCCGGTCACGTCTCCCTGGTTGAAGGACAGCGCCAGGCGCTCCTGGTCACCGGCGGTGGTCCCCGGGAAAACAATGCTGTGAAGCCGCCTTTACAGCATTCGGCCGAATCCAGAACCCCCACAAGGCGATCAATGCCGGTCAATTGTTCATCGGTAATTGCACCACCCCCGGCAGCATGGGGGATGAGATTCAACAACAAACCAGGGAATTTGCCCGGAAGGTTGTGGCCTAATCTGACAAAAAGGAGTTCTACAAATGAAAAAGATTAAAGCGGGTTTTTGGGTACGGGTATTTTTATTGTCCACCTGTTTTGTCTCACCAGCCGTTGCCGACAATTATTCGAAAACAATTTCCGTGTATCAACAATCCGAAGCTGTTCAGCCTTTCTTTAATAATTGCTATGGGTATGCGGTATTTCCCATCATCGGGAAAGGTGGCGCGGTGATCGGCGGAGCCTTTGGGAATGGGCAGGTATACAAAAAGGGAACCCTTTCCGGCAAGGTTTCTTTGGTAAAGCTGAGTGTTGGATTTCAACTGGGGGGACAGGCCTTTTCCGAAATCATTTTTTTCCAGGACAAGCGATCCTATGACGAATTTACCAGCGGGGATTATGAGTTTGATGCCTCCTTGTCTGCCGTCGCCATCACCGCCGGGGCCCAGGCAAAGGTTGGAACCGAAGGGGGAACGGCCGGTGCCAGTGCCGGTCCTGCCACGGGGGTACAGGCAGATACCCATTATACAAAGGGTATGGCCGTTTTTGTGCATACCAAGGGCGGACTGATGTATGAAGCTGCCATTGGCGGTCAAAAATTTTCCTTTACCCCCCTGTAATTTTTACCCACCTCCTGCCCGGTATTTTCGGGCAGGCATAAGGAGTTTCTCCATGAAAAAATCTTTTTTTCTTCTGATCCTGTTTTTTTTACTGACCTCATGCGCGGGCAGCCAAAAAAAAATTCAGGCGATACAGCATTTGTCTCTTTTTGATACCAACTGGAACCTTGTGGCAATTAACCAGAGACCCATAGACACGCTTGAGTCAAAAAGACCCCATATCCAATTTTCAAAAAAAGAGATGAAGGCAACCGGGAACAACGGATGTAATTCAGTATTTGCGAGCATTGATACCATTGAGGACAGACTGAGTTTCGGCCCTGTTGGGTCTACCCGGATGGCCTGTCAGGAAGGGATGGAAATTGAAATGGCTTTTTTGGGTATGCTCCAGGCATCAAAAAAGTATAGGATTGACGGGTACTCCCTTTTGATCATGGATGGTAATGGTCAGGTGGTGGGGAAATTTGTCGCTGCAAATTAAACACTTTTAAACAATTCAGGAACAGGACAAATTGGCCTGAACTAAAGAGAAGAGCCGATTCCGGAAAACCCGGAACCGGCTCTTTATACAAACAAAATAATTTTTTATATCTTGATCTTTTATTCCCCCAAATAAGCTTCCCTGATCTTGGGATTTTTTAAGAGAGAGCTGGCCTTGTCCTCCAGGGTAATCTCTCCGGTTTCAACCACATACCCCCGGCTGGCAGCCTGGAGTGCCAGGTTGGCATTCTGCTCTACCAGAAGGATTGTGGTGCCGTCTTCTCTGTTGATATCTGCGATAATATCAAAGATCTGCTGAATAATAATAGGCGCCAGCCCCAGGGAGGGCTCGTCCAGAAGCAGCACCTTGGGTTTGGTCATCAAAGCCCTTGCAATGGCCAGCATCTGTTGTTCCCCGCCGGAAAGGGTTCCCCCGTGCTGGCGGCTCCGCTCACCCAAAATGGGAAACAGCTCATAGGAATGCAGGATATCCTTGGCAATTTGATCTTTGTCATCCCGGTGAAATGCGCCTAAAATCAGATTTTCTTCCACGGAAAGCCTCGGGAATATTCGACGTCCCTCGGGAACCTGACAAAGCCCCATGGTGGGTAGTTTTTCAGGAGAAACCTTATTGATTAGCTTCCCCTCATAGTAAACTTCTCCCTTTTCCACTGGAACAATACCGCAGATGGTCATAAGTGTTGTAGACTTGCCCGCACCGTTGGCGCCGATAATGGCAACGATTTCTCCGGGCATGACCTTAAGGGAAACCCCTTTTAAGGCCTTGATGGACCCGTATCCGGAATGAACATTTTTCAATTCAAGAATTGGTTTATCACTTGTCGGTTGATCACCCATGACTCTCTAACCCTCCTTTTCTTCAGATCTGGTTCCCACACGCTTGGCCGGTATGAGGCCGGAAGGTCGGAAAAGCATCATGATAATCATGGTGGCCCCAAAGACCAGCATACGATAGGATTCAAATTCCCGGAAAACTTCGGGCAGGGCAATCAGGGCGATAACCCCCAGCATAATTCCAGGGATGGAGCCCATCCCCCCCAGAACCACCATACACAAGACCATGGCGGATTCGAGGAAGGTAAAGCTTTCCGGACTGACAAATTTCATCCGGGCAGCAAAAAATGCACCAGCAAGGCCTGCAAATGCAGCACCCATGGCATAGGCCAGCAATTTGTAAATAAAGGTATTCACCCCCATGAGTTCGGCTGCGGTCTCATCCTCCCGGATGGACTCCCAGGCCCGGCCCACCCGTGAATAATTCAGCCGGCGCACCGCAATGGCCGCAAAGATGGCCAGCCCCAGGGCGAAATAGTAAAAGAATTGAAGTTTTTTTACCCAGATATGTTCAAAGGTAAAGCCGTTTTCAAATACAGGAAGAAAGATCCCAATGGGCTTGATTCCCAGAATTCCATTGGGGCCATTGGTCAGACTCATCCAGTTGTTTAAAATAATCCGTATTATTTCTCCAAATCCCAGGGTTACAATGGCCAGGTAATCCCCCCGCATACGCAGGGTAGGATATCCCACTAGACAGCCGGCAAGACAGGCAAACAAGGCGGCAAAGGGCAGACAGACCCAGAAGGCCAGCCCGTATGTAACGTTCAGCAGTGCATAGGTATAGGCACCCACTCCGTAGAAGGCAATGTACCCCAGATCCAGCATGCCGGCCAGGCCCACCACCACGTTGAGGCCGAGACCCAGACAGATGTAGAGCATAACATTAATGGCCACATCCGTGCCGTAGCGTCCTGCAAATTGGGGATAAACCACGGCAAATCCCAAAATGATTGTTATCCACACCCAGGAGGGAAAAGCCGCGGTTGCAGATTTAATACCATCCGTTGTCCGGGACAAGGGGTTGGAAATAAATTTCAAATAACCGCTGGCCTTCATCACATAGATAATGAGACAAACAAACGTTCCTGCCAGAATATAGGTCCAGACCGTCACAGTTTTCTGGAAGGTCAGGGTGCCGTCGGCATGGATACCCAGCATCGGCCAGAGCAGGCCCAAAAGCCACAGCATGCCGATGGTATATTGTTTCCAAACTTTCTTAAACTCGTGTATCATCGATATTCTCGCCCATAATTCCAGTTGGTTTAAAATAAAGGACCGCAATCAATATGACAAATGCAAACACATCCTTGTACTCGCCTGAGATGTAGCCTGCACCGAAGATCTCGACCATTCCGATAATCAAACCGCCGATCATTGCACCGGTAATATTTCCGATCCCCCCCAGCACGGCGGCGGCAAAGGCCTTGATGCCCGGAACAAATCCCATGTCATACTTGACTGAACCATAGTAAAGGCCATACATGATACCTGCGGCGGCGGCAAGCCCTGCACCAATGGCAAAGGTCATGGAAATGATCCTGTTGCTGCTGATGGCCACCAGAGCCGACATAGTCTTATCCTGAGCCGTTGCCCGCATGGCCATACCGATTTTGGTTTTAAAAACCAGAAGATTGAGGCTCACCAGCAAAAAAGCGGTCAGGGATACAATCAAAATCTGGAGATAGGAAATGGTTACCATGCCAAACTCAAATCTTCCCTGGAACAACTCACTGGGATAAACTGCATCATAAACTCCCTGGGTGAGCATCATTCCGTTGGAAAGAAAAATGGACATCCCAAGGGCAGACAGCAACGCCGCCAGCCTTGAATTTTTCCGCAATGGCTTATAGGCAATTTTTTCAACCCCAACGGCCAGGTAGGCACAATACCCCATGGCTATCATGAAAGAGGCTGTCAGACAGATCACCGGATGGGAATCCATGTAACCGATTCCTGCAAAGTAAGCCAGGGCAATGGCGCCCACATATCCGCCTGCTGCAAAAAATTCCCCGTGGGCAAAATTGATGAGCTGGATAACACCGTATACCATGGTATACCCTAAAGCGATCAATGCGTACATGCCGCCAAGGGTTATACCGTTAATCAATTGCTGAATAAAATATTCCATTGTATATAATTTTCTTAACTTTGCTTCGTGGGTGAATAAAAAGATGCGGCCAAAGCCACGGCCTCGGCCGCATCATTTTTTAATCAGATCAGGCAGTCAACTTATTTTATCAGACCATTGACCGGTTCCCAATAGGGAACAAACTTGCTGTCAATAACTTTATAGGCGATGTAAGAAGATCCGGAATCGCCATTGGCTGCAAACTTGACATGCTTTGCAACACCCTGGAAATCCAGTTTCATCATTTCAGCTTTAACAGCCTTGGAATCTGTGGTACCGGCAGCCTTGATGGCTTTTAAAAGTGCTGTGGTTGAATCATAGGAATAGGTGGCATAGGCAGCAATCTTACCATATTTTGGCACATATCTTTTTTCAAAGGCTTTGTATTCAGGTGTGTTGGGATCGGTAAATCCATAGGTCAGATAAACCCCTTCTGCTGCTGTTTTGGCAACATCCATGAACCTGGGCTGGAACATGGCATCCTGGGTAACAATCTGGGATTTCAGACCCAGACGTTTTGCCTGGATTGTCATCATGGCTGCAGGAGAGAATCCCTGGAGAGACATATAGTAGATATCGGCATTGGCCCTTTTGGCCATGGTCAAAATTGCAGAAAAATCCTTGTCGCCCTGGTTAACATGTTCATGTTTAACAACTTCCATGCCCAAAGCGATGGCAGCTTTTTTAACGCCGTCGGCCAACCCTTGTGAATAGGTGGTTTTATCGTCCACAATAAAAATGGTTTTCGCACCCAAGGATTCTTTCATGAACTTGGCGGACGCAGGAGCCTGATCATCGTCTCTTCCGCACATTCTGAACATGTAAGCAAGACCGCGGTCGGTTACCTTCTCGTTAGTGGAGGCCGGCGTAACCATGATGATATCTTCCTCATCCAATACATCAGATGCCGGAATGGTGGAAGAAGAGCAATAGGCGCCGACAACACCGGCAACCTCAAGGTTGATCAGTTTATTGGCGGCCGCAACAGCCTGTCTGGGGTCACAGGCAGTGTCCTGGGGGAAAAGTTCTATTTTATCGTAACCGGCTATTCCGCCTGCTTCTTCAAACACTTCAATGGCAGTCAGCGCACCATTTTTGATATCTGTTCCGTCAGATGCATAGGGGCCTGTCAAAGGACTCATGGAACCGATTCTCAAGGTTTTTGCAGAAACGTTGCAAAATAGGAAGGGAACCAAAATCAAACCCATTGCTACAATTGAAACAACTCTTTTTTTCATCTTTTCCTCCTAAAAATTATTGGTTAGCTGGCTGACCGAGATAGGCTTCAATCACCTTTGGATTATTCTGAATTTCCTGGGAATTTCCTTCGGCAATTTTCACACCATGGTCAACACAAACAATATGATCACACACGCCCATGACAACTTTCATATCATGCTCGACCAGGAGCACGTCAATGCCCAGGTCTTTTATGCGCGCAATGTCCTTCATTAACTCTGAGGATTCAGAGGGATTCATGCCGGCTGCCGGCTCATCCAATAGTAGCATTTTGGGTTCCGAGGCGATGGCCCTGGCGATTTCAAGACGCCGTTGTAACCCGTAGGGAAGATTGGAGGCAACGTCGTCGGCATATTTTCCAACACCCATAAATGTCAGGGCTTCCAGGGCCTTTTCCCGTATCCATGCTTCCTCTTTTTTCTGGGAGGGGGTTCTGAAAATGGCACCGACGATTCCCTTTCCGGTCCGGCAGTGTCTGGCAACCATGGCATTTTCCAGAGCGGTCATGGCAGAAAACAGACGAATATTCTGGAATGTTCGGGCGATACCCTTTTTAAAAATCACATAGGGTCTGTTGCCCAGGATGCTTTCCCCGTCAAAGACAACATCCCCTTCCGATGCCTGGTAAACACCGGTGAGAACGTTAAAAACAGTGGTTTTCCCCGCACCATTGGGGCCGATTAGTCCCACAACCCGCCCATTGCCGATTGTGAAACTCAAATCGGATAATGCCAGAAGTCCACCAAACCGTACGCTGATATTTTTTAGTTCTAATTGTGCCATACAGAATATTAATCCATTTAAAAATTTAAATCCGGACAAACCGCTTAAGAAGCGCCTCTATAGCCTATTTGTAGCTTTACGTAGCCCATTAAATTTTTATTGTCAACAATAAAAATACCAAGGGTACACAGTAAAGCGGACAAAACCCGCCCCGGCAACGGAATACAAATCTTAAATGGTCTAACCATATGAAAATTGTTTTTTTGCGTTAGTATAGGTTTTGCCTTTACAAAAACCTTACATTAACATTGACATTGTGATCAAAATTTGCAACATTGACAAAAATCAACCGCACACCCATTAATTTAGAAGGCCAAAACAACACAAGAAGACAACAGCAATGAGACCACGACTTACAGAAAAACAGCAACGGCTTTTTGATTACCTAAAACAGGAAACCAAAGGAACCGGAATGGCTCCCAGCCTCAGGCGAGCAGCAGCCGAGCTTGATATAAGCCATGCCGCCGTGGCCCAGACACTCAAGACCCTTGAAGAAAAGCAATATATCCGCAGGCAGGGACGGTACAGCCGGACGATCCATATTTTTGACGATACCCGAAATATGGAGGGCGATCGCCAAAAACTTATCCCCATTATCGGGCGCATCACCGCAGGCTTGCCCATCTATGCCCACCAGGAATGGGAGAGCAATATCCTGGTGGATGCCGCCCTATATCCGGGCCGGGATCTGTTTGCCCTCAAAATCCAGGGTCATTCCATGAAAAATGCCGGGATACTTGACCAGGATATCGCCATTTGCCGGCCCAGGCAATATGCCCATAATAGAGAAATCGTCGTGGCGCTTATCCACAACGAAGAGGCAACGGTTAAGCGTTTTTTTCTCCACTCCCATTCCATAGAACTTCGCCCGGAAAACCCGGATTTTACACCCCAGGTTTACGAATTTGACGAAGTGCTGATCCAGGGAAAAGTCATTGGCATCATCCGGACACCCCAGTCCATGGACCCCCTGGAATCCTGACGATAAAAGGAAGCACCATGGAACGATCCATCATCCACCTGAATATTGCCGATTTTGCAGCAACAGTGGAAACCAATGATGCCCCCTGTCTTAAAGGGCATCCCATTATAATAGCGCCCACGGGCGCCCCAAGGGCTGTGGTTTACGATATGAGCGAGCAGGCTTATCGGGAAGGTGTCCGAAAGGGTATGCCCCTTGCCCGGGCCAGAAGAATCAACAAAAAAATGAAACTCATATCCCCCAGGTTCAATCGGTATAACCAGGTCATGCAAGCGATTTTCAAACAGAGCCTTGCCTATACTCCGGCCATTGAAATAGGAGGTTGGGACGGCCATATGTTTCTGGATGTCACCGGAACCAACAGGCTTTTCGGACCACCGGCGGACCTGGCCTTCCGGCTCAAACGACAGATGAAAAAAAGTTTTGGCCTGAATCCTATCTGGTCCCTGGCCACCAACAAGCTGGTGGCCAAGGTGGCCACCCGGCTGGTCAAACCCGCAGGCGAGTACATCGTAGCTCCGGGGGAGGAAAGCGCTTTTCTTGAGCCCCTTCCCATCACCCTTTTGCCGGGCCTGTCCAGAGCAGAACTCATCAGATTAAAAAGATTCAATCTTTATTATATATCCCAACTTCTGCCCATGACCCTTGAACAGCTCCAAATCCCCTTTGACAGTAGGGCCGTGCATATCCACCATCTTATCCGGGGCATCGATCCCACACCGGTTACCCGGACTTTAGAAAAGGATACCCCAGAAAAAGGCGCCCCAGTAAAGGATACTCCGATCCAGGCAGACCATGAATTTTCAGAGGACACCAATGATGCCCAACAATTAAAAAAAGCGACCTACCTTCTGGTTGAAGCCCTTTGTTTCTCTCTGCGTCAACGACAAAGGTCCGGAAGCCTTCTGTCCCTTACCATTTCCTATTCCGACGGCCGTCGACAGACTGCCGGGTCAAACCTCATTCCGCCCACTGCCAATGAGCTGACCATGTTCAAAAATGCCATTCTCCTCCTGTTCAAGGCGTGGACCCGGCGAATTCGTATCCGACACATCCGGTTGATCTGCAAACGAACGGTCAGGCCCGACCCTCAATCCACATTGTTTTCAGAATCCACCAAGGCAGACAGCCAGGAAAAGGTTTTTAAAGCCATGGACAAAATACGAAAAAAATTTGGCACCCATTCCGTAAAAACCGGGTTAACCCTGGCAAGAACCGCAACAAAAAACGATTAACCAGTAGCGATTAACTATAAGCAAGTGACTGCCCATGATTCCCCTGACCTTAAGATCCCATTACTCCCTGATGTGGGGAACCCCCCCGGTGAAACAACTCTGCCTCCGGGCCAAACATCTTGGCTACCCAAAAATAGCGCTAACAGACACGGATAACCTCTACGGCATGTGGCCCTTTATTGAGGCCTGTAAAGAGCTTGAAATAGAACCGATTATCGGAGCGGAGGTCACAGACCCGAAAAATGTCCACCGGGCAATTTGTCTGGTTAAAGACAGGGAGGGATATCAGAACCTCACCCAATTGCTGACCTGCCGTCACAGGGAGGACACGTTTTCCCTGGCCCTATCCCTGCCCCGCTTTGGCAAAGGGCTGGTGGTCTTAACCCAATCCCCTGACCTGCTATCATTCTGGCATGAACAGGGGGTGGACGTGGGGGCGGCCCTCCCACGAAATCCTGTGTCCCACAGCCATCTGTTGTGCCGTACAGCCAGACAGCGAAACATCCCCATGGTGGCCACTCCAGACAATTTTTTTCTGAACCCCAAGGGCATAAAGCTCCATACCATGCTCCGGGCAATAGCTAAAAACACCTGCCTCAGCCGGTTGGCCCCTTCCGACATGGCAGATGCCACGGCATTTTTAGGTGCTCCAGCCTATTACCATCAACGCTTTGAAACCCTTCCCCAGGCCGTTAAAAATACCTGGATTCTGGCTGAAAAACTGACATTTAAAGGGCCTGATTTCGGAACGGTCATGCCGCCGTTCAGGACAAACTCCCACAAGGATGCCTGTCTTCTATTGAGAGAAAAGACCATTACAGGTGCATTAAAACGTTATGGACAAAGTCTCCCGGGAAAAGTAACCCGCAGAATAGATCATGAGTTATCCATTATTTCCCAAAAAAATTTTAGCGGATACTTTCTGGTTGTTCAGCAAATTGTGCAAAAAGCTTCCCGGATTTGTGGTCGGGGTTCTGGTGCGGCTTCGCTTGTGGCCTATTGTTTGGGCATTACCAATGTGTGCCCCGTGAAATACAATCTTTATTTTGAACGATTTTTAAATCCCGGCAGACAAGACCCGCCGGATATTGATGTGGATTTTGCCTGGGATGAGCGGGATAGGATTTTAAATTGGGTTTTGTCGGAATTCAAGGGACACGCCGCCATGGTTTCAAGCCATGTGTTGTTTCAGCCCCGCATGGCGGTACGGGAGGCGGCAAAGGTTTTCGGGCTGCCCGACACAGAGATAAAAAAAATTTCCAATCGGTTGCCCTGGTTCTGGAAACTGGGTGAAACATCCCAGGATCTTTTGGAGCGAATCCAAAAGAAACCGGAATTTTGTTTTCTGGATTTTCCCAGGCCCTGGCCTGAAATCATGGGTTATGCCCAGGCCATGATCGGCACCCCCAGATACCTGTCGGTTCACCCCGGAGGCGTTGTCATCACCCCGGATCCCATTGACACCTATGTCCCCGTGGAAACTGCCCCCAGGGGTATTCCCCTGATTCAATGGGAAAAAGATTCGGCCGAGGCCGCCGGCCTGGTCAAAATCGACCTCCTGGGCAACAGAAGCCTGGGGGTCATCCGTGACTGCATTGCCACCATTGAATCGGGCACCATTGAATCTGGCACAGACAAATTTACTGATTTTTCCCGCCGGGACCCGGAGGATGATTTAGATACCCAGCAGCAGGTGGCCTTAGGGAATACCATGGGCTGTTTTTATATTGAAAGCCCGGCCATGCGGTTGCTCCAGAAAAAATCCAAGGTTGGGGATTTCTCCTCTGTGGTCATCCACACAAGCATTATCAGACCTGCAGCCAACGACTATATTTCAGCCTACCTCAAACGGCTCCACACGGGCGAGTGGAAACCCATCCACCCTTTAATGGAAGCGGTTCTGGAAGAAACCTTCGGCATCATGGTCTTCCAGGAAGATGTCTCCAGAATAGCCGTAAAACTGGCCGGATTTACCCATTCCCAGGCAGATGGATTACGAAAAATAATGTCCAAAAAAGACAAAACACAGGCTCTCGGGGATTATTATAGCCGATTTTACACAGGGGCTGCTCAAAACGGGGTTAGCCCCTCTGACATCCGGCAGATCTGGGACATGATCATCAGTTTTTCCGGCTACTCTTTTTGCAAGCCCCACTCAGCTTCCTATACCCGGGTGTCCTTCCAGGCGGCCTATTTAAAAACCCATTACCCGGCCGAGTTCATGGCGGCGGTCATCACTAACCAGGGCGGTTTTTACTCCACCTTTGCCTATGTGTCCGAGGCCCGGCGCATGGGAATCAAAATCCTAGGGCCGGACATACTGGATAGCGATATCAAATGGACGGGACACAACTTGAAGCTCAGGGTCGGTCTCATGGCGATTAAAAATCTGTCTGCCGCCACCATGGACCGCATTATCACAGAACGCAAAAGATCGGAATTCAGGGATCTTGAAAATT
Source organism: Desulfobacteraceae bacterium (assembly GCA_016744295.1). Lineage (GTDB taxonomy): Bacteria > Desulfobacterota > Desulfobacteria > Desulfobacterales > Desulfobacteraceae > NBML01. The sequence goes on along the minus strand of JADGEQ010000003.1, from coordinate 35,230 downwards.
TTTTCAACCGGGTCAGACCCAGGGAGGATGATACCCGGGCACTTGTCCACAGCGGCTGCCTGGACATGTTCAAAGACAAAACCAGGAGCGTCCTGTTCTGGGCATTTTTTGCATGGCACCGGAGAAAGACCAAGGCACCGAAGATGGCCACCCTATTTGACCAGGGATTTAATCCGGACTTTAACGTCCGAGAGCCCCTCCCGGAACTGCCCCCGGATCATCCCATGGATCTTTTACGGCAGGAATTTTTGGTACTGGGATTTTTGTGTGCCTGCCATCCCATTCGATTGTACGCCCATGCAATCCAGGAGAAAAAAACCATCAAGGCAATGGATCTGCACCGGCATATCGGCAATAGGGTGGGCTTTGCCGGATGGCTGATCACCGGAAAAACGGTTAAAACAAAACAGGGGAATCCCATGAAATTTCTCACCTTTGAAGATGAAACCGGCATCATTGAAACCGTTTTTTTCCCAAAAGCCTACGCCAAATTTTGCCATTCCCTGGATTACGGGAAACCCTATTTTCTTTTTGGCAAACTTGATGCTGACTGGGGAGCCGTCACCCTGACCGTTGAAACCACCCAGCCCATCAATCCTAAAAGCACAAAAGCAGACATAAAAACACAAAAGCAGAACGAACTGGCAGGTCTGGACAATCCCCTGCATGGAGAGCGGGCCTTTGAAATTGAATAAGGTGCAGGGCAAGAGGTGTCCCTTAGATCTTTTTCACCCTTTTCGACTCTCCCTGTTTTAAATTTTCAATGACATCTGCAAGGGTTTTCTTCATAAACGGTTTGGTTATAAAACCATCGATACCGATATGTTTATTTTCTTTTTCCGCACCCATATCAAACCCTGAACATACAATCACGGGAAGAGATGGCTTTATCCGTTTCAATAATACGGCAAGTTCAAGCCCTGTCATTTCAGGCATTGAATAATCCGTGATGACCAGGTCAAAGGCATCTGGATCCTGTTTGAAAATGGCAAGTGCCTTTCTGCTGTCTGTTTGGGTGCTCACACAATATCCCAATTGCTCAAGGAACAGCATTCCGATTTCCACCAAAGCCGGTTCATCGTCAATAAAAAGAATATTTTTCACAACCCTGGGCTTGGCGACATCAGCTGTCAAAGGTTCTTGCTTTTCCACCTCTTCTTTAGCAGGATAATTCATTGCTGTTGTTTCACTCTTTTTATCACCCATGCTGCCTTCTAAACGGGTATGCGGAAGGCAGGTCATCAGCATGGATATGAAATCAGTTCTCCCGACAGGTTTGGAAAGATAGCCCTGGCACATACGTTTGATGAGTTTTTCATCCTCCTTCATGGCAGATGCCGTAATCGCCACAATGGGAATATGGGAGAGTTCTGGATGCTGTTTGAGAATATCCACAGCCCTGTACCCATCCATTACCGGCATTTTCATGTCCATCAGAATTAGATCCGGAGGATCGGCTTCACTTTTTTCAATGGCTTCCCGGCCGTTTTCAGCCTCGACCAGCGACAGATCATATCCTTGAAGGAATCCTTTCAGCAGTTCTCTATTGTAGTCAATATCATCCACAATTAATAGGGTGGCTCGTTCAAATCGGATCAAATTTGGATCAAACATATTGATTTTTTCATCCTCCCGGGAGGATAGATCAGAAGGCACCTCAACATTTTTTAAGTCAACGGTAAAAAGGCTTCCCTTGCCCTCCTTACTTTGAACACACAAGGATCCGTTCATCATCTCCACCAACCGCCGGGTGATGGCCAGTCCCAGTCCTGTTCCGCCATGTTCAGAAAACTTCTGCCCCTTGAGCTGGGTAAAGGTGTTAAAAATTAACTCCCGCTGATCCGGTGGAATCCCCATGCCGCTGTCCGCCACAGAAAAACGGATATCAACCGCGCCGTGGTGGGAACCGCCTGAGCCGGTATCCGGCGCCGGGTATTCAATTGAGAGCCGGATATACCCCTTGGCTGTAAATTTCAGGGCATTTCCCACAAGATTGATGAGAATTTGGCGCAACCGGGCACTATCAAGCAGCAGGGCTGGGGGAAGGCCGGGCATAATATTCACGCTCAGTTCAACACCCTTTTCTTTTGCCTTCCCCAGAAACAGGGTTTTGATGTCATTGAAAAGTGTTTCCAGAGATACGGCCTTGTATTCCAGCTTCATCTTTCCCGCCTCAATCCTGGAGAGATCCAGGATATCATTGATCAGGTTCATCAAGGCCTGGCCGTTGGATTGAATGGCATTGAAATAGATTTTTCTCTGCTGGTCAGCTTCCTTTTCAGACAATATTTCCGTAAATCCCAGAATGGCATTCATGGGGGTTCTGATTTCGTGGGACATATTGGCAAGGAAATCACTTTTTGCCTGGCTGGCCGCTTCGGCAACCTCCTTTGCATCTCTCAGTTCAACTGCCTGCTCCTCTAATAGCCCGGTACGTTCGGCCACGGTTTCTTCGAGCTGATCCCTGTGTTTTCTGAGGCTGTCATTGGCATTCTGAAGATTCTTTCGCATATCATTGATGGCATCGGCCACCATGAAAAGCTCGTTGTTTTTGGCATTCTTTTTCCCCTTCAGAACGTTCCGGTCCAGAACCAACGGCAGATCCAGAGTATCCACATTCAGCCTTCGTGCGTAGTCGGCCATGGTGTAGAGATACCGGGTAATCAAGTGCCAGACAACAAACAGGATAAAAATGGAGACGGAAAAGGTTTTAATGGTCTGGGTGGTGAGAATAACGACTATTCGATCTTTCAGACGGCTTCGGATATATCCCAGATCTCCATAAATGGTTAAAACACCCACCTGTTCTGGAACAAACTGCCCATGGGTGTCTTTGTATATAATGGGCACCGGAAATGCGACCTGCCTGCCTTGGGGAGGTTTTTGTCCCACCTGATAGAGCGCATCAATGGTTTTTGCCTCAATGCAGGAGATTTCAGGCAATTGCAAAATACCGTTCAACTGGGCATATAGATGCTTTTCATTCATGTTCCAAATGCTCAGGGACAAGCTGCTCATATAGCTCTCGCTGATCTGAAGAATTTGTTTTTCAATCAGTCCCAGGTCTTTGCGATAGTCCATCCACAATTGTACAATGGCCGCCAGAAGGGTAAAAAAGGAACTGAACAGCAGAATATAAAACAGCAGTTGTTTCGCCAGTTTTTTATCTTTATTACTTTGAAAAGGATGAATCAGTCGAAACAGCAATTTTTGGCCCCATAATATTTCTCATTGATTCTTGTGTAGGTTTCGGTCTGTTTGAATTGCCTCAGGCTTTCTGAAAAAATATTTACAAAACCGGGGGTAATTGTTTTTTTGCTGAAGATGATATAGAGCTCGCTTTCTTGAATTACCTTGGAAAACAACGGTTCAATCTGATCTGCCAATTTCATTTTTTTCATCAGCAATGTACCATTGGCAAAGTCGGCAATGGCATAATCAATTCGGCCTGTCATCAGTTTCTTGAAGTTGAGATCATCGCTTTCAACTTCCTGGAAATTATTATGTTTTTTAATGAAATTCCAAAACGCATCGGGATAGGCAAATGCTCTTACAACGCCAATCCGCTTGTCAATCAGATCCTCATAGGCGTTAAAGGGCAAGCGGTCCCTGTTTTCTTTTTTAATGAAAAGAAGGTATTTAAGGGTTGTAATGGGCTCTTTCGGGTAATAGCAATGCTCGGTTCTCTTTTCCGTATAAAGGGCACAGAACAATGCATCGTTCTTTCCCTTAAAAATGTGATCCACCGCCCGTGCCCAGGGATACTGGGTAATGGTTATCTTAACCTTCATTATTTCAAAAACATGTCGAACCACTTCGGTACATAGCCCAGGTGCCGCTACATTAAAAATATCTTCATGGGGTGGCCATCGATCCGTACCTATTTTTATGGTTTTTCCCTGCAGATTTAATGCATCGGCCTCTGAAGCATATAGAAAAGATCCGGCCAGAATAGAGATCCACGCCATTATCGCCATACACAATATAATTTTTTTCATGATTCCTCCTATTCGGATAGGCACAGCTTCATCTAGTATGGACACAACTTCATAATCTTATTGAAATATTACAATATCATTCAGAATCAAACAGCCGGTTATGATAACTTTAATCAGGGAACATTAAACGCAGTTTTATGCAATATAGGATGCTCAATATTAGGATGGGAAGATGGCTTTTGTCAAGTTTCCATCGGATTAACTTGACAAAGCGCAATATCCTGTCCTATGTACGAATCTTTAGTAAGATGATACCGGTAATCAAGTGTAAACATGGTTTCATCATACACAGATCTATGTCGTGCAGCTTAATTCTCACATTTGCTTGTGAATAATTACAAAAAAAGGGGAATATCGTGAAAAAGTTATTGCGTGTACTGATTGTTCTGGGGCTGCCCATTGTCATGGCAGCTTCAGCGGCCTGGGCTGGTACTCTTGAGGATGTCTTAAAAAAAGATATTCTGACCTGCGGTATCAGTGAAGGGGTTCCGGGATTTTCCATTCCCGATTCCACAGGACAATGGAAGGGCTTTGATGTTGATATGGCCCGCGCGGTCGCAGCCTCGGTTTTGGCAGACCCCAAAAAAGTGAAATTTGTTCCCCTGGCGTCCAAACAAAAAATTATTGCCGTATCTTCCGGTCAGGTTGACCTGACATCCAGAACCACCACCTGGACCCTGAAAAGAGATGGAAAACAAGGGGTGGATTTCACTAAAATCGTTTTTTATGACGGCCAGGGATTCATGGTTTCCAAAGCCCTGGGGGTTGACTCGGCCCAAAAAATTGATGGGGCCACCGTCTGTGTAACTGCCGGTACCACATCAGAGCTCAATCTTGCTGATTTTGCAAGGGCCAATAAGATTAAAATCGAAGCCCTTGTGTTTGACGGCAAGAAAGAGGCCCTCAATGCTTATGCCACTGGCCGGTGTGATTGTTTTACCACGGATATCAGCCAGCTGGCTTCCCTGAGAACAACCCTTGCCAACCCCCAGGCCCACGAGATCATGCCGGAAGTTATTTCAAAGGAACCTCTGGCTCCCCTGGTACGGCACGGAGACAACCAGTGGAAGGATATTGTTACCTGGGTTATCAATGGTCTTATTGCTGCTGAAGAGAACGGTATTACCCAGGCCAATGTACTTGAAATGAAAGAAAAATCCATCAATCCGGTTATCCAGCGGATGCTTGGTAAATCAGGCGACACCGGCAGTTATCTCGGGCTTGATCAAGCCTGGCTGGTTCGCGCCATCCAGGCGGTGGGCAACTATGGGGAAATTTATGACCGCCATTTCGGGCCGGCAACAAAACTAAACATCCCCAGGGGTGTTAATAAATTGTGGACCCAGGGCGGGCTTCAATACGCGCTGCCCATCAGATAATTTTTTCCAATCCGGGGGGCTGCGGCCCCCTTTATTTTTTGCCAAGGCAGATTCTTTGAAAAAACCGGCATTATCCGTCTCAAAATCCCTTTTTACCACCCTGGTGCTCCAGGCTGTGGTTATCGGCATCATTTTATATGCAGCCCATGGGCTATTGGTCAATACCCAGGCAAACCTTGAGGATAGAAATATTGCATCGGGCTTTGGTTTTTTGTCCCTGGAATCCGGGATGCCCATCAGCAACTCCCTTTTGCCCTACTCCCCGGCTGATTCCTATGGATATGCGTTTCTCATGGGCATACTCAATACCCTCTATGTGGCAATTATAGGAATTGGGCTGGCCACAATTCTGGGAATAATAGTGGGAGTTGCCCGGGTATCCGGGAACTGGCTTATCTCAAAGATGGCCGAGATCTATGTAGAGGTTTTGAGAAATGTCCCCCTGCTTCTAACCCTGTTTTTTACCTATTCCATTGTGCTTGCTACCCTGCCCATCCCCAAAAAAAGCCTGGTCCCCTTTGGAGGGTTCTTTTTGAACAACCGGGGAATCTATCTGCCCAGACCCCTTCCCGAACCGGGTTTTTGGATTGTTTGCCTGGCTGCTCTGGCAGGCGTTATTGCCGCCTTTCTGATCCATGGATTTGCCACCCGGCTCCATAGAGAAACCGGCCGGATAATCCCTAAGTTTTCCCTGGGGGTAATTGCCATGGTCACCATTCCGGCCTTGGCATGGTGGCTGACAGGGGGCCCTGTGTCATGGGAATTTGCTGTGCTAAAGGGGTTTAACTTTAAGGGAGGGTGGGTGATACGGCCTGAATTTTCAGCCCTGATGCTGGGACTTGTATTGTACACGGCGGCTTTTATCGGAGAAAATGTCAGAAGCGGAATTCAGTCGGTGAACAGTGGTCAGATTAATTCATCCAATGCCCTTGGATTGACCCCGGGACTTACCATGAGAAAAGTGGTGCTTCCCCAGGCCCTTCGGGTCATTATCCCCGCCACCACCAATGATTATACCAGCCTGGTGAAAAACAGCTCCCTGGCTGTTGCCATAGGCTATCCGGATATGGTTTCCATCGGGGGAACCATAATTGGTCAGAGTGACCAGGCAATCGAAGTGATTGCCATTTGGATGGGGGTGTATATGACCATCAACCTCATGATCTCAATGGTTATGAACTGGCTGAATGCAAAAGCTCAGCTCATTGGAAGGTAGGCATGGCAAGTTTATCTGATACCCGCAAATCCCTTGAAAATGAAGAATTGCATATTTTCATTCCCGCCCCCGACCTTCCGGCCCCCATGGAATCCGTTGGCATCATCGGGTGGCTCAGGGAAAATCTTTTCAGCAGCAAGATCAATTCCCTGCTCACGGTGGTGGGAATTCTCTTTTTATGGAAAACCCTTCCTCCCATGATTTGTTGGGCAATTATTGATGCCAGCTGGAGTTTGTCACCTGATCTTGTAAATACAGGCGTTGTGGCGAAAACAGGCGCTTGCTGGACATTTGTTTTTGTAAAATTTAGGGTGCTGATGCTGGGTCTTTATCCGGAACAATTTTTGTGGCGCCCGGTTCTGGCCTTTTTTATTTTTGCCCTTGTCTGTGGTGCCACTGCTTTTAGACTTTTCTCCACCAAGAAATTAATCGGGCTCTGGTTTTTTTTGCCCCTGCCCCTGTTTTTTCTGATCAATGGCGGACTGGGCCTTGAAACCGTCGCACAATCCCTGTGGGGAGGTTTGATGTTGAGCACAGGGCTTGCTGCCGTCGGTATTATCCTGTCCATTCCCCTGGGAATATTATTGGCCCTTGGCCGGCGATCAAACCTCCTGCTTATACGGGTACTCTGCATAGGGTTTATTGAATGCATCCGAGGGGTCCCTTTGATCACCATTTTGTTCATGGCCTCTGTCATGCTGCCCATGTTTTTACCCCGGGGAATGGATATCAATAACCTGCTGAGGGTACAGATCGGTATCATTTTCTTTTCATCCGCCTATATTGCCGAGGTGGTAAGGGGAGGGCTACAGGCTATTCCCCAGGGGCAGATAGAAGCTGCTGGTTCTTTGGGTCTCAAAAGCTGGACAGTCACCCTGCTGGTGGTTTTGCCCCAGGCACTGCGCCATGTGATCCCTTCCCTCATTGGCCGCTGCGTGGCATTGTTTAAGGACACCTCCCTTGTGATCATTGTGGGGCTGCTTGATTTTCTGGGAATGATCAAGGCATCTGCCCAGGATCCTGAATGGCTGGGATATGATGCAGAAGCCTATGTTTTTTGTGCACTGGTATATTGGATTATCTGTTTTTCCATGAGCCAGTATGGTAAATCCGTTGAGCGCCGCAATCAGTGGTAACCACTGGAGAGATGAAATGAACGTCCCCGTTATTGAAATTACAAATTTAAGCAAATGGTATGGAAACTTCCATGTTCTTAAAAATATAAACTTAAGCGTACAAAAAGGGGAAATAATCGTTATTTGCGGCCCTTCAGGATCTGGCAAATCAACGCTGATTCGCTGTATCAACCGTATAGAAACCCATCAGAAAGGGAAAATTATTGTTGCAGGAACCCAACTGACCCATCGAATGAAAAATATTGCCAGTGTCCGCAGGGAGGTGGGGATGGTGTTTCAAAATTTCGATCTTTTTCCCCATTTGACAATTCTTGAAAACCTTATACTGGCCCCCACATGGATTCTGAAAATGCCAAAGAAAAAGGCAGAAAAAACAGCCATGACCCTTCTTAAACGGGTACAGATCCAGGACCAGGCCCATAAAATGCCCGGCCAGCTTTCCGGGGGCCAGCAGCAGCGTGCGGCAATTGCAAGGGCCTTGTGCATGAACCCCAGGGTTATGCTTTTTGATGAGCCCACCTCTGCTTTGGATCCGGAAATGGTCAAAGAGGTGCTGGATGTCATCAAACAGCTCGCCCGGGATGGGATGACCATGATCTGTGTCACCCATGAAATGGGATTTGCCAAACAGGTTGCCCACCGGATGATCTTCATGGATGGTGGTGAAATTGTGGAAGAGAACCCGCCTGAAATATTTTTTGCCGCCCCCAAATGGGATAGAACCCAAAAATTTCTCGACCAGATTCTGTAAAAGAGATGGTTTTCTCTGCTATATTCTGATTTTTTTTTCTCATTTTAAGATTCTAATTGTTCTTCCACACTTTCTTCTGATATAAAAACTATTTGTTATCGTTTTTGATCAACCCAATTATACCATGTGTGGATCACCAAATAGCATCATACACGGAAAGGAAAGATGTCATGAAAATATTTCAATACCCTTCGGAACAGGCAGAGAAAAGAGTCAAAGACACCATTGAAAGAGGGTTGGGGTTTTCCCAAACAGATCATGACAATGTCCAGAACTATATCGATGATGTCAGAAAAAGGGGTGACCAGGCCCTGGTGGAATATACCAATCAATTTGATTCAAAGGCCGTGACCCGAGAGTCCCTGAAAGTCACCGAACAAGAGTTTGACCATGCCATGGATTCCATTGATCCGGCATTTTTAAAGAGCCTGGACCGGTCCGTAAGCCAGCTTTCAGAATTCCATTTAAAACAAAAAGAAAATTCATGGATCGACACCCCAAGAAACGGGGTTATGGTGGGCCAGTTGGTTAAACCTGTGGAAGCTGCCGGCGTGTATGCCCCTGGTGCCAAAGGAGGGAAAACCCCCCTGGTATCCTCGGTTCTCATGGGGGGAATCCCGGCAAAGGTGGCAGGGGTGGAATCCATAACCCTCATGACCCCGCCCATGGAAAACGGCCGGATCAACCCCCACATACTTGCCGCAGCCCGAAAAGTTGGGATTTCCTCTGTATTCAAGGCGGGCAGTGCCTGGGCCATCGCAGCCCTGGCCTATGGAACCAAGCTGGTTCCCCGGGTGGATGTGATTGTGGGGCCGGGAAATATTTACGTGACCCTGGCCAAGAAGATTGTCTCGGGAACAGTGGGAATTGACATGATCGCAGGCCCCAGCGAAATTCTGATCATAGCAGACCAGGATGCCAACCCCGATTTTATTGCAGCCGATCTGCTTTCCCAGGCAGAGCACGATGTCATGGCCTCCTCCATTCTTGTAACCGACTCCCGGGAGCTGGCCGAAAAAACCATTTCAGCTCTGGAAAAACAACTGACAAATCTGTCCCGCCAGGATATTGCCCGGGCATCCATCGAAAATTTCGGAGCCGTCATGCTGGTGCCGGACATTGAAACCGCCATCGCCCTTTCCAACCGGTTGGCCCCGGAACACTTAGAACTCATCGTCAAAGAACCCTTTGACTATATTGACAGAATCCGCAATGCCGGTGCTCTTTTTATCGGATCCTATACGCCCGAACCCATGGGAGATTATATCGCAGGCCCCAACCACGTGTTGCCCACGGCCGGGACTGCCCGGTTTTCATCTGCATTGAGTGTGGACAACTTTACCAAGAAAACCAGCTTGATCCATTATTCCAAACAAGCGTTTAAAAAGGAGGCGGATGATGTCATCCGGCTGGCCATGACCGAAGGACTGGATGCCCATGCCAATTCTGTAAAAATCCGTCAATAGAAGCCAGATCCAAAAATCCGGGTAGGCCTATAAAAGTTTTTCCAGGGCCTCCTTTAGATTTTGCACTGAAATCGGCTTTGCCAGGGAATCGGCAAAGCCGAATTTTTCGCAATCTTGCATGGCCGGATCACTGGAATAACCGGAAGCAACAATTGCCTTTATTTCCGGGTTAATGGCTGTCAATAGTTCCATCGCTTCAATGCCTCCCATGCCCTGTTTAACCTCGAGGTCTAAAATCACCACTGCAATGGTATTTCCCGAAGAAACCTGTGACTGGTATTTCTCTACTGCCTCTTCCCCATTCCGGGCAATAATAGGCGTATAGCCCAGTCGGATGAGAATCTTTTTCGTTATCTGCCGAATCATGGCGTCATCATCCATGAACAATACCATGGGACTGTCTTTACCTGAGGGGTTGGCAGTCTCACGGTCAGGTTGAGACACCCTGGTTTTTTCCCGGGAAACATCCTTTTGAAACACCGGCAGGATCATATCCACCCGGGTTCCTTTGCCGGGGGCGGAGTCAATCAAAATGGTTCCCTGGTGATTTTTTACAATGGACCAGGCAATGGACATGCCAAGGCCGGTTCCTTTGTTTTTTCCCATGGGTTTAGATGAATAATAGGGTTCAAAAACCTTTTCGATATTCTGATTTTCAATACCCCGGCCCTGATCTTTGACGCAAACAATTACCATTCCTGGCTTTTCCGGATGAACCCCGGCTGAAACCATCACACTTTTTTCCATATCCATGGATTCTGCAGCATTGATGATAATATTTTTCAACGCCTCTTTCATCTGTTTCTGATCGGCTTCCATTACCGGCGGCAAGTCCTTGATGGTCAACTTGCACGCTATTCCTTCCGATTCAGCAAGGGATGTGATGGTCTCTTTCAAAAAACCCCTGGTATCAATATGGGATTTGATGCGAATTCCGCCCTTGGAAAAAACGATGAATTTTGCGGCTAGCGCCTTTGCCTGAAGAACCGACGCTTCTGCGTCGGCAAGATACTCTGCTCTCTGGTCAGGGGAAGCCATCATCTGGGCCAGGTTGATATTTCCCAGGGTAATGGACAGGGTATTATTAAAATCATGGGCAATTCCGCTGGCCAGGGTTCCGATCGCCTCCAGCTTCTCAGACCGAATTAATCTTTTCCTGGCCTGTTTCAATTCGTCTTCCGATCGTTTTCTTTCTATGGAGACAGCAATCTGTTCGGAAACAAAGCTTAAGAGCTCCACATCAGCCTTGCCGAATTGGTCGGGGTTGGTATAACTCTGAACCGCCATAACCCCCAATACCTCTTGCTGAATCATCAGGGGCACCCCCAGCCATACTCTGGGAACACATCCCCTTACATGACCCTTCTTGGATAAACGTTTCAATTTTTTTTCATCCATCAGGAGGGGCCTTTTTCCCAGAATAACACGGCCGGTCAGGGAAGGATTTTCCGTAAACCGATGTACCCATCTGGGAGCAGATTCTTCTGTTTCATCCACATGGTAGACAAATCGTATGGCATTTTTTTTTTTGTAATAAATGGCAATATAAAAATTAGTCATATCCATGAGTGATGACAGATGCCTCTGGATAGACCGATAAAACGCCTGAAGGGTCTCGCTGGTGTTCTGGGCACTGGCAATGTGAAACAATGCTTTGTTGACAGCTTCTGCGCGAATTTTTTTAAAAACAGTACGTTCCAGCCGCTTCACATATCTTTCCAGCTCTTCATAACTGGGTTTATCGCCCATGAAAAACACCTATCAATTTAAATTATATTATTTTCTCATATCATATTCCTATAAATAAAAAAAATATATACTTACTTTAATAAATTCGCAGTAATTATGAATACAAAAAGTATCCGGTTGCCAGCAGTCCATAAACGGCAGAACCTTCTTCCCATAAAATTAACCATTTCCATTCAACCCATAGGGAATATGGCCCAAGAAAAGCCAAATTCTTACAATTTTTATTCAATTGACCAGGTTATTATGGGATGCGCTGGATTAATTATTGACTAACACGTTGATTTTAATCTATATATATCGTTTGTATTTAATTTTGGTGATAATATTAGACAATAAAGATAGAGACAATGCAGACCATACGAGGTTTTAGAGATATACTGCCCGAACAAATATCCCTGTGGCAGCGAGTTGAAAAAGAGGCATTTGCCCTGTTTGATTCCTTTGGATTCAAGGAAATCAGGATTCCTGTCCTGGAAAAAACCGACCTGTTTGCCAGGAGCATTGGAGAGACCACCGACATTGTCGAAAAGGAGATGTATACCTTTCCCGACAGTAAAGGGGCGCATCTGACCCTGAGACCCGAGGCCACGGCATCCATTTGCAGATCCTATATCCAGCATAAAATGTATGCCGAAGATCCGGTGAGAAAATTTTATATGACCGGCCCCATGTTCCGGCGGGAACGACCCCAGAAAGGAAGGTACCGGCAATTTTATCAGATTGACGCCGAGGTGTTCGGCATTGAATCGGCCTATATAGATGCTCAGCTGATTTTTTTGCTCAATGAGTTATTCAAGCGATTGGGGCTCACCGGCCTGTCTGCCCATGTCAACAGCCTTGGCTGCCCTGAATGCCGGCCCTCTTTTCAAAAAGCATTGCTTGATTTTCTGGGGGAAAGAAAAGACGCCCTCTGCGAAAATTGTGCCCGGCGTATTAAAAAGAATCCGTTACGGATTCTTGACTGCAAGGTAGAAAGCTGCCAAAGGGCCCTATCGGGCGCACCTGCCACCATTGATCACCTATGCCCTGCCTGTGATGACCATTTTTCCATTGTCAGGTCAGCCCTTAAAAAACAAGGGGTTGATTTTATGGTGGACAAATCCCTTGTCCGGGGACTTGATTATTATACCCGTACTGCCTGGGAAATTAAGACCACCACCCTGGGTGCCCAGAGTGCCGTGGCCGGAGGAGGCAGATATGACGGGTTGGTTAAAGAGTTAGGGGGACCTGCCACCCCTGCCATTGGGTTTGCCATCGGATTTGACCGTCTGGTGGAGGTTCTGGAGCAACTTGAACTAGAATCAAAGAGATCCTCCCTGGATCTGTTCATTGTTGCTCTGGGGGATGCTGCTCTGGCAAAGGGTTATCTCTGGTCCTGCGAATTAAACCAAAATGGGATCAGGACCGAAGTTGATTTCCGTGGAAAAAGTCTGAAAAGTCTTATGAAAAGGGCCAACAAACTCAATGCCACCCATGTGCTCATTGTTGGGGAGAATGAATTAAATAAAAACCAGCTGATATTGAGAAATATGGATACCAAAGAGCAGTCCTTTATCTCCCTTGATAATCTGGTATCCGAGCTGATGACAAGTTTAAAAAAATAATAATTGTATAAAAATAACAGGATTAAGGAAAAAAACGTGACGGATTTACTTGGAAATATGAAACGGACACATACCTGCTCCCAACTGCGGGATACAGATATCGGCCAGGAAGTTGTGTTAATGGGATGGGTGCAGCATCGAAGAAACCATGGTGGAGTTGTTTTTGTTGACTTAAGGGACAAGAACGGCATTACCCAGGTTGTATTCAACCCTGTAATTTCGGAAAGTGTCCATGGAAAAGCCCAGGAAATCAGGAGCGAATATGTAATTGGTATCAGGGGAAAAGTATCAGAAAGACCCGGGGAAATGCGCAATCCCAACATGGAAACCGGTGCCATTGAGATTCTTGTTGATGAATTGAGAATTTTTTCCCAGGCAAAAACCCCGGCCTTCCAGATTGAAGAACGGGTGGAAGCCTCTGAAAGCATCCGCCTCCAATACCGATATCTTGACCTGAGGCGTCCCAAGCTTAAGAAAAATATTCTGGATCGGCACAAGGCGACCATGGCCATCAGAAATTATCTGGACAACAAGGAATTCATTGACATTGAAACCCCATTTCTGACCAAGAGCACACCTGAAGGCGCCAGGGACTACCTGGTTCCTTCCCGGGTAAACCAGGGACAGTTTTATGCCCTGCCCCAGTCTCCCCAGCTGTTTAAACAACTGCTGATGATCGCTGGATTTGACCGATACTACCAGATTGTCAGATGTTTCAGGGATGAAGATCTGAGGGCGGACCGTCAGCCGGAATTCACCCAGATTGATATGGAGCTCTCCTTTGTGGATGAACATGAGATCATGAAAATTTCAGAGGGGTTGATCCGGAGGGTCTTTAAGGATGTTCTGGGATTGGACCTTGCGCCTAACTTTCCCCAAATCACCTATGACGAGGCCATTGACCGATTCGGCCTGGACCGGCCCGACCTAAGGTTCGGCCTGGAATTGTGTAATGTATCGGATATTGTAAAGGATGCCGGTTTTAAGGTTTTTGCCGATGTGGTAAAAAAAGGCGGACTTGTCAAAGCCATAAACGCCAAGGGGTGTGCAAGTTTCAGCCGAAAACAGATAGATGAACTCACTGAGTTTGTTGCGGTCTACAGAGCCAAGGGGCTTGCATGGATTAAGATAAAGGAAGACACATGGCAGTCCCCCATTGCCAAATTTTTCACAGACGATGAGAAAGATGCCCTGGCTCTGCGCCTGAACCTTGAGGTAGGGGATATTGTCTTTTTTGTGGCGGATCAGCCCAAGATTACCAATGAAGCCCTGGGTCAGTTGAGAAATGAATTGGGAAGACGCCTGGAGCTGATTTCCGATGATGAATTCTCTTTTACCTGGGTAACCCAATTTCCTTTGTTTGATTACGATGAAACCGAAGAAAGATATCAGTCTCTTCATCACCCCTTTACCGCCCCCCTTGAAAGGGACATAGACAAACTATCCACAGCCCCCCTTGAGATTAAATCCCGGGCCTATGACCTGGTGCTCAACGGAATCGAGATCGGCGGCGGCAGTATCCGTATCCATGACACCCATCTCCAGGAACAGGTATTCAGCTGCCTGGGGATTGGTGAACAAGAAGCCCAGGAAAAATTTGGATTTCTTTTGGAAGCCCTGGCATCGGGTGCCCCCCCCCATGGCGGGCTTGCCTTTGGGTTGGACCGACTGATGATGATCCTGTGCAAGGAAGATTCCATCCGGAATGTCATTGCATTTCCCAAAACCCAGAAGGCCACCTGTCTTCTGACGGAAGCACCTTCCAAGGCAGCCCCGGCCCAGCTCCAGGAACTGGCCATAAAGGTGGTTAAAATTGAAGAATAGGGTTGAAGAATAGACCCTATAGAAACTTGCAAAAAAACGCCCGGTCTTGGATACGACCGGGCGTTTTTTTTTATAAATACGGTTTTTAAATTTTGGCCTTAGGCCCGCTTTCTTCTCACATGGAGGATGGGGGTGTTAAAGACCAGGGCGGATACATTATCATCCCGTTTAACCTTTAGTTCCAGAGCATCCTTGTCAATTTCAAAATATTTTGAAATCACAGCCACAATATCGTTTTGAAGGTCCACCAAGGTGGTATCGTTCAATTCTAATTTGTCATAAATTAAAGAGAATTGAAGCCTTTTTTTGGCCTCATCTTTGCTTTTATTCTTCTGACCGGTAAAGCGTTTTAATAATCCTGATAGCATCAAATTCTCCTTATTGTCTTAACCCGAATGTTTTACCGATTTTGCTCCACATATTTGTTTTGTCGGTGGGCACCTCAAAGGGCACATTTTCTTCACCATTGATCCGGCGAGCAATGCGTCTGAAGGCCTGACCCGCCTTTGAATCGTTCTGGAGCACCAGGGGAGTTCCGGTATTGGAAGAAATCAACACCTTGTCATCCATGGGGACAAGACCGGCCAACTCTATGGAAAGAACTTCCATCACATCCTCATGGCTGAGCATCTCCCCTCTTCTCACCCGGGCCGGCTCAATCCGGTTAACGATGAGCTTGGGTGTGAGGGATCGGGAATATAAAATTCCTATGACCCGGTCGGCATCTCTGACGGCAGAGACATCCGGAGTACAGACCACCAGGGCTTCGCTGGCACCTATAATGGAATTTTCAAATCCCCGTTCAATGCCTGCGGGAGAATCCATGATCACATAGTCAAATTGTTTGCGCAGTTCCTTTGCCACCCGCTCAACCCCGGAAGTGGTAAGGACATCTTTATTATCGCTCTGGGAGGCAGGAATAAGGAAAAGGTTGTCAATTCTTCTGTCCCGGATGGCTGCCTGTTCAATTTTGCATCGCTGCTGAACCACATCCACAATATTAAATACAATCCGGTTTTCCAGGCCCATGACAACATCAAGATTTCTCAGGCCGATGTCCATATCAACAATGGCCACACGATTTCCTTCAAGGGCAAGCGCTGCACCAATGGATGAAGTAGCTGTTGTTTTACCAACCCCTCCCTTTCCCGATGTTACAACAATTATTTTTCCTTCCAATTCACACCTCAACTAAAATTTTTTATGTTTAAATGGCTTCCGGCCAGGGCATTCTCCGGAACGGACTTGCCTTCATATAATCTTTCACAATAATTTTATTATTTTCCACCGAGGCAAATTCCGGACTGATGCCAACCTCGCTTTCACTTCCCGAGGCTGAGACGGACCCGATTTTTACATGGCTGGGATTAAACCCAAGGGCAAAAACCATGGCATCTTCCTTGTCAGGATAGCCCGCATGCACATTACCGGAAAGTTTACCCAGCACAATCACATCTCCGCCGGCTATTATATCAGCTCCAGGGTTAACGTCCCCGGTAATGACCAAATGTTTTTTAGCATTGATTGTCTGTCCGGATCGAACCCTGCCCCTGAGCATCAGTACCTCACTGCGATGCTGATTCCACCCCTTGGACAGGTCTCTCTGGCGGATTCTTTCTGTGGGAACCGATCTTTTCTGGGGAGATGTGGAGATAAGACCCAGTTCAAAATTATTTTTCAAATAAAGTTTAATTCGCTGAATAAGATCTTCATGTCCTTTGGCATCCCCCACATCCAGGACCACATCTGCATTTACCGCCAAATGCTTGAGCTTTTTGAGCAGCTTATCAATTTCACAAATTAGAATCTCTTCGGAGTGGGAGGGGTTCAGGGTAATCCAAAATCCCTTGCCAACCCCCTTTAATTTCACCGGCGCCGCAGTTTCAAAGTTAATCATCGGTTATATCTTAACAAATTGTCTGGTTATCATTAAAAGAATCATCAAAGGACGTTATAAAAAATCGGGGAAACAGTGTCAAGGATTGATTCTTTGGGCGATGGCCCCACAGACACTGTTACATTAAAACAAAAGGCTACAACTCAAGGACCTCCCGTATCTTATGGGAAAAATCAACCACGGAATAGGGTTTCAAAATATATCCCTTGCATCCTCTTTTAAGCATTTCCTGGGCTTTTCCATCAATGGAAAAACCGGTTGAAAGCAACACCTTGATATCGGGATTTTGTTTTTTCAATTCCAGAAAGGTTTCAAGCCCGTTCATTTCCGGCATGATCATATCCAGAATCACCAGGTTGATCTCATCTTTCTTCTCTGCGTAAATCTCCAGGGCTTTTTTCCCCGAATCCGCCGTGATCACACTATATCCTAATGCTTTACAGATCTCTTTTCCAACGGTCAGGATTCGCTGCTCATCATCCACAAGCAAAACAAATTCATTGCCTAACATCAATTTTTCTTCCGCCGATGGTATATCGGAATTTTCAATGGGCACTGCCAGGGGAAGAATAACAGAAAAAGCAGACCCCACATCAATGGAACTCCCCACATCAATCACGCCATGGTGATTTTGAACAATTTCCCTTGCAAAGGTAAGGCCCAATCCCTTCTTCTCTGGATAGTCACGGTGATTAACCGAATAAAAGGGTTTGAAAATTTTTTCCAGGGTCTCGGCGTTCATGCCAATTCCTGTATCACTTATGGTGATCTTGACAAAAAAACCCGTATCAAGCCCGTAGGCCTCGGCCGTTCCATTTAAAATTGCTGCCGTTTCTGTGACCACGGAAAGCTTCCCCCCACCGGGCATGGCAAGAAGTGCATTGTCCACAATGGCTGAAATTACCTGGTGAATTTTATCTGGATCGGCATTTATCATCAGGGGTTTGGTATCCAGATCCACGTCCAATACCACCTCCTTCCCCTTAAGATTCATGTTTTCCATTGTTCTTCGAACCAGACGATTCACATCAATACAGCTGGTATAATAGGCATCCACCTTTGCAAATCCCAGCAGCTGATTGGCAATTTCCGATCCCTTGTCAATACAGTTTATGATTTGTGAAATATGGTCGAAAAGTGGATCAGATGGCTTGACGCTGTTCATCATCAATGAGGCATGGCCCTTTATCGCGGACAGAAGATTATTAAAATCGTGGGCTATCCCGCCGGCTAAGGCTTCAACCGCATCTGGCGACTCATTCTTTAATTGTACATATTCCATTTTACCACACCTAATTTAACAAATTTATAAAACCATTAACCCATTTGGTCCTGTTTATAATCCGAAATTGATCTTTTTTACAATCAGGAAAACCCTGATTTTTGTCAAAAATATTTTTTTATTCCAGGGATATAATTCCTTCCTTAATGGCAAATTTTGTCAATCCGGCAACATTAAAAATATTTAATTTTTTCATAATATTTCTTCTATGGGTTTCAACGGTTTTAACACTCACATTAAGTTTTTGGGCAATATCCCGGGTTTTTATCCCTTCGGCCACCAACTGGAGTATCTCCCTCTCTTTTTTAGAGATCTTATTAAACCTGGGAAGCTGTTTACTGCTGGAAAAGGCATGTCCCTTGCTGTCCACATACATTCTTGCAATGGAAGGCGTCAGATAATAATTACCCTTAAGCACTTCCTGAATAGCATCATAGAGCTCACTAAAGGCAGATTCCTTTAAAATATATCCCGAGGCACCCGCTGTAAACATTTGATCTATAATTTTTTTACTGGAGTGCATGGACAGGGCAATGATTTTTGTATAAGGGACTTCCTTCTTGATCCTGGCGGTGGCCTCTACCCCATTCAGATCAGGCATGGAGATATCCATCATCATTACATCCGGTTTCAGGGCAATAGCCTTTTCCACGGCTTCCCTGCCATTCCGGGCAATGCCCAGCACACAGATGCCTTTTTTCTCCAGCAGACCTTTTAGACCTTCCCGGATAATTGCGTGATCATCTGCTATGATGACGGTTATTTCCATATCCTCCTGATACCCCGTTAATTTGTGGAAGTCTATCCCGAAGAGAGTTGAAAATCAAATAGAATTTGATTTTCTTGTTGACAAGTCCGCCATTCTCTCTATAATGGCGCCCATTATGATGTTCTTATACACAGAAACAAACAAAGCTGAAAAATCAGCCCTCCCCAACACAACAGATTCTTTCTGGGGCTGGTGGCAAAGGCGCAGCGGCATTGATTCTGTCTGAAATGAACCCATAAAGGCAAGAAACTCAAGGCTGCAGGTAAAATGGCAGCCTTTGTTATTCAGGTTGCCTGCATCTCCCGCCTTTTTTATTGCCCATTGGATTGAATACTGATACAAACCCTTATTGAATATTTGGAGGTACGAAATGTTAGTCGTATTGGAAAAAGGTGCAACCGAAGAACGCGTCCAGACCATTGTCCGGATAATAGAGAAACGAGGATACACAGCCCGGCCCATACCCGGGGGAGATAGGGTTTCCATCGGCATCCTGCACAACAAAGGATCCGTGGATGCAGCCCATTTTCTGGGGCTTGAAGGTGTAAAGGAGGTTATTCCGGTGACAAAACCATATAAGCTTGTCAGCCGGGAGTTTAGGCAGGAAAATACCCACGTAAAAATTGGTGACGCTGTTTTCGGCGATGGAACCATGCCCGTGATTGCCGGCCCCTGTGCTGTTGAAAGTCTAGAACAGGTACTGTCCATTGCCAGATCTGTAAAAAAAGCCGGTGCTAAACTTTTCAGGGGAGGGGCATTCAAACCCAGAACCTCCCCCTATTCATTCCAGGGCCTGGGAGAACAGGGGTTGAAATTTTTAGCAAAAGTCAGGGAAGAAACAGGCTTGCCCGTTGTTACAGAGGTTATGGATGTTGAAAACTTTGATTTGGTGGAGGCCTATGTGGACGTGATCCAGATCGGCACCCGAAATATGCAAAATTTTTCCCTGCTCCGGCGGGCGGGAAGATCAAAAAAACCCGTGATCCTGAAACGGGGAATGTCGGCCATGCTCCAGGAATGGCTCATGGCAGCAGAATATATTATGGAAGAGGGCAACCCAAATGTCATCCTCTGTGAAAGGGGGGTGAGAACCTTTGTTCGTCACAGTCGAAACACCCTGGACCTGTCTGTGGTGCCCGCCGCTAAAAAGGAAAGCCATTTGCCGATTATTGTGGACCCTAGTCATGCGGCCGGTGTCCGGGATCAGGTGATTCCCCTTGCCCTAGCCTCGGCAGCCCTGGGTGCAGACGGCCAGATGATTGAAGTTCATAACAAACCGGAAGAGGCCCTGAGCGACGGAGCCCAATCCCTCTATCCGGATCAGTTCGAAGCGGTTATGAAAAAAATGAACGCCATTCGGGTAATTATCGGAACCGATTGATGAAAAGTTTCCAGGTAAATGGCCAGCAAGGGCTTTCTTCCATCCATGTGGGTGAAAGCCTTTTAAATGTCAGCGCCTATCTCCCCAAGGGTGCAACCCCCATCATCATCACCGACGAGAACATAAACGCGTTGTATGGAAATAAATTTCCCCAGGGGCCTGTTCTTACCATTGGGACCGGGGAAAAGATCAAAACCCTTGCCACGGTGGAAACCCTTTTAAGACAATTGATTGGACTCGCCTGTGACAGATCAAGCTTTATCCTGGGGATAGGCGGGGGGATTGTCACGGATATTGTCGGGTTTGTTGCCTCTATTTTTTTGCGGGGGGTAGGGTTTGGCTTTGTTTCCACCTCCCTTCTTTCCCAGGTGGATGCCAGTGTGGGCGGAAAAAACGGGGTCAATCTGGATGCCTTCAAAAATATGGTGGGTCTTTTTAATCAACCTGAATTTGTCATCTGCGACATTGATTTGCTGGAAACCCTGCCCAAGGCGGAAATTTCCAATGGGCTGGCCGAAATAGTCAAACATGGGTTGATCTGTGATACCGAGATGCTGACCTTTATCGAAAATAACCAACAAAAAGCCCTGGATCTTGACCGTGACACTATTTTCCGGCTGGTGGCGGATTCTGTTGCCATCAAATCCCGGGTGGTTCAGCAGGATGAAAAAGAAGCGGGTGAACGGCGAAAACTCAACTTTGGCCACACCATCGGTCATGCAGTCGAAAAAATAAATCAGGAAAGACTGAACCAGGGAAAATTGGCTCATACCGGCCATGGCAGGGCCGTGGCCACAGGCATGGTGGCGGCCGCCATGTTTTCCCAAAAAAAAGGGATGGTATCCCAAAAGGATGTGACTCGGATAACCACCCTTTTAAAAGGGCTGAATCTTCCCGTAGAACTGGATTACCCTGCGGACCAGATAATAGAGGCCGCCTCCAGGGACAAGAAAAAACAGGGTAGCGATCTTTATTACGTTTTCCTTTCCGCCCTGGGAAGGGCCAGGGTGGAAAAGATTCGCTATGATGAGATGAATGAGTTTATCCGTTCCGTGTTCTGTTAATCTCAGCCGGTATAGCCCTTGTAAGAAATTCTAAACAAAAGCCTATACATAACCGGGACAAAGAGCAGGGTGATCACCGTGGCAAATAAAAGCCCGAACAAAATACCCACGGCCAGGGGTTCGAACATGATACCTCCCCCCATCCACAAAGGAACCAGCCCGCAAATGGTGGTGGCCGTGGTCAGCATGATGGGCCGGAATCGTTCCCGGGCTGCAAGCAGAATGGCATCCTGTCGGGTACGGCCTGGTTCTTCCTGCTCAATCTGAATTCGATCCAGCAGGACGATGGCATTGTTAATGATAATCCCGGCAAGGGATATCAGCCCCAGAAAGGCAAAAAAACCAAAATAGGAACCAGTGACCAAAAGGCCCACCACCACTCCGATCAATCCCAGGGGGATGGTCATCACCACGATAAGTGGTTTTTTCAATGAGTTGAACTGCCCGATTAAAAGCAGGGCAATGATGAAAAAGGCCAGGGGAAGATTCACAATCACCGACCCCATCCCCTCTTCGGAATTTTCCGCCTCCCCTCCCAGTTCATAGGTATACCCCATTCCCCAGTCTTTTTTTGCCTGATCCAGCCAGGGGGTCATCTCTCGTACAATGGAGGCTGCGGTGAAATTTGATTCCAGATCGGTGATAATGGTAATGGTTTTATACTGCTGCCGACGTTTGATCTTGGTGGACTGCCACTGAATCTCGAGGTCGGCAACCTGGGACAGGGGCACATTGTTTCCGGTCTTTTGGGAATAGACATTCATCCCTTCCAGGGTTTCAATACTCATCTGCAAAGATGCCTTGTCCGTCATGATAATGGGAATGGATTTATCCCCTTCCCTGAACTGCCCGGTTTCCTTGCCCGTTAATACTGTTTCCAGGGAAACGGCAATATCCTGGTTTGAAATTCCTGCCAACTGAGCCCGTTCCTGGCTTATGTTCACCAGGATTTTTTTTGTTTTAGGTCCCCAGTCATCATGGATGTTTTTGGTGCCGGGAATCTCCCGCAATTGTGTTTTTACGGTTTCAACAATTTCAAAAAGTGCTTCAGGTTCTCTGCCGGATATCCGTATCGCAACGGGATCGGAGCTTCCGCCGCCTGTGGCCAGACGTGTGATGGTTGCAGACAAGTCAGGAAAGGTGTTAAAACAAAATTTATCCAATCCGTCAATTACCATCTGGTTGGCAATATCTGAGGTGGTGTTGATCAGAATATGGGCTGTATAGCTTGTTTTTTCAGGGGCTGTATAACCAAGGTCATATTTGGGCGCTCCCTCCCCGACATAGGAAGTAAAATCTGACACGCCATGTATTGGTTCTCCTGTTTCTCCATCTGAATTCTTGGTGCCCGGTAATAAAAAATTTTTCTTAATATAATCTTCCACGGCAGTGATAACGGTTTGGGTGCGTTGAATATCCGTGCCAATGGGGAGTTCGAAATTGGCCGTTATCAAAAAACGTTCAGAGTCGGGCATAAAAATAGAGGGGATAAATTTTAATCCATAAATGGATCCTGCAAACAAACCGATGATCAGAATAATTAGCAGCCAGGGTTGTTTCAAGTTAAAGAGCAGAATTTTTTTATACATGTTGTTACACTTGTCCAGCAGGGAGGGCGTTGATTTTTTCAGACGCTTTACTTTGATAAAGTAAATACCCAGCAAGGGAATCAGGGTCAATGCAAAAACCCAGGAAGAGAGCAGGGCAAAGGTGATGACAACAAAAATTGGCCCCACAATTTCCCCCATGGTGGACTGGGCCAGATAAAAGGGCAAAAATGCAGCAGAGGTGGTGAGAGAAGAAATCAGCAAGGGCACCTTGAGCTCATTGGCAGAGGAAATAGCAGCAGATAGGGCCTCATCCCCCTTTTCCATTCTCACCATGATGGATTCGGCCATGACAATGGCATTGTCCACCAGCATACCAAGGGCCATGATCAGCGCGGCCAGGGAGACCTGGTTCAGTCCCACACCGGCAAGGGACATCAGCAAAAGGGTAGTAACAATCACGGCCGGAATCAAGCTGGCCACCACCACCCCGGTTCTCATGCCAAGGAAGATAAACATGACCACCAATACCACCAAAACACTCTGGATTAGATTGCTGACAAAATCCTTTACAGATTTTTCCACAAAAATATCCTGGGAAGCAGATCGGGTAAACTCGATGCCATAGGGATAGACACCCTCGAAATAGGAAATGAGCGTATCCACCTCCTGTCCAAGATCCACGATATTCCCCCCCTGCTTCAGGGCAACGCCCAGGGAAATACCGTCCACCCCGTTTATTTTGACAATGCTTTCCGTTGGATATTTATACCCCCGGTAAATATTGGCCACATCCCCCAGATAAATAATATCCTGGCTGTCGGTATCCGATACAATTGTCTTTTTTAAGTCTTCTATGGTTTCATAATTGCCCGTGGGCTCCAGAATAATTCGCTCATTGCCAATTTTAATATCCCCGCCGGGGAAAATAATATTGGTTCTGGACAAAATGGACTGGATCATCTCCTGGGTCAGGCCTAATTCTGCAAATTTTGTATTGTCATAATCAATGAAAATCTGTTCCACTTGCTCGCCAACGATTTCCACCTTGGCGGCATTGGGAAGTTTGATCAGGCTATCCCTTACATCTTCGGCAATATCCAGAAGTTCGGCAGGGGAATATCCATCCCCGGTGATGCTGTAAATAATTCCGTAGATATCCGCTAGATCTTCATCCTGGATACTGATCCGGGACCCCTCGGGCAGTTGGTCTTTTATTTCTTCAACCTTTCTTCGGATTTTATCATAGATAGGCTGCATTTGTGTGTATTGATCCTTGATCCGGATATTCACAATTGAGATTCCGGTTCTGGATTCGCTTTCCACATGTTCCAGTTCCGCGATCTGCTGGAGTTGTTTTTCGATTTTATCGGTCACCAGCATCTCCACCCGTTCGGGGCTGGCACCGGCAAAGGTGGTAATGACATTGGAATATCGGACGGTAAAGGGCGGCATACTGTCCTGGGCCATATTGAAAAATCCGTTAATTCCCAGGAAGGCGAGCACTGCCACCAAAGAAAACGTCAATACATGGTTTTTAATGGAAAAAGAGGTCATGGTTACTCCAGAAATTTAACTTTTTTGTCCTGGGTCATTTTATTGATACCCGAGGTGATCACAAACTCCCCCTCCCTGACACCGGAAAGGACTTGAAACCCCTTGTCCGTTAACTGCCCAACTATAACCCTCTTTTTATGAACAATCCCTGTTCCCTCCTCTTTTCCGGGCACCACTGTAAAAATAAAATTTTCGCTGGCGTCCTGGCCCACGGCATTGGCCGGAACCACCAAGAACCGATCCTGACTTCCCTGGCTGAAGGAAAAGGAAACATTTGCCGGCATGCCGGGCCGAATGGCTTCATCCATAAGGTTCAGGGAGATTTTCACCGGATAGGTGGCAGCAGCCGAAATGGAATAGGAAATCTGGCTGATTACGCCCTGGAAGCGTTTTCCGGGCAGGGTGGAAAAGATAATGGAAACACGGATATCTTTTTTTACCTGGGAAATATATTTTTCCGGAACACCCACCACCACTTGAATGTCTGCTTCTGAGCTGATGGAAACAATGGGTTGGCCCGATGAGATATTTTCGTTTTCATTGGCCTCCTTGGAAACCACGACACCGTCCATTGGGGCGTTAAGCTTATAATAGGTAAGCTCCCTTTGTCTCAGGGCCATGTTTTTTTGGGCAGCGGAATAGTCTGAATTGGCTGCTGCAAATTTATTTTTCGCAGATTCGTATTCGTTTAAGGCCACATTGTTGTTTTCATACAATCCCCTGATTCGGTCCAGGCCGGATCTGGCCGTTTCCATCTGAACCCTGGCATTTTTTTTAGCTGCCACGGCCTTGTCATAGTCAAGGGCAGCATCGGCACTATCCACGACAGCAATGGGATCCCCTTTTTTTACCCGCTGGCCCAATTCCACATGGATTTTCCGAATGATACCCGATACCCGGAAACTAAGCTGAGCATCTGTCCCGGATTCAGACACGCCGGAAAAACTTCTTTGAATTTGACTGGAAAATTGTTTTACCGCCTCATACCGAACCGGCCGAAGCACCTCTTTTTCCACGGAAGGTTCACTGCAGCCAACTGCCAAAAACAGACTGAGACAGATGAAAAAAAATCGATTATATAACGTCATAGAATACTCCGCAATCGTTTACTTAGGTTATGTTTTTAAAATAGGCTTGAAACTTTCGGAGCATCCTGTCTTCACTGTCCGGAGATAGAAGCAGGCTGTACCGGCCATATACCCGCTCCAGATGAAACAGGCTGACAAGGTATTCATAGACGGAGCTGACCGCACTCAACTCTCCGGTCAGAGCGTTGTTCTGGGCATCGACCAGCTCCACCACCGAAACTGCGCCCTTGGCATAGGCATCCTGGACCAGTTCCAGGCTTTGTTTTGCATAGTCAGCTGCCTTCCTGGAGGATTCAAGAGTGACCATTTTTACCATCACATCTGACAGAGCACCCCGGGCACTGATCTCTATCTTCTGGGCCAACTGACGTTTTTGAATTTTAATTTTGGACAGATCCAGGCTGGTCTTTTGGATTTCCACCGAGGTAACCCCGCTGTCATAAAAGGGGAGATTCAAGTAAATCCCCATATTCCATGGGTCATCTGAGCTGTTTGCACCGGGGATGTCTCCGGCACCGGACCGTGAAAAGACATGGTCCTGGGAGGCCTGAAAATTGACGGTGGGCAGATAATTTTTCCGCTTCAGGGAATTAAGGGAAACCTGCAATGCAGATCTGTTTTCATCCAGTTGTTTAATTTCAACGGAATTTTCAATGGACTGGTTCACAAAAAACCGGGTAAAAAGATCAAGGGAATTTTGATTATCGATATATTTTTCAATAGCATTGGCAGCATAGGTGGAGAATATCCTATTGTCCAGAGAGGTGTCCTGGACAAGAAAAGCGTCCCCCTGGCTTCGGTTCAGAATTCGGTTCAATTCATTCTTGGCCAGGATCACTTGTTGCTTTGCCGCCAGAAGATCAGTACTGGCAGATGCTTCCTGACTTTTCCAGCGCAAAACATCAGACCTACCGGAATAGCCGATGATCTCACGCTGTTCTGCAATCTTAAGGTTTTGTTTGATCAGGTCCAGATTTTCTCTAAAAATATTTCGGGTGGTCTGGTTCAGTAAAATTTTAAAATAGGCATCAATGGACTCCAGGACCACATCCAACCGTGTGTTCTGGAACCCGAATTCAGATGCCTGAACCAACCCTTTTTGGGCTTTAATATCTGCCAGCACCTGGTCTGAATAGATGAGTTGATTTGCCGAGATACCGCCTGTGGTTGTAGTTTGTGCCATGGTCCCGTTGGATTGTCGGGCCCTTTTTTCATCTATGACCACCCCGTTAAGCTCCGCGGCCAGGGAGGGATAATAGCCTGTTTTGGCCATGGACAGATCATGGCCGGCCGCTGTCACATCAGTTTTTGAAAGATCCAGGTCCAAACTTGTCTCCAGGGCCTCTTTCATCACATCCACCAAATTTATTTGCCGGTTTGTTTCAACATAATTTTCATTGATCAATTTTGCCTGGGAAAGAATGCTGAATTTGGGAGAAAACCCAATCCTGGCAGCGGTTTCTATGTTAATGGTAAAACTTTTTTCAAAGTCGGTATACACGGGAAGATCTCCAAGGTTTTTTCCCTCTAAAATGGCCTCTATGTTCAAACTGACCCTTCGAACAACTTTCCATACCACATCCTCCGGGGCCATGGCCGCAAGCATTCCAGCCTTTGTGTCTGCAATGGATCCGCCAAAGCTGGGTATCTTTCTTTTGTTTAACGCCTGGATCAAATTAAGCTTATCTTTGCCTTCAAACTTTCCCAGATAGGTAATATACAAGGCATCCACCCGGTCCAGGGAATCGATCACCTCTTCAGTTCCCTTGGATATGGGGATGCTGATCAATCCCGACCTGTTTTTATCCATGATCTTGTTAACGAGGTCCATCCCCCCAGGCTCAACGGTTTTGATCAATTCTTTAAAATATACAAATCCCAGCCGTTGGTAGGGATATAAGGAATGAAAAATCTCCATATCTTTCAGAATGGATCGCTGGCCCAGTACGTAGGTGAGATTGAAAATTCCCGACCGGTTGTCATGGACCGGGGCAAGGCCCTGAATAACAGGATCGATGATTCCCAGGGCAATAACCGGTTTGGGATATGTCTTGTTTTTAGCGATCACAGACCCGGAAATGGGCCCGGCCCCCACAATGATATCCACCCGGGGATCCAGAACCAGTTGATGATAATTTTCACCAATCCTTTCAAAAGCCCATTGGCCGTCCAGAATATGATCATCCTCTATTTTAATGTCATAGGTGGATCCTAAAAGTGCGCCAAGCTCGGATCTGAGCATCCTTACAAAGGTATTCGTCTTTTTTTCCCTACCATCAATGAGAAGACCTATGCGGACACTCTTTTTTGTCTCAACAGCCTGGACACCCCCTAGAGCAGAGATAAAAACCAGCAAGGCAACCACCAGGCCGACAACTATTTTTTTGTACCGTCTCTTTTTACATATTCCCAAGAAGGCCACATCCTTATTTTCCATGATAACATCCAAAATACCGTTAAAAAAAATGAATCAAACAGATGCAAACTCAACCGATTTATAGTATTGATCAACCAGTTGATTAGTACATGAACTTTGTATTGTCAAGCAATGGAATTATCATAATTTCATGGGGATACCCCCTCGGACAACTTGTTTTGATTGACTTCTTTTGGCCATCTGTTTAGTTAAAGGTGGAATGCGACGCCTCTATTATCAATAAAAAAAAGGTGACTCACCATGTCTATTTTTAAAAAATCAATTCCGCAAAGAAAGGGATTGCGTCTCCTTCTGGGAGCTGTTCTCCTGGCAGGAACATTTTTTTCCGCCTGTACCGGTGTAAGGGTTTCCCCCATCAGCACCCTTGCCACAGAAGAGCACCAGGTGGGTAAATTTGTCTGGTTTGATCTTTACACCGATGATATGGAAGCAATTGTTCCATTTTATCAAGAATTGTTTGGCTGGTCCTTTGAATCTGTCCATTTTGGATCACGCCAGGTTAAAACCATCTTTTTAGATGGCGTTCCCATCGCCACGGCAGTTCTAAGCCTCCCCTTGGACAAAAGATTCAAAGAATCCAGATGGCTGGGATATATCTCAGTGGAAGATGTGGACCAGGCATCAAAAATAATAGAAGAAAACAAGGGCAGTCTCCGTGTCCGGCCCAAAAACCTTCCGGACAGAGGAAGGGTTGCCGTGGCCACAGACCCGGAAGGCGCACTCTTTGGCCTGCTGAGCTCTACCCATGGAGATCCAGTGGACACTGGTTTTTCAGAGAATCGGTGGATGGGTAGTGAGCTGTGGACAACAAATTTAAACGCTGCCCTATCCTTTTATGGGAAAATTGCAGAATATGAACACCGCAGGGTCGGTATCGGAACTGAAGCCGATTACCTGCTGCTGGAAAAAAACAGCATCCCCCTGGCCGGTATTGTTACGATAACCTGGGAAAATGTCAAGCCGGACTGGCTTCCTTATATTGCGGTTTCCAATGTGGTTGAGATGGTCAAAAAGGCTGAAAAATTAGGGGGAAAAATTCTGGTAGGTCCGGATACTGAAATGCCCAACGGCCGTATTGCCATCATCGCTGACCCCGCAGGTGCCATCTTTGCCATCCAGGAACTGACCCTTGGCAAAGGAGAGGAACAATGAAACCCTTACTAAAGATTGCCATTGGACTTTTTGTGCTCTATGCCCTTATGATCATTGGTGGGTGCGGAAACAGTCACGGCGTGAGTGTCCATTATGGCGTACAGTGGAGTTCCGGTTACCATCGATATGATCACCACCACCACCGCCCCCCGGTCGTACGGCCACCCAGACCTCCAAAACCGCCGGGTGGCCGACCGCCGGGGGGCAGACCACCCGGCGGGGGCAGACCCGTTAATCTGCCGGCAAGAAGATAATAAACCGGCTGTTGTTGGCAGTACAGCCGCCCTATCTTTTTAACACCAGACGGAATCCAATATACTCACTTTTCATGGTGTTGACGGCGCTGTCCCTTCCGGAGCATCGCAAGCCAGAGGTGTTGTCGGCAAAGGATCCCCCCCTGACCACCCGGGAAGATCCTTTGCCCCGGTGCAGGGGGTTCTCCTGGATATGGGTTTTATAGGCGTTTTTGTCATATACATCCCGACACCATTCTTTAACATTGCCCCCCATGTCATGGAGGCCGATATCATTGGCAGGAAAGCTTCCCACTGCAGCAGTTTGCCCCCGAAACTCTCCAGCGCTGCAGGTGCCGCAATTTGTCTCGGGCAGATAGGAACTTTTCCCCCAGGGATAGGGCTTTTTACGGCCCTGGTCTCTACAGGCGTATTCCCACTGGGCTTCGGTGGGCAGAGAAAATTTCATTCCGGTTTTAACCTTCAGGGCCCGAATAAATTTGCGAACCTCTTCAAAGGAAACACCTTCCACAGGATAGTCCGCTCCCAGGTTAAAGCGGGAGGGATTGGTTCCCATTATTGCCTCCCATTGGCCCTGGGTCACTTCAAAAATACCCATCCAAAATCCCTCCAGACAGACTCTGTGTTCAGGGGTTTCATCTTTTCCACATCTGCCGGCATTCCTATGGCATCCCATGGAAAAACATCCCCCAGCCACCCGGACAAAGCCCATGCCCGTCACCGGCTCTTGATATTCTTCTCCCGACTGAGATGGTATGGTTTTCTCGTCATCAAAGGAAAGGTTACAATTGCCGGAATACTGCCATAGGGAGAGGTCTTCCCATATTTTTCCGGCCCGTTTCGATCCTTGGTCGTATGCTTTTTTAGTCCAGCATTTTGCCTTGAACGGATCTTTTAACACCCCTCTGCCATGGTAATAGGCCAGGGCCAGATCGCACATGGCCATCTTGTTTCCCTGCCTGGATTTGGCAATCAAAGAGGAGAGATCAGAGCTGTTGGCAGCCAGGCAAAGGGAGACGTTAAAGCATAAGGCCAGCATGATTCCGACTAATTTTTTCATTTGTCCTCCAAATGATTTTTTAAAGATAAATCTCTTTTAAAACCGTTATAACTATAGTATAAACCAAACCCAAGCAGGTAATAGTAGGCTAATAAATTTATTTTACTGCAATAGTTCTTTAATCATCAAAGACGATACCACAGGCCGGTACGATAGGGCCATAAATTTCATTAACCCCCTTCAAAGAACTGTTACAATTCATATCTCACCCATAGGAGGAAAAACGCATGGCAAGTTTAAAAGGAACCCGGACCGAAAAAAATCTATTAACCGCCTTCGCAGGAGAATCGCAGGCCCGTAACCGATACACCTATTTTGCAAGTGCCGCAAAAAAAGAAGGTTATGTCCAGATTTCAGAAATTTTTACAGAGACAGCCAACCAGGAGAAAGAACATGCCAAGCGGTTTTTTAGTTTTCTGGAAGGCGGAGAGGTCGAGATCACAGGTGCTTTCCCCGCCGGTGTAGTCGGATCGACCCTTGAAAACCTTAAAGCAGCCGCTGCCGGAGAAGAGTATGAATGGACCCAGATGTATCCTGACTTTGCAGCGGTTGCAAAGGAAGAGGGGTTTGATGCGGTGGCCATGATTTTCGAAATGATTTCCATTGCTGAAAAACAGCATGCCAAGCGCTATTTAGACCTTGCCGCCAATGTTGAAGCAGGTAAGGTATTCAAAAAAGATACCAGTATAAAATGGCGTTGCCGCAATTGCGGATATGTCCATGAAGGGGAAGAAGCCATTGAAATGTGCCCGGCCTGTGCTCATCCCCAGGCCCATTTTGAAGTGCTGGGAGAAAATTGGTAAACCAAACTAGGGCATGAAGAAAAGCTAGGCCCTGGACCGGATAATTTCCGATCCAGGGCTTGAATTCATTTGGACCCTGAAGATTGATCAATTGACAAAGAATAAATATGACCCTATATTTACAGGCAATTTTTAATATACAAATAGGATAATTCTCATGGCAGAAAATATTTTAGAAATTGATGACGATTCATTCGAAGAAATTGTTTTAAAAGCAGACAAACCGGTAATGGTGGATTTTTGGGCACCCTGGTGCGGGCCCTGTAAAGCCATTGGGCCTACTGTGGAGGCCCTTAGTCAGACCTATGGCGACCAGATGCTCTTTACAAAGGTCAATGTGGATGAAAACCCCTTAAGCCCCAGCAAATACGGCGTTCAGGCCATTCCTACTCTTATTTTCTTTAAAAACGGTGAAATAGCCGAACAGATAACCGGTATGGTTGCTAAAGA
The DNA here is from genome assembly GCA_016744295.1 of Desulfobacteraceae bacterium. Classification (GTDB taxonomy): domain Bacteria; phylum Desulfobacterota; class Desulfobacteria; order Desulfobacterales; family Desulfobacteraceae; genus NBML01. The sequence continues at coordinate 3,366 of JADGEQ010000003.1, read as the reverse complement.
AAAGCTTGAGGAGACACTCAAAGGGGTTTTGTAAGGAGTCTTTACCATGACAGATACAATTTATGATCTTGTGATTATCGGTGCCGGACCGGCCGGACTCACCGCCGGGCTTTATGCGGCCAGGGCAAGGATGAAGGTGCTTCTCCTTGAAAAAGCAGTACCGGGCGGCCAGATTATTGTGACCGACTGGGTGGAAAATTACCCGGGATTTCCCGAAGGCATCAGCGGCTATGACCTTGCTGAAAAAATGAAAACCCAGGCAGAAGACCTTGGGTTGAAGATAGAAACAGCCCAGGTTCATTCCCTGAAACTTTCCGGGGATATAAAGGAAGTTGTTCTCAAAGAGAAGAGCATTCTGACAAAAAGCCTGATCATTGCATCGGGGGCCTCTCCCAAAAAATTGGGAATTGGTGAAGATAAATTCATGGGCAAGGGGATCTCCTTTTGTGCCACCTGTGATGCCCCTTTTTTCAGGGACAAAACTGTTGTGGCCATTGGTGGCGGTGACACAGCCGTCCAGGAAGCCATCTTTTTGACCAAATTTGCCAAAAAAGTCTATCTGGTCCATCGCAGAAATGAGCTTCGGGCAACAAAAATCCTTCAGGAAAGAGCCTTTGCCAATGACAAGATTGAGTTTGTCTGGGATTCAGTGGCCACCGGTGTGGACGGTTTCTTCGGCATCGAGGGTGTCCATGTAAAAAATATCAAAACCAATGAAGAAAAAACCATTAAAGCGGATGGTTGTTTTATCTGGGTGGGGATACTCCCCAATACGGAGTTTGTAAAAGACAGCGTCAAAACGGATGAATTCGGCTTTATCGTTGCCGATGCAAAAATGCAGACCAGCGTTTCCGGTGTATATGTAGCCGGCGATGTCCGGGATACCCCCCTTAGACAGATATCCACTGCCGTGGGCGATGGCGCCATTGCAGCGGTTTCTGCTGAACATTATATTGAGAATTTATAACAATGAAAAAACTTTTAATTTTGGGAAGTTTACTTTTTTTTATCTCGGGGTGCTCTCTTTTTGACGGAACCGGGCAGATGAATAAAAATGCTGAACAACTAGCTGCAGAAGGGGCCGCAGCATTTGTGAACGAAGACTACACGGATGCAGTCAAAGCCTACACAGACCTTAAGGACTGGTATCCTTTCAGCAAATACGCCATCCTGGCGGAACTTAAGATTGCCGATGCCCAATTTTACTTGGAACAATATGGCGAAGCCATCATGGCCTATGAATCCTTTGAACAAATGCACCCCAGGAATGAGGCAATTCCCTATGTGATCAAACAAGTTGGCATGTGCTGGTTTAAGCAGATGGACACCGTCGACAGGGATGATACGCCTGCAAAAAATGCTTTGGCCCAATTCCAACGCCTTCGGGATCAATACCCGGGCAATGAATATGGCAAAGAGACAGCGGATAACATACAAAAATGCATTGATAACATCGCCGGCCATGAGCTCTATGTGGCCAATTTTTATAATAAAACAAAAAAATACAAGGCTGCTCTAAAGCGGTATGAATATATTGTCGAATATTTTCCCGGAACCGAGCAAAGCAAGATTGCCCTGAATAAAATCCCGGCATGTGTTGCACTGGTGAACAAAGACCAGGATATATAATTATCCTCTTTACTTTTGTTTTGCCTTGGTGTATTAATCCCTGGTTATTATTTTGTTAAAAAGTTTTTCTTTGAGGAGTTAAGATATGTCAAAACAATGTGCTATTTGCGGTAAAAAACCAATGGTCGGCAATAATGTCAGCCATGCCCACAATTTAAACAAAAGAGTATTCAACCCGAACCTTCAGAGAGTTCGTGCAGTCATTAAAGAGGGTTGTGTCAGAAAAATCGATGTATGCACCAATTGCATCAAGGCAGGCAAGGTCACAAAATCTGCTTAATCATTCTTGGCTGGCAGTAGTATACAGTTTATAACACAAGGCCTCAGGTTCGATCATCTATTTTTAATAGATGACTTAGCCTGGGGTCTTGTTTGCTTCACCAGGGTGTTTTTCTCTCTATAAAATAATTTCCCGGGACCTAATCATTTCTTACCACCCGCTTCACATCCGTAACCTTTTTGACCCGCCGGATTTCCGACATGATTTTGCGTAGCTGGGCAGAACTTTCCACCATAACGGTAAAATAGAACAAACCGATTCCTGCCTGGGATGTTTCGCTCTGGGCATTTAAAATATTGGATTTGGATTTGCTGATCACGGCTGCAATATCTGCTAAAAGTCCGTGGCGGTCATCGGTCTTGATCCGGATACTGGCGGGGTAGGATTCAGTGTAATCATCGCTCCATTGCACCTCTATCTTGCGTTCATTGCTCATTTTCAGAACATTGATACAGTTTTTACTGTGAATGGTCACCCCCTGCCCCTGGGTAATAAATCCTGTGATGGGATCTCCAGGCAAGGGATTGCAGCATTTGGAAAAACGGACCAGAATATCATGGAGGCCTTTGACAATGATGCCGGTATCTGTTTTTCGTTTCCCGCGGCCGGCAATTTTTTGGAATATACTGACTTTTTCTTCCCTGGAATCTTTTTCCAGATCAGGCAAAACCCTGTTTAAAATTTGAAGGGGGGTCAGTTTACCAAATCCCACATGGGCGATGAGATCATCCACGGTTTTGAATCCATAGGATTCTGACACTGCACGGATTTCACCGGATTTTACCAGGGCATTAAAGTTTTGATTCTTTTTCCGGAAAATCTTTTCACACATTTCCCGGCCCAGGGAATAGCTCCGCTCCTTTTCCCTATTATTGATATAGGCCCTGATTTTGGTCCTGGCTTTGACGGTTTTGACAAAATTGAGCCAGTCTGCACTGGGATGGTGACCCTTGGTGGTGATGATCTCAATGGTATCCCCAGTTTTAAGCGTGTGGGTCAGGGGTACCAGTTTACCGCTGACCTTGGCCCCGGTACAGGCTGCCCCGACCTCGGTATGGATCATATAGGCAAAATCGACAGGGGTTGCCTTCTTGGGAAGGGTCTTTATCTCTCCCTGGGGGGTAAACACATAGATTTCATCCGGGTATAAATCGATGCGGACATTTTCCAGAAATTCATCGGGGTCATTGTAATTTTCCTGGTTTTCCACCAGATTCCGGATCCAGGCAAACAATTCCCCGGTATTTTCATCTATCTTGCTTCCCTCTTTATAACTCCAATGGGCAGCAATTCCGGATTCAGCAATTTGATCCATCTCCCGGGTTCTGATTTGAATTTCAACCCGCTCTCCCTTGGGCCCCACCACCGTGGTGTGGATGGACTGGTACATATTGGGTTTGGGATTGCCGATATAATCTTTTATCTTATAATAGATGGGTTTCCACATGGAGTGGATG
>JADGEQ010000002.1 GCA_016744295.1 Desulfobacteraceae bacterium | reverse complement strand
CAGGATCAAACTCTCCAGTTATAATCCTTTGATACTTCTTTTAGGTCCTAAGACCCGCTCATTTTCTTTTCTCACTGACCAATTTTCAAAGATCAAACTCTTTATTTCGGAGGGGCTGTTTAAAGTCTGTCCTCCTGAAGACCGAGCGATAATGCATGAATTTTGATCCGATGTCAAACCTTATTTTATTTAATTGAAATAAAGTTTGCTTTCATATCATGAATTCATCCATCGATCAGCCCCAAACCAGCGGACTATTCATCCCTTTTACCATTCATTTGGGCCGCCAGTTTGGGGCTGTTATTATTTCATCCGATAGGTATAGGACATCATGATCTGATTCCTATCTTCCATGTTCAGGGCAGATTCTAACCCCTGGCAATCCAGATTGCAATTGATGGCCTCCTTGGTCATGCGGATCCCCATGGGATTTTTCTCAACCATGGTTCGGGCAATCCCCCGGGCGGTTTCTATCATCTCTTCCTTTTCCACCATTCTGGATGCAAAGCCCACCTCCATGGCAGTTGGGGCATCCATCCAATTTCCGGTGAGAAGATATTCATAGGCCCTCCCCGCCCCGATGAGCCGGGGAAGAAAATAACTGGATGCCATGTCTGCCCCGCCAAGACCAATATTGATGTAAGCTGCGGAAAATCTGGCATCCTTGGCCAGAATCCGTAAATCTGCGGCCATGGCAAGGGAGAACCCTATTCCTGCAGCAGCTCCGTGGACACAGGCAATAATAGGCTGGGGAATCTGGCGCATGGCCAAAAAAAGCCTGCTCATCCGAACCTGGGCATTATAGGCCTGGATAGGGGTCATCTTGAAGATTTCCGGGGCATAACCCTTGGTGTCAAGGCCTGCACAAAACCCCTTGGCATCCCCCCCGTCCAGGATGACCACCCGGGTTTCTTCATCATACCGCAGGTCCCGTAAAAGTGTTTCAAAGGCCACCACCATGGAATGATCAAAGGCATTGTAGGTGGCAGCCCTGTCCAGGGTCAGGTAGCCGATGCCTGCATCTGTCCTGAATTTAAACGGGGGGATCTCAATATCTTTTTTATTATTATCGTTCATGTAAAGATCTATCTCCTTTATAAGGTTGTAACCGAGTTGTACAAATGAGATCGAAAAATTGTATCCTGCTATTTTTCAATCGGTAAAGCAGGCCTCGGGAATATCCAGGGTCATCTGGCCTGAATGTTCAAGTGTGTTGGCCAGCCCTTCCATTTTGGGCAGTTCATATGCGAAAAAATAGTGGGCCACATGAACCTTTCCTTTATAAAAGAGGATATCCTTTTTCTTTGACCCCTCTTTTTCCAGTTTAGCCAATTCAACCAGGGCAGCATCGGCCATGGTCAACCATTGCCACCCAATGACCATGATTCCGAACATCTCAAGAAAAAGACTGGCATCGGCCAGATAGGCTTCCGGCCCTTTTTCCATGGCCACACCCCCCAACCCCAAACTGGTTTTTTCCAGCATCCCCATGGCATTGCCCATCTCTTGGACCATTTTGGCAAGTTCCGGGTGATTCCGGGCCGAACCAATAGCATCTTCCATCTCCTGTTTAAGCAATATCAGGGTTCGGCCATTTTCCATGGTAAGTTTTCGGCCCAGCAGGTCCATGGCCTGGATACCCGTGGTACCCTCGTGGATAGTATGAATGCGCATGTCCCTGAAATGCTGCTCCACAGGGAAATCATCACAATACCCGTATCCGCCAAAACACTGGATGGCTGTGCTGGTGGACAAAATACCCATTTCCGACGGATAGGTTTTGGCCACCGGGGTGAGCAATTCCAACAGCAAATGGCAGTCTGTTTGGGAAGGATCCCTGGCAAGGATGTCCTCGTACATACCGCATTGGAGAATCAGGGACAAGGACCCTTCTGATACGGCCCGCTGGAAAAGCAGCATGCGTTTCACATCCGGATGTTCAATAATGGGGATGGGTGCGGAGTCCTTGGAAGCCGTAATTTTTCTGCCCTGGCACCGGGTCCGGCAATAGGTCAAAGCGCTGTGATAAGCTGATGTGGCAATGGCGGTTGCCCCCATGCCCACTTCCAGTCGGGCATTGTTCATCATCTGGAACATATAGGAAAGGCCTTGATGCTCTTTGCCCACCAGATATCCAATACAATTTTCCTTTTCCCCCAGACGAAGCCCTACAATGGGAGCACCTCTATACCCCAACTTATGAAACACCTGGGTCACAATGACATCATTGTCCACAAGGTTGCCCTGGGAATCGGGCCTGAATTTTGGGACAACAAAAAGAGAAATACCCCGCACACCCGGGGGAGCTCCTTTTATCCGGGCCAGCATCAAATGGACCACATTGTCCACCCCGTCGTGGTCACCGGCGGAGATAAAGATTTTTTCCCCAGAAATTTTGTATTGCCCTTGTTTGGCTTGATCGGGCTCTGATCCTCCTTGTTCCAGTGGTACGGCTTCGGTACAAAGATCCCCCAGAGAAGTGCCGGATTCAGGCTCGGTAAGGGCCATGGTTCCCTGCCATTTGCCCGCCAGCATGGGGGGCAAATACCTGTTTTGAAGCGTTTTTGATCCAAAACTTAAGATCAGCTTTGCAGCCCCCATGGTCAAACCGGCATAAACCGACGCCGAATAATTGGCCGTGGCAAAAATATAATTGATACACAGCAGCAGAGAGGAAGGCATGCTCTCCCCCTCCCAGCGTTCGGGAAAAAGGGCGGATATCCAGCCATCCTCACCCAGCCTTTCCAGCATGGGCCTGACCCCCGGATGAATCCGGACCCTGCCGTCAACAAGCTGGGGCGGGCGGCGGTCCATCTCTTCAAACATGGGGTGAAGCACTTTTTTACCCAGGTCCAGGGCGGCCTTGAAAACCATATCAACACGCTTTGGGGTGTGGTTGCTTAAATAATCCGGGGTGATGGACCGGTACCTCCCCCCCCGGGAATTCAGGGTAAAAGTCAGATTTTTCATGCTCATGAATTTGTCAGCCATTGTGGTTTCCTTGGAAAATTTGTTATCGGATGCCTTCCAGAAAGTCAGGGTTTAGGAATGCTGCCTTGGGGTATTGATAAAACCCCTGGCCCGTCTTGACCCCCAGGTTCCCTTTTTCCACATACCCTTTAAGCAAAGCTGCATTGGCCTTTGCCTGGGAATCATTTTTAACCCCTGCCCAATAATCTGTCACCTTATAAACGGTTTCAAGGCCGACGGAATCCATGATACCAAAGGGTCCCACAAAGGTTTTCATGATGCCCATCCAGGCCCGGTCAATATCTTCAATGGATGCCACCTCTTTCGAAGCAAGGGTCAGGGCAGATCCCATCAGCTCGGAAAGCATGGTGTTGAACACATACCCGTGTTGCTCTTTTTTCAGCTCAATGGGAAACTGGTCTATGGCCTTGGCAAACCTTCGGATAGCCTCCAGGGTCTGGGGAGAAGTGCCGGGGTGGGGCATGATATCCACCACATTGGTCAGCAAAAGGTCATGGAAATGCAGGGCGGCAAACCGGTCGGGCCTGCCCGTGGCCCCGGCAATCATGGAAGGAACCAGGGTGGATGAATTGGTGGTAAAAATGGCATGGACAGGACAGATTTCATTGAATTGGGCAAATACAGCCTGTTTGATCTTTGGGTCTTCGGGGACAGACTCATTGATCAGATCCGCATCCCGGCCGGCTGATTCCGGGTCTGATGAAAATCGGATATGCTCTTTTGCCGCTGCCGCCTGTTCCGGGCTCACCCGTTTGTGCCCGGCCAGGGAATCGGCTAACTTGCCCACTCTGGTCTTTGCCTGTTCAAGGGATTGTTCAAAGGCATCATAGACGGTTACATCAAACCCCCATGCCGCACATTGCAGACCAATCTGAAGCCCCATGGTCCCGGCCCCCAGGATCAGCACCTTTTTAATTTTCTTTTCTGAATTTTCCATGTTCTCCATTTCATTCTAAATATTTGATAATTTTAGTTTAGTTTAATCTGATTTTCTTTTTAACCACTTGTTATCTTAAACACTTGCTGCCATGACTGCTGTTTAGGATTGGCAGATTTATTCTTTACCCAAAAGAGAGATCCTCCATGTCCAGGGCAGCAGAGGAAAGCCCCTGGACAGACATCATCCGACCATGGGTTATGGGCAGCACGGTTTCCAGATAGAACCGGGCCGAGGTGATGATTCCCCGGTAAAAAACCCGGTCTTTTTCCTTTTTAACCCTGCCAAGACAATCGCTTGCACAAATGGCCCGCCACAAATGCATCCACCCCAGAACCACATCCCCGGTGATCTCCAAAAAAGGGTGGGCATGGGCAAAGGCGATTGCATATTTTTCTGACATGGCTGCCGTTCCAAGCGTAAGGGCGGTCAGCCCGAGGGCAGCCACACTCGCTTCCAGTTTGTCTGCCAATGGTGCCAGTGTATCGATATTTTTTGCAGCGCCAATGGTTTTGCCAATCTCATCCAGCAGCCCCTTGAAAACCATTCCCTTTTTCATGCCCAGTTTACGGCCCAGAAGATCCATGGCCTGGATACCGTCGGTTCCCTCATAGATGGAAGCAATCTTGGCATCCCTCACCAATTGCTCCACCGGATACTCACTGGTATAGCCGTACCCGCCAAAAACCTGCACGGCCTGGACACAGACCTCAAACCCCCGCTGGGCACAATAGGCCTTTACCACCGGGGTCAAAAGTCCAATCATAAGATCTGTTGTTTCTTTTTCTTCCGGACTAGCAGCAATCTCTTTTTTGTCAAACAGGGACCCCACGTAATAGACCAGGGTTCTCATCCCGTCCACATGAACCTTCATCCAGGTTAGCATCCGCTTTACATCAGGGTGTTGGATAATGGGGATGGAGGGAGCATCCGGGTTTTGAAGCTGGGTAAGATCCTTGCCCTGGACCCGCTGCCTGGCATAATCCAGGGCATAAAGATAGGCCAGAGAGGCAGTGCTGCTACCCTGGAACCCCACATTCAGTCTTGCCTCATTCATCATGTGAAACATGATTTTAAGCCCTTTATTTTCCTCCCCCAAAAGAAATCCCCGACATTGGTTTCGTGTACCCAGGGCCATGGAACAGGTGGCAGAACCGTGGAGACCCATTTTTTCTTCGGTCCCCACACAAACCACATCATTGGGATCCCCCAGGCTTTTGTCTTCATTGACCCAGATTTTTGGCACGATAAAAATGGAAATACCCCGGCTGCCCGCAGGCGCCCCTTCAATGCGTGCCAAAACCGGGTGGATGATATTTTCCGTAAGATCCTGCTCCCCGGCCGTGATAAAAATTTTATTTCCCGTAATGGACCAGGTACCATCGGGAAGTTGTCGGGCGCTGGTGGTCAAAGCCCCCACATCAGAACCCGCCTCGGGCTCGGTGAGCAGCATGGTGCCGCTCCATTTGGCCGTGTACAAATTTTCCAGAAACAATTCTTTGAGCAAACCAGTACCATAAAGTTCAATCATTTTTCCGGTACCATGGCCCATATGGGTATAGCCGCTCAGGGCATAATTTGCCCCCACTACATAGTCCATGACCGCAATGGAAATTTGATAGGGCAGACCATGGCCACCCCATTTGGGATCTTCGGGAAGGGAGGTAAGTTCTGCCTCAAGCATCAAAGATCTTGCCCGGTGAAAACAATCCGGCACTTTAACCTGGCCGTTTTCAAATATCACCCCAGCACGATCCCCCTCGGCCAGGGTGGGCAGCAATTCTTTGATGGCCAGTTTCCGGGCCTCACCAATGATCATGTCAAAGCTTTTTTTTGAAAAATCGGCAAATGGCGCCTGTTTGATCAGCTCATCAGCCCGGAGCAACTCATACAAGATAAAATCAATCTCTCGTTGGTCAGCAATAAATTGGGACATGGACATTTCCCCCTATAAAAAGTTTTTTTTGATTCTGCTTTGTCGGTTAGACCAGCATCCCCCCATCGCAAATCATGCTGGCACCGGTGGTAAATGAGGCAGCATCCGACACCAGATAAAGAACAGCCCCGGCCATTTCTTCGGGTTTGGCATATCGACCCAAGGGAATCTGAGCCACGGCATGGTCACAAATCTCATCCGAGGAGATAATCGCCGATGCAAACTTGGTGTCGGTGAGGCCGGGCAACAGGGAATTAACCCGTATCCCCTTGGGGGCAAGTTCCCGGGCCAGGGTCTGGGTCATGTTTACCAGGGCGGCCTTGGTGGCAGAATATACCCCCTGGAACATCCCCGGCCTGACCGCATTGACAGAGGAAACATTGACAATGGCCCCCTTCTCCTTCATCAGGGGAACGGCATATTTGATCATGAAAAAAGGCCCCTTAACATTCACATCCATGGTCTTGTCCCAAATTCCTGCATCCGCCGTGATCATTTCACCAAAATGGGGATTGGTGGCGGCATTGTTCACCAAGATATCCAATCTTCCGAATTCTTTTTCAATTTTTTCATACATGGCCTGGATCTGATCCGGATACCCGGTGTGACAGGCCATGGCTGTTGCCCTGCCCCCGGCCTTGTTTATGCCGGCAGCCGCCTGTTCCAGGCCTTCTGCTTTCCGGCTGACCAAAATGCAATGGGCACCGCAATCCGCCAGTTTTTGTGCCACGGCCAGGCCGATTCCCCGGCTGGCACCGGTAATGACGGCCACTCTATTGCTCAGATCAAAATCCTTCATCATCTTCTCCTTATTTTTATATAAAGGTTATGTATGGAGTATCTGTATTTTATTTTTTATCCGTATCTATAAGGTCATTTGTTTTTATAATTTAGAAGATTCCATGACGCTTTTGGCAACGTTTTCAAGTGCAATCACCCCAAATATCAGCATGGCAAACCGCTTATTTTTAGTGATTCCCTGGTAATAACGATTATAAATCTGCTGGGCGATGACGGCCAGGCGGAAAAGGCCGAAGCCATAATAAAAATCAAAATTCCCCGTGTCCCGGCCGGTTTTTAGCGCATAGCGGTCCAGAATTTTACGGCGGGTCAGGGCGCCCTCCATATTCGTGGGCATGGTCCGCATCATCTGCATCTCTTCCGGGTCATTTTTTTCCACCCAATAGGCGAGGGAATTTCCAAGATCCATCAAGGGATCCCCATGGGTGGCCATTTCCCAGTCCAGGATGCCAATGATTTGTTCGGGCTTTTCAGGGTTCAGCACCAGATTGTCCAGCTTATAATCATTGTGAACCATGGAAGGATGAACTGCGTCCAAGGGCATTTTCTCGGCCAGCCAACCCATAACAGCCTCAAAATCAGGGGCATCCGCTGTTTTTGCCCGACGGTATCGATTGCTCCAGCCCTCCACCTGGCGTTGCACATACCCCTGGGGCTTGCCGATAAAATCCAGACCGGCAGCTTTCACGTCAATGGTGTGAATTGATGCCAGGGTATCCACCAAATTTTTACAAAGGGTTTCTGCCTGGTCCGGTGAGAAACAAAGAGATGCTGGCAGATCTTTTCGAAGGATAATCCCGGACACTTTTTCCATGACAAAAAAAGGGGCTCCGATCAGGCTTTCATCCTCGGTAAAAGCCAGAGGACGGGGGCATCGGGGAAATACCGGATGCAGGGCAGACAGCACCCGAAATTCCCGCCCCATGTCGTGGCCTGCTGTGACATTGGCCCCGATGGGGGGACGCCGAAGAACCATCTGGCGATCCTGTGCGGTAATCAGGTAGGTAAGATTGGAAAACCCGCTGGGAAACTGGCTGATCTGGATGTCTCCTCTAAGATCCGTAATCACATCTTTTAAATATGTTTTAACCGCATTGGCATCAATTTCTTCTCCGGATCTGACGGCCGTTGCTCTGTCTGTTGCCTCCATGAAAACTTCCTCCCCCTATATAACACAAATAGATTTCACAATTAAATTACAGAAACATCATATGTTTTCACATGATGGTGCCAGACAAAAGCCTTCCACCATTTCCAGCACATGGGCGGCGAACTGGTCCACGGAAATTTTTTGTTTGGTGTATTTCCACCGTTTTAAATACCATTCCTGCTGCATGGCCTTGATCATGCAGGCGGTAAGATCATGATTCCCAGGCTTGAACACACAGGCCTTTTCTCCCGCAACCAATATATCACTCAAAATTTTCTGGGTATGTTCCTCAATGGATTTAACCGCATCAAACCCTTTGCTGGTCAGATTTCTTGCCTCCATAAAGGTAAAATAAAACCAGGGCCTGAACAATTCAGACAGGAAAATATGGGCCTTGACCACAGCCCGCAACTTTTCCAAAGGATTATCCTGGGCATTGGAAAACTCTTCCAGGGTTCCCCTGACCATGGCCTGGGCCTGGGTCTGCATGATGGCCAGAAGTTCATCCTTCCCCGGAAAATAGGCATAAAGCGCCCCCAGGCTCATGCCGGTTTTAAGACTTAAATCCCGCATGCTCATGGCCTGGTATCCTTTGGTATAGGTAATACTAAAAACTGCGGCAAAAATCTTGTCCAGGTTGATCACAGCAGTTTTTTCTTTTTTAATGCGTATGACCCCCTGATTTTTCAGAAAAACAGTCCGGGAAATATCCCTGCCCGACGCTGCATATCGTTTTTTAAATTGATTGTAATCCATTTGATCCTTTATGGGGTCCTCTTTTAGCGATAGGATTTTAATATCCGTTTGGCCAGGGAGGTTTTGTGAACCTCATCTGCTCCATCGTAAATTCTGGCGGCTCTTTCGTGGCGAAAAAACCATGCCAGAATCGTATCATCGGTCATGCCAAGCCCCCCGTGGACCTGGAGGGCCCTGTCCACAATCTGATTCATGGTGTTGGCCACCACAAATTTAATCATGGAAATACTGTCACGGGCCTTTGAAGCCCCGTTTTGATCAATCTGCCAGGCAGAGTTCAGCGTTAGCAGGCGGGCAGCCGCAAGCTGTGCTGCGGATTCGGCGATCCAGTTCTGGATAGTCTGGCGGGTACCAAGGGTTTTGCCCGAAGGAGAAATCACCCTTGTATTGGCCCGCTGACACATGAGGTCCAGGGCCCGCTGGCAAATACCAAGCCACCGCATGCAATGGTGAATCCTTCCCGGCCCCAGTCGGTCCTGGGCCATGACAAACCCCTGCCCCTCGGCACCCAATAAATTTTTACGGGGCACCCTGCAGGATTCAAAAAGAATTTCCCCGTGGCTGGAATAATCGCTGCCCACATGCCCCATAACCGGAATATTTCTGACCAGATTAAATCCCTTTGTGGCCGTGGGTACAATAATCATGCTGGCCTGTAAATAGGTGGGGGCGTCTGGGTTGGTGACGGCCATGGTAATGGCAAATTCAGCTCCGTCTGCTGCCGTGGTATACCATTTATGACCGTTGATCACATAATCGTCCCCATCCTGAACAGCGGTTGTTTCCAGCATCACAGGATTGGATCCGGGCATGTCAACTTCAGTCATGGCAAAACAGGAACGGATATCCCCTTTGACCAGGGGATTGAGAAAACGTTCTTTTTGTGCCTGGGTTCCATGGGCATGAAGAATCTCAACATTACCGGCATCCGGTGCCTGGCACCAGAATACATAATGCCCCAAAGGAGATTTCCCCAAAGCTTCAGAGACCAGACCATGCTCCAGCAGAGAAAGCCCCATTCCCCCGCATTCAACCGGGAAATTAGGCGCCCACAGCTCCATTTTTTTTACCATGGCCTGTTTTTCGCGAAGAATAGGCAAAAGATCTTTAAAATCTTTGACCATGAATTCGGGTTCCAGGGGGATGAGTTCGTTGTCCACAAACTCGTGGATCATTGAAACAATGGTTTGAATCTTATCTGATACTTGAAAATCCAATGGTCTCTCCTTTGAATAGGTTCATGATATATGAAGCATATTAAACAGGAAAATCCATTGAAGTCAAGATTAAAAACGAACGAATGTTCGTTTTTAATCTTGATCTTTACCCGGACAATTTTAATTGAAGATATTTAGTACACAATAAAAAAATGCGAAGATAAAAGGATTCTTTTTTCAAATCGGGTCAAACCAAATCAGATTCCACCCCCATGGGACAAATCTCTCTGGTTCTGATTTTTTCCCAATATACACTGAGCTCGGCTTTTACCAGGGGTGCCAGCATGAACAGACCGAATACGTTGGGGACACAGATGAGAAAGACCAGGGCATCGGAAATGTCCATCAAGCTGCCCAGCTGGATGGATGCTCCCAGGGCAAAGCAGAGACAAAAAATAAAATTATAGAGAATTTTACCTTTTTTATTTTCACCAAAGATATAGGTCCAGCCGTTGAGGCCATAGTATGACCATGCCAACGCCGTGGAAAGCGCAAAAAGCATTCCTGCAGCGGAAAGCAAATATTTGGCAAAGGGGAAATGGGCGGTAAAGGCAGCAGAAGAAGCTGCCATCCCCGTAAGGGTGTTACCCATAAGGCTTGAAGCAAAAAGAGGATCAGCCACCATGCTGGTGGTGATCACCAGGGAGGTTATGGCCAGAACAATAAGGGTATCCAGGGTTGGTTCCAGGATGGCCACAAACCCTTCTGTAACCGGTTCTTTTGTCTGAACGGCAGAATGGGCAATTGCCGCAGATCCCAAACCGGCCTCATTGGAAAAAACCGCCCGCTGGAAACCGACCACTATGGCACCCAGCATACCGCCCCCCAGGGCTTTGCCGTTAAAGGCACCATCTATGATCATGGAGATGGCCGCAGGAATATATTTTCCGTTCATGACAATGACCACCACTGCCGTTAAAATGTATAATACTGCCATGAAAGGCACAAGGGTTGAGGCCACCCTGGCAATGCTTTTAATCCCGCCGACAATCACAAAAAAGACAATTGAAGCAAACAAAAGGCCGAACAACCATCCCTTGTCGGCAAAAAAAGACGCATCTCCCCCGGTGACCACAAGAAACTGGCTGTATGCCTGGTTTGACTGAAACATATTGCCAATTCCCAGACAGCCGAACAAAATGCCAACGGCATAAAAACCGCCCAGGGCCTTACCCAGCTTAGGCCTTCCGATTTTTGCCAGTCCCTGGCTCAGGTAATACATGGGACCGCCTGCAATGGTGCCGTCGGCATTTTCCCTGCGGAACATCACAGCAAGGGTACATTCCACAAATTTGGTGGACATTCCCAGAAAGCCGGCAACCAGCATCCAAAAGACGGCGCCAGGGCCACCGGCGGCAATGGCAATGGGTATTCCTGCAATGTTTCCAATCCCCACTGTTCCGGAAACCGCCGTACACAATGCATTAAAATGGCTGATCTCCCCTTTGCCCTTCCCGTCGCTGAAATCACCCCGGATAAGTCTGAGGGCGTGTTTGAACCCCCGGATATTGATATATTCAAGATATACAGTACAAAAAACAGACCCCAATACAAGCCATGCCACCACAAGGGGAATACCCACCCCTGCCACATTAACTTTAAAAAAAACAAGGGAGACTAAAAAGTTGGAAACCGGTGTCAATGCGCTGTTGATGGCATCATCAATACCCTGGGCAAAGGCCTGGGATTGACTTATGAATAGGGTAAGCAATACCATCCATGCAGAAAAAAGATGCTTTTGAAACTTCATTAGATATGTCGAACCTCTCTGTAAAATTAGATCAAAGAAATTGCCATCCACAGACAGCAATTCCGTACTGGCACAATATACTGGAACTGTATAAATGCAATGGCCGTACCAGGCGCAAAACAAATTGATAAGGTATTGAATTTATATGTTTTATTAAAACACCCGCTTGATTCAAACGGGGCCATTGCGCCCCGTTTGGATCGGTGTTGACCAGACAAGTACCTGAAATAGCTAATAAAAACACAGCACAAAAGAAAGATTTGGCAGGATGGGGCCTGGGCGCCCCGGCGGGATAAGGCATCTCAACCCAGGTGAATCTTATTGACAGGAGGTGTTTTGGTCACAAAAGATTTTAACAAGAGATTAGAGAGGGGCGCAATAGCCCCCCATTAAATAATAAAATCCCCATGGGATTTGATGGCGAATCACGTTGCCACAACCCATGGGGAAATTTTTTATCAATGCTGTTTCAAACGATTAACCGATAATTTTTTTCACCTCTTGTGCAACCTGATTTTGAACATTTCCGGCCTGCTTTAAAATGGCCAACGCCTTATCCTTTTTTTTCTCTGACCACGGATGATCCTTGATGGAAGGAAGGTTGATCTTCACATTCATAACCGCCCCCTCAACTCCGGCATAGGCCATTTGTGAGGCAACTCCCAGATCGGAGGCTGCATTTTCATTGGCCCTGCCCGCAATGGACAAAGCCAGCTCCAGCACATCAAGACAATGGTCGGCAACCGTCAGCGGAATCCGGCTTGCATGTTTAAATCCAGTCTGTATGGCATCTGACCGCAAGCTCTTTTCCGCTTGTGTTTGTTTGGGCATTTTGAAGGCCGCCATAACCTGGTTAAACGCCTGGGTATCTTCGTCCACCAGGAGGGTCAGCTCAGCCCTGATTTTTTCTGAAGCCGCCAGGGTTTCTTTCATCAAAGGTTCAACTTGTTCATATCCTTTTTTTCCCATGGTAAGCCTTGTTACCATGGAGACAAGTCCGGCACCCATTGCACCGGAAAGGGCAGCAATGCTTCCCCCACCGGGTGCCGGAGAATCAGAGGCCAGTTCATCTATAAAAT
This sequence comes from Desulfobacteraceae bacterium, assembly GCA_016744295.1. Lineage (GTDB taxonomy): Bacteria > Desulfobacterota > Desulfobacteria > Desulfobacterales > Desulfobacteraceae > NBML01. Next base: position 226,645 of record JADGEQ010000002.1, on the reverse strand, counting down.
TGTCCACCTGCATTTTTATCAGCATATAGTTTACTCCTTATTTGCTAAAGGCAAAGGCCGGGTCGATTGTAAATAAAAAGCCCCGGCACCTTGTTCCGGTTATCCTATCAGATGCCAACCAGATGATTTTCAATAATCTGGTCTCTGTTGAAATCTTCCAGCCTGAGAAAATACTCAGCACAATTCACCAATGCCTCCTGGGGCAGCATACCCACGATCTGGGTTCCAACCACAGGAACTCCGTAACGGGCAGCTTCCCGCACAACGACTTCATAGGCCCGAAAGATGGGGGTCTTATTGGTGTCAAACATATTCATGGAAACAGCCACCTGTTTTCTATCCTCAAAGGCCAGCCCAATGGATCGGATGGTGGAAAATCCGCCACTGGGACCCCTTACTATTTTGGCAATGCTTTTGGCAATGGAAAGATCCTGACTCCCAAGGACAACATTCACTGCCACAAGGCCTGTGGTGGCTGCGCTGACAATGGTGGCACCCGCTGTTGGATGAAGGGCTGCAGGACCGATATCAGGTGCCCTTTCGGCTAGATTGGCAACCTTTTTCAATCCTTCATATTGTCCCTTGCGGATAAAATCAAGGCTTTTTCTCTCTTCGTTTCGGGCATTTTCCCCGGTAAAGAAAACAGGCACCTCAAATCTTTGAAAGATTTCCGCTCCGATCTCTTCAGCCAGGGCAATGCACTCGGAAAGTTCAATATTGGCCAGGGGAAACAAAGGAATGGTATCCTGGGCACCGATTCTGGGATGGGCACCCTTTTGTTTTTCCATATCAATCAATTGATAGGATTTTTGAGCCATATTGAGGAGGGCTTCCTTTAAGGGGGCCGGTTTTCCGATGACTTCGATCACCGTACGATTAAAGGCGGCATCGGGATAATAATCGATGAGCTTGACCCCGTCGACCCCCCGAAATGAGCCGACCACCTCCTCAATGACATCCTTTCGACTGCCTTCACTAAAATTGGGTACTGCATGAATGTATTGTGACATATTGTTTTCCTTTTGATTTATTTTTAGTTTTTATAGTTTTAAATTTTTATAGTTGATCAATTTAATATCCATAGGCCATATCCCTCAGAAAAAGGGCCATCTGGGGAAAAAACATCAGAAGCACTGCCACAAGCAGCAGGATAAAAATAAATGGCGGTGTAGCCCGGATCACCTCCAGATAAGGCCGCCTGAATATGGCGATGGCTGTAAAAATGTCGCATCCCATGGGCGGGGTGGCCGAACCAATGGCTGCCTGAAGTGTAATCACAACCCCCAGAAGAATGGGATCAATTCCGGCAGACACGGCAGCCGGAAAAAGAATGGGTGTCAACACCATGATGACCACGATATTGTCCACAAACATACATCCCGCAAAATACGCCATGGTGATGACCAGGAGAACAAACATGGGGGATGGATCCGTCCCCAGAATCACCGGGAGTATCTCGTTGGGGATACGTGCAAAGGTGATGAGCCAGGAAAATGCCGACCCCATGCCGATAAGAATGAACACAACCGCTGTAATAACACCTGTTTCCAGTGCGATACCCTGAATCTGGGAAAGTTTTAAGGACCTGTAAAAAACCACCTCCAGAATCAATGCATAAAGAATACTGGCGCTGGCAGCCTCGGTGGGACTGAAAAATCCTGAATAGATCCCGCCGATGACAATGACCGGAAACCCAAATGCAGGAAAGGCACGTTTTGTGGCCTTCCATCGTTCGGCCCACAATGCTTTGGGCTCCACGGTCACCTTATGGGTCAGGGCAAAAAAATAACTGTAAAGGGCAAAGAGTGAAAAAATCACCACCCCGGGGCCTATTCCTGCGATGAAAAGTTCCCCCACCGAGGTTCCCGTTACCACGCCATACACAATCATACCAATACTGGGCGGAATAAGAAGGGCAATATCGCTGGCATTGATAATCAGGGCCATGGCAAAACTGCTGGGATATTTTGCCTGGATAAGCCGGGGCAGAAGCGGAACACCCATGGCCACCACAGTGGCCTGGGTGGACCCGGAGATGGAACCAAACAGGGTGCAGGCAGCAGAAGTTGCAATGGCTGTCCCCCCCCGAAGATGGCGGATAAAACTTAAGACAAAGTCGATGAGCCTGTTGGCTGTCTCTCCCTTGGTCATGATGCCCGCAGCCAGAATAAACATGGGAATGGCAATAAGACTCATGAGCCTAACACCGCTCACCGCCTGCTGCATCAGGGTTGCGATCTTCAAACCGGGATAATAAATTTCAAGAACCAGAATGGGGGCTGCAATCAAAGGAATCATCATGGGAAACCCCAAAAAAAGCAGGGTTAACATGGTCAAAATCATAAGGGTCAACATAATCATACCTCCCGGAAATTTTTAGATTCAGAGTTAGAACAGGGAGAACCAGGGTCGACTTGTATGTTAGGGGGAGAATTGGTTTCCCTTGACTGACCGTCGTTACAGGATAAATCCAAAGTGCCGGGTACCGCATCAAATTCCCTGTATTCAGATTTTTCCTCAAAGGAAAGCCAGATCTCTTTTTCCCTGAGATTCTTCACAAAGGCCAATCCATATTGAATGGCGCCTAGAAACAATCCAGTGGGCACCCAGATCAGGACCAGATAGAAAGGAACCCTCAATGCCGGGGTAACCCTGCCATAGGCCTTAATTTTCATCATATAAAGGGAGGAATGATAACATAGATAGAACAGTATTATCATGGTCACCAGGGCCACGATAAGCATCATGGCTTTTTGTATCCTGGGGCTCATCATTTCAACCAGGGCTGTCATTCGAATATGGCGCCCCTTCCTGGCGGCATAACTGACACCCATAAAGGTGATTATTACCAGGGCAAACTGGGAAACCTCCTCGGAAAATGACCAGCTGTGATTAAAAAATTTTCGACTGAGCACGTTTCCAATGGTGACAACGGCCATCGTAATGACCCCCCAGCTCAGGACGGCCTCTTCAAGCCCCCTGATCATTTTGTTAATCCTTTGAAGTATCAAATCTATCCGTCTCCTAGGGCGAACCCATGGCTTTTGTAAAAAAATTTGGTCGTTTATACTCTATCCTGCTGTAGCCGATGGGGCCCAAAAAAAATATTTCCGGCCCCCGGCCACAACTTCTTTATTTGGCGCTCATCTCAGCAATATCAGCTTCCAGAGCTTCGAGGATTTTTTTACCATCCTTGCCTGCAATCTTAAAATATGTTTCCCGCACAGGAAGAGCCAGGGTTCTAAAGGCTTCAATTTCCTTTTCAGTCAGCTTGATCACCTTGAGGGATGGTTTCTTTGCCAGCATTCCCTCAAGTTTTTTCTGATTAAATTTTTCCTGCCATGCAAAGCTTGAGGGGATGAGTTCTGCAGCAGTCTCAGAAACCATTTTTCTGATGTCTTCGGGAAGTGACGCAAAAAATTCTGTATTGGTGACAAAGGTAAGGATAAAAGGATTGGTATAGGCAAAAATCAGATAATCCTGAACCTCGTAAAATTTCATATCATCGGTGCAATTTAAAGGATTAAACTGACCCTCGATCATGTTGAGCTGAAGACCGGAATATACTTCGGCATAGGGCATGGGAGTCGGATTACAGCCATAGGCCTTATAATTTTCGACCAAAAGCCTGGACGTCATGGTGCGCATCTTAAATCCCTTGAAATCCTCCGGGGTGCGAATGGGTTTGTTTGTGGTCCATACCTGCCATCCTTCGGTGAGGTTGGCCAGGGGTTCCAGGTCCTTTTCCCTGAATTTTTCTCCCAGCAGTTCCATGAACTTGCCTTTGTTTAAAACTTCCTGGACCACATTCATGTCCTTGGGAAAAAGATATTGGAGCAGCAAGGCCTGGACCTCTGGAATCAGAGAGCCCAGATGGCCTGCATCGGCAAGGTTGAACTGCATGACATTCTGCTGAACCAGATTAACCAGATCTTCACTGGTTCCCAGGGTGCCGGAAGGGTAGATCTCAAGGTTGATCTCACCATTTGATTTTTCTGCCAATTTTTTCTTAAATTCCTTGGCAAAACTATCCATAAATCCATCCTGCAACTCCTCATGGGCAAGTTTCCAATTATACTCGGCCGCAAACGCCTGGTTCACGGAAAAGAATACACAAAAAACACAAATAACAAGTGCAATACCCATGGGTGATCTAAACTTTTTAACCATCTTAATCTCCTTGTTCAATAAAACAATGTTCATAATTTAAGCCAGGACAAGCTTCCATGGCCGGTTTATCCGTTCATAAACAGTGAGTCTTCAAGATCCGTACCAGACAGATACCAAGAGAATTATCGCTGATATATCAAATAGTTATCATAAAAATCAGAAATTTTATCCCTTAAGAAAAGGGTTCACAAAAAACGGATTGTTCACCTAAGGTGAACATCTAACACCCATCATGTTCACTTTAGGTGAACATGATGGGTAAACAATTTAATTGTGATGAAATTTATAACTACAGATCGTTACTTTTTCGAAATATTGTATTTTTTCAAGAGGGTATAAAGGCGGGTACGGCCAAGGCCGGATATTTTGCAGGCCTCTTTCAAATTACCACGGGTCTTACGCATAAGATGGTTAAAATAGTCTCTGTCAATGCTTTCCAGGGCTGATTCCCGGAACGCTTTATAGGCAAGAGGCTCGGCATCTTTATCATAAAATATATCATTTTCAGACCCTGGTTTTAGGGCAGGCAATGGGTGTGCAGCTAGGTTTATAGAATCCTTTGCGTTGACATCAAACCCGCTCACATCGGCTTTAACCGGCTCGCCAAACAGAAACCGCTTGACCTGAATCCGGATTCGGCTGGGCAGGTGCTTGGGAAAGAGGATAGAATCCTCACTGGCCTCGGCAATGGCTGCCTCCAGGGTGTGGATCAATTCCCTGACATTTCCAGGCCACCCATACTGCTCCAGCACCCGGAAAAAATCCGGAGAAAATCCTTTGGATTCAAGAGAGTTTCTCTGGAAGATCCTGTGCACATGGTGAAAGGTAAGGTCACGGATATCCTCCCTGCGATTTCTTAATGGCGGCACGTCAATGGTCATGGCCCTGATGCGGTAAAGAAGATCTGCCCGGAACAAACCTTGGTTGACCATGGCCTCAAGATCTTTGTTGGTGGCGGCTACCAGTCTGAAATTGCTTTCAGTTTCAGTGCCTCCCACCGGCCTAAATCGATATTCCTGTAAAACCCGAAGAAAGGTTTTTTGCAAACTTTTGGGCAACTCCCCCACCTCGTCCAGGAAAAGCGTTCCCCCATGGGCCTGTTCCACAAGTCCGATTCTTTTTTTTTCAGCCCCGGTAAAGGCACTCCGTTCATGTCCAAACAAATGACTGTCCACAAGGGTTGCCGGAAGAGCCGCACAATCGATAACAACAAAGGGATGGTCTTTTCTGGGGCTGTTTTCGTGAACAGCCCTGGCAAACAACTCCTTGCCGGTTCCGGTCTCTCCCAAGATCAATACATTGGCATCACTGCCCGGGGTATGGGCAAGGGAATCAAGGCTGGCCATAATGGCAGGACTGTCGCCAACTATGCCCATTCGATTCAGGAGTGCAACAGGCCGAAGACTTCGACTCAAGGTGTCCCGATACTGCAGAACCCTTCTGAGGGGAAGAACCATTTCCGCAGGAATAATGGGCTTCAAAAGATAGTCCCATGCACCATTCTTTATGGCCAATTCTGCACCGTTCATGTCTCCTGCTCCGGTCATTATGATAACTTCAGGACTGGATGGGAGCGCCTTTAAGGCTGCCATATAATCAAGACCGTTACCGTCGGGCATGACCACATCAAGAAAAACCACATCAAAATCATTGGCCCTGGTCTTTTCCATACCCTGCTTAAGGGTGGTGGCGTAGGAAGCCTGGTGATGGATATTTTCCACCAGATCACAGAGCATCTCGCACATGAGATCGTCATCATCAATAATCAGAACCCTTGCCATTCGTATGTCCTTTACTCTTTTTTAAGATATTCCCCGGCAATTTTTGCCAATGTTCCGGCATCCAGGGGTTTTACAACAAAATCGTTTATGCCGACGGCCATGGCCTGCTCCTTTGCCCCCCCATGGATTATTCCCGTTACAAGCACAACGGGAATGTTGGACCGAATATCCTTGATCTTACGGGCAAGCTCTATACCTGTCATTTTCGGCATGGTATTATCGGTGATAACCATATCAAAACGCGTTGGCCGCTGTTTAAAAATCTCCAATGCCCTGGCGCTGTCACAGACACCTGTCACAGAATAACCAAGTTTTTCCAGGATTACCACGGCAATCTCCACCAGATCGGGTTCATCGTCCACAAAGAGTATGTTCCCTAAACCCGTGGGCAAATCACGACCCATGGTGGCCTCAATCCCGACATCACCTTGATATACAGGCAGATAGACCGAGAAAATGCTTCCCTGGCCGGACTGGCTCTCCACAACAATCTGGCCGCCGTGGTCCTTTACAATTCCATGGACCACGGACAATCCCATGCCAGTGCCCTGGCCCGGTGGCTTGGTGGTAAAAAAGGGATCAAAAATTCTTTTTTGCACATCCGGATCAATGCCATGACCTGTATCTTTTACACAAATTTTCACATACTCACCCGGTAAAAGATCAAACTCTGCCTGCCCCTGAACAGGTTCAAAACCCTCCTGGTTTAAAGGATCTGTTTCACAATGACCATCAAAAAGAATAACTTTCATGGTAACTGCCATCACCCCGTCACTGTAGCCCAGGCCATCCATGGCATGGGCTGCATTGGTGCAAAGGTTCATCAGAACCTGGTGCATTTGGGAAGGATCGGCATAAACTGCAATGTTACCGGATGCGATGCTCTCTTCAATGGAAAGGGTTCTAGGAAGGGAGGCACGGAGAAAATTTATGGTCTCCTTGATCAAGGGCCTGAGCAAAACATGCTGCTGCTTTCCATCACTTTTTCGGCTGAAGGCCAGAATCTGCTGCACAAGATCCCTGCCCCGGAATGCCGCCTTGAGCATCTGGTTCACCCTTTTTTCATACCGGCTGTTTTCCCCGGAACCAAAGAGGGTGAGAATCTGGCCATAGCCGATGATGGCGCCGAGAATATTATTGAAATCATGGGCAATCCCGCCGGCAAGGGTACCCACGGCCTCCATTTTGTGAGACTGTCTCAATTGTTCCTCAAGCTTTTTCTGACCTTCCTCGGCCATCTTCCGATCGCTGATATCGGTAATAAACCCCTCTATGGAGACAGAACCGTCATCCTGACTAAAAATTCCCACACCCTGCTCCCATACCCATTTTACCTCTCCTGTGGCAGTGCAGATGCGATACTCGAACTGGAAGGGGCTTTTGGCTTTTATTGCGGCCTCCATTGCACCACGAACCCCTTCCCGATCCTGGGGGTGAATCAGATCATAAAAGCTCTGCTTGTAACAAAACACAAGTTCCGACCTTGCAACGCCTGTCAAGACAAGGCACCCCTCGGAGACAAAGGACATGGTCCGTTCCCTATCATGCATACCCCGGTAGGCCATGCCGGGAAGGTTATTTATAAGGGTTTTGAGCTTGCGCTCACTTTCGCTCAAAGCCTCTTCTGCCTGCTTTTGTTCTGTGATATTGTCTCCAAATAAAATCACTTCCACGGGGAACCCTTCGGGCCCACGCTTGGTAAAGGTGGTACAGGAAATAAGCCTGGGACTGCCATCCTTTGAAACAATTGGCATGATGCTGCCAACAAGGTCACCTTTACCCTGGAATACCTCGTCCCAGAGACAGGCCAGCCGGTTGTTTTCCTTCCCGGGAAAAAGAAGCTTTTTCCAATCCGTCCCGATGATTTCCCCGGCACAAATCCCGGTTATAACCTCCCCCGACGGATTCATGGAAAGTATTCTTCCATTGGGACCAATGCCGGCAATGAGGGTGGGCGATTTTTGAATGATGCCAAAGGAGGCATCCCTTTCAAGGCGAAGATCCTCTGTTGCAAGCCGGACAGTTCTCTTCAGGGACCATGACCAGGAAACAAGAATCCCAAAAATAATTAAAATACCCAGAATAATAAATAAACCACGGACAAGATACTCCCGGACAATGGACTTTTTTTCCCACTTGTTGAACCATAGATTGTAAATCATATCATACTGGCCATTGCTCATAATAAGGCTCAACCCCTCATTCAGTTGAGCAAGGAGCTGGGTATTCCCCTGGGTGACGGCAAAACAATAGGCCCGGGGCTTGATGGGCGGTCCCACAACCTTAAGGTTATCAATATGATGGGTAAAGGTATAGACCATTGCCTGGAGCCGGGACAGGATGGCGCAATCTCCGCTGCCCCGGGCAAGAAGCGCCACAGTATCGGTCCATTGATCCGTGGTAATGATCTTGTCTGTCAGCCCGCTTTCCACAATAAAATCATGGCCGATATCGTTTTTTTGAACGATGACCTGCTTGTTCCAGATATCTTCCAGGCCAAGGATGGAAGAGTCATGGCGAACAAACACCCCATGGGAGACAGTGAGGTGGGGAGTGGAAAAATCCACCTTCTTGTCCCTCTCCCGGGATCGGAACATTCCCGAGACCAGATCAATTTTACCTGCCTCTATTTGACTGCGGATAACATTCCAGGTGCCGGGGCGGATCTCAATTGAAAGGCCCATAATATTTGCCACAGCCTTTATAATATCTATATTAAATCCCACAGGAACACCTTTTTCATCAAGGTATTCATAGGGAGGATAGGCCTTGTCCGACCCGACAATAAGCGTGTTTGCATACCCCTGGTCAACATGGGTCAAAATGACAATTAAAATAAAAGCCGTAAAAACGCCCCTGCCCCATTTTTTTTTCATCACCCAGCGCCCGTCCCTATTCTTTGATATCATGGTGTTTAATTTTTCGAAAAAGAGTCTTTCGATTAATTCCCAGCTTGTTTGCAACCATCAGTTTTCGATGATCATATTTGATCAGGGTACGTTCAATAAATTTTTTTTCAAACGATTCAAGGGCATCTTTTAGATTTTCTTCCCTGACAAATTGGCTCTCCTGTTTCCCATTTTTTCCCTTTTCAGGATTACCCGGATCCAAAAATTCCAACTCTCCGATGGTCAGATATTGATAGAGGGAATTTTGAAGCTGGCGGATGTTACCCGGCCAGTGATATTGGGTCATGGCGGAAATGACCTCCTCTGTCACAGGAGTAATATCCTCATTTTTCGGATAGGAATCCAAAAAATGGTTGATCAGAAGGGGAATATCCTCTTTTCGTGCTTCAAGGGAGGGCAGGGTGATGGGAATGATGTGAATGCGAAAGAAAAAATCCTCCCGGATCCGCTTCTGTTGAACCATCGCCTTGAGATCTCGGTTGGTGGCGGCCACAAAGCGAATGTCGGGCTTTTTCACAACTGTGCCGCCCACAGGAATAAACCCGTTTCCATCCATAACCCTTAAAAGCTTGACCTGCATGCCAAGGGAGATTTCACCCAGCTCATCCAGGAAGAGGGTTCCCCCGTCGGCCTTGTCCAAAAGTCCTGTCTTGTCACTGTCGGCACCGCTGAAAGCCCCTTTTTTGTGCCCAAAAAATTCACTTTCAAAAAGCGACTCATGGATGGCGCCGCAGTTGACCGGAACAAAATGGCCATGGCTTTTTTTGCTATTGGTGTGGATCGCTTTTGCCACAAGTTCCTTGCCCGTACCCGACGCGCCATAGATGATAACATTGTCCTCCCGAACGGCTGCCTTGAGAATCAACTCGTAAACCTTCTGCATGACAGGAGAGGCACCGATGATATCATCAAACCGGTCCCGCTTGATGATCTTGGATTTTAATTGAGTGTTTTCCCTGCGCAGGGCCAATTCACCCTTCTGCTTTTGTGTTATATCGGCGATAAACCCTTCAATGCCGATGAGGATGCCTTGGGAATCATACACACCCACCCCCTGTTCCCAGACCCATTTTTCCTGTTTGGATGCGGTATGAATCCGGTATATTTCTTTAAAATCTATCCGGCCAGCAAGGGCCTTGTTAATTTTTTCATCCAGTCCATCCCTGTCCTTATCAAGGATGATAAGCCCATGGTGACGGCCCCTGCGACCGGTAAAATCTTCCGGCAGATATCCGGTCAGCGACCTGCACCCGTCACTGACAAAGGTAACCTGCCAGTTTCCATCAAAGGAGGAACGATATACCATGCCCGGCAGATTATCGATGAGGGTGTCCATCTGACGACGTTTTTCATCCAGGGCATGGGCAATGATGCTGTTTTTCTCTTCAAGAACCTCATGCATTTTCCGCAATGACAGATGGGTACGGACACGGGCAAGCACCTCTGCAGCATGAAAGGGCTTGGTAATATAATCCACGGCCCCCATTCCAAACCCCCTTGTCTTCTGATCTGTGGCATTGATGGCCGTGATAAATATGATGGGAATCTCCCGGGTACGGGGATCATTTTTCAAATATTCGCACACTTCAAAACCACTCATCTCCGGCATCATGATATCCAAAAGGATCAAGTCAGGAAGCTTGTGCCGGGTAAATTCAAGGGCTTTTTTGCCGCTTTTGACAATGGCCAGCCGGTAATCTGCCTTCAGGGTGCCTGCCAGCATTTCAATATTGGTGACATTGTCATCCACAATCATGATGAGATGTTGAGTGGTATTCATAGGATTTACTCCTCCAGCATGGAGATCAGTGTTTCTATATTTTTTTGGGCATGGTCATAATCAAAGGAAGCGATATGCCCTTTTATCTCTTCCATAACAGGATGGTCACAAAGCGATTCCAACAAATCAAACTGGGTTTCAACCGCTTTAAGTTCATATTGGCCCAGTGCCTGTTTCAAACGGCAAAGCACCTTGGCTGTCCCGGCTCCCTCCCCAGAGGCAACACGACCATCCGTTCTTTTCTTGTTCAAAAAAGTTTGCTTGTTCAAAAAATTTTGGGCAACCAGAAGGGTATCAATGGACAGCAAAACCCCATTCAACTCTTTTTCAAGAATATCCAACTCTTTTTTTTCAAGTGACAATCCGCCTGTCCCATCTTGGCATGCCTGCTCATATTCATGGGCCAAACAGGAAAGGATTTTGGCACCGATTCCCGAGGAAGCCCCCTTAAGGCTGTGCAGACAAGTTTTCAGGCGTTTGGTGTCCTGATCCTGCCATGCTGCCTGAATCGAGACCATCATCCCCTGATGGTTCCGGGCAAAGGTAGCCAAAAGCCTTAAAAAAGCAGCATCATCGGCGCCCAGCCGTCCCATGGCCCGGTGAATATCGATTCCCGGCAGGGCAAAAGGCAAGGAACCCGGGTTGGGGTTATTGGCACCGCCGATCGCCACCTCGGCAGACACCGGGGGAACCGGGCAAGGCAATGACTGACCATGGATCACATCCTTCAGGGCGGCGAACAGCTTTTCCTGACTCACAGGTTTGGATATATATCCATCCATGCCTGCAGCCATGCACTTTTCCCTGTCCCCCTTAAGGGTGTGGGCGGTCATGGCAATGATGGGGAGCCCGTTGTAGGCCTTTATCCTGCGAATGGCACGGGAGGCTTCAAACCCATCCATTTTTGGCATTTGGATATCCATGAGGATTGCATCAAAAAGGTCCTCTTTTACGGCAGCCAGGGCATCCAGACCATTGTCCACCAGTCTTGCGTCTACCCCGACAAGTTCCAGAACCCCAAGGGTAATTTCCTGGTTAATGGGATTATCCTCGGCAACCAGCAGCCGTTTTCCCTCAAGCAGGGAACGATATTGAAAAATCATATGCGAAGCGGAATCAAGGGAAAAATTTGTGTCCGTAATTTCAATGGGGGATCTTTCCAGAATGACAGTGAAGATAAAGCTGCTTCCCTTTCCCGGCTGGCTTTGAACCCGGATCTTGCCGCCCATCATTTCAACCAGTTGCCCGCAAATACAAAGTCCCAGACCGCTGCCACCATATTTCCGGGTGGTGGATGCATCAATTTGTGAAAACGGGGTAAACAACAGATCCTGGTGTTCAGGCGCAATGCCGATGCCGGTATCTTCCACGGAAAACTTCAGTTGGACCTGATCATCCCCCCGGGCCTTTCCGCCTCGGACATGTACAAAAATTTTTCCATTTTGATCGGTAAATTTTACGGCATTACCGACCAGATTCATTAAAATCTGCTGCAGTCTGAAGGAATCCCCCACAAGATGAAGGGGGGTATCCGGGGAAACATCCGTGGCAAAATCGATATTTTTTTGGGTAATTTTATGGGAAAAAAGATCCGCCACCAAGGCCATGAGGTGTCCAAGATGAAAGGGGCGGTGTTCCATATCCAGTTTGCCGGCTTCTATTTTTGAAAAATCCAGGATATCATCAATCACTCCCAGAAGGGCATGGCCGGAGGTATTGATAATCTCCATATACCGGGCAATTTTGGGCGGAAGGGTTTCATTCATCGCCAGCTCCGAGGCGGTGATCACTCCGTTCATGGGGGTTCTGATCTCATGGCTCATGTTTGCCAAAAAATCACTTTTCACCAGAGTTGCGGCATCGGCCTCTTCCTTGGCCAGCTTCAGGGCTTCATTGGTATTGCTCAATTCTGCCGTGCGCTCCTCCACCCGTTTTTCCAATTCATGGTAGGCCCTTCTCAGCGCACGCTGGGCATTGAACTTGATGCCAAGCAAAATGGCAGCACCTGAGATGAGAACCAGACCCAATAACCATTTGTACTTTTGAAACTCATTGGGGGGGAGAAATTCCAAACTCACCCATTTGCGCAGAATAATTTTTTTTTGGGTCTCGGTGGTGCCCGCCAGCACCTTATCAAGTATGGAACGCAGAGATGCTAACTGTTTGTTCACCCCAAAGGAGATTTCCATAACACCAATGGTCTCCCCGGAAACGCGCAGATTGGAAATCCCGAGGCGTTCACTGTGATGGGAGGCGGTTGCCATGTAGCCTACCATCGCATCGGCCATGCCAAAGGACACTTTTTTCAAGGCGGTTTCAATATCAGGCACCGGGTCGATCTTCAGATCCGGATAATCTGTTTCAAGAATATCCTTCCAGATGTAATTATGAACAACCGCCACCTTCATTCCCCGAAGTTTCCCAAGGGACATGGGCTCTTTGATTTTCTTTTGGACAATAATCACGCCGGAGAGTCGGGCATAGGGCAGGGTAAAATTTATAAATTCTGACCGCTGGGGAGAGGAAACTGCTGCCCCCAGCATATTTATTTTACCCTCCCTGACAAGTCTGATGCTCTCTTCCCAGGTATGAAACGCTTCGATTTTAAATGTGAGCCCTGTTTTAGACTCTATTAACCTCAAAAAATCGGCTGTCACCCCAATATATTGGCCCTTCCCATCAAGATATTCAATGGGGGCAAAATCCGAGTCGATCCCCACGGTTACAACGGGATTGGCCTGGATCCACGCTAATTCAGTCTGGGTCAGTTGAACATGGTCCGAATCGTTGTCAGCCCCGGCGACAGAAGGAAAAAGCCACACCACAACAAAGATAAGCGTCGCCATCCTATATAGCCACAAAGACAACCCGGGGCCGGAATATTTTGATAAAAACGAAATCGTCATATATGATATTTACATGAAAGCGGCTCCAAAGTAAATTTAATAGGCCAGAATTGGTTGGCCACCGCCACCCTCATGACAGATGTTCTTGACCCCGGGAATGCAGTTAGGACCACAAATTATAGGCCCCGCGTTGCATCAAAGGCCAAACAGGCTTTAAAAAAAGCTTAGATCAATCACTTTCCATGAATGCCTGAATAAAATCCATCACATCTGCTGTGATACACAAATCCGCATGGGAACAGATGGGGGCTTCTGGATTCTTGTTGATACTGATCACCCAATCTGACGCCTTCATGCCGGCCAGGTGCTGGGATGATCCGGAAATACCGCAGGCAATATAGAGCCTGGGTTCGACACTTGTGCCGGTGATGCCCACCTGGTGATCATACCCGATCCACCCCATGTCCACCAGGGGACGGGAGGCTCCCAGGGCTGAGCCAGAAAAAAGCCTGGCAAAGGTTGAAACGATCCCAAGGTTTTCCCGTTCTCCAATACCCCGCCCGGCAGCCACAATGGTTTGGGCCTGTTTCAATGCCTGGTTGCTGCCGGCCTGCTTTAAAATTTTTCGATGAACCATCCTGGCGGGCTTTCCAGAGCCAAAAGATATTTCTTTTACAATCATTGAACCCAAATCGTTCACCGCCTGGGCAGGGGGAGGAAAAACCCCCGGCATCAGGGTTAATACCACGGGAAAATTTTCTTCCACACAAAGCACCATATTCCGGGTATTGTTTAAAATTGACCGGGAATACAAAAGCCGATCACCATCCGACTCTATTTTGTTGACCCCGGACAGGGAAGAGGCGTTGAGACGAACGGCCAACCCAGGCGCAAAGTCCCTGCCCTGGGAAGTATGACCTGCCAAAATATGGGAAGGAGCCAACTTTTGGATCAAAGGGGTCAGCTCATTTTTATAGGCCTCGCTGGTATATCCTGCAGAATTCGGTATTTCCAGGGCCAGCACATCTATTCCGGTGCCGGATAAAATCTTTTTGGCCAGGGGTATAGGCTTTTGTGCCGTCACAATCACCTGAATCAGCGGAAACTTTTTTTTATCGGTTTCACCCTTTTTTTCCAGCAGCTCTTGGGTCAGCTTTTTTATCACCTTGGCTGCAGCAATCAGTTCCCATGTCACCGGCCGGATACAGCCCTCTATTACTTCGGCAATAATCACTATAGGTTTCATACCAGATCCTTTTCCCGCAAAAATCTTTTAAGCTGCCGGACCTGATCTTCCAGGCTACCCTCAACCCGCCGGCCAGCCCGGGTCTTTTCCGGACATTCTATGGCCACAAGCAACTCTTTGGGCCTGACGGGAGCCAGGAAAAGGTTTTCTTCAGCCAGGGTGGTGATGGATTTCTTACCGGCTTTCAGCATATTGGACAGGGAAGGATACCGGGGCGTATTAATCCCTGCCTGGATGGTCAGAACCGCTGGCAGACAGATATCAAGGCAATCTTTGCACCCATTTTCCATCTCCCGTTCCACCCTCAGGATATCGGTTCCGGGTGCCAGAAAAATTTTTACCACCCCCGTGGCACAGGGTAGACCTAGAAGCTCTGCCACCATGGGGCCTGTCTGACCCTCCATCATATCCTGGGACATGATTCCGGTCAGAATCAGGTCATAATCGCCCTTTCCTGCCACAGCCGCCAGATTTGAAGCAGTGACAAAGGCTGGGACATACCTCACTTTTCGGGTCACAATATGAATCCCCTGATCTGCACCCAGACCAAAGGCCCGCTTGATAATCGCCCCAGCATGGGCCGGTCCTGCGGTGATTACATCCACCCGGGCATCATCCATTCCCTCTGCCTGGCAGAGTTCTCTTAAAAGCTGGGCCTCTTCCAGGGCAAATTCGTCGAACCGGCTCATTTCACCGTCATCCACCCCTTGTTTGATGCAAACTAAAATTTTCATATTTCCACCATACATTGAGAACAAGGGATTTTCAAGAAAAATAAAGAACGAACGTTCATTTAAATAATAAGACCAACACTTCATACCCATACCTGCCGGAGAATTTCATAAACCCATCTCCTTCATTATAAATTCAAAATCTCCGTCCCCGGCCCCGGGCAAAAAAGACTTGACAAGATTGAGTTTTATTATAATGTTGAGGTCGATTATAATATTGAATTGGATTCAGTTAATATCAAACAAGGAGGATGAAATGAGTCTTGAGCTTGAAAAAAATTTAATCCAACGGGTTGCCCTTGGAGACATGTTCAGAAGACGTGCATTAAACACCCCTGACAAAATCGCCCTAAGGGACTATAAGGACAAGGAAGAAATCTCCCATACCTTTAAGGAACTGAATCAAAAAATCAATTGTTTTGCCAGTGCCGCAAAAAATAATGGACTCAAAAAAGGCAGTTGTGTGGCCATTCTGGGCCTCAATTCCTCTGAATACATCATTGCCCTGTACGGCTGTGCCAAAGCAGGAATAACAGCTGTTCCCGTAAATCCGGGTCTTGCACCCGAGGATATTGTCTATGTGCTCAACCACTCACAAGCCCAGGGTATTGTGGTGGACAGCCTGCTGGTCCCCCTCATTGACAAGGTAAAACCCAATCTTGGAAATATCCAGCAGAGGGTCTGTATCAAAACCGGAGAGGAAACAATTTCCAATGACTATACCCTATTTAATGATTTCCTGGCCCAGGGAACAATCGATGAAGTGGAAGATATCATCATCAATGAACGGGATATTTTTGAAATTCTCTACACCAGCGGCACCACGGGAAAGCCCAAGGGGGTTCTCATCACCCATCTGGGGGTTTATATTTCTGCTTTGTCCACGGCCATTGAATTTGGGCTGAGGCCCGGGTATTCCTCCACCATGATGTTGCCTATTTTCCATTGTGCCCAGCAGGCCGTCACCTATTCCACCCTGAATGTGGGCGGTGCTGTTTCAATTTTCAGACAATTTGACCCGGGCAAAACAATGGAAATCATGGAAAAAAACCAAGTGAACCTATCCTTTGGCCTGCCCATCATGTACCGGGCCATGATCGGCCACCCCGATGTGAACACCAGACGCTGGGATCATCTTAAAACCTGTGTCTTTGCCATGGCCCCCATGGACCAGGCCACCCTGGAGGGGGGTATCAAGGCCTTTGATGCTGAGTTTATGCTGGGCACGGGCCAGACAGAATGCTTCCCCCCCACCAATGTATTCCGACCCAGTCAATTTCCGGACAAACAGGGAAACTATTGGGGCACTTCAAATTTGGCCCTGGATACCTGCATAATGGATGAGAGCGGGAATATCCTTCCCAAAGGTAATGTGGGTGAGATCGTCTGGCGGGGACCCGTGGTAATGGACGCCTATTATAAGGATGAAGAGGCCACCGCGGAAAGCCGAAAATTTGGCTGGCACCATTCCGGAGATCTGGGGTCCTTTGACGAAGACGGACAGCTTTTGTTTGTGGACCGGAAAAAAGACATGATCAAAACAGGGGGTGAGAATGTGGCCTCCATCCGTGTGGAAAGAGCTATTCTGGAGGACCACCGGGTGGACCAGGTGGCTGTGGTGGGGCTACCCCATGAACGATGGGTGGAAGCTGTGACCGCCTTTGTGGTGCCTGTCAAGGACAGCGGTCTCACACAGGAGGATATCCTCCAATTGTGCAAACAAAATCTGGGAAAATTTGAAGTACCCAAACGGGTAATTCTATTGGACAGCCTTCCGGTTACCTCAACAGGCAAGGTCAGAAAAAACATTTTAAGGGAGACAAATATTTCACAATGATTCAGACGAAAATGACACACCTCCTTGGCATAAAATACCCCATACTGGGGGGTGCCATGATGTCCATTACCACGCCGGAATTTGTGGCGGCCATTTCCAATGCCGGGGGAATGGGAATCCTGGCATCCACCATTTACAAAACCCCGGAAAGCTTTGAAGCGGCAATAGACAAAACCCTTGAACTGACCCCCAAGCCCTTTGCCGTAAACCTGAGCCTGTTTCCAGCCATCCGGGCCGTGGACAACAATCTCTACCTGGATATCATGGCGGCAAAGGGGATTAAAGTTGTGGAAACCTCGGGCCACTCAGCACCGACGGACCTTAGCAAACGATTCAAGACCGCCGGCATGAGATGGATGCACAAATGTGTGGGCCCCCGCTATGCCCGGAAGGTGGAAGGGATGGGCGCAGACCTGGTCACTGTGGTGGGATATGAAAACGGCGGCGCCACGGGAAATTTTGATATAGCCACCATGGTTCTTATTCCCGTGGTAAAGGATGCGGTAACCATACCGGTGGTGGGCGGCGGCGGTATTTCCGACGGCAGGGGGGTGGCAGCGGCCCTCTGCCTCGGGGCAAGCGGCGTCATCATGGGAACAAGGCTGCTGGCTACCAAAGAATGTCCCATCCACGACAATATCAAACAGATCTTGCTCAACTCAACAGAAATCGACACCAAGCTGGTGATGCGTTCCATCAACGCCACCCACCGGGTATTGGCCAACCCTGCGGCGGACAGATGTCTTGAGCTGGAGGCCCAGGGCGCTGATTTTGAAAAAATTCTGGAAGTGGTTTCCGGATTAAAGGCAAAATCAATGTATGAAAGCGGAGATGTCAGCCAAGGCATTATTGCCTGCGGACAGGGGGTGGGTCTTGCCCATGACATTCCCACGGTAAAAGAGTTGCTTGACCGTATCATGGACCAGACATTAGAAAGATTGAACCGGTTTAAAGAAATATCTTAAAAACCGCTTTTAAATCTTGGTTCGATTCATTGGGGAATGGTCGGCCCGGTAATGTTTTGGATGCCGCCGATGATAAAATCCACGGCATCCAATGCCATTTCTTTGGTCTTCTTTGCATCCTCGGGTTCTGTGAGAAAATGAAAGGCCACTTTCTCATAGACCCCCAGGATACACATGGCATAGACCGAGGATGAATTTTTATTTCGAAACTCACAGCCGGCATCCTTTCGGAGGTGATCTATGGCCCTGCTCAAATCTTTGGAAATAAGTTCGGACATATTTTTTCGCCGGGCTTCCATTTTTATGCCATGGCCGGGGGATTCCCTGAACAGGATCAATGCTTTTTCAGCATGAAGAATACAAAATTCATCAAAAAAGGCATGGCCCGCCATCTCCATCCCCACAACCGGGGAACCCGATTTTTCAAACTCCCTGCCCAGGATGGACCGAAGCTGGTAGAGGCTTTCATCAAACAGATGAATCAACAGTTCTTCTTTATTTTTAAAATAAAAATATACGGTTCCCACCGAGACTTCCGATCGATCGGCAATCTCATCCACACTGGTTTTTCGGAATCCCTTTTTGGCAAACAATGCCTCGGCGGCGGATAAGATAGTCCGATAACGGTGCTCACGTTCCCGCTCTCTTCTTTGGGCCTGCCGGGTATTCTTTTTTTTTTGTTCCATTAACCTGTTACCATTGATCTATTTTTATATTTTATATTTTTTGTGGCGGTACGCGCCACCTCTTCAATCCTAATTTGTTCATTTTATCCCATACCAGGTACACTATAGTCGATAATTCAAAATATTGTCAATACAGCAGGGGTATCAGGGAAAACTCAGCATTTTGTATAGACCGTATCGCCCTATCAACATTGCTTATTCTCAATTATTAAAAAAAAGTTACAAGCTTGACACTTTTTTTATTGACAATAAAAAAGTCATGCTATATTTTTTCCCAAGGATAAATCAAATAACAGCAAAATCGAAATAATATTTTATCCTTAGGCGTCAACCATTGTCAGACATGTGTTAACCCATATCAGATACGAGGGAACCCAGACATGGATGTTATTGAAACCAAGATCGACAAGAATTCCAACCAATACAAAGCCAATTACCGAGATATGAACCGCCTGGTGTCCGACCTGAAGCTCGAACTTGACCGGGCCATGAACGAACGGTCACCCAAGGCTATAAAACGACATGATGAGTCGGGCAAACTATCGGCCACAAAAAAGCTTGACTTGCTCCTGGATAAAAACACCCCTTTTCTTGAAATTGCCCCCTTGGCAGCCAGGAAACTTTATGACGGCAAAATACACAAGGCCGGTTTAATCTCGGGCATTGGTGTCATCTCGGGAAAAGAGTGCATGATCGTAATGAACGATGCCACCATCAAGGGCGGGGCCATGTATCCTCTGTCGGTTAAAAAGATGCTGCGCTGCCAGGCCATTGCCATGGAAAACCGACTTCCCCTGGTTAATCTCATGGACTCCTCGGGGGCCTTCCTTCCCATGCAGTCGGAAATTTTTCCGGATCTGGATGACGGGGGAAGAATATTCTACAACCAGGCCATGATGTCCAAAATGGGAATTCCCCAGATTGTTGGGGTGATGGGGTTGTGTACGGCCGGCGGTGCATACGGAGTGGCCATGTGTGACGAAATTGTCCATGTGAAGGACCACGGGGCAATTTTTTTGGGAGGTCCCCCCCTGGTCAAGGCCGCCACCGGGGACGAGGTTTCTGCCGATGAACTGGGAGGCCCCATGGTTCATTGCCGGGAATCCGGTGTATCAGATTATTATGCCGAAGATGACGGCCACGCCATTCAGATCATCCGCAAAATTGTGGGCAACCTGCCCGATGCTGACAAATCAAGTCTGACCATGAAGCCCAGCGCCCCTCCCCTCTATGATCCAAAGGAACTCTACGGTATTGTCAGCCCCGACCTTTCCAAACCCTATGATATAAGGGAGGTCATTGCCAGGGTGGTGGACAACAGCCAGTTTTTAGAATTCAAAGAGATGTACGGCCCCACCCTGGTGACGGGATGGGCCCATATCCATGGATATCCCGTGGGCATCCTTGCCAACAACGGCATCCTGTTTTCAGACAGCGCCCAAAAGGCCACCCAGTTTATTCAATTGTGCGACAAGCGCAAAATCCCCCTGGTTTTCCTGCAGAATATAAATGGATTTATCGTGGGCAAGGCCTATGAAAAAGGCGGGATCACCAAGGACGGGCACAAGATGGTCAATGCTGTGGCCACGGCAACGGTGCCCAAATTCACCATGGTGGTGGGGGCTTCTTTTGGGGCGGGCAATTATGCCATGTGCGGCCGGGCATACTCTCCCCGGATGCTCTGGATGTGGCCCAATGCCCAAATCGGTGTAATGGGCGGCGCCCAGGCAGCCGATGTGCTGATCACCATCACCAATGACCAGCGCCAGCGAATGGGGCAGGATATCATGACAGCCGAAGAGATGGCATTTATCCGAGAACCGGTCATGGCCAATGCCCTAAAGGAGGGCAATCCCTATTATAGTACTTCCCAGATCTGGGATGACGGCATCATCGACCCTGCTAAAACCCGTGATGTGCTGGGCCTGGGAATTTGTGCAGCCCTGAATGGCCCCATAAGGGATGATGTCCAGGGATACGGCGTGTTCAGAATGTAATTAACTGACAGGATAATATCATGTTTAAAAAAATTCTCATTGCAAACAGGGGCGAGATTGCGGTCCGGGTCATCCAGACCTGCAGGGATATGGGCATTAAAACCGTTGCCGTATACTCAGAAGCCGATGGAAAAGCCCTCCACGTGCTGGAGGCGGATGAGGCTGTCTGTATCGGCCCCTCGGATCCCGCCCAAAGCTACCTTTCCATGGAAAAAATCATTGAAGCAGCTCAACAGACAAAGGCCCAGGCCATCCACCCGGGATACGGATTTTTATCGGAAAATTATGAATTTGTGGAAAAATGTCTTGAAGCGGGCATTGTCTTTATCGGCCCCCCGGCCCGAGCGATTCAACAGATGGGAGATAAAATCACCTCCCGGAAAATCATGGTGGACGCCGGGGTACCGGTAACCCCGGGACTGACCAGCGGCAACCATTCATTAGAAGAGATGCAACACAAGGCCCGGGAAGTTGGGTATCCCGTGCTGATCAAGGCCACAGCCGGGGGCGGGGGCAAGGGAATCCGTATTGTCCACACCCAGGAGGAGCTTGCCCAGGGCTGTGAATCAGCCGCAAGAGAAGCAAAAAATGCCTTTGGAAACGGAGAGGTATACCTTGAAAAATTTTTTCCAAGGGCCCGGCACATTGAATTCCAAATTTTGGCAGATAATTTTGGAAACACCATCCATTTACTGGAACGTGAATGCTCCATCCAGCGGCGGCACCAGAAAATCATTGAAGAAACCCCATCCCCTTCTGTAACCCCTGCCCTGAGAGCGGAAATGGGAAAGGTGGCAGTGGCAGCGGCCAGGGCAGCCGAATATGTCAATGCCGGCACAGTAGAGTTTCTTTTGGATGATCAGAATCGATACTATTTTCTGGAAATGAATACCCGGCTCCAGGTGGAACATCCAGTGACCGAAATGATCACAGGAATCGACCTGGTCCGGCAGCAGATTGAGATTGCCGCGGGCAACCCATTGACCCTGAATCAATCCGATATCTCTGCCAGGGGCCATGCCATTGAGTGCCGAATCTATGCCGAGGATCCGGAAAATGATTTTTGCCCCAGTCCGGGAAAAATTGAATTCTTTAAGGAACCCACGGGACCCGGTATCAGAAATGACTGCGGTATTTATTCCGGTTGCACCGTTCCAATGGAATATGACCCCATCCTATCAAAGCTGACAGTCCATGGAGAAAGACGGGACCAGGCAATCGTTAAAATGATTAAAGCCTTAAAAGACTATATTATCATGGGCGTCAGAACCCCCATGGATTTTCTTTTGGATATAATGGGATCAACGCCCTTCCAAGAGGGGGATGTATTTACCAATTTCATCGACACCCATTTTTCCGACTGGAAACCAAGTCAAAAAAACCTGGGCCTGGCCTGCCTGGCCTTTATCGCGGATGATATCTGCAAGGAAAAAAGCCAATCCCCCGGCAAGGGTGAACGACAAAATCCAACCCCGTTCCAAACACTGGGCAACTGGAATTTATAAGCCACTTTTACCAAGAAACAATTTTACTCTAGGAAAATTGAGCATGGAATATAATTTACTGATGAATGATAAGCCCATTGCCGCGGAGGTTGCGATCAAGCAGGACAACCAGCTTGGCGCCACCATTAAAGTTTTCCACAACAGCAATGACCCGATTGACCATGACCGAAGAGACCATGACCCAGTAAGCTATGATCAAGTAAGCTACAACCGGTTATCGGATCACCAGATGCACCTCACGATCAACGGTCGGCAAATCACAGCCTGGGTGGAAAACCAACCCATGGGCAAAACCATTATTATTGGTGGGGAACGATTCTTCATCCAGGACAAGGACAAACTGGCCCAGACCACCCCCAGAAAAACAGGACCCGGCAAAGGGTCGGGGAAAGTCACCCCGCCCATGCCGGCGGTGGTGATAAGTGTTCCGGTGCAGTTAGGGAATCTTGTAAAAAAAGGAGACACCGTGGTGGTGGTTTCGGCCATGAAGATGGAAACATCCCTGACCGCTCCCCACAACGGCACCATCACAAGAATAGGGGTAAATGCGGGTGACAAGGTGATGCCCGGAGACATCCTCATTGATATTGAAAAAGGCATTGAAGAAAACATTGAAGTTGAAGTTGAAGTTGAAGTTGAAAAACCCGACACCCTATGAAAAAAAAAGAATAGAATAAAGCCAATAAAATACCTCAGTCAGGAGGAAGCATGACCGACCTGTTATATGAAATAAAAGACCGCATCGGATGGATTACCATTAACCGGGAAAAACAGAGAAACGCCATTAGTTTTGAAGCAATCCAAGGTTTCCTGACATATCTGGACCAGGCCGAAGCGGACCCGGAGGTAAGGGTGGTCTGCCTGACCGGAGCCGGGGACAGGGTGTTTTGCTCCGGGGCCGATCTGGGTGCTGCCATGCAGGGAGCCCCAGGGGAACCGGATAAAAGAGCGATGATCTTTGCCCAATATGCCAGGCTCCTAACCCGGATATCTGAATTTCCCAAACCCACCCTGGCAAAAATCAACGGCCATTGCCTGGCCGGGGGAACCGGCTTCATGCTGGCCTGTGACATCGTCATTGCCCGGGAAGATGCCCTTTTCGGCACCCCTGAAGTCAATGTAGGCCTCTTCCCCATGATGATCGGGGCCTTGATTTTCAGAAACGTACTCCGAAAGAAAGCCATGGAGATGATTCTTCTGGGTGAGAAACTAACTGCCAAAGAGGCCATGGAAATGGGAATGGTCACCCGGATAGTCCCCAGCCAAGCCTTTGAGCAAACAACCCAAAAGATACTTGCAGCCCTGGCAGCCAAAAGCCCTGTGGGAATAAAGCTCGGCAAGCAGGCATTCCGGACGGTGGAAGGATTGCCCCTGGGACCCGCCATTGAAACCCTTGCCGCAAAACTTTCAGAGGTGGCCGCCACAAAGGATGCCGCAGAAGGAATCACCGCATTTCTTGAAAAAAGGCCCCCGGTTTTTATCGGAGAATAGAGGAGCCCCCATGAATGATAACTTAAACAATACGTTAAAAGACAAATTAATTATTGCCAATTGCAGCGGATTCCTGGGCGACCGGCTCTCTGCAGCAAAGGAGATGGTAACCGGAGGCCCGATTGATGTTCTCACCGGGGATTATCTGGCCGAACTCACCATGGCACTTTTGTTCAGAATGAAGATGAAGTCCCCGGAAAAAGGATATGCAGCCCCTTTTTTGAAACAGATGGAAGAGATCATGGGATTGTGCCTGGACAAAGGAATCAAGATTGTAGCCAATGCCGGCGGACTGAACCCTGTGGGGCTTGCCGATGAACTGGAAAAAATTGGCCATGCTCTGGGACTGCACCCGGTGGTGGCCGCCATTACCGGAGATGATCTGCTGCCGGATCTGGCAAATCTCCAGAAGAAAGGAGAGGCCTTTACCCATCTGGACACCGGGGTTGACCTAGAAGACGCCCGGGGCAATCCCATCACGGCCAATGCCTACCTGGGGGGATGGGGGATCACCCGGGCTCTGTCCTCGGGCGCTGACATTGTGGTGGGTGGCCGCCTTGCCGATGCAGCCCTGGTTTCCGGACCCTGTGCCTGGAAATTTGGGTGGCAGAAAAACGACTGGAACAAGCTTGCCGGTGCCTATGCCGCCGGGCATATTATCGAATGCGGCACCCAGGCCACCGGAGGCAACTATTCCTTCATGGATGAGATTCCCTCCTACAAAAACATGGGATTTCCCATTGCCGAGATGCACGAAGACGGCTCCTTTGTCATTACCAAGCATCCCGGCACCGGCGGGCTGGTATCCAAGGGAACGGTCACGGCCCAGCTTGTGTACGAGATCCGCACCCCCGCCTACCTCACCCCGGATGTCACGGTACACTTTGACACCCTTGACATGGCAGAAGAGGGACAGGACAGGGTAAGAATTTTTCATACAAAAGGAACCCCGCCCACAAACACAACAAAGGTGTGCATCAACACCCTCTGGGGCCATCGAAATACCATGACCGTGGTACTCACCGGCCTGGATATTGAAAAAAAGGCGGCCCTTGTTGAAGAAATACTATTTGACCTGATGGGGGGAAAAGCGCAATTTGCCCAGGTTGAAACCCAGCTGATTCGGTCGGACAAAAAAGACCCCGACACAAATGACCTGGCCTTTGCCCACCTTCGGATCTCTGTCATGGACCCGAACCCGGCCAAGGCAGGCAAACTTTTTTCCAGCAAACTGGTGGAATTGGCCCTGGCAAGTATTCCCGGATTTACCCTGACAGGACCTCCTTCCCAGGGAACCCCTGCCATTCGCCACTGGCCATCCCTGGTCAGCAATGGATGTATCCGGCAGCAGGTACATGTAAAGGATGAAACCGTTGAGATTGAACCGACCGCCGTGACAACTAAAAATAACATCACAGGAGACGATGTTCAGAAACAAACCCCTGAAAATCCAATGGAAGAATCTTCATACAAAGGGATTCCAACGGAACAGATTCCCTTTGGACATCTCTTTGCCACCCGGTCCGGGGACAAGGGGGGCAATGCCAACCTGGGGGTATGGGCTAAAAATATCCAAAACTTCAGGTTTTTGTCCCAATTTTTAACCATTGACCGATTAAAAGCCCTTTTACCGGATCTGGGCACCTTTGAAATTGAGAGATACGAATTGCCCAATTTGCTTGCCCTAAATTTTTATATCAAAGGGCTGTTGGGACACGGGGTGGCAGCTTCCATGAGGAGCGATCCCCAGGCCAAAACCCTGGGAGAATACCTAAGGGCCAAAAGAATTGAGGTGCCTGTATCTATTTTAAAGGCTGGGGATAAATAAATTTTCATAGTGCAGATTTGTTTCAAAAATTGGAGAAGTTATGAAAAATACGATTAAAGCCAAAACAATCGGTGAAGCGCTTAAACTTGCCGCAAATGAAATGAAAGACGGCACAATGTACCTATATGAAGGGTGCGAGATTTCATACAATCAGGTAGATGAGATTTCAGACCACCTCGCCACAGGGCTTCTGCAACTTGGGTTTAAAAAAGGGGACAAGATTGGGATTATTGGCCTGAATCAGCCTGAATGGATATACACATATTTTGCAGCGGCAAAAATAGGTATTACCATTACTGCATTAAGTGTCCGTTACAAGGATTCCGAACTTGAATATATGATCAATCAAAGTCAAACAAGGGCTATCCTTACGATTCCTTCTTTGTTTGACATGGACTATGTTCAATTTTTTAAAAATTTCAGGTCAAAAATATCCTGTGTAAAAGAATTTATATTCATGGGGGGCCCGGGCTTTGAAGGCAGCATCTCTTTTGATGACCTTTTAAAAACAAAGATTGACAGAAACTTAATCAACAGCGCCAAAGAAAAGGTGAACCCCGATGATACCATTATTATCATTTACACATCGGGAACAACCGGCAGGCCCAAAGGCGCCTGCATAACCCATAGGAGTCAGCTTGCATCTGCCTATGCCCAGGCAGTTCATATTAAGATGACCCCAAAGGACATGATTCTCCTGGTACTTCCCCTCAACCATGTGGGCGGCATCAGCTGCGGTGTTCTGACCGCTCTTCTGGGAAAGGGAACAGGCCTGCTGATACCCATGTTCAGCCCGGATCATGTTATCACCCAGATGAAAAAATATCCCATAACCATAGCAGCCGGAGTTCCGACCACCCACACCCTCCTGCTGATGAATGCGCAATTTAAAGATATTGATACCAGCAACATACGCCTGGTTATCAGCGGCGGCTCAAATGCGGATGCCGCACTTTTAAACCGACTGAACACAGCATATCCCAAGGCTAGCATTATGAATCTCTACGGACTGAGCGAAACCTCGGGCACGGTTGTCATGAGCCCCTGGGAAAGCGACTTTGATCATACGGTCAAGTCCATTGGCAAGCCCCTTGGTGAGATTGAAATAAAAATCATTGACGAAAAACACAAGCCAACAGACGGCATTGGTGAAATCTGTTTTAAAGGAGACCCTGTCATTAGGGAATATCTTAATCTGCCGGAAGATACAAAAACCGGTTTTGACGAAAACGGTTGGGTTTTGACCGGGGATATGGGGTATATTGATGAAAACGGATATATTATTCTCATGGGAAGAAATAAGGAAATGTATCTCCAGGGAGGATTCAATGTCTATCCTGTTGAAGTAGAAAATCATATTACAAATCATCCTAAAGTTGCCATGGTTGCAGGTATCGGCATCCCTGATCAAATTTTGGGTGAAGTTGGCAGATATTATATTGTTCCTGTTCCGGGAGCAGTGGTTACTGAAAAAGAAATCATTGAATTCTGCAAAGAGCATCTTGCAAATTATAAAGTTCCAAAAACAATTGAATTCAGGGATGAGCTTCCCATGACTCCGGCAGGCAAGATCATGAAAGCAAGGTTGAAAAAAGAATATTTAAACAACAAAAAATAAAGCCATCAAATTAATAAGGGAGAATTCAAATGGGAAGTAATATGTACTTTAACAAGGAACATGACCTGGTTCGCAAGGCTGTCAGGGATTTTGTCAAAAAGGAGATAAACCCCCATGTGGATGAGTGGGAAGAAGCAGGCATGACACCCCTCCATGAATTGTTCAAAAAAATGGGCGACCTGGGGTTTCTGGGCATCCGGTATGATGAAGCCGACGGCGGGGAAGGGTTGGACTATTGGTATGAAACCATTGTGTTGGAAGAGTGTGCAAGGATCAAATGCGGGGGTATTCCCATGGCCATCTCGGTCCAGTCCAACATGGCAACCCCTGCCATTGCCGAGTTCGGGTCCGAATATTTAAAACAGACCTATTTAAAACCGGCCCTGGAAGGAAAGATGGTGGCTGCCATTGCCGTTACCGAACCCGATGCCGGATCCGATGTGGCTGCCATCAAAACAACCGCCGTAAAACAGGGGGATCATTATCTTCTCAACGGGTCAAAAACCTATATCACCAACGGGCTCCAGGCCGATTTCCTCACCCTTCTGGCAAAAACAAGCGAAGAACCTGGCTACCACAGTTTCAGCCTCTTTGTGGTGCCCACCAACCTGCCCGGCTTCCATCTTTCCAAAAAACTGGACAAACTAGGAATGCGCAGCTCGGATACGGCCGAGCTGTATTTTGACAACATGAAAATTCCTGTTAAAAACCTCATTGGCATTGAAGGGGAAGGCTTTATCCAGCAGATGCAGCAATTCCAGCACGAACGTTTTGCTGTCCTCCCCCTCACCTATATCAGCGTTAAAGAGATGATTTTTGAAACCATTGAGTATTTAAAGGGCAGGATTGTCTTTGGCAAACCCTTGATCAAAAAACAGGTGCTTCGCCACCGGCTGGCACATTGGCTGGCCCAGGCAGAGAGCCTCCAGCAGTTTGCCTACCATATTGTGCGGATGAAAATGGAGGGCCAGGATGTCACAAGACAAATCTCCATGGGAAAATTATTGGGGGGAGATCTGCTAAATGATGTTTCTTCCGGATGTCTCCAGATGTACGGGGGCATGGGTTTCATGAATGAAATGAGAATTTCCCGCATGTTCAGGGATTCCCGGCTGATCTCAATTGGAGGCGGTGCCAGCGAAGTCATGAGCGAGATCATCACCAAAACCTATGGATTTTAACCCCTCCAAACCAATGGGAAGATGAACAAAATGTTTATACCTGAAAGATGTGATCTGTGTGGCGACTGTTTTGTTAACTGTCAGTGGATAGATGCTGATCGAAACCAGTCTATTTTATGGATAAAAGAACTTATCGCAGGACAAGACTCGGACCTTTTAAAAAAATGTCTGACCTGTTATGCCTGTAATGAATACTGTACCCGTGGGGCAAACCCCTTTGATCAAATCACAAATCTTCAAGAAAAATATCATACACTGTTTCCAACGGAAACTATTGCGATGATGGAACAAAAATATACTTTTTCCGGTAAAATAAAAAATCAACCCTTGGCGGATCGAATCATGTCGGTTTGTGTTTTTGGAAAGTCGGATGCCCATTTGATCCAGGGAGAATTGTATAATCTACCCCGGGTTTCAGGAAAACCTTATTTTTGCTGGATCATGTTCAGCCACATGGGAGCTGCGAGCGTGCAGAAAAAACACGCTCAAAAGTTTGTGGATAGACTGGCTGAAACAGGGGCCAAGGAAATTGTCTGTTTCCATGATGACTGCTATTCAATGCTGGCTAAAATTGCCCCTGATTACGGAATTCACGTTCCTTTCAGGCCAATCCATCTTTCCGAGTATCTCTTGGAATGTCTGAAAGCAAACAAGGACAAGATAAAACCCTTAAATATTGATATCGCCTACAACAGACCCTGCGCCTCCAGATACACACCCGAAAAGGAACACTTTATTGATGAAATTTTTGAATTAACCGGCGTTACCCGTGTAAAAAGAGTATATGA
Organism: Desulfobacteraceae bacterium; assembly: GCA_016744295.1. Lineage (GTDB taxonomy): Bacteria > Desulfobacterota > Desulfobacteria > Desulfobacterales > Desulfobacteraceae > NBML01. The sequence goes on along the minus strand of JADGEQ010000002.1, from coordinate 197,286 downwards.
TCGTGAAAATGCCCTCTGCTGTGCCGGCTCTAAACTGCTACTGGGGAAAGGAGACCCGAAACCAGACCAGGTCAAAAATTTTAAGGATGCGAAAGATGCAGGCGCTAAAGCCATGGTTTGCTTATGTCCTATTTGCATACGTTCCTTTTCAGTCACCGCCGGTGAAATGAAACTGCCGTTGATTTTTCTGGGCGACATCGCAAGGATGGCTCTGGGAGAATTGGAGTGTTCTTTTTAGCGACCTTTTGAGTCAGCAATCTTCAGTTCATTTTATATAACTTTCAATCATACCGGGGGGGCCTAGGGACAAAAGATCAAAAAAGTCCCTCTCCCCCTTTTTAACTGATATTCATCTGAGTTTGATTTTATCGGGGACCCCAAAAATATTTTTTTTGTAAAGATTAACACCAGGTTGATGCGCAAGTTACTGCATGCGAGGCTCATATCTCTTAATATCTGTTTCTTATCCGAATAACACTCTTTTTGACGATGAGAATCAACAGAACTAGCACACCCAGAAAGATACTTAACACTCCCAAGGGCATAAACAAGCTTTCATGGAGTACCCCATCCCCATCGAGATATTGATAGAATGTATTTTCAAAGAAAATGAATGTTACACCGATAACAAGTAATATTAGACCCATAACTAGCGTTTTATTGGTAAATAAATATCTCAATTCATCCTCCGCATATCTAAAATCGTTTTATTCATAGCCTCGCTGATCAGGGCCGGATGCGTTTATTTTAAATAGGGGGCTTATATCGCCTGTGGCCTGACGGCACAAGGAAAACATAAAATTATTTTCAAAAAACACCCTGTCAAATGAAAGCCCATGACCTCAAATAATTAGAGATTGTAGGTTTTTTCTTCATGTCCGGTTTCCACACCCGGGACAATGACTCGATGACTTAACCCAGCAATCGTTCCTGTATCCCAAAAATTTTCAGTCGCAAATAAATGGTAGGGACACTTAGAGATCAACTTTGATCTGTTTTTGAGGCGGAAAACAGGTCGGCTTGAATATAGGGTATGAGCATACCGCGAATCACCGTGGCAACCCGTTTCATATGGCTGCGAATTTCATCATCATTTCTTCCGGGATATTTTCTAAAGGATATTAAAATACCGCTCAGGCAGGAAAAAAAAGCATGGGAAAGCATACGTACGTCTCCTGCGTAGTTCATTTTTTGAAAAATGGTATCAAAAATAATCAATATTCTACGAGCAGCGTTGTTGAGTCGTTTCGAGGCTTCAGGGCTGATATTGCCGAAAAGGAAAAAATTAGTGATCATTCGCCAGTGATTCTCATGATCAATATAAAAATCAAGGTAACGATTCATCAGTTGCTCAATATCAATTTCGATTTCTTCTGAAACCATAGCTTCCATTTCATCCAGCAGCTGATTGGTTTCCCTGCCCATTGCCTCTACAAAAAGGGTCTCCTGGTTTTCAAAATAAGTATAAATGGATGAGGGTGCCATTCCTGCCTCACGGGCAATTTCCCTCACACTTGCACGGTCATAGGTTTTGGTTCCAAAAATTTTTTGGGCAGCATCAATGATGAGATTCCTGCGAATCTCTTTTTCTTCCTGTTTCAGTTTATTAAGAATCCCTGTTTTCGACATATACGTTTATCCCTTTTCTGGCCAGTGCAGTTACAGGTATCTTTTTACTCAAGATACAACTTCAAAAATATAACATTGCCGGTATTTGAAATCAAGGGATAGCTTATCCCTCGCCCATTGCAGGAAATGGAAATATTTAGCTTGACACATCGAACACTGTTCGCTAAGTAGAACAAGCGGCTCTTTATTTAAAATATAAACCATAGAGGAGCACCATGAAAAAAATTTCAGAACAGCAGTATGACCCTTCCTGGGGGGCACGGCCAACACCAAAAGTAAACCCCATGACCACCTATGGGATGTTCCGTCAAAGCGCAACCCGTTATCCCGCAAAAACCGCTCTTGTTTTTATGGACAAGAAAATCTCCTATCGCGATCTGGATATTATGGTTGAACGGTTTGCCGCGGGCCTTGCCAATCTGGGGGTAAAAAAAGGAGACAGAATCGGTGCATTACTGCCCAACTGCCCCCAGCATGTCATTGCATTTCTTGCTGCCAATCGGCTTGGCGCCATTCATGTCCCGGCCAATGTCATGTATGAGGGGGAAGAATTAAGGCATATTTTCACGGACTCGGGCATGAAAATGATCATTACCCTGGATCTTTTCTATGCGAATGCCCTGGCTGTGATGGAAGGCACTGATATTGAAAAAATCATTGTGACGGGAATTGACGATTTCCTTGCTTTCCCAAAATCTGTGTTATACCGGTTAAAAACCCGTTTTGACGGTACAAGGGTAAATGTGAACTATGACAATAGCACCTTTAGATTCAATAACCTGCTAGCGTCCGAGGGCAGCCTGCCAACCATTGATTTTGATTTTGACGAAACCATGCTGATATTGTACACCGCCGGTACCACCGGCAAGAGCAAGGGGGTCATGCTCACCCATCGAAATTTTGTTTATAATGCTGCCAATCAGGCAGAAAACTTCAACATGGAAAAAAATGACGTCAACCTGGTTCTATTTCCCATGTTTCACATATCCGGCTACCTTCTGGCAACCATCTGCATGTTCTATGGCGGCGGCACCACCATACTCGAACCGCGTTTTGATGCAGCCCGGTATATAAAAATTTTGCACAAATACAAGGTTAGCGTATTCTTTGCCCCCCCCACTGTTTATGTCGCTTTTTTCAACCTGCCTGATTTTGACAAATACAACCTTACAAGCCTCAAAATCGGTGGGGCTTCAGGCGCTCCTGTGCCACCGGCCATCCAGGCAAAATGGCAGAAAAAAACAGGATTGGAGTTGCTCAATGGTTATGGGTTGACCGAAACCACTGCCGGAGCAATCGTTTCTTTGCCCAATAAATTCAACCATGATGCCATTGGGGTTCCCATGGGAGGGGCGGTAAAAATTGTGGATGAACAGGGCGCAACCCTTCCCCTTGGCGAACGTGGCGAGATTCTTTTCAAGGGTCCCCAGGTGGCAAAGGGGTATTGGAACCAGCCTGAAAAAACGGCCAAAACTTTTACGGACGGGTGGCTGCACACCGGAGACATCGGCACCATGGACGCGGAAGGGTTCATCTTTTTTGTGGACCGGCAAAAAGATCTGATCATTGCCTCGGCATACAATATTGCACCTGCTGAAGTAGAGGCCATTCTCATGAAACATGAATCCATTCAGGAAGTAGCCGTGATCGGTGTTCCGGATGAATATCGCGGGGAAAATGTCAAAGCCTTTGTGGTACTGGAAAAGACTGCCAGGGGCAAGATCACGGAACAAGAAATTATTGCGTATGGCAAAGCCAATATGGCCGCTTATAAATACCCAAGATTGGTTGAATTTATCGATATTCTCCCCAAATCCCCCATACAGAAAGTATTGCGCAAAGAGCTTCGGGATATGGAAGCCCAGCGTTTAACAGAAAAATAATAATTGGGACAATGCATAACAAAGAACCATTAATAAACAGCAAAATTAATAAAAGACCAAACACTCATCAAAGGGATTTTAGGACAATGGCTTTTGAAGAAACACTCGATCACTTATCTGAAAAAAAAAAAGCGGCTCTCCAAATGGGCGGGTCAGCCAAAATAAAAAAACACCATACCAGCGGTAAATATACGGCCAGGGAAAGAATTGCCATGCTCGTGGACCCTGATTCTTTTCTGGAATTCGGACTTTTGGCCTGCTCAGATATGCCGGGCATGGAAGAGAAAACCCCGGCTGACGGCCTGATCTGCGGTTATGCGCTTGTGGACGGGCGCAGGGTGGGTGTGATTGCAAATGATTTTACGGTCCTGGCCTCGACCAATGCCCGGATAAATTTAAAAAAAATGCTTCAATTCAAAACCCAGGTTAAGAAAAACCGGGTTCCGTTGATCTGGCTGGGTGAGGCCGGAGGCGCACGGATGCCCGACTGCCAGGGTTCAAAAAACATCTGCACCCTGGGCGGCGGCGGTACCAACACTCTTTTTGCCGAATACACCCATTTTCGACAAATACCCTTTGTCATGGCGGCCATGGGAGAGTGTTATGGTGTGCCGGATTTTGAGGCCATGCTGGCAGATTGCGTGATCCAGATAAAAGGCAGCGTGCTTTCCATATCAGGTCCACGGGCCCTGAACCGGGCCATAGGCCAAAGCTTTACCGGTGAAGAGATGGGCGGATGGGAAATCCATGACCGTATCACCGGCATTGCCGACCGAGTGGCAAACCAAGAGGAGGAATGCGTTGATCTGATCAAAGCATTTTTAAGCTATATGCCCACCCACAATGGTGAACGCCCCCCCCGAAAACCGGTTCCTGAAAATTCGGGCAGCAATATGGATAAAATTATGGACCTGTTGCCGGAAAAGAGAACCCGGTCCTATGACATGCATAATATCATCCATTGTATGGTGGACAAGGGGCAGATTTTTGAGATCAAACCCAATTTCGGCAAGATGCTCATCACTTGTCTGGCAAGAATCAATGGTGAAGTGGTGGGTTTTATTGCCAACAACCCCCTTCACAATGTGGGTGCCATGGATACCGACGGCCTTGAAAAACATACCAGCTTCCTGTGTTTGTGCGATTCATTTAATATCCCCATCATTTTCCTCCATGACACCCCCGGACACATGGTGGGAAAAGAGGCGGAAGAAAAACGTGTGGGCGCCAAGGTGGTCAACAACCTCCAGGCCCTGTGCCAGGTTACGGTCCCCAAAATAGCCATTGTCATCCGGAAATCCTATGGTCAGGCAGCCGTAAACATGTGCGGACCCGGGGTGGGCCCAGACTATTTTGTATCCTGGCCCACAGGAGAGCTGGGTTTCATGGAGCCGACCATTGCCGCTGATGTGGTGTTCGGAAACCTTCCCGAAGAAGAGCGGGAAAAAATGCTCGACCTCATGGTCTCTGATTCATCTGCCTATCCTGCTGCCCAGGATTATTTTCTCCAGGACATCATAGATCCCCGGCATACCCGAAAATACCTGACCAATATTTTGTCCATTGTCCGGGATTCAGACGGCAAAGGTGTTGGTGAACACCGGTTGGCCAACTGGCCGACCAAATTTTGACCATGCCTGGCATTGTTTTCTTATTTAATATTTGAACAAAAACCTGAAATTGTTTTTCCGGAACACCGTTTTTAACAGAATACCAGCGTGAACCTCATAAAGGGAGATTTGGAAGAATGTGGAAAAAAGAAGTGGAGGAAATCCAACGAAGAAAAAAACTGGCCTATGAGCTTGGCGGAGAAAAAGGGGTCGCACGACAGCACAGCCTGGGAAAAATGACAGTCAGAGAAAGAATAGACCTGCTGCTGGATCCGGGCTCATTCCAGGAAACCGGTGTAATGGCAGGTGCTGCAACTTATATTAACAATAACCAGGACCTTGAGACACTAACCCCCTGCCCCGTTGTCATTGGCAAGGGAAAAATCAATGGAAGACGGGTCATTATCCAGGGAGATGATTTTACCATCCGGGGAGCTTCCGTGGGAAGGCTGTTCAAGGCAAAGCTTGCCTATAACGGCAAAATGGCCCATGAGATGAGATTACCCCTTGTAAGACTTTTAGATGGTGCCGGGGGCACCATTCGTGAGGTAGCTGATATCGGATACCTTGAACTGCCCATTGTCAACGATGTTGCCACCGCAATGCTGGCGGATCTGATGTCTGAAGTGCCCATGGTTGCCGTGGCCCTGGGGCCTGTTTCCGGCATTGGTGCCCTGCTGGCCGTTGAATCCCATTTTTCCATAATGGTCAAAAAAGAAAGCCAGGTGTTTGTGGGCGGCCCCCCCCTTGTCCAGTGGGCCCAGGGCCATAAAGTTTCCAAGGAAGAGCTGGGAGGATACAAAATACACACCCGGATGAGCAATGTCATTGACAATGAAGCTGAGAGCGAAGAAGACGCCATTGACCAGGCCAAAAAATTTTTAGATTATTTGCCCTCCAATGTCTGGGAAATGCCCGAAAGAAAATTTGCGGACCCGGATGAACAGGATGACCCGGAACGCAGGGAAGAAGAACTGCTGTCAATTATTCCCAGAAACGGGAAGAAAACCTATGACATGAGAAGACTGATGGAATGTGTTTTTGACAAAAACTCCCTGTTTGAGATGGGAAAATTTCAGGGACAATCTCAGATCACAAGCCTGGCCAGATTAAATGGGTATCCCGTGGGCGTGCTGGCAAATGATACCCGATTTAAAGCCGGGGCCTTTGCCTGGGATGTTGCTGAAAAATTCCAGCGGTTCATCGATATGTGTGACACCTTTCACCTGCCCATTGTAAACCTTATTGACCAGCCCGGCTTTTTTATCGGGGTGGAATCCGAAGAGTGCGGAACCATCAGAAAAGGGGTGAGGGCGAGCTTTGCCGTGACCCAGGCCACCGTTCCCTGGGCTTCCATCTATGTAAGAAAATGTTTTGGTGTGGCAGGCGGTGCCCAGTCTGATCCGGGAAAATTAAATTGGCGATATGCATGGCCGTCGGCATACTGGGGTAATATTCCCATAGAAGGCGGGGTATATGCGGCACACCGGGCTGAAATTGAATCGGCAGAAGATCCCATGGGACTCCATGACGAGCTCCAGGAATATTATAGGGGATTTGCCCAGCCCTTCCGGGCGGCAGAACATTTTGGAATTGAGGATATCATTGACCCCAGAGAAACAAGACCCCTGCTCTGCGACTGGATTGAGACGGTTTTTGATATAGAACGCACAAATCTTGGCATCAAAAAAAGAGGAATGAGGTGTTAACCCAAAAAACAGCCATCACCATATAGCAAACACCCTAAGGGAGGTAAAACATGAACGGACCATTTCCAAATGTGATAGAAGCGCATGCAAAAAACCAACCCGACCAGATCGCCTATGTTTTTTTTGACCAACCTGTGACTTACAAGGAGTTTAACCATCAGATAGACCGTGTGGCAACGGCTCTTCTGGACATGGGCATGGCGCCGGGCGACAAGATTGCGACGCTGTTGCCCCAGTCCCCGGCTTTTTCCACGATTTTCATGGCTGCCGGTAAGATCGGCCTGGTGGTGGTTCCCCTGGATCCAAGATTCAAGGCCGGTGAAATGGCAGCCCTGTGCCAACGGACCTCCCCCAGAACCTTGGTAACCCTGGCTTTTCCCGAACAGGTCAAGGCAGAGGTGGAGCAATTGGTGGATCTGTATTCCTTTGAATCTGTTTTTTCTTACTTCGGGAACCTGGACTACCCAAAAGCCAAGCCCTACGAGACTCTGCTGGAAGGCCAGGCAAACCCCATCCCCAAAGAAGTTCAGCCCAAGGGAGATGATCCCTATATCATCATATTCACCAGCGGGACCACGGGCCGGCCCAAGGGAGCTGTTATCAGTCACAAAAACAGCTGGGCCATGGCCAGGGCAACGGCCACCACCTGGAATGTGACCTCTGGTGATAAAATTTTATGTAACATGCCCACCAGCCATGTGGCAGGCACCCACGATCTTCTTGCCACCCAATTTTATGCCGGGGCCACAGGGGTTCTACTCCCCAAATTCGATCCCCAGGAGACCCTGGATATGGCATCAAAACATGGCATTACCTTTCTGGGCGGTGTGCCTACCATGTTTCGGCTCATATTCAAAAATGCGGATTTTTCAACGGCAGACCTGTCCAGTGTTAAACTGGTGCTGACCTCTGGAGAGCCCTCCTCTCCGGAACTGGTCAAACAGATTTCCCAGGCCTTTTCCAATGCCAAAATAGTCGCTTCCTGGGGCATGAGCGAGACTGCCGGGTTTTTCACCTTTACCAACCTGGCGGATCCCCTTGAAGTTGTGGAACAAACCGAGGGCAAGCCTGGCAAAAATTTTGCCATGAAGATCCTGGATCCTGGCGGGAAGGAGTTGCCCCAGGGTCAGGTGGGTGAAATGTGGGTACAGGGTGACAGCGTTATCAACGGTTACATGGACCCTGAAGATGATAAAAATGTTTTCCAAAACGGCTGGATGAGCACAGGTGACCTTGGGAAACTGGATGAACGCGGATATTTAATTTTCATGGGCCGTATCAAGGAGATGTATATCAGCGGCGGCTACAACATATATCCCATGGAAATAGAGTCTTACCTGAACACCTATCCCGGGGTAAACACATCCGCAGTGCTTGAGATCTCTGATCCTGTCTGGGGTGAATCAGGCGTGGGATTTGTCATTCCAGAACCCGGCATTGAACTTACCCCCAAAGCATTATTGGAATACTGCCAAAAGGGGCTGGCGGACTATAAGATTCCCCGGAAAATAATCATTACCCAGGATGTTCCGCGGTCGCTTATCGGAAAAATAGCAAAAAATGAACTGCGCAAAATTATGACCAACTACCTTTAAAAATGTATTCGGGGTTTATGCGGGCATAAACCCTGAAGACTGATCCTTTTTTGGAGCAATCATTTTTTGGAACAGGTTTACTGGCAAAACGGGCCAGTAAGCCTGTTCCAATTTGATTTTAATTATAATAAAAACCGCGTGAGCAGGGTGGCAATCAATCCAGCTGTAATCAACCGCATACCCGCACCCAAAACTGCCGCGCCCATGGCTTCCATATGGGTTAAATCCGTCCCCTCGGACCAGATGGCCGGTATCTGCCCGAAGATTACAGACAGAGGAAACCCTGATGCCGCAAGCACCACAGATCCGATAACCAGGTTAGGGGGAAGGGTTGTTGCAACCTCCTTGAGCTGGGCCGTGGCCAGGGTGGGAGATGCCAGCATGGTCACGATACCGCTTTTCGGGTCAATGGAGAGAGCGGATAAAAGAGAGGACAGGCCGCTTTCAATGGGTTGCCACAGTCCGATAAACTCCAGGGCACCAATCAGGGCAAAGATCACCCCAACCGCCGGAATTATGAGCAAAAAAAGTAATTCAGCGCCTTCTCTGGCTGCACCAAATATGGTTGGCAGCACACCGGTATCCGGCGTAAAAGACGGCATCTCTTCCAGGGGCACGGCCTTTGTGTCTCTCCAGAGGGTCAGCTTGAGCAGGGCCGGAACAATAAAGAGAGGGGCAAATACAGACAGGGCAATAACTAAAAACACTTTGGCCTGGATGGCGGTAAGGGCGATAATACAGAACATGAAGGTGGAAAATGATTGCTGGGACTGGACCATGGTGCAGACGGCGATTTTTTGTTCATCTTTGGTGGCCCCGGCTTTGACCAGGATAGGGCCGGCAATTCTTCCGGCTGCATTGATATCGCCCAAAATATTATAGATCGATGGCACAATGACCGATGAATTGACCCCGATGATCCGGGTGACCGGCAAAAAAATTCGCATCAATGCGTCGGTAAAACCAAAACGTTCTAGAATACGGCCAATGAGTACACTGATAATAATGGCAACCCCTACTTTGCCGGTGAGAAATACTTTGACAATGATGGGGTAGGCTTTGTTCAACATGGCATCAAAAATACCGGAGATAAACTGGGGGTTAAAAATCAACCCCAAAAACGATAGGCTGACCAGGATCAAACCGACGATCTCGATTTTGCGAAACTTTTTCCCTGATTTTGCCTGTGCAACAGCTTCATTCATTTTGCTTCCTCCCTATGGTTTATGTTCTTTATTTTACAAGATATTTTTCGGCCATTAGCCGGGCATATGCTTGAATTTTCGAACCGCCGAATGAATTGATCGGAATGCTGGTCATTCGTTCTTTGAAGATCACCACCTCAAGATCCGGCAAAAGCATGCTGATCGCCCGGGCAAGGGGAAGGCCGTTCTCCATGATTTCAAGGGCATGGGAATTGCCGACAACAAAATTGAGTCCCAGTTGTTTTGCTTTTTTGACCAACCCATGGTCAGGAAAAACCCGGCTGATGGTGGCAAGAACTGTATCCACGCCCGGATGCTGGCTCAAAGCGCGTTCCATGTGAACGGGTGTAAATCCGGTGTGGGGGAAAATATGCATAACCTTGTTCACTGAATTTTCAGGATTGCCTTCGAGAATGATCCCCCTTGTACAAACAGTGGTTTCCTCAATATTTTCGCAGTTTCGTATCTGTTTTTCATTTTCCAGAAGCCTGACCTCGGTCTCCAAATCCATGAATGTATCGAGCCGCGACAGCATATCACCCAAAGTTTTCACCTCTTGAACAGGTTTGCCGACAAACAGAATGTTTCCGGGGATATTGCTGTATTTAATATCGGCAAAGGAAGCATCATGGCCGTGAAGATAGGCAATCCCCGGATGAAGGCCATGAAACGCCTCGTGGAGCTCCAACACGGCCAGATTATAAAGTTCAAGATAGGTACGAAGCAGTACCCCGCCGGAACTGGCGGCATCTGCAACCGGATGATGTGCCACCATGGCATCAACGCCGGATGCGCCTGCCAGCTCTATGGCGCTTTCCGTAAGTGTCATCATAACAGCAATTTTTTTAATCGGGTGATCAGGATCTCCCACAACAAGACCCGGGGTTTCTGTGATGGCCTTTCCCGGAATATTAGACGATTTGGTGACCACAAAAGGATTCTTGCCTGCAGCATCCCTTGAACCGATGACCCTTCCCCCGGTGATCACATCCAGCACCTTTTCCAAGTCCATTATCCTAATCTGTTCTTTCATATCCTGACTCCGCTTATTGGTTTAAAAAAATATCCGTCAGGCCTGAATCTGAGACCCTTTTCCGGATGGCTTCAATATCGGTGGTATACATATTTTTCTCCTGCATTCTTGAAAAGAGAACTGACCCTGAAAATGTAAATTTCAAATCCAGCCTGTTTTGCTGAACCATCTGCTCTTGTACATGGGCGATTGCATCCCCGATAACCGAATTTTCAGGGAGGGTAATAGATTTTCTGCTGTTTTGTGCCGCATTAAAGCCTGCCAGGGTTCCGGTACAGATGGCTTCCGTATGCCCGACAAGCAGCCCTGCTTTTTCACCGGCACAGAATAGATTTTTCACGCCCTCTACCTTGAGCTGGTTGTCCCGGGGGGCCATTGCCATGAAACGGACTGAATTTCCAACGCCCCCGGAATAGGGATCTTCATACCTTGCATTTTCAAGACCGGGAATTTTCCGTAACATATCCAAGGGATAAAAGGGGCTCATGAGCTTTGCATGGCCGGTATCCAGCAAAATTATATTCTCTTCAAACGCTTTTATGGCATATTGCTGGCAGGCTTTCATGGTCAGCTTGTTCCCGGATCGCAATGGGTGGGGAATCGGTATAACCGCTTGTCCATTTTCTTTGAGCTGACCTCTTATCTCTGATGATAAAGATGCCTTGTGCAGTTTGCAGGACCCGCTCATGGCACCGGTCTGCCCCGGTTTCTGGCCAACCATTTCAATGACCCCGGCTTTTTGCGCTAGGCTGACCCGCCCCCCGAAGGTGTGGCACCTGAGGATACACATGGCACACCCCTGCCCATGTTTGGTGCACAAAGCGGGTGGCCCTGCTGTTCCGGTTGTGTCGATGAAGGCATCCCCGGCAAGTTCAAACAGCTCTTTCCCGGTTTTACCTGTAACAGAGTCCATTTGATTCCCATCCATCATTACATCGGTAATTCGACTGTTCAATTTCACGGTCACGCCCTGTGCCTCCAGCAATGTTCGAACAGCCGGTTCGATGGTGCCGATATTATAAAGACTGGCATGGTTGTGGCCGGGAAAATCAATGTTCCGGTGGAGCAAATGAGTGTCGATCAGCAGGAAAAGATCTCCTCCTCCCATGGCAATCAATTCTTCGGTTGCCGTAAATCGCCCGTTATTGCGCATGATTCCGCCAACAAGACCTGTGCCCAAAAGCATATCTGTCCGTTCCACCAGGGTGACATCTGCCCCTTGTTTTTTTGCCGCAAGTGCGGCAGCACATCCTGCCCACCCTCCGCCTACTACCACAATATTCATCTATATTTCTCCCTTTGGAATTGTTCCATATGGCTCGATTATTTTATGTTTCCTGGAATGACAATTTTGTCCTTTTTGGGGGGACTTGGTTAAGTTTGGCCATCCAGGAATAAACCGGGGGCAGTTCAGTTACCTCTGATTCTGTGATCACGTCAAGAAAAACCGGGCCGGCCGTTGAAAATGCTTCTTTCAAGACATGGTCCAGCATATCCGGGGTTGTAATTCTCATGGCTTTCATTCCAAAGCCTTCTGCCACTTTTGCCGGGTCAGTGGGAGAAAAATCAACGGAAAAAAATTTGTTCTGGGCGTGTATCGCCTGCAGGGCTTTGATCCAGCCAAAACAACCATTGTTAAAATGGATCAGGACCGCCGGGATATTGAGGCGGACCAGGGTTTCAAGTTCGCCGGCTGACATGCCGAGACTGCCGTCACCGAATAATCCCACCAGGGGCGCATCGGGCTTTGCAAAATGAGCCCCGACAACCGCGGGAATGGCATATCCCAATCCGCCAAAAGCCCTGGGAATAATAAAGGTGGATTGATGATCCCTTAATTTTAAATACCGGGTAATATAGGGTGTCGGTGTTCCGGCATCGGCAATAACAATGGCACCCGGACCCAAATATTTGTTCATGCCTGCGATCACCTGCTGGGGTTTGATGGGTGAGGCCGTTGACATCAGTTTCTGTTCTGACGCCTGCCAGAATGACTGCCGGGTATGATTCAGATCATTGAGCCAGTCGGTTTGATATTTTCTGTCCCCGGAGATTTCCAGAAGGGTAATTAAATCCTTGAGAACCAGCTTGGCATCCCCGGCCACACTGATGGTGTTCTTGTAATTGTTCCCCAGCATGACCGGGTCAAGATCTACCTGGAGTATCTTTCTTGCGGGGTTAAAAGACGGCAGGGTCCATTTGATGGTGGATACAGAGCCGATTTTGCACCCAATATAAAATAATGTATCACTCTCTTCCACAGCCCGGATGGCATGGGGATGGAACCCATTATCTCCGATAACGCCCAGGGCCAGCGGGTGGTGGTCAGGCATGACACCCTGGCCGGAAATGGTTGTCACCACAGGGATTTGCATCAATTCAGCCAGGGCCATGACTTCTATTTCAGCCTGGGAATGCTTGGCACCGCCACCTGCGACAATGACGGTTTTCCCCCCCGTATCCAGAAGACTGGCAAGCTGTTCAAGTCCGGTTCTGCTACCCCTTGTTCTAAAAGCAGGGTAACGTATGCATTCGGCTTCACTATAAATATTTTCACAGCCTTGCTCGTATTGATCATTCAGACTCTCCTGGGGTATTGCCAAATGGACAGCCCCGGGGCGACCGGTTGTGGCAATCCTAAATCCGCGTCGGATAATCTCCGGTATCCTGGAGGTATCCTTGATCAGGCAGGACCATTTGGTAACCGGTTCGAACAATCGCTGGCAGTCAAGTTCCGTGATGGTTTTTTTACCCTCACCGTTGATGGGATTATCCGAGGTAAATAGAATCACCGGCACGGAAGAGGCATCTGCCTCGGCCACTCCGGGGAGGGAATAAAGAGCACCGGCCCCGCTGGGGCATTCACAAATGCCGGGTTTGTGAGAAATCCTGGCATAGGCATCTGCCATGAATGAAGCGGATCGCTCATCCCGGGCCATGACATGCCGAAGGGTATCGTTGGAATCATACAGCGCTTCATACAGAGGGATACTCGTATCACCGGGCACACCGAATATCACTTCAACATCATATAGCGCCAACATTTTAACAAGAACTTTTGCACCGTTCATATTCATTCCTTTAGGAGTAATTCTGTCAGCAGAGAGCAAAAAATCAATCTGAATTTATTCGAAATAAATAATATTTAATTAAAATTAATCGCTTTAACTATCTATTTTAATTATGATAAAAATTTTTATATGAAAAATAATTCATAATTTAATTAAATTTCATGAAGAAGTTAATAAAATACTTTCCTATGTGTCAAGCTTTATTTTTTTATTTTCATTTTTAAAATTATCTTTGACAAATACTTTGTTTATATTCAATATATTATAAAACCATGTTAAAACATGGCGATTGACAATTGACCTTCTTGAGGATATTTATATATTTAATTAAATTTTTTATTTCAGATCAGCAAAAGAAAAAGAACAGGCAGGGGATGAACAAATCCATGATTTTAGGGGGGAGTTAAAATTGCATCCCATGGATATTTGAAAATGCAGGCTGTTCACTACCATAAAAGGAAAAAATAAGTGGGTGTAAAAAAAAAGAGGACAACCGCCAGGCCAGATTCCAACCATACTCAGATTGCCTATGAAGGTATTAAACGGATTCTTTTTACAAATGAGATTCCCCCGGGTCAGAAAATATCCTATCGACAACTGGCAGAACATCTTGGCATGAGCCTGACCCCCATCATCCAAGCCCTTAAACGCTTTGAATTCCAGGGGCTTGTCCGGTATGAACCCAACAAAGGCTATTCAACTGAACCCATGAGCATCCAGGAAGTTCAGGAAATTTATGACATGCGGGAACTGATTGAGATCTCCCTGTTGCCGGAGGTCATCAACAATCTTAATGAAGATGGAATCAAAAAGCTTCAAACGCATATGAAAAGCCGGGACAAATCAAATGAAGCCTCTTATCTTAGTGAACGGTTGTTAAACGATAAAGAATTCCATTTGACCTTAGCGAAATTGTCAGGACGAAAAATTCAAGTTCAGATGCTTGAGCATCTTTTTGACCTGTTGTATCTTAAATATGGTGGCAGTCTTTTGTTTATACAATCTGAAGATCCTGTCGGCTCCCAACACCAACAAATCTTTGATGCTGTTGTATCCCATGATGTAGAAGAATCCATCACGGCATTAAAAGAACATTTTGTCAAAATAAAATCCCAGGCGCTTAAAACCCTTGGCAGAATGATTGCCAAAAAATGAACTGCGCGAAAACATGAACAGCTACCTTTAAAAATTCGCCCAATACCCTGAACTATAATCCAAAGAGCCCCCCAAAAGCACCATGAGGCACAAGGAAAAACGCTTCATGTGCTTCATGGTGAATTTGAACTGGTGAATTCAAACGGGTGAATTCAAACTTAGTTTACAGATGTATTTTTAATAAGCTGGATATAATACTTCTGGGCATCCATATAATTTTCTATCAAGACCCGCTCATTGGTGCCATGGATGCGGGAGGTGTCTTTGGGCCCGAAAATAAAGGGGATAAACCGATAACAATTATCACTGATCTTTGTGTAATGTTTGGAATCCGTGCCGCCGAGAACCAACCCTGGGGCAACACAAGTTCCCGGGAAAATCTGCTGGATGGTTTTTTGAATCCGAAGAAATTCCATTGACCTGTGGGATGACACGGGAGAGGGATTGGATTGGATTTTTCCATCAATGGTAATCTCGACTGCGGAATCATCAATCACATGTTTTGCATGGGCGATGACATCCTTAATCCTATCACCGGGTAAAATACGAAAATTAATTAGGGCATGGGCCGTGGTGGGCAATACATTGGCCTTGACCCCGCCCTGGATGATGGTGGGGGCTGTGGTGGTTCGTATCATGGCATTGGTGGTATTCCCTGTTCCCAATACTTTCAAAAGCAGGGGCTTGAATGCCCATTGATTGGCAAAAAGAAGTTTCTTCAGAAAGGGCATATCCGGCCCGATGGCATCAAACAGATATCCCACGGGCCCGGCCAGGGTGGCGGGCATCTGATTTTCCTCAAGACTGGCAATGGCCCGGCCAAGGATGGCCAGGGTTGTTTTACCGGGGGGCATGGAGGAATGCCCCCCCTGACCTGTGGCGGTCAGCTTCAGGGTCACATACCCCTTTTCTGCAATCCCGATGATGGCCAAGGGTTCCCGGGAGGGGGACAAATCCTTGTCCAGAATGACCATGCCTTCATCCAGGGTAAATGCCAATTGGATTTTCTTTTGTTCCAAATGGGAGGCAATCCTGGCCGCTCCCTTCATGCCGCCAAGTTCCTCATCATGGCCACAGGCAAAATAAAGGGTTCGTTGGGGCACAAAATCCTGCTTGATAAGGTGTTCCATAGATTCCAAAATGGCCATAAAAGTGGCTTTCATATCAAGGGTTCCCCGGCCCCAGACAAATCCATCCGCAACCTGGCCGCTGAAGGGGGGATAGGTCCAGAGATCATCGGTCCCCGGCTCAACAGGCACCACATCAAAATGGGCCAACAGGGCCATGGGTTTTAAATCCGGATTGCTGCCTTCCCATTTATATAAAAGGGAATAGGGGGCAATGATTTCCCGGGTCATTTTTTCATGGAGGTTTGGAAAAGAATCTTCCAGAAAACGATGAAAGGATAAGAATGCATCCCGGTCACCGGTTTCATCTTCCAGGGAGATGGTCTTGATTTGGATGGCCCTGGCCAGCCTTTCCACAGACCCTTCCCCATCAGCCAGAGGGACATGGGTTATCGATACCTCGGAAGTTTGGGGAGTGAAACGCCAGGTGTTTACCAGCAAGATTGCAATAAAAACCAACAAAAGGCAGAGAGCTGCAGCAAGAATTTTTTTCATGAATTCTCCATTTCTTTTTATTAGGGTGAGGGTTCATCATTTAACATAAGGCTTTCCTGGTCAAGGCAAACCCCATGTTTCAATAGTAGGAAATAAAGAGTCAGGGCATCTTTATCCCGGGTTTGCTCAATGATCTTTCGATCGGTCAATGAGTCAAATTTTTCAGTTTTTCCGTATCTATTAAGCAATTCGGGCAGATTTTTCGGAATATAAATTTTTAGAGCTGGCAACGCTTGTTTAAGGGTAAGATAATTTTTCAGACCGACCAAATCATAATCAGGGAAAATGGTTACAGGGACATCCTTTAGTGTTTTCAACCATCCAACGGTTCTTTTTGATATCCAGCCGCCATAATAAAGAACACTGCCGCCAAACTTAATATTTTTAAAATATTGATCCGCATACACAAGCAAATCCATGTTCTCCACAAGTGCTATGGGGTTGCTTGTCTGCCAGTTGTCGCCATCCCTTATGAGCAAAGAGGCGATACCGCAGTCCTGAACTATTTTGAAAAGATTAACAGATATACCATTATTATGCCAAAACACCTCCTGGGTAGCGGAAAGCATGAGAAGAAGGGTGTCATCCTTGCCTTTATGGGCGTCTTTGTGAAAAGCCACGGCTTTGGCCTTTGGTGTAAGCCCCTCTGTTGACCCGTGATACCCCGTGTTTTCCAATAGAGCGATTATCGCCTCCCGGTCATCAACCGTGTAAACACCTCCCCTTCCGGATTTCTCCCAGTCGATGAAACCCTGGTCCTGCAAGTTCAAAATATCTGACAGACAAGATTTGGGAACATTGGAACTGCTGATCCGTCCTGATTCCAGAAACTTGAACAAAAGATTGCGGGTTGTGTTTTTCATTTTTTAATCTTTCTTTTTCTAATTTGTCATTTTTACTTGTTCCAAGGCCTCAGACGGTTTGGGTGTGAGGCGAAACCAGTCATCTCGGGTAACACAAATTTTACCATCCACCTCCTTGAGACCGATCCAATATTCAGCTGTGGATTGGGCTTCAACCGAAGCAAAAACCGGGATAAACCCAGCCTTGGCACACTGGTCAATCAATGTTTGCTGATTGATGGGATCTATTTGTCCTGCCTCATCAATATAGGCCGGCAAATTGAGCAAATGATTCTGTTTTACATGGAGAATCCGACTTAAGAGCATGACATTTAAAACCACCTTTATGGTCAAATCTGTGCCCGTGGACTCAATACTCCCCTTACCAAAGCTTTCAATCTCTTTTCCATTTTCCAATTTTAAAAATACACCCAGGTTAAAAAGGTTGGGAAGAGAGATTGAAACACCTTTTTGGGTAATGATATGGTTCAAGTTTTCCACATATTTATCAATGTCCCGGCCCCCCCCGAAAATAGTATCTTCCCGGATCAGTTTTTTAATGGTGCCCAAAATATTATTATCTTCATCCACAATAAATTTAATGTTTTGGATATTGGAAATCTGATGCTTGTTCATTTCATTGTTAAACCGGGCAACCTCATGCTTAAACAGGTCCAACTGTTTTGCCAAATTTTTAAGCATGGCCCCAAGCTCCTGGCTCCTGGCTTCCTGGGTTTTTTTAAGCATTTGCCTGTAATTTTTGATACTCTCTTTGTCTGTCTGCTCCTGCAATGATATAATTTGAGT
The DNA here is from genome assembly GCA_016744295.1 of Desulfobacteraceae bacterium. Classification (GTDB taxonomy): domain Bacteria; phylum Desulfobacterota; class Desulfobacteria; order Desulfobacterales; family Desulfobacteraceae; genus NBML01. Next base: position 179,125 of record JADGEQ010000002.1, on the reverse strand, counting down.
AGTGATATCCTTACCGCTGGCAAATCTACTCCCACCACGGGCCTCAATAACCGAAAAGATTGTTCCTATCTGGTTTTTAACCTCTTGAATTTCATCTTGTTTTTCCACATATTCATGGATTAATTTTTCAATTTCAATTTGAATCGTCTCCCGAAAATCCTGGACTTCATGATAAGGATCGTCTCCTTCAAAACGTTTAAAAACAGCAACTTTTCCAAACGCTTTCTCCATATTAAACAAAGCCGCTTCTTTTTCTTTGATTTTTTGCCCGTCGCCTATCTTCCTTTGTCCCAGCTCAAATTTTTCTGCATTTTTCTTTTTTAAGCTCTCTTCTGCCTCGTTAAATGAATCGGCTGCCTCGGCATATTCTTTTTCAATATCAGGTCTTTTTTTTATCTCTTCCAAAAAGCATTCATAATCGCCTAAATCCCGGGCCTGTTGCCTGAGTTTCTTTTCAATCGCTTCTTTTTCTCGTTCTTTTTTTTGAAAATTAAGTGCAACCTCCAAATTTCCCTGGAGTTCTTTTAAATCCTGAATCGCATTTTCCAAATTACTCTGGATTTGCCCATGGTTGACATAGTCATCCATGGAAATAGAATCAAGCTTGGCAAGATTAATGATAATGTTCCCATCGTTGTAAAATCCGTTTTCACAATAGGATAAAACCTGCTTCAAGTTCTGGATAAGACCCGCTTCATCATGGATATTCAAATCTCCCTCATCCACTGGAATGGATGTAAAAATTTGCTCGTTGATGAGTTTCATAAGAATCTCAATTTCAGTTTCATCAAAGCTGTCCTTGATCAGGAAAAGAAGATTTGATTTTATATGCGCTGATTTTAATTTTAATTTTGCTATCTGATTTTTGCAAACATGAATTTTTTGCTGTAATCGTTTGGGCGGATCAACTGAAGATTTTGCCAGTTCCCCTATGATCTTGTTCCTTTGTGTTTCAAGACAAGCCAATTGTTCCTGACGCCTTTCCAGGGAAGGAGAAAGTTTAAAGTGCAACTCTTTCTTTTCCAAACCCCCAAGTTGGTCTTTCAAATCTTCCTTTCGCTTGTAGCCTCTCTTGGATTGATCGTCTAAAATTTCAATTTCCTTTTCAATATTGATGATCGAGGTTTCAATTTCCTTAAAATCCGTTTTTAATTTTACAATGTTCTCTCTTTTGAGGTTCCGTTCTTCCTGGTACCGGTTCTCAATAATATTGTAAGCGGATGATAAAAATTGGCCGAGAATGTCATATTCTGCTTTCAGACGGCCAAGCCTTGTCACCTCTTTGGAAATGCTTTCAGCGGTTTTAATTTTATTTCTGTCTCGCTCAAAAGACTGGTTATACTCTCTATACTCGGTCATGAAGTCACCGGAAACAGTATCCCAGCTTGGCAAAAGGGCATTGATCAAAAACGTTTTGACCTCTTCCATACTAAAGTCATTCATATGGAGAAGGTTTTTAAAAACATTCATGAACAACCGGTAATTTTTATCCGTGAGGCTTTTGAGCCGGAAAAGGCCAATGGAAAACTTTTCATTTCCCTGGATTGTTATCTCCTTGCCGATCAGCGCATCCTGCATCTGTTTGGGCTTCAGTCTTTTCACCCAGACATCCTTGCGCCCCAGATGCTTTTCAAGTTCTTTCAAAGTTCTTATGGACTTTTTGTCTCCTAGGTCTGGATCATCCACCAAAAAATCGGAAAGATCCAATTTCTTTTTAAATGCAAACAACTGATATTCATAGCCGGACAGCGGACCGTAACCGGCAGCCCCTAAAACATACAACCCATTATCCGTCAAAACCTCGGACAGCACATAAGAATTTTCATAGGGGAAATAATATTTCAGGGTCTCCTTTTCGTCTTTTGGAAAAACCATATCTCTTCTGTTGCACAGGAAAGGAAACTGAAGCGCATTAATGGCGGTTGATTTTCCCACATTGTTTGTGGCGGAAATAGACAAGGGCCTGTCAAGGGGAAAATCCCCCAGAGAATAGCTTTCGGTATTCAACAACACCAATCTGCGGATACCGTAATGGATATTAGGATTCATTGGATTCTCCCTCAACCGGATACTCGGATTTTAGGGGTTCAACAAATTCTGCAAACAATGCAGTAAACCGTGAGACAGACTTTTTAAACATGATCAAGTAATTATCCCTAAGTTCTAAAAAACCGTATTTTTGAAGTCTATTAAGAACCTTTATCAAATCGGATTCCTGTTTGATATTTACCTTTTCCATGATTTGCCGATATTGATCCACTTTTAAGTGGGGCAGATCCTTCACCAGAAAGTGATCCTCCGTGATGGCTGAAACCGGGTCCTTTCCCTGGTCTGCCAGCGAATCATAGAGCACCGCCATGAAAAGGGTGAATTTCTTGCTGACCCTATTCACCGAGACCCGTTCTTTATCCGGCTCAAAATAATAGATCCCCCCGTGGCCTTGGCAAAGGGAATACCCCAATGAATCGAACAAATCCCGGTATGACGCCTCCCAGGCTGTTAAGTCCGCCCAGAGTTCTCCATCATCAATACTTAAGTGATATCCCATGGAAAAATGATGAAATAATTCTTTGATAAAGCCTAGGGAAGTAAATACCGGATCATTGGTGTTCATACTGTTTCACCTCTATATTAAATCCGTCAATGACATGGGTTTTTGTTTGATAACGCCGGCTTCCTGTGGTTTTAACCTTGAGTGTTTTTTCCGTCATCATCAGCAGGATAATGTCTAAAATTTTCCCGGTTGAAAATGCCGGATATTGCTCAATGGCCCATTGCACGGCATCTGCAATGGGCAGGTTGGATCGGATATCATTTAACACCGCATACCGGTTCAGAGGCGGGACCCTGTTCAACATCGCTTTGCCCCTTTCTTCTTCCTGCACAATAAAAATTGGCGGCGCAGGATTTTCTTTGATATTCTTGAACCCGGCAAAAAACTTCAGCAGTCCAATATCATTGCTCAACAGGGGAGACCGTTCCTTAAAAAACCATTCAATGGTGGCTGTTTTTTCAATAGCCTTAAATTTATTTTTCCGGGCATAGGCTAGGATCACGGAAGTTCCCCGGGTCACTCGTGAATTAAGCCTTGCCACCTCATACAGGGGTTGTAAAATTTCCCTGGACAATCGAAAAATTTGAATGAGATTGGCCTTCATATCCACAACCATGTGTTTGGCCATATGAACATTTTCCTGCTCACTGATCAGAACCCCTGTCTTATCAAGAATATCCGCCGCCCTTTCAAGACGGACAATCACCTGGTCGGTATTGGCATCAAAGGCCCCCCAGGGATCAATCAATTCCCCCATGGGGGTGATATAGTGATCCCAGGTTTCAAGCACATCAGCATAACGCTGTTTTAAGGGAATGATGGTACTTTTTTTGTTTGATTCGGCCACAATGTTTTGGATGGCCTTATAGTTATGAAGGGCCTGGACTTTTACAGCTTGTGTCTGTCTATTGATCTTTTTGATACACCGGATCAGCAGTTCCAACTCCCTTTTTTCAACCGCCTGAAGAAGTGTTGTGCTCAACTCGTCAAATTGCTTCAAATGGACAATAATACTTTCGGACAGTCCCAATTGCTGCTCATTTAACAAATTCTCAACAATTTGTTCCGTCAGATAACCCAGATTATAAAGGGTCTGACCGGAAAAAATCTGGGTAATAACATTAAGGGATAAAAGCCTTTCAATTAAAACAGTGAAATTTGTTTCCGGATGGTGGGAGCGGATGGTCTGCACCAGGGTAACCTGATCCACTGGCCCCTCCTTGTTCAGATCAAACAATTCAGCGATCAGGTCCCATCTTTTTGTCAGGAAAGTTAAATAGCCTTTGGGTTTCATCGGATATCCTTTTTAACAGTCCTCTTTAACTATTCTATACCCAATTGTGTTGATTGAACTTATGATATGTCCTTTCACAAAGTCAAGAAAAGGATAGAACCTAAAACCGCAAAGTTTATAACTTGAACGAAATTGATTGTCCTTTGACCCATCTACCTGGTTGTATCAAAGGCCGAATACTAGGATAGAATAATGGGAGCCAATACCCAAAAAAACACCATAAAGCACATGGAGGAAAAACGCTTCATGTTCCTCATGCCCTTCATGGTGATTTCAAACTTTTTTACAATGAGACAGCGGTTAAAAATCCCCCGTGGACGGCATCATTTATTTTTCCGGGACGCACACAGTCTCCGATGACAGAATAGGGGATATCCAACTCTTTGACCTGGCCTTCCAGGGTTTGGACCGGCCGTGAACCCGAGGCAAGTACCACTGTGTCAAATTGTTCCTGGAACCGTTCACCCTCACGTTCATAGGTCACCAGCCCCTCTTTAATGGAAACCACCTTTGAACTCGAATTGATCTTAACCCCGTACCGGGCAAGATTATTCATGAGTATCCAACGGGTGGATTTGCCCACATCCTGGCCCGCCTTTTCAAGCATTTCAAATACGGTTACCCGTGAAGCACCGCTAAACATATAGTGTTTAATTCTTTCCATCTCCAGGGCCTCATAGGTCATAAGAAAATGGAGCATCTCAGGAGAAAGAGTCCCCTTTTTGGCGGCAAAATGGGCGGTTTCAAGCCCCACAGCCCCGCCGCCGATGATGGCAACCTGTTTGCCCAGACAAGGATTTGACCCTAGCACCTCCCATGAAGAGTGCACCGATTTATCATCTGTTCCCTCAATGGGCGGGATGAGGGGGGCTGCCCCCTGGGCAATGATCAAATGGTCGGGATTGATCTTTTGAATCATTGCCAGATCCACACAACTGTTCAAATGGATGGGGATCTCATATTTTGCCACCATGGCCCGGTAGTAGCGGATAAATTCCAGCAATTCCTGTTTATGGGGGGGGGCTGCGGCTATCCATATCTGGCCCCCTATTTCCCCTTTCTTTTCATATATCTCCACCCTGTGCCCTGCCTGTTTGGCAGTGATGGCCGCTTCAAGGCCTGCCACGCCGGCACCGACAATCATCACCTGCTTGGGGCTGGTGGTTTTTTCTATGATTCGTTCCCCTTCAAACCCTGCCCTTGCATTGCCGATACAGGAAACCGGCCTCCCATTGAACAATTCATCGGTACACCCCTGGGAACATGCCACACAGGGCCTGATCTCCTGGGCCCGGTTCGCTTTTGCCTTGGCTGGCCAAAAGGGATCGGCAATGAGCACCCTTCCCAGATTCACCATGTCGGCCTGGCCGTCCTGAAGGATCTTCTCTGCCTGGCCGGGGGTGGTGATTCGATTTGAGGCCATCACCGGAATTGTAACGGCCTGGCGTATATTCATGGCCAGAAAAGAAAACCCGGACCGGGGCAGCTCCATTGGCAATTGAGGAACTTTTGATTCATGCCAGCCGCCGGTGACATTGAGCACATCAACCCCTGCCTTTTCATAAACCTTTGCAATCTCAGGGGTGATCTCGTCACCGGTGGAACCGGGTACAAAATCATTGCCCGCCATTCTCACCCCAAGGGGAAAGTTTTGCCCCACCCGGTCCCGGACCATCTCGATAATCTGTCTGGGGAAGCGCACCCGATTTTCAAAACTGCCCCCGTATTCATCCTGTCTCAGGTTTGTTAAAGGGGATAAAAACTGGGTGATCAGATACCCGGCGGATCCAATGATTTCCACCCCTTCAAACCCGGCTTCCTTGGCTCTGACAGCTGCATCTGCAAAGGCTGTCTGTACCCCCTGTATATCTTCAAGACTCATCTGTCTGGGGGTAGCCTTGGAATATTTTGAAAATACCGCCGACGGCGCCATGGGGATTTCATTGTTGATCAGAAAGGGATGGGTATAGGCACCACCATGAAACAGCTGAATCCAGGGACTTGCCCCCCTGCTCCGTATCATTCGTGTGGCCTTTGCAAAGGAGGCAATAGACTCGTCCTGGGCAAGGGACAGGGGAACAAACCCCGCCCCTATGAAATCCACACCCACGGGGCCAACTGTGACGATACCGGCTCCCCCCCGGGCAATTTCATCGTAGAAATGATAATATTTATCATTAAGGCGGGTGTCGTAGGAATACAATAGTCCCAGGGAGGGATAGGCAATCCGGTTTCGGATTTCCAGACCATTGATGGTAATGGGACTGAACAGATGGGTATACATATCTACTCCTTTAGGGCATGTTGGTCCTTTGGGGCATGTTGGTCCTTTGGGGCATGTTGGGCCTTTGGGGCATGTTGGGCCTTTGGGGCATGTTGGGCCTTTATTGCATTTCAGTCTTTTTGGCAAATTCCTTGGCTCTTAAATCTTTTCTGAGAACCTTGCCCACATTTGTTTTGGGCAACTCCTCGATAAATTCTATTTGGGTGGGCAGTTTGTATTTGGCCAGTTTTCCGGCACAATAATCGATCATCTCTTCGCAAGTTGCGGTTTGACCCGGGGCCATTACCACAAAAGCCTTAATCTGCTCCCCCCGGGTGGGATGGGGTATTCCGATGGCGCAGGCTTCGACCACCTTGGGATGCTCAAACAGCGCCTCGTCTATATCCCGGGGATAAACATTATATCCTCCGGAAATAATCATATCCTTTTTCCGGTCCACAATATAGAAATAACCGTCTTCATCCATGAGGGCGATATCCCCTGTGTGCAGCCACCCGTTTATAATGGTGCCGGCAGTTTCCTCGGGCATATTCCAATATTCCCGCATGACCTGGGGCCCCTGGATCAACAATTCTCCTGCTTCCCCCACGGGCATATCTTTTTCGGGGTCGTCCAGCTCTGCGATTCTGCAAAGGGTATCCGGAAGGGGCACCCCAATGCTGCCCACCTTTCGTTTCCCAGGGCCAAAGGGATTTACATGGGTGGCCGGGGAAGACTCTGTCATGCCAAAGGCCTCGATGATAATAGACCCTGTTTTTTCCTCAAATCCCCGGATCACCTCCAGGGGAAGAGGAGCACTTCCGGAGACACAGGCTTTGATGGAGCTTAAATCGGCTCGTTCAACCCCGGGATGGTTTAAAACACCAATGAACATGGTGGGAACCAGAGGGGCGATGGTGGGCTTGAATTTTTCCATTGCCTCCAGCAAGGGGGCCGGCTGGGGTTTGGGAACCAAAACATTGGTCCATCCCTTGGTTATGGCAAAATTCATGGACACGGTAAGGCCCATCACATGGAAAAAGGGCAGGGCCCCAAGTACCACCTCTTTAGTACTGTCCTTAAAATCAGGGAGCCAGGCGCTGATCTGCTGGGTCTGCCTGCTCAAATTGCCATGGGTCAAAACCGCCCCCTTGGAAACCCCAGTGGTACCGCCGGTATACTGATACATGGCCACATCATCGAAACTGATTCCTCCGGAAACAGCCCCCGGTGAATCAATCCCGTATTGTTTGATGACCTCTTTCCATTTATATAAATTTTTTGCCGGCTTCACTGTGGCTGCCAGTTTTTTACGTTTGCCCACCAGGGGAAACAAGATATTTTTAGGAAAGGGAAGATAATCACCTATGGATGTATAGACAATGGTTTTAATACCTGTTTTTGGCCGAAGATCAATCATCCGGTTCCCCAAAAGATCAAGGGTGACCAAATGGGTGGATTTTGAATCGTTAAACTGGTGTAGAAGCTCTCTGTCTGAATACAAGGGGTTGTTCATCACAGCAATGGCCCCGATCTTCATGATCCCGTAGAAGGCTGCGGGACAGGGAATCACATTGGGCAGAAGAATGGCCACAGTGTCCCCCTTTTGTACCCCCTTGGCCAAAAGAAAATTGGCAAACCCATTGGCCATATCATTGAATTTATTGAAGCTGATTTTATATCCCTGAAAAATATAGGCCGTGTTATCAGGATTTTTTTGGCAATTTCTCTCAAGGAACTCATGGAGCAGGGTTGTTTCAAAATCAATGGACTCGGGAACTCCCTCATCATAAAAACCAAGCCAGGGTTTATCTTCATACCGTAGAATCTGTTTCACATGTATCTCCTTTAAATGGGTGTCAGGAAGTTATGTTCATGAAGCACGATGTCCTTGTCTGCCTTTTTTTGTTTCCCTTTTTTAAAACGCTCTCCTTGTGTCTGATCTTAATAGGCGGATATTAACGGTCTGTTTTTTCTAACTGGTTTTTTACCATCTGATTTTTTTTGGGGTTTTTAAGAAATTTATTTTTGAGATTGGACTTCAATTCCCTGGATAATGCTGTCAATCAAAGGATCCACAAATTCGGTAAGATTATCCGGATTCCCGGTCATAACCCAATTGGTCACCAGATGCTCAATGGTTCCCAGGATCATGGATCGAACAAGATAGGGGTTCAGATCCTGCCTGAATTCATTGTTTTCAATTCCCTCTTCAATAACCTGGGTAATCTGTTTAATACCTTCTTTAATGGCATGGTGCCCTGGGGTATCCAGAAATTTTCTATTGTGTTTTAAAAACAGCATGAGAACCGCTGCAAAATCAGAATTTGTCTGATAGGAGTCCATGAAAAGGAAAACAATGGCCCGAAGTTTGTTGGCCGCCCCACGGATCAGTTTTAAATGAAAGGACATCACCTCAAAAAGAGTGTGGCTGGATTCTGCAGGAATGGAAAACAAAAGCCCTTCCTTGGTTGAAAAATACTCATAGATAGAGGCCTCCGAAACTTTTGCCTCCTTTGCAATTTCGGTGATAGTGGCTTCCTGGAAGCCTCTTTGGGCAAATACCTTTGTGGCGGTATCAATAATATTTTTTTTTCTTATTTCTATTTTCGTTAATGCCATGCCTGCCCTTTGTTAAAAATGAAGTTAATTTGCCCTGTTTATTCAGAACTATTTAATTTTTATAGGGTTCAGCTTTTATTTTGTCAATAAAAATAATGTCGAACTCTAAAATTTAGATTTTAGAGTGAGCTTCCAGAAGTGTCCTGCCAAGTTTCACCTGTTTGATCCGGGATATTGTTTTACCAATTTTGGCCGATGATTTAAGATCATGGATCAAAATACCACAGGGATCCGGCAAGGTCAGATTACTTGTTTCCACCAGGATTCCAAGGGATTCCATATATTGGCTGACCAAATTTTTAAACTGCAGGAGAATCCCCCCCGGTCCGGGATAAAAAGCCGTATCATCCGCAGTGCTTGCCAAATTTTGAGACAAAAGATCTGCTGTTTCCAGCATGGCGACCAGCCCCCCAAGCTGGCTGACCTCCCCATCATTTGGATTTGCCCTTTCCGGTTTGGCCATTTCCCGTCCCAGTGCATCCAGGAGAAACCCCATGGCCCCTGTGACAGGACCGGTCATGGCGGCATTTTCAATTTCCCGAAAAGGAAGCACCATATCCTGGTGGGCATGGCCGAAGCGTCCCAAAAGCGCGTTGCCCGGCACCCAACAATTATGCAAACAAATACCCCCATGGGGGGAAGGTTTAAAAAACGGAATCTCCATGGAAGGCAGAATAGCCAGTCCCCGGGTATCTTTTGGAACAAGAAATGCGGAAAATTGCTTTTTATTTTTCTCATATCCGGTCACGGCAATGACCACAAAGGCATGGGCAATGGGACCATTTGTAAGATATGTTTTCTCCCCGTTGATAAGATACCCCCCGTGACGCTGTTCTGCCCTGGCGGCCATGTATTTTGGGTGGGCACCTCCCTTGGGTTCAGACACAGCAAAGCTCACGGTTGCCCTCCCCGTGGGAATTTTTTGGAACAATGGTCGGTAAATAGCATTATCATCCTTGATATCACCCAGCAGGAAACCGACAACCAGGTGGTGGATCATCCAGGACAGTCCCATGCCAAGGTTGCCGCCTCCATGAACCAATGACCTGCCTGCCCGTGTAATGCCCAGGCAAAAATTGTTTTCCAAGCCCTGGCCATTAAACAGGGTCGGGTTCAGTAAATTTTGCCTTCCCATTTTTTCCCAGAGATTTTCCGGAAATGCGCTAAGCCTACCCAGTCCCGGCAGGGGAACCATCTGGTCCCGGGCAAAATCAAAAAATTGTGTTTCAATGGACTTTAAGGCAACATTCAACCTAGTTGTCATATTTTCTCCTGGTTTGACCTGGCTCCTGATTTGCCGGAACATTCGGTTTGACCGGCTGTCTGGTTTGGCCCGGCGTCTAAACCCCTAAAGAACCAGGGCTTCAATAAAATCAATTAGCTGGTTCAGATTTCCGCAGGCCCGGGCTTCATTGCAATGGTTCTGGTATTGCATCATTTCACTGTCCCCGGTTCCCCAAAATTTTTTCTGCTCCGGATTAAGCCAAATCAGTCGTCTACAGCGCCCCCGCATGGCTTCCAGCAAAGGTTCCCTGGGATTCAAATAATTTGAACGACCATCCCCGATAATAATAAGGGTGGTCTTTTTATCCAGTTCCTGGAGATGATGATCACGGAAATGCTGAAAGGCCATGCCGTAATCGGTCTTGGCATTGTAATTTATCCTATTGTCATTTAAAATTTTTTGTATGGCCTTGTTGGGTTCATTGGACATAAAAAATGAGGTTACATCAAATGGTCTTTCAATGAACACATAACTTTTCACCCGACTGAAACAGATCTGAAGAGAATATAAAATATTGAGCATGAACCTGGCCGTGGACCAGACAGAGCCCGAGACATCACAAAGGGTGACAATTTTCCCCTTGCGCAGGGGACGATTCCTGTGAATAATTTCAACGGGAACCCCCAGATATTTAACAGACCGCTGAATGGTTTTTTTCACATCCACCATGCCCCGGCTGGCAGCAGAAAACCTTCGGGAGGTTATCTCTTCCAGTTTTCTGACCAATCGGTCAATGATCTCTTTAACCGCCTGGGTTTCCCCGGGGGTAAGGTTGGAAAAGGGAATTTCGCCAAGACTTTTATAGTGAAGCTCCCGGGTCCCTGCTTCCTTAAACCCGGCATTGTCCATAGGGGATTCAGTGTTCAAAAAATCAAGGGCTCTGTTCAGTTGGTGAGTCATAGCTTCTTTCAGGTCATGAACATCTGGGTCCACCATGGCGTCATTGGAACCTAAAAACTGCACCATTTTTGTTTTCAACCGATTGATTCCCAGCATGATTTCAAGCCGACTGGAAAGCTGGCCCAGATTTGATTTGAACAATTGGGTTGGCAGTTCATCCTGGTTGTGTATTTTTTGGACCTCCTGAATAAAGGCCAAAGGATTGCCTGCCAAAAAATCCATCAAGGCCCGGTCCAGTTCATTTCCCTTAATCTTATTGGCGTTGCTTTGTTTGGATTGGGCGTTTTCAGATGCCTCTTGGGCCCTCAACTGCCGGATAAGTTCAGCCATCTTGTCCGATATGGTTTCGGGTATGGTTTCCGGTATGGCGTCTGATGCAGCATCCAGTTTCTGGGACACAATTCCGTCCAATTGACGGGAAAGCTGCATTTCATGAAAAAAAAGATGATAAAGCCTGTCAAACTCACCCTGTTCCCGGCGACTTTTGGCAAAATTAGCCCGCAAGACGGTTTTGAACAAGGACTCATCGCCAAAATCCACAACTTCCAGCTGATCGAGGCAATCCAAAACCTCTGCCGTAGAAATCCGCATATCGGCAGCCCTGCAACAGGATACAAATTTCAGGATCACATTGACCATAAAATACTCAGCCCTTTATAAGATGGACGATATTCGCCCGGACCACCCCATAGTCAGCCCTGTGCTTGCACAGGGTGTTCAGGGTTTTAAAAACCGCATCTTCCGTGATATCATCCTGTTGAAGAATCATCAAAGCGTTTGCCCAGTCAAGGGTTTCCGAAATACAGGGCTTTTTCTTGAGATCCAGTTCCCTGATTCTGGCCACGGTATCGACAACCTTGCTCAACAATCGTTCCTGGATTCCGGGTATTTTCATCCGCAGGATCTCTTTTTCCGTTTCAATGTCCGGGTAATCAATATAAAGGTGAATGCAACGCCGCTTCAGGGCATCGCTCATGTCTCTGTAATTATTGGAGGTCAGCACCACAAAGGGCCTGCTTTTGGCGGCAATGGTGCCAAGTTCCGGGATGGTGACCTGGAAATCACTGAGCAGTTCCAGTAAAAAGGCTTCAAATTCAGGATCGGATTTATCAACTTCATCAATGAGCAAGACCACGGGATCCTCCGAAGAGATCGCTGCCAGCAGCGGTCGGGTCTGTAAGAATCGATGGGAAAAAAAAGCGTCATCATGTTCTGCAATCTCATCAACAGCCTCGGCCAGTGTGGCCGTGTTGGAGATGACATCATTTATTTTCCCCTTGAGCATCTGGGTGTAAAGCAATTGTTTTGCATAGGCCCATTCATACAAGGCCTTTGATTCATCCAGCCCTTCGTAGCACTGCAGCCTTATCATCTCCTGTTCCAGACAGACGGCAATACTCTTGGCAAGTTCTGTCTTGCCCACACCGGCAGGCCCTTCAATCAAAATCGGTTTTTGGGTTTCCTGGGCCAGATAGACAATGGTTGAAATTTCCCGGGAAGGAATATATCCTGTCTCTTCCATACGCTTCTGAACATCCTTGACACTTTGAAACACCGTTTACCTTCCTTTTCTTTTGTTTTAAACAATAAACAAATAAATATCAGTAATGGAGGCAAAGGGCAAGACAGAAACAACTCCGGACAAATCCATGTAGATAAGTGTTCTCCTTGGTTGATACTTCCATTCCAAAAAAAGATCTGTTAATCTTTGACACCCGGGGCGTCCATGGACTAAATCTCAACACATCAAAAACAAGGAGGGAAATCATGCTGGAAATGTTGGATATCGGAAATGAAAATGTGATCGCATATCGTCTGGAAGGCAAGGTTACCCAGGAGGAGATGAAATCGGTTATGACCCTGTTCAGAAAAAAGATCCAGCAGGGGAAAAAAATAAACATCTACCAGGAAATTGTAAGCATCGGCGGTGTTGAAATGGATGCAATGGTTGAAAAATTTAAATTTTTCCTGGATGCCGGCATTTCCCATTTTGATAAAGTTGCGGTGGTTTCCTCAAAAAAATGGATACCAAGACTTATTAATCTTGAAGATAAGCTGTTTCGCAGAATTAATATGAAGGGGTTTTCAACCGATGAAAAACCGGAGGCCCTTCGGTTTTTAGACGAATGACAGATACCATTGTTTTGGAATAGATTACAAGTTGTGGATTTTACATTAAGATTCTTGGTCTCAAATAGGTGGGTAAGGGTATCCCAGCCCCTTCCCAAGATCAAGCACTATTCTAAGCATTTTTGACCCTGGTATGAATCCCGTTGTTCAAGGGTGTGCTGAATCATGTTAAAGGTTTCCCTGTACCGGCCTGCCCAGGCAGGAGCCCTGAGTTCCTCTCCGTGGGGGTCGCCGGTGATGCGCTGGATAATGATCTCCTTGGGAAGTCGCTCTAAAAAATCACAAACCATCTCCACATAGGGTTGCTGTTCCATGCAGGTGTAGTCCCCCCTTTGCCACATTTTTTCCAGGGGGGTATCCTTGATCACATAAAGCAGGTGAATTTTCACCCCGTTGATCCCCATGCCGGCCAGAATCCTGGCACTTTCCAGCATCATGGCCCTGTTTTCACCCGGCAGGCCCAAAATAATATGGGCACAGATGTTGATCCCCCTGCCCCGACTCATGTCAACCGCCCGGACAAATGCGTTAAAATCATGGCCCCGGTTGATCAGGGACAAGGTAGTGTCATGGACGGATTGGAGCCCGTATTCCAGCCAGACCAGGTACTCTTTTGTATAGGATTGGATCAGATCAATTTTTTCTTCGTCCACACAATCGGGCCGGGTGCCAATGGCCATGCCCACCATCCCCTCACAGGCGAGAGCCTCGTCATATAAAGCCTTCATGCGGGCGCAACTGGTATAGGTGTTTGAATAGGATTGAAAATAGGCAAGAAATTTTTTGGCCTTGTATTTTTTGATCATGCCAATCTTGCCGCGTTCAATCTGCTCTGTAATGGAAAGGCCCAGGGCACTGGCACCGGACCCGGACCCCTTGGAGTTGCAATAGATGCACCCGGTTCTGGAAAGGACCCCATCCCGATTGGGACAGGATAGTCCTGCATCCACAGAAATCTTCTGCACCCTCATCCCAAATATTTTTCTTAAATACCCATTATAATCTGAATATCGCTTTTCTTTGTCCACCTGGTTTGTCATATGGTTGTCCATGTTTTATAAAAATTCAAATGTACTTTTGCCCTATGTATCACCATCCCAAAAACAAATCAAAGACAGAAAATCAATTGTTGTTGAAATTAATGGTAGCTAACATCTTGACCAAATTCATAACCACACCTATATTAACTGGTTATGAATTTTTATAAAACAAGCTATGATGTCATTGTGATCGGGGCAGGCCATGCCGGATGTGAGGCGGCTCTTGCTGCAACAAGAATGGGGTGCAGCACCCTTTTGCTGACCATTGACATGGACAAGATTGCTGCAATGCCCTGCAGTCCTTCCATCGGGGGCATGGCCAAGGGGCAGCTGGTAAAGGAAATTGATGCCCTGGGAGGTCAAATGGCCAAGGTTTCTGATTGGTCAGCCATCCAGTATAGAACCCTGAATACCCGGAAGGGACCTGCGGTTCATTCCACCCGGACCCAGAACGACAAGTCCATGTATTCCCGGCAGATGAAAACTATCCTTGAGAATACCCCCTCCCTTGACCTGAAACAGGCCATGGTGGAAAGTCTGACCATGGAAAACAACCAGATAACGGGAATAATTGACCAGACCGGATTTGAATATAGCGCAAAAGCCGTGGTCATTGCCACGGGCACTTTTTTACGGGGCACGGTTCATATCGGCTCAACCCGGATAGAAGCAGGCCGGGCCGGTGAATTTGCTTCGATCGGACTGGCCAAAGATCTTGCCCGAATCGGCCTTGACATGGGCCGGATGAAAACGGGCACCCCGCCGAGACTTCATGCAGACAGTATTGATTTTTCCCAATTTAATATCCATGGGGCCGATACCATTGCCAAACCCTTTTCTTTTTCCACAAAGAAAATAACCAATCCCATGCTGCCAAGCTTTATGGGAGAAACCAATCCCGGCACCCACGAGATCATTCGGAAGAACCTGAAATTTTCAGCCCTTTACGGCGGGCAGATCAAGGGAAAATCTGCCAGATATTGTCCCTCCTTTGAGGACAAAATTGTTAAATTCCCAGACCGGGAAAGCCACCATGTCATTTTGGAATATGAAGGGATTGATGCCAAGGAAATATATGCTTCGGGCCTTGGCAACAGCATGCCCCTTGAGATCCAGTACCAGATTGTAAGATCGGTAAAAGGATTGGATCAGGCCCAGATCATGCGGCCTGCCTATGCCATTGAATATGACTATGTCAATCCCCTGGAACTTACCCCGGCCCTGGAAGTAAAAAAAATGAAGGGTCTTTTTTTGGCTGGCCAGATCAACGGCACCTCGGGATATGAAGAGGCAGGGGCCCAAGGGTTATGGGCCGGTGTCAACGCCGCCTGCAAGATCCAGAAAAGAAAAGCCTTTGTCCTGGACAGATCCCAGGCCTATATGGGGGTAATGGTGGACGATCTTGTGACCCGGGGAACCCGGGAACCCTATCGCATGTTCACCTCCCGGGCAGAATACCGCCTTTTGCTGCGGGAAGACAATGCCGACCTAAGACTGGCCCGGATGGGATATGATTACGGACTCATCAACAAAGAACATCTGGATTTTTGCAGGGAGATACAACGCCAGGCAAAAGATGAGATTGACCGGGTTAAACGCACGGTGATCAAACCCAGTGAAGCAGTCAATACATTTCTTGCTGACCACAAAACCAACCCCATCACAAATGGGGTGAAGCTTGAGCAATTATTGAAGCGGACAGAACTCACCTATGGTTCCCTTGCGCAAATTTCTCCCCCCACAGACCCCCTAGAAGCCCGGTCACAAACCCAGGTGGAAATCGAAATCAAATATGAAGGATATATCCAGCGGCAGCTCAATGAAATCAAAAAATTCAAAGATCTGGAAAAGATTAAGATCCCGGACAATTTTGACTATGCCAATGCCCATGGTCTTTCAAACGAACTGAGGGAAAAGCTTACGCACATACGGCCATTATCCCTTGGTCAGGCATCCCGGACCGACGGTATAACACCGGCGGCCATTTCTGTTTTAATGGTGGCTATTTCAGCTGGCCAAAAGAACAAAGAAGCTTGACTTGAGCTGGTTTGCGCTTATTATTTAGCTCACAAACATCGCAAATAATACAAATTTTAGTAAACATAAGGAAAACGATATGGCCGATGACTATTACAGCATACTGGGTATCACCAAGACAGCAAGTGCTGGAGAAATAAAAAAAGCATATAGAAAACTTGCATTAAAATACCATCCGGATAAAACCGAGGGAGATAAAGCCCTTGAAGATAAATTCAAAAAAATCAGTGAAGCCTATGCGGTTTTGAGTGATCCTAAAAAAAAGAATCAATATGACACCTATGGCTCTGCTGATTTCCAGCAGCGGTTTTCCCAGGAAGATATTTTCCGGAATTTTGATATGGGAGATATTTTAAAAGAATTCGGTTTTGGCGGGGGCCGGGGGGGCGGTTCCAGGGGCGGCTTTTCCAGCATGGGAGGAAATCCATTCGCCCAGGGCGGCGGCGGAGGCTGAGGTAGCCGCCAAGCCCCGGTTCGGGGCAAGGATCTTGAATATGAACTTCCGTTGACCATTGATGAACTTATCCGTGGAACCAAAAAAACCATTACCATCAGCCAGGGAGGAATTGCCAAGGCCATTGAGGTTCAAATTCCCAAAGGACTGACCCGGGGCAAAAAAATCCGATTGGCCGGAAAGGGCGAGACAAGTGCCAATGGAGGCCCCACAGGCAACCTGTATATAAAATCCTCCCCCATCACCCAGGAAGGGTTTACCATTGAAGGAAACGATATTTCCCTTGCCCAGCCGGTCAAACTCTCCCAGGCCCTTCTCGGAGATAAGATAGAGGTAACCACCCCTTCTGGAAAGATCATCAACCTGACCCTTCCCCCCGGTACAAATCATAAGTCAAAAATGAGGCTTCCCAACCACGGGATTCCTCATATGAAAGGAAATGGTTGCGGAGATCTCTTTGTTGTGATTAATATAATCATGCCAAAAAAACTGGACAAGACACAGACAGACCTTATCAAAGAACTTGAAAAAACAGGATTATAACCGGATGCCAGAATTTATCCCTCTGATTTCTGAAGAAGAAATCAACACCCGGGTCCAGGAAACCGGGGAACAGATTACCAAGGATTATAAAGACCTTGACCTTGTCATGATCGGCGTATTAAAGGGGTCCTTTATCTTTCTAGCAGATCTTTCCCGAAAGATATCCATTGACCATGAGATTGACCTGATCGGTGCCTCCTCCTATGACGGCACCTCCTCCTCCGGGCAGATTGTCTTTACAAAAAAACCAGACCTTGAGCTGAAAGGCCGTGATATCCTGCTGGTGGAAGATATTGTGGACACGGGAAACACCCTGCTGAAAATCGTTGATTTTATCCAGCTTTTAAATCCAAGGTCCATCAAAATATGTTCCCTGATAGACAAACACGAACGCAGAGAAGTGGAAATCAATGTTACCTATTCCTGTTTTTCACTTGAAAAAGGATTCATTGTCGGTTATGGACTTGACTATAATGAAAAATACAGGAATCTGCCTGCAATCTATGACCTGAAATTGTAACCATAGGGGGAAGCGCAATGATTATTACCTGCGAAGAGTGTTCAACACGCTTTGACCTTGATGAATCCATACTAAAGACTGAGGGCTCAAAAGTCCGTTGCAGTTTATGCAAACATATTTTTACTGCTTTTCCCCAGATTTCTGACACCATAGCTGCATCTGAACCCCAGGATGAAATTGAGTTTGATTTTCAGGAAGATACTGCCCCAGAAAACTTCGAAGCTGAAAACTCTGAAAGGGACGAATTTGAATCGGACAGATTCCAGGCAGATGAAAGTGGAACAGAATTTGAAGAAACCGACTTTGAAATAAGCGACCTGGATTTTGAGTTAAAAGAAGAGGGGTTGGATACAGACGAAATCGATCTTACAATGGAAACTGAATCAGATTCAGCCAACATTGAAATCGACTTTGATCCTGAATCAGATGAGTTTGAACCTGATGAGTTTGAACCTGATGAGCTTGAATCTGATGGGCTTGAATCTGATGGGCTTGAATCAGTTGAGCTTGAATCTGATGGGCTTGAATCTGATGAGCTTGAATCCGATGAGCTTGAATCAGTTGAGCTTGAATCTGATGGGCTTGAATCTGATGGGCTTGAATCCGATGGGCTTGAATCCGATGGGCTTGAATCCGATGAGCTTGAATTTGATGAAGAGGATCTGACCTTTGATGACGCCGATATTGAGTTTGACAATCCTGACCTGGAGATAGAAAACTCGGATGAGTTTGACAGCAGTGAATATACAATTGATCATGATTCCTTTACCCTTGAATTAGAAGACACAACGGAAACAACCGAGGAGACCCTTGAGGCTGACCTTTCCTTTGAGGATGACCCGGATGTAGACCTGGTATTTGAAGAAACAGGAGAAGAGCAGGACCTTGCCCAGGCACTGGAAGCTGATTTTCCCGATGATCAGAACATGACATTTCCCGATCTTAACATGGATACAGAAGACCAGGAGTCCCCAGAAGCAGATCTTGAATTGGAGTTTGATGAAGACCCCTTTGAGGTTGAAGAAGCGTCAAGCCAAACAGGCAGCGAGATCCAAGTTGAAGAAGCCCTCCCTGGGCCAGGAGATGATTTTTCCGCCTATGACCAGATTATAGATCAAGATACCGAACCGGAAGAGGATCTTCATGAAATTGACATGGCCAGTGAGCCAGAAGAACCCCAGAACCAGCTGAATGGGATGGAACAGGACACCACCCTGATTGCCCCCCCCATCCTCGATCAGCCGGGCCGTCCCAGGAAACGGAAAAAAAGATCTGCCGTGGGTGGCCCTGTCATGCTGTTACTGCTGCTTTTCATTCTTGTGGCAGGTGCTTATATTGCCAGCATGACCCTGGGATATAAAATCCCCTTTCTGTCTGATGTCAAAATACCTGTTATAGAACAATATTTCAAAAAAACACCCCCTGAAAAGTCGGCCCCCAAACCGATTCCCAACGAGGGAAGTGTCAACGGCAGATTTATTTCCAATGATACCGCCGGAGAACTATTCATCATTACCGGGCGGATTGAGAATCCGGCAACCATCCCTTACAGTCATATTCAGGTCAAGGGAACATTAATCACAAAGGGAAAAGTCAAAGCCAAAACCCAGACCATATTCTGCGGCAATATTATATCTGAAGAGGTTCTGAAGACAGGTAACATATCGGATATCAGCAAACAGCTCAACATCAGAGAAGGATCACACAACTCCAATGTCAATGTGAAACCGGGAGGATTTGTGCCCTTCATGCTCGTATTCTCAAGTCTTCCGGAAAATTTAGAAAACTTTACGGTTGAGGTGGTTGAATTTTAGGGGGCCTGGGAAAATAAGTTTGATTTTAATCCAAATAAGGATTGACAAGAATATCAAAGCTATGATATCTTTTTTGGGTTTTTCGGCGACGTAGCTCAGTTGGTTAGAGCATGCGGCTCATATCCGCAGGGTCCGGAGTTCGAATCTCTGCGTCGCTACCAAAATAATACAAGGCCCGCTGCCCATGGTAATTTCCAAGGGTAGCGGGTTTTTAGTTTGATCACATGTGTCTTCTTACACACATTGTGAAGAAAGAGCATATATCTGGTACAGAATAAAACGGGGTATTGCTTTAGGTTGAATATTCCGGTAGACCTCCAATCTCAAGTCGGCATCAAAAAACTTCGGCGGTCACTCAAAGGGGCAAACCGCAGAACAGCATCCCACCTTTCCATACTCATTGCGGGAAAGATCCACCAGCTATTCCGGAAAATCAGGGGTACACGTAGGGGTCTCACACCAAATCAAACAAATGATAAACGGCTTCATTCACGAATGACTGAACCATGAGGAAAGATCGGGAAATTTCTGAAAACTTATATATTTTGACTATTCTATTCGGTAACAGCCTGTCGAGTAATATTGAAATGCTTATGGGGTTACGATCGAATAAAATGCAGTTTCAGAGGGCTTAGTTTCGAGGACGGACAGGCGACCATCCATGAATATCAAAGATATCCTTTTAATTTATCATCATGACAAAGTCAAGCTGAGTAATGTTGCCAAAAAAATAGAAAAAACCGGTTTTCTGGATGGTCACTATCTCGCATCTGCCATACATTGCTGCCACTTATGTAAAACCTGCAAAATTAACTCAGGCAAGCCTGTCTGATGCCGCTTAAAATACGTCCTTGCGATCAAAGCTTTGGTATAATCCCTCTCCAATCCAAAAATAAAAGTTTCTAACCGTTATGCTTTTGTCCTGATCGATTAAGAATTAGGGTTACAAGCGTTTACCCTGTCCAAAAGCAGTTTTAACCTTGCATTTTTAGCAGGATTATGTGATTTTTTATATCAAATCCTTTTAAAAAAACCGAATTGATAAGCAAACGCAGCGTATATCGTCCAAATAGAATAGTTGCTCAGACTGGTTCGCATTTATTTATAAGCTCAGTTCATTTTCTAATCCGTGATTAAGTTAAAAAAAGCGATTAAAAGGAGGTTGCTGAAAATCAAAAATTTTATATTCATTACAACAACAATGCTGATAACATCTGTTTTTTTTCAACCAACTGGCGGATTTGCAAAAGACTCAATCATATGGCTGATAACACACTGGCCTCCCTTGATGGAGCTGGATAAAACAAAACAAAATATCATCGGCGGCCAATATGGAGAGCAATTAAACCTGTTGCAAAAAAGCCTGCCTGACTATGAACACATCAATCTAAATATGCCATGGAACCGGTTTTGGATTTTTGCGAAAGAAGGTGAACATGCATGTAATTGTATGGCATATAAAAACAAGGAGAGATTGGAATTTTCCGAATTTTCCCTTCCGTTTACCCTGATTTTGCCAAATCATATTATAATGAGAAAAGAAACAATAAAAAAATTAGGAGATTTAGAATCATTGTCTCTGGTTGAGTTGATGCAGGATAAGCGATTTACAGGCCTGCTGATTAAAAATCGTTCTTATGCCAGGAATGTTGACGACTTGTTACAGAAACATGAAAAAAAGTCAAATATAACAAGACATGTTATAAATGAAGAAAGCAGCCTGAGGATGCTTTCTGCGAAGAGAACAGATTATATCATTGAATATCCTTCCGCAGTTAATCATACAGTTGATAAATATATTCCCAAACTTAAAGGCGAATTTGCTTATGTTCCAATCAAGGAGGTTGCCAAATTTTACTATGTATATGTTGCATGCCCGAAAAATGAATGGGGAAAAAAGCTGATTGGCAAAATTAATGATTCTTTAAAAAAGTTGAGACCTGAAGAAGAATTTCGCAAACAAATGAAACTTATGTATGGTGAAGATCAGTTAAATAAAACTGTCTGGCAATTATACGACGAGCATTTATTAAAGGTAACTGAATAGAGTAAAGTGCATAGATACCTTCAGCTTCATCAAATGTGTCTGCATTCAGACGGGCAAGATTTTTTAGTATTTCATCCATAGTTTTTAATTATATCCCCCAAACCGCTTGAAGAATCCGGTTTTATCCTTTGGAAACGACAGCAAATCCCACGACAAAAAGGGGACCGAGGAAAATCCGATTGGATCTTTTCGGATATAGAAGCTCACATTTAAAATTCTTTAATATCCTCAAGCAAACAGAAGCTTACAACACGATCCAGATTCACATGAACGTAATTCCGGTTGGATTTTATGCCCGTGGTTTTGCTTTGGAATACATAGAGTTCTTTTGAAGTGGACGTATCAGAATTATCATGGGCATCCACATTCGACAACACGACACAATTGTCAGTGACTATTCCCAATACGCCGATATAGATCCAAGAAGAATTTGAATCGATTACAATTTCCTTGTTGAGATATTTTTCCAGATCGCTTTTCATCATGTTCCTTATAAAATCAATCTATCCATAAAATATTCCATATTAAAACACCAGAAAAATAATGACAATTACCGAAAGAATCAGCAAGGAACGGACCTGTCTATTTTGTTTGGTTTCCTTGAATACTTATGCACACAATCCTCTTGGTATTTCAAAACTTTTCAAAGAGAGTTTTTTTTGTTGTGCAGCCTGGGTCCGATCCTTAGCCCGACCTTTCATCTGGTTTTTTTTACGTTACCGGGCCTTGTTGTTCTAAGATACAGGGGAGAACGAAAAGCCCCCCTTGACTTTTTTGATTCAGAACCAAGTTTATGGTAAGATTTATAAAACAAACAACCATATATGTACATGGGAGATGCTATGCCGGGTGTGTATGAAATTTATGTAAAAGACCATTTTGCGGCAGCCCACGCCCTAAAGGGATATGATGGAAACTGCTCCAGAATCCATGGCCACAACTGGATTGTCGAAGCCTATATCCAGTGCACAAAACTCAATAAACTGGGCATCGGGATTGATTTTAGAGATGTCAAAGGGGTGGTAAAGGATGTCTTGAGCAAACTGGACCATACCAATCTCAACGAGATCATGGAATTTGGAAGCATCAATCCCACCTCTGAAAACCTGTCAAAACTCATTTATACGGAATTGTCACTGCGCCTGAACACAGAGCATATTAAGGTGACCCGAATCATGGTATTTGAAAGCCCGGGGTGCGGCTCTTCCTACCAGGAGATATAAGTGTCTCTGAACCTGTGTGAGATCTTTTACAGCCTCCAGGGAGAATCTAGTTTCACAGGTCTTCCCTGCACATTTGTCCGGCTCTCCGGGTGCAATCTTGACTGCGCATGGTGTGACACCCGCTATGCTGAAAACGAGAGGACACCCCTGTCCATTGAAAAAATTATCGATCAAATCAAAAGATTTGGCTGTAATCTGATTGAAATCACAGGTGGGGAACCTCTTTTGCAGAAAGAAACCCCGGATCTGATCTCTCAACTGCTTGAGATGGATTTCCAGGTGCTTCTGGAAACCAACGGAAGCCAAAGCATTCAAAACATCGACCCCAGATGTATCCGAATACTTGATATCAAATGCCCTTCCAGCAATGAATCTGATTCCTTTTTATATGAAAATCTGACCTATCTTACCCGAAGGGATGAAATCAAATTTGTCATCGGCTCCAGACAGGATTATGAATTTGCCAGATCCATTATTATAGAAAAATTATCCCAAAGACCCAATACCAAAACCCATTTATCTCCGGTATTTGGTCAGATCCCCCCGGAAAGCCTTGCTGCCTGGATTCTGGAAGATAAACTTCCAGCCAGACTTTCCCTTCAACAGCATAAAATCATCTGGAACCCAGATCAAAGAGGAGTATAATCATCCCATGACAAAAAGAGCTGTAGTGCTTTCCAGCGGAGGCATCGACTCAACCACTGCCATGGCCATGGCAAAAGCCGATGGAAATGAGATATACAGCCTCAGTTTCAGATATGGCCAACGCCATTCCACAGAGCTTGAGTGTGCTAAAAAGATCGCAAAAGCCCTTGGGGTAAAAGCCCACAGGATAATTGAGATTGATTTACGACAATTTGGCGGGTCAGCCCTGACTGATGATATCAGCGTACCAAAACATGAGAGGGCAGACCAGCTGGATGAAACACAAATCCCCATCACCTATGTGCCAGCCAGGAATACTATTTTTCTCGCCTATGCCATGGCATGGGCGGAAGTATTAAAAGCCGCTGCCATTTATATCGGGGTTACCGCCGTGGACTATTCAGGATACCCCGACTGCCGGCCAGAATTCATTCAGGCATTTCAAACCATGGCCAACCTGGCCACAAAAACCGGGGTGACCCAGGAAACCGTCCTGAAAATTGAGACCCCCCTGATCCATTACTCCAAGGGTCAGATCATCAAAACCGGACATGAACTTGGGGTTGACTACGCCATGACCATCTCCTGCTATGACCCGGATGAACAGGGTCGCTCCTGCGGACAATGCGATTCATGCCTCCACCGG
The DNA here is from genome assembly GCA_016744295.1 of Desulfobacteraceae bacterium. Taxonomy (GTDB): domain Bacteria; phylum Desulfobacterota; class Desulfobacteria; order Desulfobacterales; family Desulfobacteraceae; genus NBML01. Next base: position 155,108 of record JADGEQ010000002.1, on the reverse strand, counting down.
ATAAAAGGATTTGACGAGGCCGGAATCACAGATCCGACACCCTATTTTCAATAGGCTTATTTAGGCCGCACAGCCTTTAAATGATCTGCATATATCTGGACCGGGTGCTTCACCCGGATACGGGCATTTTCCCGGGCCAGCATATCGGATATCTGCATCATACAGGCCGGACATGAGGTTGCCACGGTTGAACAGCCTGTTGCCATTATATCCAGGGCTTTTTCCTTCCCAATCCGGGAGGACAGGTCGTAATGGTCCAGGTTAAAACTCCCCCCCATGCCGCAGCATTGATCCGGGGAACTCATCTCCACTAGATTGTGACCGCAGGACCGGATCACCTGCCGGGGTTCCTCAAAAACGCCCAGGGACTTTCTCAAATGGCAGGGGTCGTGGTAGGTGATGATCTCTCCCGCACCGGCTGGCTCCCCCTTAAGAGAGGACAGGTCAAAACGCTTTGCTAAAAGCCAGCTGATGTCCACGGTTTTTTCTGCAAGCAAACCCGCCTTTTCCAGCAATTGTCCATTTGCCCCCCCCTGTCCCCTCAACAAACCCGGCCATCGTTTGATGATGGTGGAAGAGCAGGTGGCGCAGGCAGTAACCAGATAATCAATTGGCTGACGTGAAAAAAGCTCCACATGAAAGGCCAGCAATTTCTCAAAGGTTTTGGTATCCCCCGAGGTCAGGGCCGGGATGCCGCAGCACCCCTGATCTTTAGGGATGAGAATCCTGGCCTTAAAATGGGCAAGCACCTCCACCAAGGAATGGGCAATCTCGGGAAAAACCTTGTCAACCAGGCAGCCCACAAAAAATGCCACGGTCACCCCTTTTCCATTTTCCCTGAAATCCATCTCTTGTATTTGGTTGCCAAAGGGGGTTGTTGCCAGGGGAACCATGTGGCGATGACGAAGCAGGGGAGAAGCAACCCTGGCACAGGAGGTTCCCTGGAAATTATCTTCTTTCCGAAAGGTGATTTTCTGGAATGGGGCAGCCGCTGACATCAGCCGACTGAAGATCTTGGGGTTTGCCAACAAATTTTTAAAGATGAGCTGCTTGGCAAAGGGAAGGCCAAGGTATTGGGTGATAATGGATTTGGCCCCCAGGATAATCCCCTGGGTATCCACGCGGCTCGGGCATTTGTGGGCACAGGATCCACAAAGAAGGCACCGGTCCAACCGGGCTCTTACCCCCTTTGCATCATCAAACATCTGATCGATCAAACCGCCAATCAAAGCCAGCTTCCCCCGGGATACATCGGATTCTTGTCTGGTTTTTGCATAAAGAGGACAATTGGCCTGACACATTCCGCACCGGGTGCAAAGGGCCAATTGTTCTTCAAGAACCTTTACGTCCAGGGCCAATTTTTCCATTGTGCTAAGTTTTTTTGTTCTTATAGATTTTTTCATGTAAATAAAAGCAACTTGTCTTCAGGAATACTGATTTGACTGCTTGATCTCCCGGTCATGGATTCCGATCAAATATAAGAGACCGTCTAACCCCATGGTTGAAATGGCATTGGCAGCTTTTTCACGGACAATTGGCTTGGCATTGAAGGCCACTCCAAGTCCTGCAATACTAATCATGGGCAGATCATTGGCCCCGTCTCCCACGGCAATGGTCTGTTCAATGGAAATTTTTTCCCTTTGGGCAAGTTCCCGGAGCAGACAGGCTTTTCTTTCACCGTCCACAATCTCCCCCTTTACCCTGCCGGTAACAACCCCTTCCCTGACCTCCAGATCATTGGCATACACATAGTCAAACCCCAGACGGTCCTGCAAATATTCTCCCATAAAGGTGAAACCGCCGGAAAGGATTCCCAGTTTATATCCAAGATTTTTCAAGGTTTTTGTTACAAGATCAGCTCCCTCCGTCAGGGGCAGTTTATGGGTGATCTTTTCAATCTGTTCCTGGGGGAGCCCCTTTAGCAGGGCCACCCGCTTGATGAAGCTTTCTTTAAAATCGATCTCCCCTCCCATGGCAGACTCGGTGATCTTATCCACCTGTTCCCCCACGCCAGCCAGCTTGGCCAATTCCACAATCACCTCGGCCTGGATCAGGGTGGAGTCCATGTCGAATACCACCAGTTTCCGGTTTTTCCGATAAATATTGTCCACATGAAAAGAGATATCAATACCGGCCTTCTGGGAAATTTCCATGAATTTACCCCGCATCTTTGGGATATTGGACGGGGTGCCGGAAACAGAGAACTGAACACTGGCTTTTGGGTTGGCCTCCGGATTAACAAAGGATCTTCTGCCCGTCAGCCGGGCAATGGAATCAATATTCAAATCATTTTCAGCAATCACCGAGGCAACAGAAGAGATCTGATAGGCGGTCATGGTTCTGCCCAGAATGGTGATGATCCGACGCTCCTTACCCTGGGCCAGGACCCATTTTTCATAATTTTCATGGTCAACTGGTTTGATATCAATGGTCAGCCCCATGTTGTGGCCTTCAAACAGGATATCCTTGAAAATCCGGGAGAAATCCTCTGAGCAGGGGATCTCGGCCAGAATGCCAAGGGAGATGTGTTCGTGGATGACGGCCTGGCCGATATCCAGTATGGTTACATTGTACTGGGCAAGGATGGCGGTAAACTTTGCATCAAGCCCTTTTCTGTCCCTGCCGGTTATATTTATCAGAACGATATCACCCATTGTCCGATCCTTCAGCTCTTTAAATTAAAATCATTTTTATAGCGCTACCGGACAATGATTTGCAAGGAAATTAAATTCCAATATGGATTCTCATGGTTTCATGGCATTAACAAGCTGCTCAAGACAGGGCCGGGTATTCAGGCTAGGATCATCCAGCACCCGGTCAAACAAGATTGCTTTGATCCGGCCGACTTCGGGCCCGGGTTTTAAATTGAGCAATTCAATGATTACGGTGCCGGAGATATCCAGATCATTGATATTAAAGGCTGCCCGGTCTGACAATTCATCCTGGATTTTTTTAAGCCGAAGACGAATTTCAGACAGGGTATAGGGCGATTTGGCAAGGTTTCCCTTTTTGTCTGCAATGCGCATGCGCAAAAAATCCTGGAAAATCAGATCATGGCTATCCAGCATGGCCAGGAGCCGCCGCACAGCTTTGGGAGTGGTCTTTTCCGTCAAAGGCCTCATGTGAGCCTGGACCAGGGCCAGAATATACGCTTTGTCCCGGGAAGAAAACCGCAAACGCTCAAGGTCTGTTTGCAAGGCCTCAATATGGGTTTCATGTCCCGGAAATGTCATCCCACCATCTTTTGTTTGGGCAGCATCAAATTTACCAGTATCATGGAGAAATCCGGCAAGCCTGAGAATCGGACGATTGGCCGGCAGGGCATCCCCCACCAGCATGCTGTGCTCAAATACACTTTCCCCGTGGTGGGGGCCGCCGTCCAGGTTAAAACACCGGTCAAGGCAGGGCAATATCCCTGCCAAAAGTCCTGTTTCATGGAGATTGTTGAAAAAAAGGGAGGGGTTTGTAAGTCCCATGGCCTTTATCAATTCCAGATAAATTCTTTCTCCTGCCACGCCATTGACCGGATTAATCAGGGGGGCATGGGTTAAAACAGCCTCCAAAGAGGCAGCAGACAATCGTCCGTCCAGCCGGGCAGCAAACCGACATGCCCGTATCATTCGCAAAGGATCCTCCTGGATCCGTTTGCCAGGATCCCGGGTAAACCGGATGATTTTTTTTCCAAGATCCTTCTTCCCGCAGAATGGATCGATGAGGGTATCCGATAAAGTATCCCATCCCATGCTGTTGATGGTAAAATCCCGCATGCCAAGGTCATCCTCAGGAAAGTTTGACGCCTCCCCTGCCCTGCAGGATGCCACCTCAACCCCTTGGATAAGACAAATGGGAAAGGATTTACCCACTTTTTTTGCCCCGGCAAACAGAGTTTTCACTGCCTGGACAGGGGCATTGGTTAAAATGTCCACATCCTTGGGCCGCTGGTTCATCAGCATATCCCGAACAGCTCCCCCCACGATATAGGCCCTGTATCCGCTCTTGTTAAGGGTGGTGATAATGTTCCGGACAATTTTCTGGACATCTTTCTGGATTGGGGTCGTGTTTTTGCCGAAATTCAAGATTTCCACCTTGTTCCCAGATCATGAACCATTCCCAGGTGATCCATTATTCTGGCCACAACCGTATCCACAAGGGCTTCAATGGTTTGAGGAAAGGTGTAAAAGGAAGGGATGGGGGGCAGAATCACCGCACCGGCCATGGCCGCCCGACTCATATTTTCCAGATGAATCAACCCAAAGGGGGTTTCCCTGGGAACCAACACAAGGGGGCGTTTTTCCTTTAAACTCACATCACAGGACCGGGTGAGCAGATTGTCTGCATAGCCTGAAGCGACCGCAGAAAGGGTTTTCATGGAACAGGGGGCCACAGCCATGCCATGGTGGACAAAAGAGCCTGAAGCCGATGCCGATGCAATCTCATCCTGCAAAAAGATCTCCGGGGCAATGTTGCTGTCAAGATCCACCCCGTATTGTTCAAGGAACAAACAAAAAGAGGCTTTGGGGTCATACCCCATTTCATGGGCCAATACTTTTTGCCCGGCATGGGACAAAATAATCAGCACCCGGCAGCCGGTTTCAATCAGGGCTTTTATAAGTCTTACCCCATAAATGGAACCAGAGGCACCACTGATGGCAACCACTATGATTTTGCCCTGATTTATTATATTTGGCTTTGTTATACCTGGGTTTATTGAATTTTGACCGGTTTTCATCTCAAAAACCCCTCAATCAAGACGCCCAGAAAAAGAAGAATGGAAACCACTGAATTGATATGGAAAAACGCCAGATCAATATGGGTCAGGTCATTTGGTTTGACCAGCTTGTGCTCAATCACAAGAAGAATGGCAATACCGGCCAGAAAAAACAAAAACACCGAATGCATTTGAAAGCTCAAATACATGGCCAGAAAGAAGACCATGGTTGCCATGTGGAGCAAAGAAGAGATAAACATGGCCTTTTGGGGGCCTAGTTTTGACGGCAGGGAAAACAACCCCTGTTCCCTGTCAAAATCAATATCCTGACAGGCATAGAGGATATCAAACCCGGCAATATAGGTCCACAGCCCCAGGCTCAAGAAAACAATCCCCGAAGACAGACTGCCGGTGATGGCAACCCAGGCTCCCACAGGGGCCAGGGAAATTGCAAAGCCCAGGTAGAGATGACAATATTTTGTAAATCGCTTGGTATAGGAATAAAAGAAAAGAAAAAACAACACAGGAAAGGAGAGGAAAAAACACAGGGGTGACAACAGGGCCGCCGCCCCGATAAAAATGACAGCGGAAATACCCACAAAAAAAGAGGCCTCTTTTTGTGACAAGATTCCCGAGGGAATTTCCCGGATGGCGGTTCTGGGATTTTTTTTGTCGATGACGGCATCCACTATTCTGTTAAATCCCATGGCAGCCGACCTTGCCCCCACCATGGCGACCAAAATCCAAACCAGATCCCAGGGGGAAAAGGCATGGGACTGCCAGGCCAGAACCACCGCAGACAGGGCAAAGGGAAGTGCAAAAATCGTATGGGAAAACTTAATCATCCGCCCATATTCCATTGTTTTTTCTTTCAGACTTTTCTTGTTCATTTTTGTTTTCAAGGTTGAATCCATGGATCTGCCACCCGCCACCGAATGTTAATAGATCCCAAAAAGACTGGCATCACATTTGGGGCAGGTTCCCTTCTCCTTTAAATAGTTTTCTATTGTATACCCATGGCGTTTGACCACCAGGGCGCCACACCCTGGACAATGGGTGTTTTCCGATGGGAGTCCCGGCACATTCCCGGTGTAGACATGGTGCAGACCTGCCTTTTTTCCGAGCTCGTATGCCCCTTCCAGGGAGGATGTCGGTGTGACGCCAATATTTGTCATCTTATAACCGGGGTGGAACCTGGAAATATGCCAGGGGGTTTCACACCCCAGATCATTGGCAATAAAACGGGCCAGGCTGGTCAGTTCATTTGGATCATCATTCAACCCGGGAATTAAAAGGGTGGTAACCTCAACGAAAATCCCAACCTTTTTCATGAGCCTCAGGGTATTTTTCACCGGTTCAAGCCTGGCCTTGCAGTATGTTTGATAAAATGTATCATCAAAGGCCTTGAGATCCACATTGGCCGCATCCAGAAAGGGAGCAACCAGACGGACAAGGTCTGCACTCATATACCCGTTGGTAACAAAAATATTGGCCAGATTTTTTGCTTTGGCCAGTCGGGCGGTTTCATAGGCCAATTCAAAAAAGACAGAGGGCTCGGTATAGGTATAGGAAATACTCTGGCATCCGGCAGACAAGGCCTGGTCCACAATGGTTTGGGGCCGGATCTTTTGGCCCTGGATCATGCCCTTTTTGTCCGCTGGCATCTGGGCAATATCTGAATTCTGGCAGAATTGACATTTAAAATTGCAGCCAACGGTGGCAATGGAATAGGAAGTGGAGCCGGGTTTAAAATGAAAAATCGGTTTTTTTTCAATGGGATCCACACTGGTGGCAATCACATGGTCAAAAACCAGAGATACCAGCTTGCCGTCCTGGTTTTCCCTAACATTGCAGATGCCTTTTTCCCCTGGTTTTATCCTGCAAAAATGATGACATATTCTGCATTGAACAAGACTTTTTCCCAATTTTTCATATAAAAGGGCTTCCATTATTCTCTATTCTTCTAATCCTTGTTTCATTATTCCTTGTTTCTCATTTCCGTCACCAGTCCCCTAGGCTTGTATATCTTTCTTCTCCGTATCTTCAGGGCCAGGGGCCGGGTCCGAAACTTGGGGACCGGCTTGATCTGCATACCGATCAAGCTGCCGCAAAAAGATTTTTGCACCAGGCCGATATTTTCAATGTAGGAAATCCAGGGTCCGGAAACAAAGGGCAATTGGGGAGTTGTCCGCCATTTAGCCGGCACATTTCCCAGGATAGCAAACAGAATCTGCCGCAGCTCCCATATACTGAAAAAATGTGCCTGGGTATAAATATTTGTAAAAAAAAGGCTCTTGAACCTGCGAAACATGTTCTGGGGTGCATACCGATTCAACACCCCGATCACCACCCGGTCCTTGGCCACCCGGCAAGCCTCTTCAATGGCCTTGGCCGGTCTGTCTGTAAATTCCAGGCTGGTAAACAGCAAGGCTGCATCAAAGGCGTTGTCATCAAAGGGAAGATCCTCTGCCAGGCCCCGGTGAAGATCCACCCGGTTTCCCAGACGTTTATGGGCCAGATCCAGCATATAGGGGGAAGGATCAATCCCCGTAAGGTTCAATCCTCTTTCCAAAAGAGGTTCCAGGCTGATCCCTGTACCACAGCCTATATCCAGAACCCGCTGTCCCTTTTCAGGAGATAAAAGGTCCAGAATCAATTTGATTTCAAGGGACAGGCAATGACGGTTTTTCCCCTTATCTATCCAGGCATCGTAGTTCCCCGCATCCTTGAAATCAAATACATATCCCATTTTATCCCATTATCCCATGAACTTTTTCCATCATCTGCTCAACCGCCTTCACAGCAGTTGAATCATCGGGAAGATCCAGCAGAGAACGCTGGTCCATATCAAATTCAAGCAGGTTGTTATCATCGGGAATGGTACACAAAATCGGCACCCCGATCCGCTCTACTTCATCCAGAAATGCCTGGCTCAATTCTTTTGGGGCCCGGTTGACGATGAGACCCTTGTGTTTGATCTCCAGTTTAAGATCCCCCAGCATTTCATTGATCCGGCCCACAGCACGAAGCCCTCTGAGTGCATAATCCGTGACCAGGAGAAGAATATCCACACGCCCACTGGTCCTGCGGCTCAAATGCTCCATCCCCGCCTCGTTGTCCACCAGAAGATATTTATAATTTTTTTCCAGTTCTTCTGCAAACCGGTTTAAAATATTGTTGACCATGCAATAACAGCCCTGGCCTTCCTGACGCCCCATGACCAGAAGATCAAATTCCGGTTGCTCAATCAATACCTGATTCATCAGCATTTCAAGGTAGACAATTTTGTCCATGCCCGAAGGAACACCCTGGGGATCTTTCATGAAATTTTCCCGGACATCCCCCACTGTTTTGTCTATCTCAAGCCCCAGGGTTTCCCCCAGGTTGCTGTTGGGGTCTGCATCAATTGCAAGAAGGGGATCCTTCTGCTGTTTTGCAAAATATCTTGTCACCAGTGCGGAAACAGTTGTTTTCCCCACACCACCCTTACCAGCCATAGCAATCACTTTACTCATATTCACTCCAAAGTTCGGGTTAGTTTATATTTGCATAACATAACTCAATCTTTGAAAAAAGCAATTAAACTTGTTGGGAATAGCCTAGGCCAAATAATCGGGATGCCTCACCAAAGGTAAAAAGAATGGGCTAGGAGTTGCGTTTCTTATACCAATCTGACTCCCCATAAAGATTTTGCACACAGTCAGGACAAATCCCGTGGGTAAAGGTCAATTCGGAATGGGCCTCAAAATATGAATCCACCCGTTTCCAAAAACCTTCATCATCCCGGATTTTTTTACAATGGGAACACATGGGCAAAAGTCCCCTGAGAATTTTCATCTCAATATGGGTTCTGATCCTTGCCAGCAGTTCGGCTGAGTTAAAGGGCTTGGTAACATAGTCCACCCCTCCCTCATCAAATCCTTTAACAATATCTTCTGTGTTGGTTTTGGCTGTTATAAAAATAACGGGGATATGGCGGGAACCAACATCGGATTTTAATAGTTTACACACATCATAACCGTCCATTTCCGGCATCATTATATCCAAAAGGATCAGGTCGGGTTCATTTTTATTTACAAAATTCAAGGCCTGCTGACCGCTCTGGGCCATTCCCACTTCATATCCATTATCGGATAAAAGCTTTCCTAAAAATTGAAGGTTCTGGGGTTTGTCGTCCACTGCAAGAATCAAGGGTTTATGTTTTGCCATGACCATACTCCGAATTTATTGAAATAATTATCTAACAGCGAAAAATCCATGCCGAATTTATCTCAAGATATGTGGATTCACCCCTGGTTGCAAGTTATTTTTAATTTTTCCGACTCCCTTGCCCATGGTATTTTCCCCAATCTCAAAAAGAATGGGTAGCAAGAATATTAGACAAGGAGATTGTGTCTCCGGGACATTTTTGATATCGATGAAAGGATTGTATGATACGCATGGCCAGGATGAATGAATATAAACGCTTACCGACATATCCTTCAATTCAATGGGAATAATATGAAATTTTTAGAATTAAAAATCCCCCCTGTCCTAATCTTTGCCATCGCCTTTTCACTGATGTGGTTAACAAGTAGGGTTAGCCATCAGGCTGACATGAACGGAACATTTAGGCTTGTTTTCGGCATCATTTCATTGGCGACAGGCGGTTCTATTGCCCTGGCAGGTGCAATTGAATTTAAAAAGGCAAAAACAACATTTGATCCGTTAGACCCTAATCTGGCAAGCTCGGTGGTTTCCACGGGAATTTACCAGCACACACGGAACCCAATGTATTTAGGGTTGCTATTCGGGCTTTTATCCTGGGCGTTTTACCTGGATAATCTTTATTCCTTCATTTTTGTCTTATTTTTCCACGTGTACATGACCCGATTCCAAATCGAACCCGAGGAAAGAATTCTTAAATCTAATTTTGGAAAAATATATGAACTTTACATGAAACAGGTTCCCAGATGGCTGTAGTCATTGCCCCTGGGTTAAGCGCAAGCCTTCAGATCTGTTTGTAAATTTGTTCGCCGGTTCGGCTTGGGTATTGGGCCAGCGCAGTTTGCCGGAACATATTGCCCAAACATATTGACGGATACAAGTTCCGGGTGTAATAAAAATGCTGCTATTTATAATTTTGATTTGCCGGGAAAAATTTTGGCATTCTTAAATACAAACAATTAAAAAGTTTAGGAGTACCCCATAATGCTGACTGTTTTTATTACCTATTGCGGAGTCGGGGCCATTGCAGGAATACTGGCCGGTCTTCTTGGAATCGGCGGCGGCCTTGTCATCGTTCCCATGCTTGTCTATATCATGGGAATCCAGGGCGTATCACCGCAGATACTCATGCATGTGGCCCTTGGAACCTCCATGGCCAGTATCATGTTTACATCGGTGTCCAGCTTCATGGCCCACCACAAAAGGGGGGCTGTCCGATGGAAAGTGGTCCGCCGCATTGTCATCGGCATATTTACCGGAACCTTTCTGGGCTCCTGTTTTGCAGGGGCCATGTCCACTGAATTCTTAAAAGGATTTTTCTGTATTTTTCTCTATGTGGTTGCCACCCAGATGATCATGAACAAAAAACCAAAGGCATCCAGAGAGTTGCCCGGAACCCTTGCCATGTTTTCCACGGGAAATATCATCGGAGGCATATCAAGTCTTGTGGGCATCGGCGGAGGCACCCTGTCTGTACCCTTCATGGTCTGGTGCAATATCCCGGTCCACCACGCCATCGGCACATCCGCCGCCATTGGGTTACCCATTGCCGTGGCTGGCACCATTGGCTATATTTTTAATGGCTGGGGGATTGCTTCCCTGCCCGCCTATTCCATTGGCTATATCAACCTGCCCGCCCTTCTCGGAATTGCCTGCATAAGCGTGCTCACCGCTCCCCTGGGGGTAAGACTTGCCCACAGCCTTCCCGTGGACAAACTCAAACGAATTTTCGCCATACTGCTGTATGCGGTTGGCACAAAGATGCTGATAGGATTGCTCTAGCACCAACATGTTCATGAAATAACAGAAAATCACCCCTACCCCGGATGATTATACCATGGTGGTAAACTGTCCGTCGGCATATATTCTGTCCCCCCGATCATATATATTGAACCGGTATATATCACCGGCCTTTTCCCAACCGAGGTGAACCCCTTCCACGGATGTGCTGATTTCCCTGGCAAACCGGATTTTCAAATTCCGGATCTTGCTATTTTCCCACCCCTTCGTCCCATGAAACAGGGTTTCTACTAGTCCCAGGTAAATGGTATTATTCAAATGACCGTTTACATCAAAATCCCCATACCTAAGGCTGATGGACATCTCTTTTTCCGGTTCTATTTTTCCGCAGGTTTTCCAATCGGAAAGTTCAGCCTCAAATCCTTTTTCAGACTCAAATTCATATAAGGATTCGATGTCTGCCGGAACTTTAATAATTTTCTTATTTTTAAAATCAAAAAATATCCAGACAGAAGACCCTTTTGCCACCAGGCCTTTTTCCGATTCAATGCGATACTCCCTTAAGCCCATATGATGGCGGAATCCTCTGGACCAGGTGATGATTTTCAATTTCTCCCCCAGCAAAGGATACCGGACAAACTCTATTTCCAGCCGGTTCAAAAACCAGATCACCCCCCTTGCAAGAAGCAAATCCGGCCCTGCCCCGACTTTTATTGAATGGCGGGTGGCCATCTCCTGAAAAAACCTTGCGACTGCCTCCACCCGGAGAATCTGGTCACGGCCGATATCAAAAAAACCGATGTCATGGATTTGCTCTATTTTCATTCATTTTTTCCTAAAAATTAACCTAAAATTAAGCGTATTTTTAGAAACATTGCCTGGAATAGTCAATGGATTTGATTTTTTTTATCGTGGATAAAAAAACCAGAAGAAATTCATTTCAAATAAAAAAGGGCCCTTGAATTGATGATTGCGAATAAGATCCGGTTACTGATATTTTCTTTACATGAGTTCCGAATATTGATAACTCTATATAAAAAAAAATCCATAAATGGTAGCGCTACAAATTTCCAGGAGGTCATTCATCATGAACACCCCATACGCCATTCGTACCATGTCCGCCCTAGCACTTCTGCTCTTCTTTGTTGTTTCTTCGGGGTGCGGCCTGATGCGGGCAAAAAAAGATTTGGCCAAGCTGGATGACCTCATCGTAATCAGCGGAAAAATCACCAGCGATCTTAAAACAAACAAACCCATCTGTGTGACACTCTATGAAAAAAATTCCGGCAAGGAAAAAGAACAATTGACTGCATACCAGCTAATCTATTCAACAGAAAACTTTGCTTTTCTAAGACCGCCGGGCGGCACCTATTACCTGTTTGCCTTTGAGGATGCCAATGAGGACAGCACCTTTCAACATACAGAACGGGTGGGATGGTATGGCGAGCCCAGTCCTCTTAAAATTGTCCCCGGCATGCGCCTGGAGATCAACCTCACCCTCAGGCCTCCCGAAGAAGCCCGCAAAGAGATCCCCCTTTTGTACGCCTCCCGGACAAAACCGGCTGTCATACAGTTAAAAAACAGACACCTCGGCTCCCTGGTTAACTTGAGCGACCCCCGATTCGATCCCAAAACAGGAGAGCTCGGCATGTGGGAGCCCGTGAATTTCTTTAAGAAATACGGTTCCGGCATTTTCTTCCTGCAACCCTATGACAAAAACAAAATTCCAGTTCTTTTTGTCCACGGAGTGGGCGGGACACCCCGCAGCTTTGAGATGCTGACAAAGGGGCTTGACCAAAATCGCTTCCAACCCTGGGTTGCCCATTACCCCTCAGGTCTGCGGCTAAAACTTTTGGCAGAAGGTTTCAGAAGAAACCTGAACGAAATGCAAACCCATTATAAATTTGAAAAATTAATCATTGTGGCACACAGCATGGGAGGTCTTCTCTCCCGGGATACCCTCAACCGCCTGGCATCCGAAGACAATATATCCCTGCCGCTGTTCGTTTCCATATCCTCGCCCTGGCAGGGACATCCCGGCACAACCGCGGGGGTAAAACATTCCCCTGTTATCATTCCCTGCTGGTACGATATGGTTCCGGGAAGTCCCTATCTCAAAGCGATGGGACAGACACCTATCCCCTCCAAAACCAATTACTATCTATTGTTCGGATATCGCGGAAAATCCGCCCTGCTGACCGAGGGCAACACCGACGGTACCTTGCCCTTGTCCAGCATGCTCGACCTTCACATGCAGCAAAATGCCGTCCGAGTAATCGGTTTTAACGAAACCCACACCAGCATTTTGAAAAATTCTACGGTATCGGATACCCTCAACCAGATTTTGGATACCGCGATCCGCAACAAATAAAAAGGGCTGCGGCTTCCAATTATTTTACAGTAAGACCGCTTCTCAGCCGACTTCCTGCGATAAAAAGTATGACAAAGGGAATCACCTCGGACAGCACCCGATTGCCCCGAAAGCCAAATGAAATCAGCAAAGCAACGGCTGAAACCAATAATAGGTATAGGGATAATTGTTTAACTTTTTTTCTATCCGGATCATCAACGCCAATAAACCCCCGGGGGCTTAGCCCCAGACTAACCAACCCGACAAAAAATACCCATACCAGTATACCCGATGCCTGGAGGTCATGGTATAAAGTGTTCAGCCACCATTGGTGTGTGATAACGGCAATCCCCCCGCTGATGAGATAGAGGTTGATTCCCAGGAGGACACGGTTGAATATCATTTTTTCATGGAAACCGTATAAAATTGTTATCACTGCGGCAAGACTGCCTCCGATAAAAGCCGCTTTCCAGCTCTGGGCAATTGCGGTATCAAAGAATCGGAGAAATAGAAGAAATATCGACAGGGGAAGTGCTTCCAGAAATTTCAACGGTCTCCTCATTTTTCACACCCTCCCCATGTTTATTTTTTCCCACTTTAACCACGGAGAATCTCTTTGTAAAGAAAAATGAAATCGCCTAGGTGACCCAAAAAAACTGTTCACAAATAAAATTTCCCTGCCAGGGGATGCCCTGGCAGGGAAAAAATCAAACAACAACAATTAGTAAGAGATCAGCAGCCACAGCTACCCTTTGGGTCCGAGCTACAGGCGCAGTTACCCGTTGCGTCCGGCCCGCAGTCGCCCTTTGAGTCTGACCCGCAACCCTCGCCATGGGAACCGCAACCACAGCTGTGTTCCGGTTGCGCCGGGGGAGTAAGGCCGGTATCATTGATGGTGATATCAAATATCAGTGTTTGTCCGGCCAGAAAATGATTGATATCCATTTTTACGGATTCTTCGCCGATCTCTGCAACCACGGCCGGAACCGGACGGCCGTTGGGATCCTGGAGCTCAAGCAGCAATCCTTCAGCCAGCGGAATCTCTTCGGGAAAATGCATCCTGGGAACCTCCACAAAGGCCTCTTCATTTCGCGGCCCATATCCCTCTTCCGGCGGAATGGTGACGGTTTTGGATTCCCCTTTTTTCATACCAATAACGGCGGTATCAAATCCTTTGATCAGCATTCCCGTCCCAACGGTAAATGTAAGAGGGGCTTTGCCCTCGGATGTATCAAAAACTTTTCCGTCCTCGTGCTTGCCCGTATAGTCTACGGCAATGGTATCCCCTGATTGTATCATTTCACCCATGATTTTTTCCTTCCAGGACCGGCCCCGGCCATGCCCTGATATTCAACCGGTCCATGCCCGGGCAGTCTGCCCGATAGGATGCCGGTAATTTAAAATAATATCCATTACTCGGATATGACGAACAAATTAGGGAATAAGGTAATCCCCAAATGATGATTGTCCAATCTTTTCATTGTTTTTCTTTAAGAGGCCCTAAAAAAATGGTACAAACACAGGTAAATTTAAGGTATCAAAAAAATAAATTACAGGAACCAATATGGAACTCATTAAAATTATTATCTCAATTATTCTTCCCCCCCTGGGTGTTTTCATGCAGGTTGGCATTGGCAAACACTTCTGGCTCAACATTCTTCTGACACTTTTGGGATATATCCCCGGAATTGTCCACGCCATCTGGGTGATTTCAAAGAACAAATAACCAACTTCAAAAAGATAGGTACGACCTGGGAGGTATAGGACGCCCTGTCTCCATAAAACTCAAACCTGACTCTTTTAATCCCTTGGACTAATCCCACGAAATCACTTCATGGGATTAGCATTAAAAGTTATTCCGCCATAAAGGGATATTCGTGCCTTTCGGGTGGCACAAAGGTTTCCTTAATGGTCCGGGGAGAGGTCCAGCGCAGCAAATTGAGCCGGCTGCCGGCCTTGTCGTTGGTGCCGCTTTTTCGTCCCCCGCCAAAGGGCTGCTGGCCCACCACAGCACCGGTTGGCTTGTCATTGATATAAAAATTACCGGCAGAATGGGTCAACCGTTGGGTCATATGGGCGATGGCCTGCCTGTCCCGGGCAAACACAGCACCGGTCAAGGCATAGGCACAGGTATTATCCACCAGATCCAGGGCGGCGTCCATCTGTGTGTCATCGTACACATAAACCGTCAGTACCGGCCCGAAAATTTCCTCCACCATGGATTCATACAGCGGATCCCGGGCCAGAATCACGGTGGGTTCGATAAAATACCCGGAACTCTTGTCCCGGCCGCCCCCGGCAATAACATCGGCCTTGTCCGATGCCTCTGCCCGGCTGATAAACCCGTCAATGGTATCAAAGGCCTTTTCGTCAATGACAGCATTCAGAAAAGGCGTATATGACAACACACTCCCGGGTTTAATCCCTGATAATTGTGCGGTCAATTGTTCTTTAAAAACATCCCATCGGGATTGGGGCACATAGAGTCTGGAACAGGCAGAACATTTTTGACCCTGATATTCAAAGGCGCCTCTGATGGCTGCGGTCACCACAGTTTCCACCTGAGCCGACGGGTGCATGAAGATATAATCCTTGCCCCCGGTCTCCCCCACAATGCGGGGATAGGATTTATACTGGGCGATGTTTTCACCGGTTTTCTGCCACAGGGTCTGGAACACACGGGTGGAACCGGTAAAATGGATACCCGCAAGGTTGTTATGGGACAGGACAATCTTACCGGTTTTTGACCCTTGACCGGGGATAAAATTGATCACCCCGTCGGGCAGCCCGGCTTCCTTAAAAATTTCCATCAGATAATAGCCGGACAGAACAGCCGTGGAAGCCGGCTTCCACACAATGGTATTGCCCATCATGGCCGGAGCCGTACACAGATTTCCGGCAATGGCCGTAAAATTAAAAGGGGTCAGGGCAAAGACAAAGCCTTCCAGGGGACGATATTCGGTTCTGTTCCAAATACCTTTATCGGATATGGGCTGCCCGCCATAGATCTCTTCCATGAAATTTACATTGAATCTTAGAAAATCCACCAATTCGCAGGTGGCGTCAATTTCTGCCTGGAAGGCATTTTTGGACTGATTCAGCATGGTGGCAGCATTGATCTTATAGGTATATTTTTGGGAAATCAAATCTGCAGCCTTGAGAAAAATGGCAGCCCGATCCTGCCAGGCCATGGCTTCCCAGGCCGGTTTGGCCGCCAGGGCCGCATCAATTGCCAGATGAATCTGTTCCTCTGACGCCCTGCTGTAATTGCCAAGGATATGACCATGGTCATGGGGACATCTGGCAACCCCTGTGTCCTTTGTATGAATCTTTTGACCGTTGATGATCAAAGGAATTTCAACCTTCAGATCCATCTGTCTGGCCAGCTCCCTGTCCAGAAAATTTCTTTCGGAACTGCCGGGAAGAAATTGTTTGATGGGCTCATTATAGGCAACCGGTAGTTTAAATATAGAGTTGTTCATTTGTTTTTCTCCGTTAATAATATCTAACTAATATTAAATTCAATGCCCTGGGCCAGGGGAAGGTCCCGGCCCCAGTTGATGGTATTGGTCTGGCGTCTCATATAAACTCTCCAGGCGTCGGATCCGGATTCCCGTCCCCCGCCGGTCTCTTTTTCTCCGCCAAAGGCCCCGCCGATCTCGGCCCCGGAGGTCCCGATGTTGACATTGGCAATACCGCAGTCAGATCCTCTGTGGGAGAGAAACTGCTCCTGGGAATACATGGAACCGGTAAAAATTGCACTGGAAAGCCCCTGGGGCACCTGATTATGCAGCTCAATCGCCTGATCCAGGGAATCGTATTCAATGATATAAAGGATGGGGGCAAAGGTTTCCTGCTGGACAATGGGATAATGGTTCTCGGCCGCCACAATGGCCGGGGTCACATAGAAGCCATCTTCAAACCCTTTAACACTGGCATGCTCACCACCGTATAGGATCTGCCCCCCCTGTTCCTGAACAGATCTGAGAGCCTGGTCCATATCTGCCATGGCACCTGCGTCGATCAGGGGTCCCATCAGGGTTTTCTCATCCATGGGGTTGCCGATCTGAACCTGTTTATACGCATTTATCAGGCGGGATACAAAGAGTTCCCTGACCGAGGACTGAACAATGATCCGCCGGGTGGAGGTACATCTCTGGCCGGCGGTGCCCACGGCCCCGAACAAGGTTGCCCGGATGGCCATGTCCATGTCGGCATCCTCGGTAACGATGATGGCATTGTTTCCCCCCAATTCCAGCAGGGTTCGACCCAGTCTTTCTCCCACGATGGCCCCCACCCTTTTCCCCATGGCAGTACTTCCCGTGGCGGAAATCAAGGGAATCCTGGGATCATTGAGCATGGGTTCCCCCACATCCTGCCGGGAGCCGATGATCATATTAAAGATCCCGTCCACCCCATATTTGTCAACCACCGGTGCAATGATGTTTTGGATGGCAATGGCGGTCAAGGGGGTTTTTGAACTGGGTTTAAACAAACAGGCATCCCCGCACACAACTGCGAGCAACGCATTCCATGCCCAGACGGCACAGGGGAAATTAAAAGCGGTGATAATGCCGACAATTCCCAGGGGATGCCATTGTTCATACATTCTGTGCAGGGGGCGTTCGCTGTGCATGGTCAGGCCATAGAGCTGCCGGCTCAACCCCACGGCAAAATCGGCAATATCAATCATCTCCTGAACCTCGCCCTCTCCCTCTGCTCTTATTTTTCCGGTTTCAAGGGCAATCAGTGCTCCCAGAGCCTCTTTTTTTTCCCGCAACCGATTGCTGATGTCCCGAACCATCTCCCCCCTTGCGGGGGCCGGCATCATTCGAAAGGAGGCAAACGCCGTTCCAGCCTTTTCCATGAGGATGTCATAGGCTTGTCTGTCTGCAAGGGCTACCCTTGCAATGGGCTTGCCGTCTATGGGAGAGTAACTGATAAGTTCCTTGCCATGGGTTCCGATCCAGCCCTTGGTTCCACCGAAGGTGGCCCCATTGTTCACATCTTTAATGCCAAGACTTTGAAGTATTTCAGCTATTTTTGCTTTTTCCATGATAATTTCCTTTGTTAAATTCCATATTTATAAGAATAAAGTGTTACTTGTAATATAAACCATTGTCATATAAAGTAAAATTCATAATTTTTCTAAATATCATGAATCATTTTCATACATAGGAAACCCATGGACCTCTACCATCTGAAAACATTTTTTGTCCTGGCAAAGGTAAAAAACTTTACCAAAGCAGCCTCTCTTTTGTTTGTCACCCAGTCGGCGGTAAGCCATGCCATCAAAAA
Source organism: Desulfobacteraceae bacterium (assembly GCA_016744295.1). Lineage (GTDB taxonomy): Bacteria > Desulfobacterota > Desulfobacteria > Desulfobacterales > Desulfobacteraceae > NBML01. The sequence goes on along the minus strand of JADGEQ010000002.1, from coordinate 136,806 downwards.
GTTAGAAACATCCGTTGATACCCCCCTCATCAAACGGCAGGGAAAAAAACTTGGCCTGACCGATGCCGGCCACACCCTGTTTTCCTCCTGTGAAAAAATTTTCTATGAGATAGAACGGGCAGACCAGGATATTGCCCATTTCAAAAAAACGGCCAGGGTCCATATCCGCATCGGAAGTCCCGTGGAGTTCGGCACCAGTATCCTGATCAACCATATCAAAGCCTTTCTGGATACCAACCCGGATATTATCCTGGACTTTCTCTTTTCCCACCACCTTGAAACCCCCCTGGTTCAGGATGAGGTGGACCTGATCATTGACTGCAAAGAGCATCTGCTGCCAAACCTTACAAAAATTTATCTGTTCCAGGAACAATACATTACCATTGCTTCCCCCACCTTTGTCGGGGAACACAACATCAAATCCGTTGAAGACCTTGAGAAAATCAACATTTTGTCCAATGACAAGCGCCTGGAATGGTGGAAAAACTTTATCACGGCCATTCCTGAAAAAAAACGAACCTGTCTGAAAAATGTAGTTCAGATCAACCATGTCAGAGGCATCATCAACGGTGCCATTGCAGGACTGGGAATTGGATTTGTCCCCAAATATACGGTTTTACGGGAGCTGGAAGAAAAGGTTTTAATAGACCCCTTCCCCCGGATCAAACCCGGAGCAGATCACTTTAATCTTTTTATAAAAAATGAAAAGCTGGCATTCAAAAAGAACAAAGCCCTGGTTGAATATCTTAGCCTGCTAAAACCCTCTGAATTTGGTGTTGATTAAGCCGGGGGAAAATGGCAAAACAGATCTTGCTGGAATAAAAAAATACAGAATAAACATAAAAGACCAGGTGAAACATGTGGAAACTGACCGATCTCAATAAAGAGAGAAAGGGGATAAACCCCCTGTTTGAAAGATTTGAACACTATGTTGCAAAGAAAAATCTTAATTTTATCGTTGCCCGGGAAAAATGCGTCAACCTGGGACAAGACACCATGGGCCCTGCCAAAGTGGCTGAATATCTAACCGCCTATGCTGGATGTGATTTTTCCATGATCGCCCTGTTTAACGACACACCCAAAACCCCTTTTATTGCAGCAAATATGGATATTGCCAATAAAATTGCCCGGGTTCAATATATCATTGATTTCAATAAAGAGGCCGAAACGGGTAAAGCAAGCCCCTTTTACAGTAAAGTGCTGGGTGCATTTGCCACCCATTTTTTTGCGGCCTGCCCCCAAATTGAACAGCTCTGGTTCCCCTTTGTCATTGAAAATATCGTGGGCAGTAAAATGGCGGTTCAGCCCAATGCGTTTGGAACTGCCATTTTAAGATAATGTAAAAAAATCCGGCACACCCATTTTAAATGGTTACCCTGTCCCCGGGTGCCGGAATAAAGGTATCATATCCTTTTTCCCGGAGGCGTTTTTCAAAGGCCTGGCTTTGGGATATCTCCCCGTGGACAATGCCTATTTTTTTAATATTCAGGTTGGACCCTGTGATGATACGCTCAAGCTCATGTTTATCACCATGGGCGGAGAATCCCCCTATTTTTGCAACCCGGGCCTTTAAAGGATAGGCTTTACCCAGTATCTTCACTTCCGGAGGTGCCTGGGAAGAAGCGTCTCCATTGGCAAGTCCCATTCCCATCTCTTCAATACGCCGCCCCAGGGTATGCTGAGCCATATATCCCACCAATAAAATTGTATTTTTAGGATTATGGATTTTATACCGCAAATGATGGAGAATCCGACCCGCCTCGCACATTCCCGATGCGGAAATAACCACGTGGGGAGTCTCGTCCCGGGTCAGTCGCATGGACTCCTCAACACTTGCCACAAATTTAACCTTGTCAAAATAAAAGGGATTCAGACCTTTTTCCAAAAAGGTTTTATGGGTTTCAGCGTCATAACTTTCCGGATGCTCTCCAAACACAGTGGTAATATTTGTGGCCAGGGGACTGTCCACATATATGGGTTGCCTGGGTACCTGACCCGATTCATAAAGCGCATGGAGCATATAAATAATTTCCTGGGTCCGGCCATAGGCAAAGGAGGGGATAATCACAGACCCGCCTTTTTTAAAGGTGGAGATCAGCACCTTTTTCAAGCTGTCCCCCAGATGTTCAACAGGATCATGTTCCCTGTCCCCATAGGTGCTTTCCGTGATCAACAGATCTATATCCCGGTCTTGTTCATCAAATTCAAGGGTGGGATCCTTTAGAATTGGTTTGCCAAACCGTCCCACATCACCGGTATACAAAATTCTGCAGGTTCTGTCCGCCTGTTTCACCGTGACCAGGGAAAAAGCAGACCCCAGAATATGACCGGCCACATAAAATTTCACCGTGGTATCCTTTCCAATGGTCACGGAGGTACCAAAGGGGTATCCATCTATATAGGCCAGGGACTGACGGGCCTGCTCCATGGTATAGAGGGGGGAAAATCTTTCAAGTCCGTACTCTTTCTGAAGCTTGGCAATTGCCATTGCATCCAGCTCATAGGGACTTTTTTTCAACATTTTTTTAATGCTGTTTTTCTCTTTGTTGGTCATATTTTTCTGATTCTTTTTCTGCTCCTGGTTGTAGAGAAAGGAGCGCAAAGATTTATAGTTCAGGTATTGGGCATCGGATTCCTGAATATGCCCGCTGTCTAAAAGCATATAGTTCAGGGCATCCTTTGTGGGACGGGTGGTGATAATTCGACCGGAAAAATCCTTTTGTGTGAGCATGGGAATCCGGCCGGAATGATCAATGTGGGCATGGGACAGAACCATGCTGGTGATTTGAGACCGATCCAAAGGAAAGATTTTATTTTTTTGTGCACTCTCCTTTCTCCTCCCCTGGAACATACCGCAATCAAAAAGAATCTTATCATTTCCCGTGTCCAGAAGATGCATTGAACCGGTTACCTCACCTGCTGCTCCATAAAATCTGAGTTCCATATTCACCTCAAAATCAATTCAAAATCAGTTAAACACCTTTTGCAACAATTGGGTGGTCCGCTTGACAGGATCCTGACGGATGGCTTTTTCTTCCCGGGCCATATAATGGAAAATACCATCCATACCCTTGTCAACCACATGCTGGGTCAAATTGGTTTTCACATCCGGCACAAAGGGAAGGGCCTTGTACTCGCCCATCATGGTATCATAGGCCTGGACAGCTCCCACCTCGGACAGGGAATTGTCTATTATGGGTTTCATCACACGGGCCAGACCCGGGGACATTTTTTCCTTGAAATATTGGGTGGCAGCATCATCCGCCCCTTCATAAATACCTTTTACATCCTCAAAACTCATTTCGGAGATGGCCTCCTGAAATAATTCTTTTGCCTGGGGAGTGGCAGCTTCCGCCGCCCGGTTCAATTTCAATTCCAGATCATCGGCGAGAGAGGCGTATCCAATTTTATCCAGGGCAGTTTTAACCATGGACAAATTTTCCGGCAAAGGAATGTGAATGGTTTTGTCCCCATTAAACCCGTCTGTTGTACTCAATTGTTGGACCACATTTTCCGATCCCACCCGGAGCGCCTCCTTTAATCCGGATGCGATCTCATCCAGTGACAGGCCTCCAAGGACCGAACCAGTTGTGGAATCTGGGGCTTTATCATCGGTCAAACCAAAGGATTTAAGGGTATCAGTTCCCTTTTCAAGCCAGGAGTTGCCCGCATAACTCCATCCAGCTGAAAGACAAAAGACCATTATCAATAGCCAGGCACCCGTATATTTTTTAACCATTTGTTATTATCTCCCCATGACGAGGTGTGTTCTAAATATATTCACACCCTTAATTTGTTTTACTCGGCATGACCCCTTTGAGCAGACTTTTTGTGGTATCTTCAACAGATGCCTTGTCTGAACCGGAGGTTGCTTTTGTATTGAGCAACTGCTTAATATTTTCTGTATCCGGGATCCCTTGACCCACCATACCCTTTAGATCGGGACGGATTTTCGGAGAATCATATGAACCGGTTATCAATAGAGGAACCATCAGACCGGACCGATCCTTGGTATCCCCTTGACCTTTTAGCGTGGCCACAAGCTTGGGCTCCATTCTGAAGTCAAGATCCTCCTTCACCAGATGGGTTGTTCCTTTGACCATGAGCCGGATAAGCGGAGATATGAGATTGGCTCCGGGGATATTGACAAGCCCCTTGTCTGCTGAAAACGGAATAATTAATTCGGCAAAATCGGTCCGGGGCTTTTCCGCTGATTTCTCGGCCATGCCCACGGCCGAGCTTGCATTGCGAATAGTGCTGGCAATGTCGATTCCCACAATGGCACCATCAACAAATTTCAACTCGCCCTTGCCGGTGAGGCTCTTTTTTACCATTTCCGGACTTTCTCCCACCATGGCCAGGGTCATATTCGCCACCATGGTCCCTTCAATCATCTCTTTTTCAATGGCATCCTTGAGCAGAGGGCCGGCCTGTATCCCTTTGGCATCAAGGGTAAACCTGGTTGAAGGATCATTTTTACGAACATCCAGACGACCCTTGGATGCAACACTCCCCTGGTAGAGGTTCAGGCTCAGGGGATCCAGTTCAAACAGACCATTCTTGCCAATAACATGGGCCACAAACTCCTGGATACTCACATTTGCAGCCTTGAGGCTGCCCACCCTGATTTTACCGTCCAGCACCAGTTTTCGTAAAGGTCCATAATCTGTTTTTTTCGACTGATTTGTTTTTTTACCAGCACTCTGGTCTGATTTTGCGTTGTCCTCCCCTTCTGCTTTTGGCGGCAGATACCGGTCCAGATCAATATGGTCCAAGACCAGATCAAACCGAAGATCAGGCTTGTTAAAGGATTTGGCATCCACCAGAAAGGTGAGTTTAGAATCATCCAGGGTCAAAAGTCCATTGGAAAGCGACACGGCAGCGGCACTTCCCTCAATTTTTGTTTTCAAGGCCACCTTGTCCAGCGCTTTGGGATCGGCAGTATTCACAGGAAAGGGCTGTCCCAGCCCGGCCATTAATTTTCTGGGCGAGAATGGGGCAATCGCAAGATCCATGGCAATTTTTTGCCCCCCCATGGGCTCAATGATCTTTCCCGTAAGATGTATGCTCAACTCTTCCAAGGCCTTTAGGGTCATATCAAGAAAGATATCCTCTTTACCCGGTTCCCTCCCGACAGGTCCTGCGGATCCTTCCAGGGAAACAGGCTTTCCATCCAATTTTGCAGCCAATTTCACCCCAATGGGTTTGTCAAGGCTGATATCGGTCAGTGTCAGATCAAAATCTGTCACCTCTTTTTTCATACCCGTCACCTTGTCCGAATAGGAAACAAGCCCGTTCAGGATGGAAAAATTTCCCACGATCAAAGATTCGATGGGCAGTTTCCCGTCAGACGGTTCCTTGGCTTGTTTTTCTGCTGTCTTTTCTCCACCCTTCTTATCTTGGGAGTGTTTGACAGGGCCGATATTTTCCCAATTGGCCTTTCCGTTCTTGGCTTTCTCCAGAAAAAATTGAGGCGTATCCACCACAAAGGTTGCCACCTCTATCCTGCGGGAGAGCAGGGGCATGACCTTGAGGCGAATTTCAAACCGCTTCACCGAGACCATGTCAGCTGCTTCAAACCCCTTTGCATTGCCAAGGTGAATATCAGACAGGCTCACCCCCACCCAGGGGAAAACAGACAGCACAATATCGTCTCCCATGGAAAAGGAGCGACCGGTCTGCTCGGTGACCCGTTCTTCTATCATGGGTTTATACTTTTGAACGTCCACAAACCTGGGGATCAGAACAATCGCTCCCACGATCAATACCAGGAACACGCCCCCACCTATCAAAGTCCACTTTATAAACCCTTTCATCGAAATTCTCCCTATTAAAAATTATTTAAACAGCCGGTCTTTATGGCAACGGATCAGGCCAAAGCTGCCAGAGCTGCCTCGTAATTTGGTTCATGGGTGATATCATCCACAAGCTCTGAATGAAGAATCAAACCGGCTTCATCCACAACAATAACGGCCCGGGCGGTGAGCCCTGTCAAGGGTCCGTCGGTGATGAGCACCCCGTAATCTGACGCAAATGCCTGATGTCTAAACAGGGAAGCGGTGATGAGATTTCCAATGCCTTCGGCGCCGCAAAACCGTTTATGGGCAAAGGGCAGATCCATTGAAAGGCAAATTACCTGGATATTTTCAAGGGCGGCTGCCTGTTTGTTAAACTTACGAACTGAAGTGGCGCATACATCGGTGTCGATACTGGGAAAGATATTAAGGACAATTTTTTTCCCCTTAAAGGATTCAAGGGAAACCACCGACAGATCCTGCTGAACAGCTGAAAAATTTTTAGCTTTGACATCTTTGGCAGGAAAATCACCGGATAACGTAATTGGATTGCCTGCAAGTTGAGTAGTGGCCATTGGATATCTCCTTATTTGTTAAAAATAAAACCATTAAAAATAAAATATTGATACGTTTTCCATGAAACCCAGTATCCATGATTTGTTTGAGGCTGAGAACTTATTTTTTACTTGGTCGATGATCTGTTACTTGGTCGATCACTGATTACTACAATAGTAATGGCTTGATCAACTTTATCAAGATGATTTTTTTCAACATACTTTTTTTCAAGATGTTTTTTTCAAGATGACATTGCCAAGCACAAAATGAAACCTCCATGGATCAGGTTTGACGACATGATTATTCTATCATGATCCATTATTTTTTCAATGGATATTTCATTTAAGGCAAGAGCACTTAACCTCAATGGCAGATACCAAACGAATCATTGATTGACTTTAGTTTCCAATTTCAATAAAAATAATGACACTTATATCCAAATTGATTAAAAATAGGTCAACAAAATAAAACTTCTGGACGATAAAATAGGACCAGAAACAGGGAGCCATTTAAATGAGCAGAGTCAGCATAAAGTTGAGCAATATCATCGGCAAAATGGTTCCAGATCTTTTTGAATCGCGGGATATTGTTATAAAAGCAACCTTCTGGTCATCGCTGATCTGGATATCCCTGCTCTGGCTTATGCCTGCCATTGCCGGGACAGAACCCGCCGGGCCAAAGGATTTTTCCTGGGCAGATATTTTCATCGGACTTGCCGGGGGCCTTGCTTTCTTCCTCTATGGCATGGAAAAAATGAGCACCGGGATGAAGAATACTGCTGGCAATAAGATGCGCACCATCCTGGCCACCTTGACCAAAAACCGAATCATTGCCCTCATTGTCGGGGCCTTTGTCACCATGGTGGTTCAATCATCCAGTGCCACAACCGTGATGCTGGTCAGTTTTGTCCAGGCAGGTCTGTTAAACCTGGTCCAATCCATGGGGGTAATACTGGGAGCTGACATCGGCACCACCATAACCGCCCAGATGATTGCCTTCAAGCTCACGGATTATGCCCTTCTCATGGTTGCCATCGGATTTCTCCTCAAACTCATTGGAAAAACAGAAAAAGCAAAATCTGTGGGGGATATCGTTCTGGGATTCGGCATTCTTTTTTTTGGGATGAAACTCATGAGCGATGCCATGACTCCCTTGCGCAGTTTTCCCGCCTTTATTAATCTGATGAAGGATCTGGAAAATCCCTTCATGGGAATTATTTTCGGGGCTGCCTTTACCGCCGTTGTCCAGAGCAGCAGCGCCACCACCGGGGTTCTCATTGTTCTGGCCCAACAGGGGCTTATTTCCCTTGAAGGCGGCATCCCTGTTATTTTCGGCGCCAACATCGGCACCTGCGTCACCGCTGCCCTGGCCGGTATAGGGGCATCCAGGGAGGCCAAACGGGTGGCCATTGCCCATATCATGTTTAAAATAGCCGGGGTATTTTTGTTTATTTTCTGGATTCCCCAGTTTGCAGATCTCATCCGGGCATTGGCAGAAAAATTTGGTTCTGGCACAGCCCGGCAACTGGCAAATGCCCATACCCTGTTCAATGTGAGTCTGGGCCTTTTTTTCCTGCCCTTTATTCCTCTTTTTTCAAAAATCATCTATTTTATCTATCCTGAACAAGAAAAGCCCAAATCCCAGGAGATCAAAACCTGGTATATTGAAGATGCCATGCTGGAAACTCCCTCCCTTGCCATTGACCTGGCCCGGGCTGAAATGTCACGCATGGCAAAGCTATTGGACCGAATGCTCAATGCAATCATCATCCCCTTTCTTTCCGATGAAGCACATATCTCAAACAAAACCAAGCCAGATGAAGAGACAGAACTTTTGATCAGGGAGATTCCCAAAAGGGATGCAATACACGAAGACCTCACCCTGCTCCAGGGGTTGGATCTGCGTGAGGAAAAAATTGACTTTCTAGAAGAAAAAATAACAGCCTATCTCACCCATATTGCCCAGGGATCAATCACCGAAAACCAGGCCGAAGAGGTCTTTGGAATGGTTTCGATTATTAAAGACATTGAAAGCATGGGAGATATTATTCACCGGAATATGATCCCCCTGATGGCCAAGAAAAAACGCCTGCGCTATGATTTCTCCCTTGAAGGAAAAGAGGAGCTGCTAATTTACCATGGCAAGGTTTCAAAACAGATAAAACTTCTGGAAGCCGCATTCAAGGAAAAAGATGCCAAGCTGGCCTCTAAAATCATGCAAAAAGAGAGAAAATACCTGGACTTGGAATCAAAATACCGGGCAAGACATCTGAAACGGATTATTCTGAACAATGAAGAATCCATGGAAACAACCGAGATCCATCTGGAACTTATGGATCTGATGAAACAGATTGTATTATATTCTGCCAATATCGCCCAGACCTATGTTGGAACCATGCCGAAAAGCCACGATGATCACCCGGAAATAGGAAAAGACCAGGAGGAAATCCCGGCATAGAACATATTTCCATCAAAGCAAAAGGTACCTAAGCCCCTCCCTGCTTCATGGAAAGGGAAATCCGTTTCCGTTTGACATCCACTTCCAAGACCCTCACCCGCACCTGCTGACGGACCGAAACGATCTCGCTGGGGTCCTTGACATATCGATCTGCCAGCTGGCTGATGTGGACCAACCCATCCTGGTGGACCCCGATGTCCACAAAGGCACCAAAGGCCGTGACATTGGTCACGATTCCCGGCACACGCATGCCCGGGACAAGATCGGTGATCTTGTGGATGGTATCATCAAAGGAGAAAGACACAAACGCCTGCCGGGGATCACGACCAGGGGCTGCCAGCTCATTGATGATATCGGTTAGGGTGGGCAGGCCCACGAAGGGAGTGACATAGGATGACAGGTCTATTGCCTGGACCCGTTGGGTATTGTGAATCAACTCTTCAATTTTGCATCCCTCTCGCTTTGCCATTTTCGCCACAATATCATAGGACTCCGGGTGGATCCCGCTTTTGTCCAGAGGGTTTTTCCCGTTTTGAATCCTCAAAAACCCGGCAGCCTGTTCAAAGGCCTTGGGTCCCAGTCTCGGCACCTTTAAAAATGACCTCCGGGTGGTAAAAGCGCCATGCTCATTTCTATAGGCCACCATGTTGGCGGCAATGGTTGGATTAAGGCCGGAAACCTGTGCCAGCAAATCTTTGCTGGCGGTATTGGCTTCCACCCCCACCTGGTTCACACAGCTTTTAACCACATCATCCAAGCCGTTTTTTAACAATTTCTGGTCCACATCATGCTGATACTGCCCCACACCAATGGATTTAGGATCAATTTTCACAAGTTCAGCCAAGGGATCCATGAGCCGTCTGCCAATGGAAACGGCCCCCCTGACCGTGATATCATGGTCTGGGAACTCTTCTCTTGCAATGGCCGAGGCCGAATAGATGGAGGCACCGCTTTCATCCACCATGACCACCTCAACACCCGGGGGCAAATCCATCTCTTTTACAAAGGATTGGGTTTCCCGGCCGGCAGTTCCGTTGCCAATGGCCACGGCTTCAATTTTATATTTTTTCACCAGATTGGCAATGATCTCCACTGCCCTGACCCGTCCTTTGTCATGGGGAAATATCACATCATGGTGGAGCAGTTTTCCCTGGGAATCCAGGCAGACCACCTTGCACCCGGTCCTAAATCCGGGGTCAATGGCCAACACCCGCTTTTCTCCCAGGGGCGCGGACAAAAGCAATTCCCTTAAATTTGTCACAAACACGGCAATGGCCTGGTCGTCTGCCCCAAGCTTCAATAATGCCAGGCTCTCTTTTTCAATGGATTTGGACAGCAGCCGTTTATAGGCATCCTTGATGGAAAGTTTCACCTGGTCCCGAATATCCGGGTGTGTTTTGGAGGGGTGCCTCAGGAATAACCGTTCCACCAGGGTAAGGGCAATCTCCTCTTCCGGTAGGACATGGACTCTAAGAATGGATTCATTGCTTCCCCTGAGTATGGCGAGAACCCTGTGGGAAGGCGTTTTAAATGCCGGTTCAGACCAGTCAAAATAATCCTGAAACTTGCTTCCCTCTTCCTCTTTTCCCTTTTTCACCCGGGAGATGATATTACCCTTGGCAAGAAAAAGATCCCGGACAGCCGCCCTGGCTTTTGGGTCTTCATTCACCATTTCAGCAATAATATCCCTGGCACCGGCCAGGGCTTCCTCCACCGAGGCAACCTCTTTATCCGATTTATGTGGGCAGACAAATTTTTGAGCTTCAGCATTAAGATCTTGCTGTTTTTGTGCCAGAAGAAAATTGGCCAACGGGGCCAGCCCTTTTTCCCTGGCCGCCTGGGCCCGGGTTCTTTTTTTGGGCCGGTATTTTTCATAGAGGTCTTCCAGCTCGGTCATGGAGACAGCCCGGGTAACAGCGGCATTCAGCTCCGTGGTCAGCAGTTCTCTTTCCGTCAGTGATTTGAGAATGGATTCCTTCCGGGCGGTCAGATCCTTGAGAGTTTGAACCCGGTCCCGGATGTCAGCAATGACCACCTCATCCAGGGAGCCGGTCATCTCTTTTCTGTATCTGGCGATGAAGGGAATTGTGGATCCCTGATCCAACAAGGTTGTCACCGCATCCACTTGCTTTTCTGTCAGCCCCAATTCCTGACATATGGTTTTTAATATATTCATCTGTCTTAATTACCCAAGCAACCCAACAAAGTCAAGGTGGGCAGATAGCAGGTCAAGAGTGATCCCATGCAAATTTTTATTTGGCTTGAATAAAATCTAAATCAATCAAATGAAGAATGTTGATTTTCCGACCCCAAATGAGAAGTATCCCCAGTCATAATATTAATATAACTTGGCCCTGTTTTTCAATCTGGAAATTTATAACGAGTTTGAACAAAACCATCGGAAAGCTGAACAAACATATCCACAATATCCGGATCAAAATGGTTTGCTCTACCCTGAATAATAATCTCTTTTGCTTTATCATGGGAAAATGCTTTTTTATAGGAACGTTCGGAAGTTAGGGCATCATAAACATCAGCCACTGCAACAATCCTCGCTGACAAAGGAATTTTCTCTTCTTTCAGCCCATTCGGATACCCTGTACCATCCCATCTTTCATGGTGGGAATAAGCGATATTTCTTCCAAGTGTTAGAAATGACTTGGCATTGAACTCAAATTCAATCAATGTGATTGCATCACCACCAATGGTAGAATGTGTTTTAATCACATCAAATTCCTCAGGGGTCAATTTCCCTGGTTTAAGAAGAATAGCATCTTTAATACCAACTTTCCCGATATCATGAAGAATCGATGATTGATAGATGTCATCTATATATTTTTTGCTAATATAATTTTCATACTTTTTTATTTTCGAAAGACCAGTGGCTATAAGAATTGAGAACTCCCTGATCCTTTTCAAATGGGCCCCCGTATCCTCATCCCGATATTCTGCAAGTTTGGCAAGTCCGAGAATCAATGCTACCCTTGATTTTTGAAAATTGTTGTGACTTTGAACCAGATTGGCTTGCAGAACTTTATTTGCTTGGATCTCTTTTCCAAGAGCTAGGTTTACAACGCCCAATTCTTTCTTTTGTGTTTCAACTTTTTTAAATGACCGGGAATAAATTAGCGAAATCAAAAATGACTGGGAGAAAATGAAGAACAACATTCCAAATGGAATCAAAGAATAGGTGTCAATAATTTCGTTAACATAAAGAACATCATTGATAACTGTAAGAAAGAGGATCGTAAATCCGGCTAAGTTGATAACGGTTCCCTCTCTTTTCATTCTGTATGCTTTTAGAAAAACAAAAAACAGATATACAGCCGATATAAGGGTAACTACCTGAAAGTACTGAATCGTATGACTAAAAATCAACACCGGCGTCACACAAACGATGCCGGAAAATATTAGAGACACAGCTGAAATGAGATATAGAATCTTTTTGGAGAAATCCTTTGGAAAAACCGAAACAATAAACATTCCAAATACAGGTATTGCCAAATAGAAAGTCAAATATTCTATCCGCATGAGAAATAACCAGGTCAGATTTGGAAACAACACATGAAAATAACGTTCATTGGTGACTATGGATCGGATCGATATAAGGATACAAAAAATACCAAAATATAAGGATGAGGTATATTTATCCCTTAAAAGGAACAAGCTCAGGTGATAAAATCCGATCATAAAAATGCTACCGACAAGAAAAATATTTATAAATAATCGTTTAGAGTAAGACTCCTTAATAAAAGCAGCACTCCCCAATTGGATCGACGTCCAGGGGCCTCCTTTTCGGTGATGAAAATTCGATACCTGTAACACCAGGGTAATCGTATCATCGGTTATGACTATCGGTACAATATCCGGCTGAAATTCAGGTATAGATGTTTGACGGTTTGTTCCGACAACCCCCCTTCTACAGACAATTTTATTGTTGACCCAAAGTTTATATGAAGTCAGAATTTCTCGGATTTCAAGGTATAATGGTGGTTTATGTTTTGGAATCCTAATTTTGAGAATAAAAGTAGCGTACCCTGTTCCAGCAGAAAGGGTATTATCCTTTTTAAAATTATTCCATGAATTTGGAACCGAATAAAATTGATCTTGCTCACCGTCAGGTAATGCCGCTATTTCCTCAGGGGTTAAAATCTGCTGCCAATAGATTTTCCATTCTCCATCCAGATTAACCCTGTCCTGTTCGTAGAAATTCCAATCGGTCAGATTTAATAAACCCATTTTGGCCTGGGGAGGATCATCATTGGAAACAATGCACCCATAAGGCACTGCCAGCAGAATCAACAACGGTATAAGAATTAGCAAGAGACGAAAATTATTTCCAACGGATATTTGATGATATTTTTTCAAATACGTTTTATTCCAATATTAATTGGGAGCTACACTAACTTTAACTGCAACTTTAATTATCCGAATATCTCAACTGTTTGTTGAATAGTCAATACTACTTATCCTATCCTTTAATTCGTAACAGGTTTGTTAAGTCGTTCATTTCCTACTTTTAATTATCTATGTCACCAACAAAAAAACAGATCCTCCAAAATGGGATAATTTATGGCAGTGAATCACTTTTCCTGCCAGACCGGGAGCCGTTTTTCAAAGAAGGCAGCCACCCCCTCCTTGGCATCATCTGTTGAGCAAAGCCGTGCAAAAGCCTCATTCATGTGGGCAAACTGACCATCATATCCCATATCTTCCGATGCATAGAAGGCCGATTTTGCGATCTGTACCGCAATGGGGCTTTTTTGAGCCAATTCCTTTGCCCAGGCATAGGCCTGTTCCTCCAGTTCTTCTTTGGGAACGATCCGATTAATAAGTCCTAATTCCTGTGCTTTTCCTGCCTTGATCAGATTTCCGTAAAGTAGAAGCTCCAGCGCTTTTTTCCGTCCCACACACCGGGCCACCGGGATCACCGGTCCAACGCAATTGAGGCCAACATTAATGGCGGTCAGACCCATACGGGCATTGTCCCCTGCAATCACCAGGTCCGATGCTGCAATCAGTCCCATGCCGTTGGCCGCTGCTACTCCATGAAACTGGGCAATCACTGGTGTTTTTATTTTTGAAATGGTGACCAGCGGCGCTTCCATTTTTTCAATCCATTCACGATACTGAACAGGTGTTTTTCCAGCAAGTTCGTTTACATCTATACCTGCACAAAATGCACGGCCGGCTCCTTTCAGCAAAATGACCCGGACACCGGAGTCCTGATCTAAATTAAGCAGGGCCTGATTTAACTCCTTTGCCATCTGGCTGCTGAATGTGTTCATGCTGTCAGGACGATTCAGGGTTAGTGTGCCCACGTAATTTTCATCTGTGGCAAGAATAATGGTTTCAAAATCCATGGAAAACTCCTTTAATATTGATGACGGGAGATGTCTGTCGTTGATACAAAAAATACCCTAACAGGTTGGGATAATAAAGAAAAGAAATATCCAGCAGGAAATAGACATAAAGGGAGAAGACATAATCATTAGAAATCCGTGTGGCGGTTATTAAAACAGACCCGCCACCCGGATAAAAAGGTTGAAATTAATGAATCTGTTCTCTGCGCCTGGAAACACCAGCCCCACCTAAAAGACCCAAGCCGAACAATAGCATTGTTGCGGGTTCTGGAACATTGGAGACATTATTTTGTCCCTCACCTTGCACATATGAGCTTTCTCCGACTAAAATAATATCCTGGCCCATAGTATCCGTGACAAATAAAATAACAGGTGATGCCAACTCATCACTCTCACTTCCGAAAGAAAATTCGCCGGTGATTCCCTGAAAGGGTTGAAGCGGTACGCCCGGAGGGAAAGAATCATCTCCGCAATCTATGCATCCCATTGAGACCTCAGCTTTGTAGACGTAGTTGTAACCTGCAAGTGCACCTCCAAATTCATTATCCCAATAATAACCATTATTATACTCCCATCGAGTTGTAACATAACCACTCCATCCCGCAGGGGAAGAATTGCCCCCTGTTCTTTCTGCTCCAACCGCGTTAGAAACGCCTACCATAAATCCGTTAATTGTATAAGTTGAATTATTAAAAATATCGTAAGTTATTTTCCATCCATAATGAACCTGCCCAAGTATAAGTGCACCATTCTCATCAACACCAACAACCCCACCCCCGAATATTTCTTCTACACTTTCAACGACCTCCCAATAACGAGGACCATCATCGGTAAGAGCAATTGTAGTTGCCAAGGCATTAGCCCCTGCGACCAGTAAGAAACCGCAACTTGCAACAATAACCGCTATAATCCTTTTTTTTAAAATATTCACTATCCTTCTCCTTTTTTTACGGATAGATGAAAACGAACACATTACCTGTCATGTGATTGTAGCAATCCTTGTGCCAGTATAGTCTGCTCTCTGTAAAGATTGGGTTATCAATCTTATAGAAAATTAGGCAGAATTGAATAGTTGTAAATTTTAAACAGAAGGGCTGATATCGCACAGCCAAACTGGCTGTTATCAGCCAATAATATAATTATGAGTATTAAATCCACTAGCGGAACTCTCCTATAAGCTTACCATCAAAAAAGGCCGGGATCGGACTAGGGAACAGGAATATTAAAACAGATGAAACATTTTTTAATGAACCATGGACATCGATTGAGGGATATGTAAGGCCAATACCATGGCCAGCAATAAGTTTTGGATAAAGCGGCAGCCGTTGTCTATGAGAAATTCAAAATATCAATGAACCATTTGTAATCTTGTTTTTCTATCCTCGGTTTACGGGCGATCAACTTAATGACAGATCCGGCCCAAGGCCAGGTAGTTTGTTTACATTCAAACTATTTTCTTATTTCTTGATCTACATCAAGGATTTCTATTGGATTTTTAAGATATGATTCCCCCACGCTTAATTTATAGATGCATCACAAATGTTGTACAACAAACCATTTTTTTATGAAAAAGGGAGACAGTATGAAAAAAAAGGATATCTCAAGAAGAAATTTTCTCAAAAACAGTACCTTGGCCCTCACCGGAAGTGCCCTGCTCCCTGCCATTCTGACATCAAAATCAGTTTTTGCAGCAGAGCGCAAAAAAACCAAAATGTTCTGCTACCAATGTGAACAAACCATGGGTGGAAAAGGATGCACCAGCATCGGTGTCTGCGGAAAAACCCCTGAGGTGGCTGCTCTCCAGGATCTTCTCATCTACACCCTGAAAGGTATTTCCATTGCAGCTGTTGCCGGCAGGAAGGTCAACATCTCCGACGTGGAAACCAATCGATTTACCTGTCTGGCCATGTTTGCCACCTTGACCAATGTGGAATTTGACCCCTATCGATTTGAAGATCTCCTGTTCAAATCCATCTTGCTCAGGGATAAAATGATCAAACGGGTTAAAGCTGCAGGCGGCACCATTGAGAGCCAAAGCGAAAGCCTCACCCTGAAACTCAAACCCACGGTAGATGGAATGGCCAAACAGGGCAAGCGCTACGGGTTGATGTCAGACCCCGAGGTTGACCCTGATATACGATCCCTCCAGCACATGCTTCTTTTCGGCATCAAGGGCATGGCAGCATACACCGATCATGCGGCAGAGCATGACCAGGAAGATGAAGGCAATTACGAATATGTCCATAGAGGACTGGCTGCCCTGGAAGACAAAAGCCTTGATATGAATGCTCTGTTGGGGCTTGTCCTTGAATGCGGAGAGAAAAACCTCAGGGCAATGGAACTGCTCAGCCTGGGCAACACCGGAGCCTATGGAAATCCTGTCCCCACAAAGGTTCCCCTGGGAGCAAAAAAAGGGAAAGCCATCCTGGTATCCGGTCATGACTTCATTGACCTGGAAGCGGTCCTAAAGGCCACCCAAGGCAAAGGGATCATGGTCTATACCCATGGCGAAATGCTTCCCGCCCACGGGTATCCCAAATTAAAAGAGAATTTCCCCCATTTCTACGGCCACTACGGCACGGCATGGCAGAACCAAAAAAAAGAGTTCAACCAGTTTCCCGGCTCCATCCTTATGACCTCCAATTGTATCCAGAAGCCCAAGCAGTCCTATAAGAAAAATATTTTTACCACCGGCACTGTGGGTATGCCCGGGGTTGCCCATGTCAATAAAAACAATCTCGGCCCCTTGGTTGATCGCGCCCTTGAGTTGCCGGGCTATACAGAGGACAAACCAGACATGGAAATCCTGGTGGGCTTCGGACACAACGCTGTTCTGGGAGTTGCCGACAAGATTGTGGCAGGCGTTAAAGACGGCTCCATTGGACACTTCTTCCTGGTCGGCGGTTGCGACGGGGTGAAAAAATCCAGAAATTATTACACAGAGTTTGTGGAAAAAACACCGGATAACAGCCTTGTGCTCACCCTGGCCTGTGGAAAATTCAAATTCTTTAAACAACAATTGGGAGATATCAACGGAATTCCAAGGCTTTTGGATGTGGGACAATGCAATGACGCCCATTCAGCCGTACAAATTGCCGTTGCCCTGACCAAAGCCTTTGATACCGATGTCAATGGACTGCCCCTCTCCTTTATAATCTCCTGGTATGAGCAAAAAGCGGTTGCCGTTCTGTTGAGCCTTCTCCACCTGGGCATCAATGATATTTATCTGGGGCCAACCCTACCGGCATTTGTAACCCCCAATGTATTGAATGTGCTGGTTAAAAACTATAATCTCACCCCCATTGGAACCCCGGAAGGCGATCTCAAAAAAATTCTGGGATAGCCCGCTCCATTCATTAACACCATACCTTGAGATCTCCATATGCCCCGGGCATATGGAGATCTTTTGATTTGGATTGCCTAAATTACAGCAGGCAAAAAGGAAGGCCCCCTTTATTCTGTTTAACGGGCCACTTGAAATTTCTTGCTTAAATCATTATCATCCAGGACAGTTTTAGTGGTCCAAAACATATGATCCAATGAATCGGGGAACACCCTTTTTCATAAATTCAGTTTCTGAAAGGAGGCGCAGATGGACATTAGCAAAACCAATATGGGTGCATCCACATATGCCATGAAAAAAGCGATGGAAATGCCGAATCTCATGCTCACCCTTGTTCAGAACACTGCTGATTCAGGAGGACAGGCCCTAAGCACGAAGAATCCTGCAGCAACTCAGGTTGACCCTGCAACAATTACAGGCAAAGGAAAAATCATCGATCTGGTCGCATGATAAATTCTGGAATTGCCCCCCCCCCCCATTAAACAGAGTCAATCCATGATATCTTCCTATACTTGATAAATATAGGAATACATTAATATTTATGGAAGCGGGCGTTATTTTCAATAGGGATGCTGTTATGCCCGCCCCATTAACATCCAGCCGTAAACAAGTGTCAATGCCAGGGTATATATTGTGAGAACATACACCCATTTGCCGGCAAATTTTGGTGTTTTTACCGGGGCCAGGTTAAAACCGGCCATGGTCAAAAACAGGATGTAAATGATGATCGAAAAAACCCCGGGGGTGAAAAATGATTCAAACAGAAAAATAAAGGCAAAAGCGATCACATTGTTATCAAGGGCAAGCCCCATGTAGGTACCGTCATCCACAAGGCCGAAAACATTGAAATAACTCAGCCTGATCCCGCTGGTGGCGACAATCACAAAGGCCCCGGGCAGAAACCAGGGATTAAAATGTCCATAGCTCAAAAGGAATATCGCGGGACAGATGCCAAAGCTGATCATATCGATCAATGAATCCAGTTGTCCGCCAAATTCCTTGTGAACCTCTGTTCTGCCCTTTATTTTCCGGGCGATGATCCCATCCCCCCAGTCAAATAAAACTGCCCAGATCATTCCGATAATAGCCGCCGGAAAATTTTGTAAAATGGCAAAATATATCCCCAGAAGAGCGCATAAAAGCCCTGCCAGAGAACAGACATTCGGCAGATCCCTGGCAAAGGAAAGCATCCCCATCTGGGGTGCGTGTTTATAGTGATTCATAGTTTCCTTAATTATTTATTTTTGAACCCCAGGAGTGATGTTATTGCATCCCTGAGGTTGGCATTTTCTGTTGTGGTGCGGGAGGCGATCCGAACATAGCGGTCCGCATCGGGCATGGTTTTTCCCTGACAATGTTTGATGTACATGTTGTGTTCAACAAATAATTTTCGGGTCAATTCCGGCGCACTCAAACCTTCATCGGGCAGACGGCAAAAAATATAATTGGCGTCGGGCCGATAAATATCAGCTTTAAAAAAAGGTTTCAAATCTTGATACAATTTGTCACGGTCTTGTTTCACCTGGTTGCAGCTTTTAATGAACTCATCCCTGAAATCGGGCAGAATTCTTAAGAACTCCTCGGCAAATCCATTGATGTTCCATATATGAACCCCATCACGGACAGCCTGGGCAAATTCTAGATTGGCGGTCAGCAGATAGCCGATTCGAATCCCGCAGATGCCATATGCCTTGCTCATGCTTTTAAAGATAACAATGTTGGGATATCGGTCAATTTCATCTTCCATGGTGGCCTGATCCCTGTCCTCAACAAAATCAACAAAGGATTCATCAATGATCAAAAGACAGCCGTAAACAGCCAATTTTTTTGCCAGGCGTATTAAATCCGGTTTGGATACGGCCATTGAGGTCGGGTTGTTGGGTGTTACCACCACCGCAACATCGGCCTTGGAAGCAATGGCCTGATCGGCAAATTTATCCACATCCAGCTCAAAGGAGGGGAACTCAAGGGGAAATTCAACCACCCTTCCCTCGGGGGCTGCGTTCACATATTCATTAAAAGAAGGCACCGGGACAATGAGCTTGCGGGCCAGATGCCCCGAGACAATTTTGATGAGTTCTGCTGCGCCGTTACCCACAACAATACGGTCCGGCCGTTGGTTGATCAGCTTGCCCACAAGGGAGGCCAGGACGTCCTGGGCAACCGGGTAGTTCAGGACAAGGTCGCGCAAGTTGTTCTTAAAACAGGCAAACACCTCTTCCGGCGGAAAATAAAGGTTATACAGATAGGCATGGTCTATGAAATCATGACGATAGTATCCCCCGTGCTGGCTTGAAATAAATTCATATTTTTGGGTCTGGTTCTGGTATTCAGGATCTGGCATGTAGTCTTCCTTTCACAGCTGTTCGTGTAAATCCGTCTGTGGGTATGTCAAAAAGAGGGAAGGTGTCACAAATTTTTGAAGGAAACATCATTTCAGCCGAGGCAAGATCCTCCATTGTATCAATTTCATACCAGGGTTTATGGTCAAAGAAGACGGCTTGTAAGGAAAGTTTTTCTTCAGCCACCATCTGCTGGAATACAGCTTCATAATAGTCATTTACCCTGCCGGCCATAATATAGAGATCCAGCTCCTGGATCACCCGATACCATGAAGCCTGGGAAAGACTGTAAATATTGACGGTTTTATATCGGTCCCGGGTTTTTCCCTTGGAAGTGTTGTAAAATGCATCCACCCGGTTGGATTGATTGATGGTGACCGTTGAGCCGTTCAGCCAGGGCTGCATGCGGGCAATGGCAATCCTGTCGGGATACAGCATATCCTCCAACAAAGAGGGGTCAAAAACAAGATCGCTTTCGATGAGCAAAAACGGTTCGTTAATCACTTTCCGTGCCATCCACAGAGAATAAATATTATTGGTTGTTTTGTATAGGGGGCTGAAAACATACTCGATTTTTACATTGCCGGCCCTGGTTTCCAGATAATTTCGGATACAGTCTTCCAAATGGCCGGTAACCACTACCAAACGTTTGAAACCATGTTGATTCAGGCTGTTGATCAATCGTTCCAGTATGGAAATTTCATTGACCATGGTGAGGCATTTGGGTGACTTTTTTGTCAGGGGGAGCAACCGGCTTCCGGTGCCGGCCGCCAGAAGCAGGGCAGTGGTAATTCTTTTGTGGGTAACATTGGCTTTTTTTAATTGCATAGGATTTCCTTTATTATGGGTTTATGGTGACAGCCTCCAATCCAGGTCAGTAAAATTTTAGCCATTTTTATTTCGAACCGCATGGATGGCCTCCATTCCCTGGGTTTGGGAAACCGTGTGAATCTGGATGCTGGGAGGTTTGGATAAAAGCGTTTTGGTTCCCAACAGAACACCGAACCGATGGGACCGAATATGCTGATCCAGGTCTTCCCGGGTTTTCCATTTTTGGTGCAAACAAAAGTTATTCTTGTCCTGAATATTACAAAAGACAGAGTAGTCCAGGCAACCGGGTTCTTTACCCCCTGACACAACCAGCGCCAGAAGCGTTTGCCGAACCTCCAGTTGTTTTTCCGGAAGTACGGTCAGAATAATTCTGACAATAATCATTTGCTGCCACCTCTTTGTTTAATGCCAAACGGTTTTGATGAATCGATGATTTCAAACCCGGCTCGTTCCGCCTGCATTGTTTCGGTGTAAAAATTATATAATTTATACAATTCATATAACTTAGAGCAATCTTTGTGCCAGCTTCCTAAAGCAGAGAACGCCACCCCCCATAGTATTGATTTATATACACAATCGAACCAAACAAGAGGTTCAGAATGAGTATACACCCTCAAGACAAAAAGGTCACATATGACCCTTCGGGCATATGTGACCTTTTTGTTGGCACACCGCAAAAACAGTTACATCTTGTTAAGAATCATCTGATTTATGTTTTCAAGCCATTCAATTGTCAGATGGAAAGAGAAGGGTTAGGGTTTTTGAATATCCAGTTTGCGCATACGGGCGCGCAATGTGCTGCGATTGAGCCCAAGAACCTGGGCGGCACTGTCTTTCCCACCAACTTTCCAATCGGTAAGCTCAAGGGTATGGACAATGTAATCACGCTCAACCATTTCCAGGGTTTTTTGATTTTTCCAGGATTTTTCCAAGGGCTTTTTCAGTTTATCCGCCAGGTGCAGCTTGGGGCCGGATGAGTTAATCACCCCCCGTTCAAGAACATTTTCCAATTCCCGGATATTGCCCGGCCAGTGATAGTTTTGTAAGGAATTTATGACACCGGTTGGAACGATTTCAATACGTTTGCCCAGCCGCTTGGATATTTTTTTGACATAAAAATCCACAAGAGCGGGTATATCTTCTGACCGGTCCCGGAGGGGGGGCATGGTAATGGGAAAAACATTTAACCGGTACCAGAGATCGTCACGGAAACGGCCCTTGCGAACCTCTTCTTCCAGATTGCGATTTGTGGCGGCAATAATCCGTGCATCAACTTTGATGGTGCGGGAACTTCCCAAGCGCTCAAATTCCCCATCCTGTATCACCCGGAGCAGTTTGGATTGTAACTCCAGTGGAAGCTCCCCTATTTCATCCAGAAAAAGGGTGGCGCCGTTGGCAACCTCAAATCTCCCCAAATGTTTAGAATGGGACCCGGTGAAGGCCCCTTTCTCATGACCAAATAACTCGCTTTCGATCAAATTTGGTGGCAATGCAGCACAATTTACCTTTACCAGTGCCCGTTTTTTTCGCTTGCTATCCCCATGTATGGCCCTGGCAACCAGTTCTTTCCCGGTTCCAGTCTCCCCAAGAACCAAAACTGTAGTATTACTGCCGGCAATTTGTTCAACTTTATAGAGCACATATTCAAGGGCGTCACTTTGACCGATTATGTTCTCATGGTTATGTTCCAGTTCAATTTCCTTTTTAAGATATGCCCTTTCCGCGTCCAGTTGCTTTTTTAGCTTTTTTATTCTATTGAGGGCTTTTTCCGCTGTTTGCTTTCTTTTTTCCGCCGTTTCCCTTGCCAAAATAAGTTGGGCGGTTCGTTTTTCAACAATATCCTCAAGATTTCTTTTGTAAAACTCACGTTCCGTCACATCCTCAATGGCCAGCAAAACCAATTGTGCATGATTTTTCTCCCCAAAGATTTGTCTGGCATTCAGATGCATAATTTTGGGTCCAATGGTTTCAAAGGTGTGTTCCACTTCAAAATCATTCAATATGGCGTTTTGTGGAAGGATATCTTCAAGCAATTCACGAAGCTTGGGGATATTCCATTGCCGATTTCCAAGATGATAAATTAATATTCCTTCGGTTTCATCGGGCGTGACATCAAAGGTTTTGTAAAAAGAATGATTGGCTTTTACAACTTTTAAATCGGCATCAAGCACCACCAGGGGCTCACGAACTGACCCCAGAATGTTATTAAAAATATCTAAGAAGGTGTTTTCTATCATGCCCGATAATAGAGATGACCTTGGTTTTTGTCAAAGGAAGTTTGGAAAACCTCCTGATGGGTTCCCCATGTTTAACCTTGACAACATTGGCTCAAAAGCACAAAGTTTGGCCAGAGGTTGATATCAGTGTTTATAGTAACAAGGAGTCCTGCATGAATATCTTACAAATCTCGGACTTGCATTTCGGCCCCCGGCATTGGGAGGGAAATGATAAGGTTCTGCTCAAAAAGATCAATTCATTTAAGGCCGATATTGTTATCAATACCGGAGACAGCACAACCGATGGTTTGGAAGATGAGTATGCCAAAGCGGGCCGTTTTTTAAAAGCCATCAAGTGCAAGCATGTCATCTCCATCATCGGCAACCATGACAAAAGAAATATGCGCTCCCATGAACTATTCCGGAAATATATTTACAATCCCGAGGTGATCTACATCCCTGAAATGGTGAAAACCAGCAAGAAAAATCTCTTTTTAAACCGGGAAATCACCAAGGTTCGCGACAATTTTACCGATATCAATTTTATTAAACCCATTTTAATCAACGGGAAAAAAATATTGATTATCAGCATTGATTCCAATGAACTTTACAATGATGAAGGCTATGTTGAACAAGAGGTCCTTAAAGCGGTTTCAGCAAAAATTGACCAGACGGAACATGACCTGCCCTTACTGCTAACCCACTATTCTGTTTTGGGTACAGACGAATGCCCCCTGAGAAATTCTTCTCTTCTTATTGATTTTGTACACAAGCATAAAATCGAAAATGTCTTTTGCGGCCATACCCATGAACTGGAATTGATGCGAACCACAGACCTATATCATGGGTCTTCCTTTACCCAGTTTATGTGCGGGACCCTGTCCTCCCGCAATCATCCCAACGATGACAACATGTTTTTGTATTATGAAAATTGGGGCAGTGATGATAAGCATCTTCATCTGGTACGGATCTTTTCAGAAGAGGGCAAACTTAGGTTCAACGAGGAACAAATATTTTAAAGGATTAAAATGCAGCATAGAGTTTTGGGTCATAATCACTTGATGGTTTCTTCCATTGGATTGGGATGTTGGGGAATGTCACATGCCTATGGAAATGCGGATGAAATAGAATCTCTGGCAACGATAAACCGCTGCCTTGATTTGGGAATTAACTTTTTGGATACGGCGGATGTTTACGGCGACGGCCATAATGAAATGCTGATTGCAAAAATATTAAAACAAAGACGCAGGGAAACGGTTGTCGCAACTAAATTTGGTTTTGCAGGTGATGAACACGGCAATGTGGCCGTTAACGGCAAACCGGAATATGTCCATGCAGCTTGTGAAAAAAGCCTTCAGAGACTGGATATTGATGAAATCGATCTGTATTATTTTCATCGTTTGGATCCAAATGTACCCATTGAAGAAACGGTGGGGGCCATGGCCGATCTGGTAAAGCAGGGGAAAGTTCGTTATATCGGTTTGTCCGAAGTTTCGGCAAGGGCAATCAGAAGAGCACACGCTGTTCACCCTATCACAGCACTGCAATCTGAATATTCGCTCTGGCATCGGGAGGTGGAAAAAACGATTCTCCCTGTTTGCAAAGAACTTAATATTTCGTTGGTGCCTTTCAGTCCTTTGGGCAGAGGCTTTCTCACTGGAACTATCCTGGACGCTGAAAAGTTTGAAGATGACGATTACCGCCGTAAGATTCCTCGGTTTGAATCTGAAACAATTAAAAAAAATCATGGGTTCATCCAGCAACTTCGGCAACTGGCACAAAGAGAAAAAGTCTCACCCGCCCAGCTTTCTCTGGCTTGGTTGTTAGCCCAGGGTGATTTGATAGTACCCATACCCGGAATGAAGCAAAGAAAATATATTGATGAAAACCTTGCTGCTGTTGAATTAACAATGCCTGTTGAAACCTTTCAGGAACTGAACAGTATGAATATGGATGTTCATGGTAACCGGCACAACCCATATAATTTACAATTTATTGACACAGATTGTTAAAAATCAGAGCCTCAGATCAAAAAATACCCGGGCATTTTTGTACAGCAGGTGATCAAGATCCGAACCGGACAGGGACGAGTTCTTCAACCACAATAGCTCCCGATCCCAGGCATAGGGAATATTGGGAAAATCCGACCCGTACATGATTCTGTCCATGCGATAGGTGTCAAGGGACACCCGGTTTCCCCTGGGAAAATAATCCGTCAGTACCATGGCCGTATCCAGCCAGAGGTTGTCATATTTTTCAATCAGACTCCTGTAGGGAATGATCTCTTCGAACCCCAGGTGGGGAACACAAATTTTAAGGGCAGGGAAATCTTTTAAAACTGTTTCAAGTTTTTCTGCCCGGCAGATTTCATAGGGATCACAAAGATAGTGGTCGCTTTTGGGTTCCTGGCCCACATGCATGATCATGGGCTTGTTTTCCCGGGCACAAACTTCATAGAGGGGAATCATATCCGGCTGATTCATGTCAAAGCACTGGACATGGGCATGGAGCTTTACCCCACAAAGGCCTGCATCAAATGCTTCTTCCAAAATTTTTTCCCCATCTTTTTCTCCGGGAAATACCGTTGCCATGCCCAGGACCCGGCCGTCAAACCTCTGACAAATTTCACTCATATATTGGTTCAAAGACCTTGCAATCCCTGGTTTATGGGCATATTGCAAGGCCACCACATGGCTCACCCCCCGATTCAAAAGAAAAGAAATCAGATCAGCACTGGTGTCCCGGTAGCGGATCTTCCAAGCATGGGCATCAAACCAATTTCTGACAGCGGAAAATATCTTGTCCGGAAATATATGAACATGGGCATCAATTACCCGGGGCAGCCCAGGGGGAAGGGATACTCCCTCGGGATCATTTAAAAAGGGGAGTTCAGGGGTTAACATGTGGCCTCTTTGTCTTTAAGGTTAGTTGTTTCAAGGAACTTTAGGATCATACAAAATATTCAAGAAAAATTATTCTTGACCCGATGAAAATCAGAATCATCCCGCCCACCATTTCCATTCGTTTGCCAAACAAAATCCCCAACCGTTTTCCAATACCAATGGCCAAAAGGGACATTCCTGCGGTAATAATTCCGATCATCACACTTGGATACCAGATATTGACATCCAGCATAGCAAGGCTTAAACCAATGGCCAGGGCATCAATGCTGGTGGCAATACTGAGCATCACCATGGTCATTCCCCGGGAAGGATCTTTTTTAATGGTCTCTTCCGAACTGTCCATTCCGGAAAGGATCATACGCCCCCCCACAAACAAGAGCAGGCCAAAGGCAATCCAATGATCAAAGGCCTTGAGATAGGAGACAAATCCGACCCCCAGAAACCACCCGATCACCGGCATGATAAACTGGAACAGGCCAAAGTGGAATGCCAGTCGAAAAACAGCACGGCCGTCTTTTGCAAACCCCGAGGCGGCAGCAGCCAGGGAAACGGCAGCAGCATCCATTGCAAGGCCCACTGCGATAACGATAATATCAATGGTTCCCATTATAAATTCTTATCTTCCCAAACAGGTTAATTTATGAGTACACAACAAAAGGTTCTTATTATCTTGAAATGGCTAAAATACCAAGAATATTTTTTTAATCTTCTCTGCAGGTCTGCTTGAAATTCGACCCAACATGATGTACTCTTTTTCCAGTTTTCCCCTCTCAACCCAAATACAGGAGATCTAACATGGACAAATCAAACACCCTGAATATATTAAAAAGTGCCTTTCTCATGGAACGCCAGGGTAAACACCTCTACGAAACAGCCAAGGCCCATGCCGAAAACAATGAGGTAAAAGAATTCTTCCAGTCTCTTGTTGAGGACGAACAGGAACACATGGATATTCTTGAAAAACAATTCAAAGCCTATATGAGCAGCGGTAAATTCATGGCCGGTGGATTTGAAAATGATGCCAGCGCTGTGACAGCTCCGGATATTCTTAGCGATGCTGTAAAAAACAATATCAATGCTGCCGGGTTTGAATCAACAGCCATCACCGCAGCCATCGGATTTGAAGAAAAAGCAGTCAAATTGTATGCCCAAAGGGCCGAAGAAGCCACAGACCCGGAAGAAAAAAAAATGTACCATTGGCTGTCGACCTGGGAAACAACCCACCTTAAAAAACTGGTGGACATCCAGGAATCACTCATGGCAAGAATTTGGGAAGATAATAGTTTCTGGCCCTTTTAAACCATAAACAGATCCTGATAAGCAGGTACACGAACAAGCAAGTGCACGAATACCCCCCCCAAAAAAAGGGATGCAGCCACGCTGCATCCCTTTTTTATTACAAAAAATGTAACCGCTAGAGGGTCTGGGACACCCTTGCCATTTCCACCACGGGTAAGGGGGAAATGGGGTCTCCCGGAATCATATTTAAAATTTTCTGGGGCATCCCCCGGTACAAAAGCCTAGCAACTATCACAGATCCTTTTTCGGGTATGAAATCAAGGGCAATGGTTTGGGTCACCTTCTGTTTGGCAGGGATTCTGGTATCGGAAAGAACCTGCTTTGCCTTTGCCAGATTCACCACCCGATTGCCACTCCCGTCCCCGAGGACAGTCCTGAAGATGATGGTATCATCGGATAATTCTTTTTTTGCATCCAGAAAACCCGATTGGAACACAAGCTTCTGATGTGCATCCCGGATACTGATTTCAAGCCATACCTGTCTTAAGTCCCCCACCCCCGTGGGAATTGAATGGCCGGCACCGGAATTTAACACCATCACATCCAATTGTTTTTTGGCCAGCTGTTGGGTGTTAAGGGAAATCTGGGCAGCATTTTGGAGTCGCTCCTCGGCCATTTTTTGTTTGTCTCGGGCACCGGTCACCCCTGTATTGGCCCCCACAAAATAATGGGTAAAGATATGGTCTCTTTCCACACTGTCCTCGGCAGCAGTCCCCGGGTTTTTCGGCCGCTCCGTGGACCCTGTGGCCGGGATACCGGGCCGTTGATACATGTGGCAGCCCTGGCAGGTGACTTGTTTTTCAGGGTCCGGGTCATTGTAGGGGCTGTTCTCCCATTCTGTATAGGTGGTTTCAAGATCTGTCCCAAAGGCAACATGTTTGACATTGTGACAGGTGCCGCAGATCATGGAACTTTGGTGAAGTTTTGAAAAGGCGGCTTCGTGGAAATCCGGTTCAGAATCATCAAAGGGACCCTGTTTCACACCGGGGTCATCTTCCCCGTGGCCAGGCGCAAGAACCAGTCCGTTGTTGTACATCCGGGTGGTGTCCACGGCGGAATGGCAATAGTCGCATTGGATACCCTGGGTGGCAATCTCGGGAGTTTTGGACAAATCATCGGAAAGTTTTTCAGGAAATCCGGTAATCACCCCCACCGGGGTGTGACATTTGACGCAGGACTCAGCTTCCTCAATCTCCCCGGCCACAACAAGTCCCCGGCGCAGAAACTTGGCCACCCGGTTATATACGGGGTCCTTGTGGGAAAGGTTGTGCATGGAATGGGTCCATTGCTCCTGGATTTCCCAATGGCATCCGCCGCAGGTGTCCGGTTCAATAAACCGGTCCAAATCAAATTTTTTGACAGGGGTTGCCGTCACATGGGCTGTGACCAGGAAGATACTCGCCGCCAACAGAGCCAAGCCAGGCCCGCAAGGATATTTACACTTTTTTCTCATGGGATGGTCCTTTAATTGTTTTTTTCTTTTCTGCCTTTATAGGCTCCCTTCTTTTACGGGCCAGACTATTGAATCAAACCGCCGGGGTATTCCTTTGTTTCCCCATCAATGGTCAGAACCGTCCAATTACCGTTCTCCTCTTTGGCCGCCACCAGGCAATCTTGCCGTGTGCCATCATTAAAGGTGATAAAACACTGGCGTTCCTCATTCAGAGTATTGACCTGGACAAATTTTTTACTCTCTGAGATCTTGCGAAATCGCTCAGCCGCCTGTTCAATGGCAATGATCTTATTGTATTCCTCTTCATCAATCTCTTTGATTTGATCTCTCAACTCGCTGATCTGTTTTTTGAGAGCTGCAATGGTATTCACAGCCTTTTCAATCTCTGCCTTATTGTCCGATGGAATGGAAAACATAATCTGTTTGTGCAATTCCATATCTGCTTCGACAAAATTAATCTTCTGCAACAATCCTTTTACGGTAATACTCATATTTTTCGCCTATCGCCTGTTTATAAAATTTTGTGTATTTAAAACTACCCGATTCCAGATATCCCTCCGACCACCCTGTATTTTCACAGGCGAGTATATATTTTTTACAAGAAGATTCAAGAATTTTTTGGACATTATTTATTTACAGCTTATCCTCAATGCCATGGTCGGCCATACAGACCGATTTACTTTTTTGGGATTCAAGACTTGCACAATTGACCCTTTTGGGCGGCCTTTTTATTCCCCCTGGCGATCCACTCAAAAAATCGAACCAGAAAATTTGTTTTCCGTTTACTCATGATATCACCCGGTAAACCAAGAGCAAGTGTCCCTTGTCAATTTCCCGGTTCTCCATGAGTTCCAGCTTGAGATCCAAAGCGTCCTGAAACAGGGAAAGCCCCCGGCCAAAGATTGCCGGGACCAGGGTCACGTGGATCTGGGTAATCAAATTTTTACCGGCAAACAGGGAATTGACAATGGCACCCCCTATCAGGGTCACCCGTTCAAACCCCTCTTTTTTTAAATTGTTTATTATTTCATTGGGCAACTGATCCGTAAACATAAGGTTCTCTTCCTGACTTTTCCGGTTCGGATTTCGGGTCATAACAATATTTTTTCTACCCGGCAGGGGTTTGCCAATGGTGTCAAATGTTTTGGATCCCATGATCACCACCCCGGCCTCCCGGGTCACCCGGACAAAATATTGTTTGTCTGCCTTTCCAGTCCAGTCCACCAGTTCCTGGGAATCCCTTGCAATTTTCCCGTCCAGGGTCATGGCCATGAGCAATATTACTTCCATATGCGCCTTCCTTTTGTCTAATTTGGTCTGGTTTAATCTGGTCTGGTCTCATATAATATAGTCAAATAAGATCTGACACAATCTAATATGAACCTGCCCCTCTATATCTGGCTAACTATACCTGGGGCCATGGCATAGGTTTTTTTTCAGCCACATAACAGAATCTGCTCCAGACCATCTCCTTTTTTGAAATGGGGCAGCGCAGGGTAACCTTATGCTCTGTCACTTTGATTACTTCCCAATCCCCGGATCTCGGGGAATCTTCAATCCGTATTTTCTGACCTTCCTTAAATGGATATGCCTTGAACAAGGTAACCTCATGGTTCATTTTTTCCCTCCATGTATAGTAAGTTTTTTTCTTCGTGGCCTTCATGGTGAATCACTAGGGAATTATGATCAGGTTGCCATGGGACCGATCATTTTACCAGGATCCACCAATTTATCAAATTTTTCTTCGGACACAAGCCCCAGGTCATGGGCGGCCTGCTTTAGGGTGAGGCCCTCTCGCTGGGCTTTCTTGGCTATCATGGCCGCCTTATCATAACCGATTTCAGGATTTAAAGCCGTCACCAGCATCAATGATTGGGACAGATGATTTTCAATGACCAAACGGTTCGGTGCAAGTCCTTTGACACAATTCTCATAAAAGGAAAGGGCCGCATCCCCCAGCAGTTGTGCCGACTGCAAAAAATTGTGGATGATCACCGGCTTGAACACATTCAGTTCGAAATGGCCCGATCCTCCGCTGATATTGATGGTCACATCATTGCCCATGATCTGGGCACAGACCATGGTCATGGCCTCTGCCTGGGTGGGGTTGACCTTACCCGGCATAATGGATGACCCGGGTTCGTTGGCCGGCAAAATCAATTCTCCAATGCCGCACCTGGGGCCGGACCCCAGCATACGAATATCATTGGCAATTTTCATCAAACTTGCCGCCAGGGTTTTAAGGGCCCCATGGGAGGCCAGAATTGCATCGTGGGCGGCCAGGGCTTCAAACTTATTTTTAGCGGTTACAAAGGGATACCCGGTCAGCTCTGTGATGATCCCGGCAACCTTCACATCAAAACCGGCAGGGCTGTTCAGCCCCGTTCCCACGGCTGTTCCCCCCAGGGCCAACTCAGACAGCCGGGTCAGGCTGGTTTTTAAATGTTGAATCCCATACGCCACCATGGCGGCATAGCCCGAAAACTCCTGACCCAGGGTGATGGGAACGGCATCCATGCAATGGGTTCTTCCTGTCTTGACAATGGACTGCCAGGCCCGGCTTTTTTCCCCAAGCCCCTGTCCCAAAGATTCCAGACCGGGCAAGGTGTGATCTGTGAGCTGTAGGCAGGCGGCAATATGCATGGCCGTGGGAAAGGCATCATTGGAAGACTGGGATTTATTCACATCGTCGTTGGGATGAATCAGGCGGGGACCTGTTCCCAGTTTTTTACCGGACAATACATGGGCCTGGTTGGCAATGACCTCATTAACATTCATATTGGTCTGGGTACCCGATCCTGTCTGCCACACCTTTAAGGGGAACTGATCTGTAAACTTTCCCCGGATAATCCCATCACAAACCCGGGATATCAACACCTCTTTTTCCCGGGAGAGCAGGCCAAGGTCGGCATTGGCAATGGCGGCGGCTTTTTTTAAATATCCAAATGCCTGGATAAGCCCCAAGGGCATGGTTTCCCTGCCGATCTTAAAATTTTCCAGAGAGCGCTGGGTCTGGGCGCCCCACAGGCAGTCCATGGGCACCCGGATTTCTCCCATGGAGTCTTGTTCAATTCGTGTGGTCATTCTCCTCCTTTGGTCCCGGCCTCAATGATATGTGCAAGAATATAACCCCCATTCAGCCAGAACGATTCACCCCATGCTCAATTGATAATTTTTAAACAACCCCCTTTGACACATGACGTCTGGGTATATAATATACCAGGATAGCACATAAAAGAATTTATTTTTTTAAAGACAAAAAAATTATGATAGTCCAAATCCGCCAGGAGGATTAAAATGGGAGCCAACAACCTGATATTTTTAGAAATTCTAGAATGGTTTGACGAAAGCGGACAGGAGCTTGTTCACCGGTTGCCGGAACAGGGGTCTGCCGATATCAAATATGGTGCCCAGTTAACGGTGAGGGAAAGCCAGGCCGCTGTTTTTTTCTATAACGGAAAGGCCGTGGGAGCCTTTGGTCCGGGCCGCCATACGCTGAAAACAGCCAATATCCCGATTTTAACCAAAATAGCCAGCCTTCCCTGGGGGTTCAAAAGTCCTTTGCGGGCCGAGGTCTATTTTACAAATCTTAAAATATTTACAAATTTAAAATGGGGAACCAGGGATCCAGTGGCTTTTAAGGATACACAACTTGGACTTGTAAGACTCCGGGCATTTGGCATCTTTAACCTGAGAATTGTCCAGCCTGTGCTCTTTGTCAACCGGCTAGTGGGAACCCAGGGGGTATACACCACAGAACAGATCAGTGAATACCTCAACCAGGTAGTGGTCTCGAGATTTAATGATTATATCGGCGAAAATATCGCCACCATTTTTGATTTACCGGCCCAATATGATGAACTGGCAAAGGGGATTTCAAAAAAAATCCAAGAGGACTTTTCACGGTTTGGTCTCGGCCTGACAGGGCTTTATATCAATGCCATCACCCCACCCCCTGAAGTCCAGCAGGCCATTGATGATAAAAGCCGCATGGAAGTTTTTGACGACATGAATAAACTCATGCAAATGAAAACCGCCATGGCCATGGAAAAAATTGCCCAAGGATCCGATTCGATTGCCGGCAACGGAGCCCAGGCAGGCATGGGCATGGGGCTTGGGGTAATGCTGCCGGGTATGTTTGCCCAGCAATTATCAAACCAGAAGGAAAAACCCGATACCCCGCAAGCCACGGCCATTTGTTCCGAATGCAAAAACAACATACCCATAAATGCAAATTTTTGCCCCCAGTGCGGACACCAGCAGGTGGTCTTTGAAAAATGTCAAAGTTGCGGAAAAAATATTACCCCGGGAGCCCAATTTTGTCCCAGGTGCGGCAAGGCAATCCAGAAAAAGGTAACGACCCTGTTCTGTGGCAAATGCGGGGCAAAAAACCTGGCGGATGCAATTTTTTGTAACCAGTGCGGAGAAAAACATCAGCTTCAAGGTTGAGCATCAATGTCCCCAATGCGGGGCTCCTTTAACCCTTGGGGAAGAGACCCTGTTTTTTGTGTGTGGCTTCTGCAGGGTACGGTCCTGTATTTCCCAAAGGGGATTTTTTAGATATTATTTTCCCCTGTCCCCCGAGGCTCCCGGGGATAGTGACGTCATTTACCTGCCCTATTGGCGGTTCAAAGGCGTACGGTATGCCTGTCATTTTTCCGGAGTGAAACCCAGGTTCCTGGACATTTCTGCCCTGGCAATGGAAGGGGTGTCACCCCATATCCCCTTCTCCCTCGGATTGAGAGCCCAGGCACTCCCCCTGAAATTGGTTTCAAGTGAGACCCGGGGAAAATTTATCCGACCCTGCAAATTCAAAACAAGTATCCACCCATCGGGCCAGACTGTCCGATCCATCAAAAAAGACCAGACCCCGGTTTTTCAGGAGGATATTGGCGAAACCACCAGCCTGATCTATTCGCCCTTTTATATTCATAAAAACCGCCTTTTTGACGGTATTTTGAACAAACCCATCCAGACAATGCTACCCGGCGATATGGATATAACAGCCTTACCCCTGTGCCGTCCTGAAAAGGAAACCCTCTTTGTTACAGGAATTTGCCCAGACTGCGGCTGGGACCTGGAAGGGCATAAAAATTCTTTTGTGCTGGTCTGTAGAAATTGTCAAACCCTCTGGCAGACAAGGGGTAACCGGCTCGGAAAGATTCGATACGGGTGTGCAACCCCCTCGCACCCTGACGATGTGATGATCCCCTTCTGGAAAATGAACGTTAACATATCCCCCATTGCCTTAGAGTCCTATGCTGACCTGGTCCGCATGGGCAACCTTCCCCGAGCCATCCAGCCGGACTGGGAAAACCAGTCCCTGCATTTTTGGACGCCGGCATTTAAAATTCGACCCAACGTTTTTCTGAGGTTAAACAGTCAGCTTGCCATTACCCAGCCCAATCCACGCCTTGAAAAGAAAATTCAAAAAAACAATCATCTGCCAATCACCCTAGCCTCTTCCGAGGCAATCCAAAGCATAAAAATCACCCTGGCATCCCTGGTACGCCCCCTTAAGAACCATTTACCCAGCCTTGCCGGGACAATCATTTCGCCAAAGAATATCCGCCTTGTTTTTCTACCCTTTGAACCCAGACATCATGAGTATTTCCACAGGGATCTCAATGTGGCTATTAACAAAAATATCCTGGCGCTGTCCGGCAATCTGTAACAAAAAAGATCAAAGACCATACTTTTATCCCTCCCCCCAAAAAAACCTTTACCCCAGGGAAAAAAAAAGATAGGTTCTGGGAGAAAAAAATAACC
Organism: Desulfobacteraceae bacterium; assembly: GCA_016744295.1. Lineage (GTDB taxonomy): Bacteria > Desulfobacterota > Desulfobacteria > Desulfobacterales > Desulfobacteraceae > NBML01. The sequence continues at coordinate 102,480 of JADGEQ010000002.1, read as the reverse complement.
GACGAATCTATAAATACTTGTATGCAGCCTTATGCCTAAAGAAAAATTCAATTTTTAATTGTGCGAATATTCTAAGGAGCAACTTGATTTGAATCTTGCAGATATAACCTTCGGGATACCAAAAGAAAAAAAGTTACGAATCCCGACCCCCTTTTTTCCCCGCGATAGGGAACAAACAAAACAATTATCGTCTTTCCTGTCAAAATTGATACTCTGTCTGCTTGGTTTGCCTTTTTTGTTCGCCTGTGCAGAGTCCTCCCCTAAATCAAGGATGGAAAAACGGATATCCATTTACCTGGACCGTATGGAATCCTCTGCCATAGAGTTGGAACATGAATTGGAAAAAATTACCGATTTGAAACGGCTCAACACAGCAGAACGAATGAGAAAAGCAATCTTTGTTATTAAAAACAGTGAGAAAGTTTTGAAAAGGTCCAACCAGGATGTTTCTGCATATATCGCCTTTATTAACAGCAATTCCCGGAAGCTTAAACAAGAAAACCTTGACCATTATATTGTGGTCACAAATCTGCTGAACCGATCGCTTAGGTCCAAACGACAGTCCCTTGAAGAATATTTTCTGGAGATGACAAAATGGCTGGACTATTCAGCAACTCATTTTAAACGGCTTGAGGTAAAGGATCAGGCGGCCAGAGGCACCTATGACTGCTTACTGACCAATGTGAACAGAAGCCTGAAAAAATACAATACTGCCAATACCCAACACCATCAATTTATCAATTCAGTTCTTGCCAGCAATCCCGAGATGCTAAAACGCTTTAAAAAGCGATACAAGACCATGAAAAATGAATTGGGCTGGCTATAACGAGGCTTTGATTGTGGACAAACAGATGACCCTATCCATTGCAGATGAAAAAAGAGTAGCTGACCTGCTTGAAACGATTAAAAAAAAAAGCGCTGATTTCCTTGGATATCCTGTTGCCAAGGATTTTAATTTTTCCCGGCTCCAGGATTTTTTACACTATCCGATGAACAATTTGGGTGATCCCTTTTCCGAAAGCACATGGAAGGTGGATTCCCGTTTGTTTGAGCAGGAGGTGATCACCTTTATGGCCGATCTCTTCCGGGCACCCAAAGATAATTTCTGGGGGTATGTGACCAATGGCGGCAGTGAAGGCAATCTCTATGGTTTGTACCTTGCACGGGAACTTTATCCCAGGGGAATTGTCTATTTCTCAAAGGAAACCCATTATAGCGTCAGTAAAAATATCCATCTCTTAAACATGCGCCACATCATGATCCAGACCCTTAAAAACGGGGAAATAGACTATGAAGACTTGAAAGAAACCATCCGAATCAACAGGGACAAGCCCGCTGTCATTTTTGCCAATATCGGGACCACCATGACCGAAGCAAAAGATGATATCAAAAAAATCCGGCAGATACTGGACGATCTGGTGATTACAGACTTTTATATCCACTCAGATGCTGCCCTGGCAGGCGGGATTGCCCCCTTTCTGGATCCCAGGCCCCCCTTTGATTTCACAGACGGGGCTGACAGTATTTCCGTCTCCGGACACAAGTCCTTTGGTTCACCCATTCCCTGCGGAGTGGTCATTGCCAAAAAAAACAATGTCTCCCGCATCGCCCGGTCCATCTCCTATATTGGCTCTCTGGATACCACCATCACGGGATCACGCAACGGACTGACCCCTTTGTTTTTGTGGTATACCATCAAAAAACTGGGCAAAGAAGGACTGAAAGACCGGATCAACAAGGCCCTGATACTTGCGGATTATACCTTAACACAACTTAAGGGCAGGGGCATTGCTGCCTGGAAAAATCCCGGCGCCCTGACCATTGTATTTCCCAAAGCACCCGAAGCTGTCCAAGAAAAATGGCAGCTTGCAACGGCAGACGGCCAGAGCCATATCATTGTCATGCCCCATGTAAACCGGGAACAAATTGACTTGTTTATCACGGATCTTGTACAATCTGATTTATAGTTAAACAGAAAGAAAGCACATAAAAGAGGAAACATAATGCCGTTTATCACCATTCTTCACAGGGATAAAAAAGGGTTGGTCGCAGACATCTCGGAATTATTGGAACAGGAAGACATCAATATTGATAAAATCCATGCCGTTGTTAAAGGGACAACAGCTGAAATCATCCTGTTTACCCAGCAGATTGACCCGGCACTAAAACGTCTTGTTGAGAATGGATACACCGCTATTTCCAGCGAAAACATCCTGGTACGGGTAAAGGACAGGCCCGGAGCCCTGGCTGCCATTTCAAGAAGGTTAAGTGACAGCAATATCGATATCAGAGGCATTACCATGGTAAATTGCGACATTGGAGAAAATATAATCGCCATTGCAACGGATCAGGACGAAACCGCCCGTAAACTGCTCAAGGATCTGCTCATTTCCTAATACCCCCACGGGTCATCAAACCTTGCCTAAGGCATTACCATGGAGGCCCAGACCATAGGCAACACTGGTAAAGGCATCGGCACTCCGGATCTTCTCCTTTCCGATCCTTCTCTCGAATATTTCCCGTATCAGGGGGATATAGGAGGAGCCGCCGGTTAAAAAAACCACATCAATATCGGCACAGGACAAACCTGCCGTTGCCAGGGTTGAATCGACACAGGCATTGAGGGAATCAACCTTTTCCCGAATAAAGCATTCAAACTCCTCCCGGGACAAAGGCTCATCAAGGCAGATCCCATAATCCTTAAAATTGATGATGGATTCGTTCTGGTCCGACAACTCACATTTTGTTTTTTCAATGGATCTGAACAGCAGATATCCGTAATTGGCATGAATAAGGTTTTCCAGATTTTCCAACAATTTTTTATCGGCAAACTTTGCCCTGACCTTCAGCTCTTTAATATTATCCAATGTTCTGGGCAGCCTGAGCTGGGGAATGAGATGCCATTGCATCAGCTTCCGGATAACAAGGGGGGAAAGCCCGAAAAGATTATCGCTCCACATGGATTTTGCCTGGACATCTTTCCCATAATGAGCTGCCACCTTTTCCCGCATAATTTCAGAATCAAACACATCTCCACCAATATAAACACCGCCCACCGCGAGGATATCGCGGTCTCGTGCCGCTTTGATGCCGCCAGCCCCGGCCTTATAAATGGTAAAATCCGAACTGCCGGCACCAAAATCCCCCACCAACACAATTTGTTCCTGGCCTGCACCAAGACTGTTTTCATAGGCCAGGGCTGCGGCAATGGGTTCAAGCTGAAAGGAAATATTCTTAAACCCGGCGATTTGTGCTGCCCGGGTTAGACGATCCTGGGCAATCTTATCCCTGTCCCTGTCCTCGGAAAAAATAACCGGGCGTCCCAGTACCAGATCAGATACCTCCTGTTTGATGATCTCCTGGCCCCGCTCCTTCATGGTTTTGAGAAATATTGAGATCAACTGTTCAAGGGTATAGGATTTACCGTAAATATTTGTCTTGTCAAAAGCTGTGTCCGGAAGAAAGGTTTTGATTGACTGCATATACCGGCCATCTGCCTCATTTTCAATGTAGGCTTTCACCCCTTCATACCCGACATAGGAGGTTGTCTGGCCATCCTCTTTTAAAAAATAAAGGATTGATTTTAATGAATTGGATATGGGATTCTCTCTGTCCACATCCAGCAACCTGACCTTCCCATCCATGTTCACGGATAATGCTGAATTGGATGTTCCAAAATCAATACCAAATATAGCAGACATGATAAATTTCCCCCTGGTAATTATTTTTTCTCTTCTGTGAGTCTCTGAATTCGAACCGCAGACACTACAGGAGAACCAGAAGTTTGTAAAGAAAAATAACCATCCGGCTATCAAGGATCAGGAAAGAAATGCAATTTGCCTTCCCAGTATTCCGGATCAATTTTCTGAAGTAGAAAGTACTTAAGATACCCGGATTACACGTGATAAGGGTCACCGGGATTGAAGTCCAAAATTTGCTCAGTAAATTTGAGTTGTCCCAATAGAATAAGGTATCCTGATTCGTCTAAAATCTTAATGATACCATTTGGATGGTTGAACAATAGCAGAATCAACCCATATACAAGAAACCTTGACTCTGATTGTTCTTAGACTATAATATAATTTTCACATTGCAGAAAATGAATATCCGGAAGGCATGATGCGCAGAATTAAAAAACTGGAATTCATCCGACTCATCTGCTTATTTTCGTGTTACAGTTTTTTCATTTTCACTCCTGCTTTTGCAAAAAACGATGGGGCTCGGCTGAAAGTTAACGGACAAATTAAAGTACTTAAAAATTTTCATTTACCCTTTCAATTTCATAATCCTGGGGATGAATCTTTTAATACTCAATGGCAGATCGTTTCTCACTTAGACGATCATTCTTTATTAACCATTGTTTTTGGAATTCATAATTATGGATATGGAGATGGGCACGGCATGATTGCCATCAGATATCTCCCTTCAAAAGGCGAACGAATTGTACACATAATCGAAAATATTAAGCCTTCAGTTGAAAATGATGGCTCAGGGATAAGATTTGGAAACAATCAAATTGTCTTTGATAAAAACAGGTATCAGATCTCGGTAAAATCTGAAAAACTAAGTCTAAATGCATGGATAGAAGCACTTTCAAAGCCGGTCATTATAGGAAATGGGCGCTTCTTTGAAGTATCGAAAGATCAATTTATTTCTTTGGAGATACCCATCCCCAGGGGGATAATTTCCGGGACACTGCAAACCGAAAACCAGACAAGTCTCTTTACCGGTTTTGCTTATATGGATCATTCCAAGGCCACCTTAAATGCAGCCGAAATTTCAGAGATTTGGAGATCCTTCAGGATCCATTCGAATGAATATACTTTGAATTTCCTGGCCATTGACGGTTTAAAAGGAAGTGCTGATTCCAGGTACATTTTGGCTCAATATATTAATTCAGATGGACAAATGGCCACATCGAATGATTGCGAATTAGATGGCAATTGGGATAAAATCTCATACACCTCATCAGACAAAAAGACAGATGAAAAATGGTCTTTATCCTGCCGGTTTAAAGACGGCCCGATGATTGTCAATATTCAAGAAATGCAAATCGTAGATGAAATACAGGCTTTTGGCCATCTGTCGTCAATATCACGGATGATCGGCAGATTGATTACAAATGAACCCAAAGGTTTTGTAAATTTACATCATCATATAATTGATGTCCGATTTTCAACACAAAACATCACATTTCAGGGCACCGGATACGACGAACTGCTTGATCTGAAAGGGATTACAAATGACAGATAGTTCTACTTCAATCACTTGATACGCTGGATGATATATCTCTATTAATCTGTTCAATTAAGCGTTGCGAACAAATATCTTTTATTTTCTGCTTATCTTTAACTTTCCCTTGTTTCCGGATTTTATCGATACAATTATGTAATCGGCGGTCATAGTTAACTTGTTTGATCTGTTCAGACACAAGGTCTTCCAATATCTTTTCAGCTACAGGAGAATGAAACTCCCGTGTCCAAAGGGTATAAATGCCGGTATTGATTGCCATAAAACAGATGAGCCAGAAAACAAGCGGACCCGAAGCCCCTTTAAATTTAAACCCCAATCCTTCGAATTCGATTGGCCCCCTGCTGTGTTCAAGCAAAAAAACCAGCACGAACGCTGCAAACCCCGAAAGCGGCAACCCGATGGTCGCCGGATAATGTTTAATGATAATTGCTATATACACGGCATCGCTTCTCAGGGTTTGCATGACAAGGCCGCCGATTAAAAATAAACCCAATAAAGATGTACCAGTGATTGTTAAAAAAAGAATAAAGCGTTTCACGATAGACGAAGCCGTACTTTTTTTAGTTTTTTGATTATTCTCTTCCATCATAATGCCTTGATGTAAAATTCTGCCAGGTGGTTATTTCCACCTCCAACCAATAGCCAACAATCACCCGGCAATTGATCTTCTCAGTACATGGCAAAAACACATTGTTAGGTAATAAAGACTTTTTTGATTAAAGGGATGACAAAGAATATCCCATACTATTCATATCCCGCTGATATCATGCCTTCCGCCTTCGATGCAAGTTTTTTCCTGCAACTATCTAAAAATTAAATACTTTTTTTATCGGGTTGATCCGATTACAGAATATTCCCTTTAAAGTCCCCTCAATGGACTTAATTGCTTTATCTAAAGAACCCTTTGGTTTAATGGATTGAGCAATTATTTCAGTCTGGTGGTGGATGCTTGGGTTTGAGAAACAAACGGACAGGGGATTAATCAATCTTTTTGCATTGAACTTTGATCGCTTAATAGGTGGGGCACCTAAACCAGATCGAATATGTGTTTGAGTAACATCCAAGGGAGCATTTTGAACTGAATATGAATTTCTTATCTGACATATTTAACAAATAAAATAGCTGTGGGTATATTTTTAATGGTATCTAAAAAGGCCGTAACATCCCTGCCAAGACCTTTATATGGACACCCCAGTTGCTGTGCCCATTGTTTTTTTCCGGAGGGCCTATCAACAACAGATCATGACCTGTGTTTTTTAATCCCAAAGACAGGGCTATCATGGGTTGGACATCTCCTCTGGAGCCTGAAGTGGCAATAACAATTCTCACGATATAATCCTTTTAGTTTTGAAAGACAGTAAAAGCAACCATAGCATATTTTGAATTTATCGATCTGTTGAAAAAAGAGGCACAATCCAATTGGATATTGTTTATTGTATTTTAAACAGCCTGGGAAGCGCCGGGTTAAACCAGACTCAATGATTATTATCCGAAGGTGGAGTCTTCATAGACTTGGAATAGTTTAGGATACCAAAACAATACATGATCAAAATTTTAAGGGGTGATTTAAACCTATTTTGAGTAACCCTCCTGATTCTCCAATGAGGTGATAGGTATTTGTTGTTCTATCCTTTTTTCAATGCGTAATTTGAAATTGTTTGAATTTTTTCTAGGGTAACAGGCTTTGAGATAAAATCGTTCATCCCTGCCCTGAGGCATTCTTCACGGTTTTCATCACTGATATTAGCTGTAACAGCTATGATTGGGGCATCATGCCGGAGAACGGCTGAATTTAAATTTCTGATAATTTTGGTGGCTTCATATCCATCCATAACCGGCATCTGGCAATCCATAAGGATAATGTCAAATGTTTTTGATTCCAGAACGGCGATGGCTTGTTTGCCGTCATTGGCAGTTTGGGTTTCCCATCCTAATTTTTCACAGATACCTTCAATGATTTTTCGATTCACCGGGTTGTCATCCACCACCAGGGCGCAAACGTCGGTATCATTTGAAATCGCGGCACTTTTTTGATCCCCTGCATGGGGTTGAGCATGATTGAGCAACAGGGTAAAAGAGAAGACAGAACCGCCCTCTTTGTTGTCGGATACCTCGATTCGGCCCTTTAATAGTTTTGCCAATTTTTTACATATGGCAAGACCCAGACCGATACCGCCATATTTTCGTGTGTCAGATTCATCCGCCTGGGTAAAGGTGGCAAAAAGAAGATCTTTTTTTTCATCTGGTATGCCGATCCCGGTATCTGAAACCGAAAATTTGATTTGAAAATCATTTCCAGGAGATTGGGTTTTGGCATGGATTTGGACTCTTATATCTCCGGCCTCTGTAAATTTAATGGCATTATCGATCAGATGGGTCAAAATCTGACGGATTCTTTTGGGATCTCCTTTTAAATATTCAGGAGTGTCATCAAGAATATCAAAATGGATTTTCAGTCCTTTTTCATCTGCTTTATGGCGCAAGAGATCAATCAGGTCTAAAGCCAGGCGATGAATATTGAAATCAATATTTTCCAGCTCAAGGTTTTCTGCTTCGATTTTTGAAAACTCAAACAGGTTTTTTATGATAGTTAGCAGGGAGTCCGCACTGGCACTCAACGAATCTGAGAATTCATGCTGTTTTTCTGTCAGGCCTGAATCACAAAGAAGTTTATTGAATCCGACAATGCCGTTCATGGGGGTTAAAAGCTCATGACTCATGTTGGCTATGAACTGACTTTTTGCTTTTTCCGCTGTCTTTCGAATTAATATTTCTTTTGATAATTGGTGGTTAATTTTTTCGATTTTTTCATTTTGCAGGCAGGCAACAGCTGAACTGGCAAGCTTTTTGTTGGTATGGATCAAAGACCGGATAATGGTTCGATCAATGGGCTCTCGGGTTTTAAATAAAGAAAGAAGACCAAATCCAGGCAACTCCATGATATGAAATGCCTGTCCGGTATCGGCTTTTCCGCAGATGGGAAGAGACGACAGATATGGCTTTATTTCATGGATATTAAGTTGTTCAGGAATAATTGGCATTGAATTTTGGGTAATTTTTTTTTGAACGGCGTTCCTTGGAATTGCACATTGGGGTGTAAAACGCCACATGTTATCCGAACGGCGAAATGTTTGATAAATTATCCCGGTGGAACAGGATAATTTTTTCAGATAAGCGGTCAGGCTTGATTTGAGCATTTTATTCAAATCAAGGCTGTTGCCGACAGCCATGGCAATTTCGTAAAAAACCTGGAGATGAATCAGGGCATCATTTTTCATTTTTTATAAAACAGCGATTACGTTGGTTTTATTGTAAAATTCTAAAAATTCATGGCCACAATTGGCAATTTCCCCAAGAGTACATGCACCCACCAGGGGCAGGTCTTGATATTGAGCAGCCTCAAGTTCTAATTTGAATTGATCTTCTAAAAACAAAACCCGTGAGATACAATCAATCATAAAGAGCACCTCCATTTTTCCGGATATTGGAAAAGAATCAATGCTTAGTTGGACAGCGGTACCGGCAGCTTTGATCAACGAGGCATTGTCGCCGTTCAAAATGGAGACAAAAGAGCCTTCCGGCACTTCGCCGACACAAACCAGGCTCTGGTCCGGATTGACCTGGACCGGGTCCCGGACAATTTGTTCATTATCAATTCTGGCAATTCCAAACGGATAGGACTTGGAAATCTCAAAAAAATTATCCGGGGTAAAATCTTGCTTCCTATGTGCAGATACCACCTCCTGGTAGACTTCAAATGCCAGTCGCCAATCCAGGCTTTTTATAATATTATGTTCTGATTCTGTTACCCGGTACGGGCCATTGAGCAGGGTCCATCCATGGCTGACTCCCACCCCGCTGTGGGCGTCCAGCAGTCCAACGACGGCACAGTCTTCCACCAGTCCCTCATTGGTAAAAAGGCAGGGCTTTTGTTCCATGCTCAAAGAACCGGCGCCACCGCCGATATAATTGATATCCAGGCCAAATATTGAAAACAGCCCTTCGATAAAGGAACTGATTCTTTTGGCAAATCCGTCTACAAAAACCATCATGGTCTTGCATTTGCCGATATCTGAAATTTTTTCGTCCAGGATATCTTCATAGTCAACCTGGGCATCGCTCAAACTCTCAATAGTGTGAATTTTCAGCAGGTTGTTCAATCCGATAACGATATTGCCTTTATTTAATATTGTTTTTCCATGCACAATTGCGGGAAAAATACCACCGAAAAGAGGAAGGTCAATGGTTTTGATAATGGGATTAACTGTCTGGGCGGTATATTGGTTTGCATCACAACTTAAGATCAAAAGCCCATTAATCTCCTGTTCACCACAAATTTGCCGGATCAACGCTTTTAATTTGTCAGGATGTCCGGTTGTTTCATATTTTATGATCATGGAGAACAAATTCTCCTGTAGTGGATTGTATTCTGATCGTATCGAATATAAACATTTATTTTAGCTGGATAGTTTGAGAAAATCAATTTAATTTAAAATTGATTTAAGAGAAAAGATGTTTTTTGTAAAAAATTATAAATAAATTAAAATATGTACACAATATAGACCAGAACCTGTGGCAAGAGTGATTTTTCCACTATATTTTTTTAGAATACAAACCCTAGGTGTGATTTACATAAGGATCAAATTTTTCTATTTTTTAGTAATTCTTTACCAAATTCAATGACCATGACTTGATTCATGGTCTCAGGATTTTTAAATCGAATCCAGACCCCATATCTTGTGGCCAAAGGGAATTTTATTTGGCCTAGACAAAGTCACGAATTGTTAATGTTTATAACATTTACACATCTCATATGGAGGGCCTTTTCAGGTATATAAAGATATTACCTCACCGAGAATTGCTTGTGGACATCGTGAGTTGCCCGGCAGCAAGGGGATAGAAGGGCTTCATTCCTCCGCAATCCAGTCTCCTGAGACTTCCATCCCATTTTCTGAGAGGTCCATCCCATAAACGGACCGAAGGTTACCGGAATGGTTTGTCAGGGTATTAACCTCCCTGGAAGCGGTGGTATAATTTGCCGAACTCAAAACTGCAGAAACAACCGTATCTCTGGGGATAAGGATTTCACCCGATTGTGTGACCATTCGAAGAACAGTCTCATCCAATTCCACAATATTTCCTGTCAACTGATCTCCGTTGTTTAATCTGATCTCATCTGCTAGGACCGGGGTGCTTAAAAGACCGAGGGTTACCAGAATCACTGCTATTATTTTTTCCATTATATTTATCTCCTCATACACATTTATCAACCCTGGCATTTGTGTGCCCAGACCAGGATCATCATCCAAAGGATCAAATAATAACACGTTCAAACAATATTATGCAACGTTTGAATATCAGATTCATAAAAACCCCGGAAATTTTTCTTTTCCGGGGTTTTTACTTTACAACAATTTACAAAAGATCTGCATAAAAATCATTGCCCTTGTCATCCACGATGATAAAGGCGGGGAAACTTTCAACCGTGATCATATAGACGGCTTCCATTCCCAATTCTTCATATTCTACAAGCTCAACCTTTTTTATAAAATCCTTGCCCAGCCGGGCTGCAGGCCCCCCGGGTGACCCCAGATAAAATCCGCCATGGGCCTTACAGGCATCGGTTACCTGCTGGGTGCGGTTCCCCTTGGCCAGCATGACCATGGAAGCGCCTTCCTTCTGAAAAACCGGTACATAGGGATCCATGCGTCCTGCCGTGGTGGGGCCAAATGCCCCGGAAGCTTCCCCCTCCGGTGTTTTGGCAGGTCCTGCATAATAAATAATATGGTTTTTAATATAGTCGGGCAAACCCTTTCCAGCCTCAAACCCTTCCATGAACTTGGCATGGGCAATATCCCTTGCCACAATGATTTTCCCGGTCAGAGAAAGTCGGGTGGACACCGGATATTTTGACAATTCCGCCCGGATCTCGTCCATTGGCTTATTCAAATCAATTTCAACAGCCGGGGCCATCTCTGGCTCTGATTTCGGTAAATATTTGGAAGGATTCTCTTCCAGCTGCTCCAGAAAAATCCCCTTCCGGGTAATTTTTCCTTTGATCTGGCGATCGGCGGAACAGGACACCCCGATTCCAATGGGGCAGGAGGCACCGTGTCTGGGCAGCCGGATCACCCGAATGTCCAGGGCAAAATATTTGCCCCCGAATTGGGCACCCAACCCCAATTTTTGGGAAGCTGCCAACACCTTATCCTCCAGATCCGTATCCCTGAAGGCGTGCCCCGTCTCGCCGCCCTTTGTGGGCAGGGTATCCAGGTAACGGGCAGACGCAAGCTTCACAGCTTTAAGGTTCAGTTCAGCCGAGGTTCCCCCTATGACAAAGGCAACATGATAGGGAGGACAGGCTGCCGTGCCAAGCCCCTTCATTTTTTCCAGCATGAAGTTGATCAGAATCTCCTCAGAATTGAGGGTGGCCTTTGTCATCTGGAAAAGAGCAGTTTTGTTGGCAGAGCCTCCCCCTTTTGCCATGAACAAAAAGGAGTACTCATCCCCCTGAACAGCCGCAATATCGACCTGGGCCGGAAGATTTGATTTTGTGTTCATTTCCTTGTACATGGTCAGGGCTGCATTCTGGGAATACCGCAGATAATTTTGGGTATAGGCATCAAAGACGCCACGGGACAAGGCCTCGGCATCATCTGACCAGGTCCAAACCTGCTGTCCCTTTTTTCCCATGACAATGGCAGTGCCTGTATCCTGGCACATGGGATATACTTTATCCGATGCAATTATTGCATTTTTCAACAATTCCAATGCCACATACCGGTCATTGTCACTGCTTTCCGCGTCATCAATAATGCCTTTCAATTGTTCAAGGTGTTCGGACCGGTAGAGGTGGGCCACATCCTTAAAGGCCTTCTCCGCCAGGATATTCAAGGCCTGGGGTTCCACCATCAGAACCTCGTTGCCCTCAAATTCTCTAACCCGAACATGCTCCTTGGTCAACAACCTGTATTCGGTTGTATCTGCTCCCAGGGGAAACATGGTTTCATATTTAAAATCTGTCATTTTTTTCCTTGTATGGCGCTTATCCGGTTCAATTATTTGACCAGGGCCATTTTCCTTCTTAAATAAGCGATCTGGGTCTGGTGGGGCAAATCCTTGGGACAATAATCCTCACACCCCAGGAGAGTCATGCAGCCAAACACACCATCATCATCCCCCATGATTTCATAAAATTCCTCATCGGTCCGTTTGTCTCGTGGGTCCAGGGAGTACCGGGCCAGTCTCATGAAGCCAACAGCGGACAGAAAATCAGGACGCATCCGTTTGGTGGCACAGGCAGAGACACAGCAGCCGCATTCCACACACCGCTCCAACTCATAAATCTCATCGGCCACATCCGGATCCATACGCTCTTCCAATTTGTCATAATTGACATTGTCGGCATTTTCATCATGGATCCAGGACTCCACCCGCTCGCTCATGGCCCGCATGAATTTGCCTGTATTAACGGACAAATCCCCGATAAGCTCAAATCCGGGTAGGGGTAAAAGTTTAATTTCACCGTCGGGAAATTTGGAGGTCAGTGTCCGGCAGGCAAGATCCGGCCTGCCATTGACAACCATGCCGCAGGAACCGCAAATACCGGCCCTGCAGACAAAATCAAATTGCAGGGAGGGGTCCTGGTTTTCCCGAATATCATTCAATGCTATAAAAATGGTCATCCCCGGGGCTTCCGTAACTTCATAGGTTACCATACGGGGTTTGTCCCCCGGCTTTAAGGGATTGTACCGAAATATCTGAAACTTTAAAATTCTTGCCTGATCACTCATTATTTATACCCCCTGCCGATACGCTCATTTTTCCCCTTAAATTTTTCCGGAATGGTTAACGGATTAAGAAGCTCCTGAATCTCATGCCTGTCTGCCGTTGGGTTGGCCTTTTTAATTTCTTCAACTTGGGCCACCCTCTTTTCCGTATCCGGATGATGAACCGTATTGTCCACCCCATATCCACGGGATCCCGGGGGCATTTCCATCCGCATAACATCCAAATCTTCGTAGGAAATTTCAGGCAGATCTGCTGAATCGTCTGCCCAGGTGGTAAGGGTTCTCTTTAGCCAGTCCCTGTCATTTCTTTCCGGATAGTCTTCCCTGGCATGGGCGCCGCGGCTTTCTGTTCGAAGCAGGGCACCATAGGCCACACACTGGGCCATTTTGATCATCTTTGGCACCCGGATGGCTTCAACCAGTTCAGGGTTGGAAGAGGAGATTCGGTTGCGCAGGGCTATGTTTTTCGCCCGCTGGTTCAGCACTTTCAGCTCTTCAACCGCCTGGGCAAGATCTTCACCATTTCTAAAAATCCCCACCTTGTCCATCATGATTTTCTGCATTTCAGTCTTCAATTCAAAGGGATTTTCACCATAGTCCCTGAGCATCAGGTCGGTGATTTTCTTTTCTTCCTTTTTCATGAAATACTCAATGGTGGCGGTTGAAACCTTCAAGGGTTTGGCAGCACAATGATCTGCCACATATTCCCCTACGATCATGCCGGCGACAACTGTTTCCGCAACCGAGTTTCCGCCCAGCCGATTAAACCCGTGCATATCCCAGCAGGCAGCTTCTCCCGCAGAGAATAATCCCGAAAGCGTCGGGCTTTCCCCGGTGGCACCGGTTCTGACGCCGCCCATGGAATAATGCTGGGTGGGTCGAACAGGGATATATTCCTTGACCGGATCAATACCCAGAAAGTATTCACAAATTTCTTTTACTTCTCTTAAATTCTTTTCAATGTGCTTGCGGCCCAGCAGGGTGATATCCAGCCAAAGGTGATCTCCGTAACGGGAGGATACCCCTTTTCCCTTACGCATATGTTCGGTCATGCGGCGGGAAACAACGTCCCTGGATGCCAGCTCTTTTTTATCCGGCTCATAGTCGGGCATGAACCTATAGCCGTCCTTATCCAGGAGCAGGCCGCCGTCGCCCCGGCACCCTTCCGTGGTCAGAATACCCACGGGCACAATGGCAGTGGGGTGGAACTGAACTGCTTCCATATTCCCCAGGGTGGCAACCCCTGTTTCCAAAGCAATGGCAGTTCCAATCCCTTCGGAAATAACGGCATTGGTGGAGACAGAATAAAGACGTCCATAACCGCCTGTGGCAATGGTGGTGGCCTTGGCCACATAGGCAATAAGTTCGCCTGTTATCAGATCTCTGACAATGGCGCCGTTGCAGACCCCGTCCTCATGGATCAGGGCAATGGCTTCTTTTCTTTCATGGACCGGGATCTCCATCTGGATGGCCTTGTTGTCCATGGCGTAGAGCATTGTATGGCCAGTGCCGTCGGAGGTAAAACAGGTTCTCCATTTTTTGGTACCGCCAAAATCCCTGGCAGTGATCAGCCCCTGGGATTCATGTTTCTCTGTAATCGTGACCTTCTCACCATTGATAACAACCTCCCTGTCCCCCCCCTGGACCCTGGACCAGGGAACTCCCCAGGCAGAAAGCTGGCGGATGGCTTTGGGAGCCGTGTTAACAAAGGCCCTGGCAACGTCCTGGTCACATCCCCAGTCGCTTCCCTTTACAGTGTCTCCAAAGTGGACATCTTCATCATCCCCGTCCCCTTTGACACATGCACCAAGGCTTGCCTGCATCCCCCCCTGGGCTGCGGCGGAATGGGACCGTTTGGCAGGAATCAAAGAGAGGATGATGGACTCATACCCCCTTTGCTTGGCAGCAATGGCAACTCTTAAGCCCGCCAGGCCGCCACCAATAATAAGTGAATCCGTATATATGACTTTCATTTAAAATATCCCTTTCTTAATGTGTTTCTTCAACTGGTGTTTCGCTGTCATGGGCCGCATCTACCGGATGAGCCTCTTCTACAACCGGCGCTTCCACCATCGGCTCTTCTACCACAGAATGGGTCTCAACCTTCGGCTCTTGGACTGCCGAATGGGTTGTATCAGTTGCTGGAGCGACTTCTTCTGCTGGCGCAATTTCCTGGGCCGGGACAACTTCCTGGGCCTCAATGGTCTGGGCAGCAACAGCATGGGATGAATATCGTTCACCCACCTTATCCCTGTGGTTAATACCAATTACAATAAACACCAGCAGGGCCAGCACACCAAGGGATAGAAAGAAAATGGTGAGTCTGTTTTTCATTAATTTAAGTTTTTTTCGGGATTCTCTGGCAGCCTTGGCGTCTTTTCCGGCAAACCAACCCCATTTCATGCACAACCGGTAGATACCGATGGTGCCATGGAGTTCCACACAGATCAACAGCATCAGATATAAAAACCACATATTACCGGAAACCACCCGGTCAGCTGACAAATAGGGATCAATGCTCCCCGGGTTGGTCAGCATGATATACAAATGGACCGAGCCCAGGAAAAACATGAAAAAACCTGAGACCACCTGGATATACCAAAGATTTGTATCGGTGTGATTCATCATGACCATCTGATCTCTCATGATCCGATGCTGCTTCCATGAAATAGGGAATTTGCGAACCCCCAGCAATGCATGGGTAATAAACAGGGTAAAAATAGTGAGTACGGCAAAAAAGACCGCGACGGGGTATCCGTGACCCGTGTCTGAAAGAAAAGATAACTCCATGGTCTTTGCCACAAAGTTAAAAGAACCTTTTCCCAGGACAATACTCCCCACAAGGAACATGTGCACCCACATGAACAGTCCCAGGATTAGCCCTGTACCGCTCTGGGCCAGATCCAGCCGTGCTGGTATTCGGCTCTTTTTTTTGTTTGATTCAATCGTATAGCTTTCCAATTTAACCTCCTTAAGGTTACCTAAAATACCTCTTTACAAATTTGGCCGATTTCCCCCAGGTTTTCACAAACATGGATTCCATTGTCTTTGAATGCCTGGATTTTTGCCTCGCCCGTACCGCTGGACCCTGAAATGATTGCACCAGCATGCCCCATTCTTCTGCCGGGGGGTGCTGTCAGACCTGCGATAAAGCCAACCACCGGCTTTGTCATATTTGCGTTGATATAGGCTGCTGCCTCTTCTTCTGCACTGCCCCCGATTTCACCCACCATGACAATGGCGCTGGTTTCTTCATCCGCCTGGAATGCAGACAATACATCTATAAAATTGGTCCCGTTCACAGGGTCTCCGCCAATACCAATGCAGGTTGACTGTCCCATCCCCAGCTTTGTCAACTGGTCAACCACCTCATAGGTGAGGGTGCCGGATCGTGAAACAACCCCTATGCTTCCTTTTTTGTGAATCTTTCCGGGCATAATCCCTATTTTGCATTCGTCGGGTGTGATAATTCCCGGACAATTGGGCCCGATGAGCCGACATTTTTTCGTGGCCAAAAAATTTTTCACCTTCACCATATCCAGGATGGGAATCCCTTCGGTGATGCAGACAATGAGTTTTATACCAGCATCGGCCGCTTCCATGATGGCATCGGCCCCAAATGGAGGTGGAACCAGAATCAGGGAGGCATCAGCTCCAGTCTCTCTAACTCCCTGGGCCACGGTATTAAAGACAGGTACGCTGTCCATTTTCTGCCCGCCCTTACCAGGAGTCACCCCGGCAACAACCTTCGTGCCGTATTCAATACATTGTCTGGCATGGAAACTACCTTCATTACCGGTAATCCCCTGGACCAGAAGCTTGGTGTCCTTATTTACAAATATACTCACAATTATCTCCTTAAAGTTAGCTTAAGCGACAGCAGCGGCTATTTTTTTTGCCGCGTCGGAAAGGTTGTTGGCACTGATCAAATCCAGCCCGGCATCGGCCAGGATTCGCTTGCCCTCATCTACATTTGTCCCTTCCATTCGAACCACCACCGGAATATTGATACCAGTTTTTTTGGCAGCGTCCACCACGCCCTGGGCAAAGATATCACACCGTAAAATACCGCCGAAAATATTGATGAGTACTGCTTTTACCTTTGAGTCGGCCAGGATGATCCTAAAGGCATTTTCCACCTGCTCTGAACTGGCTCCGCCCCCAACATCCATGAAATTGGCAGGAGTGGCCCCGGCATTTTTGATAATATCCATGGTGGCCATGGCAAGACCGGCACCATTAACAATATTACCCACATTACCGTCCAGATTGATATAATTCAGATTAAACTTGGATGCTTCCACTTCCATGGGATCTTCTTCCGAGAGGTCCCGAAGTTCTAACAGATCCTTGTGCCGGTACAGGGCATTTGAATCAAAATCCACCTTGGCATCCAGTGCTATAACCGTATTGTCCGAGGTCAGAATCAAAGGGTTGATTTCAACCATGGAGCTGTCATAGGCAACAAATAATTTATAAAGATTGGATAAAAGCCCTGAAAATGATTTCATGGCACCAGGGGGCAAGCCCAGTCCAAATCCAACCTCCCGGATCTGATATCCCTGGATACCCATGAGGGGATCCACATAAACTTTTATGATTCTTTCAGGGGTTTTTTCCGCCACCTGTTCAATATCCATTCCCCCGTCCTGGCTGGCCATGATCACCACCGAGGCGGTTTCCCTGTCCACCAGCAGACTCAGGTAAAGTTCCCGTTCAATATTCTGACCGGCTTCAACCAGAAGTTTTTGAACCAGTTTGCCTTCGGGTCCTGTCTGGTGGGTCACCAGGGTCATGCCCAGGATCTGACTGGCAAAAATTTCGGTCTCTTCCATGGAAGCTGCCAGTTTAACGCCCCCGCCCTTGCCCCTGCCACCGGCATGGATCTGACCCTTTACCACCACGGGAAATCCGCCAAGTTCACCGGCTATCTTTTTTGCCTCTTCCACTGAAAAAGCAACGCTTCCGTCAGGTACGGGAACGTTGTAGCGTCGAAACAAGTCCTTTGCCTGGTATTCATGTATTTTCATCCAGCTTTCCTTAAATAATTAATTATAAATATGACAACAGCCGTTCAGCCGCAGCCGAAGGCGATATCTTTTCATTTTCCACCTGGTTTGAAACCAGGGGGATCTGTTCATTTATTTGCTTATTATTTTTAAATTGTTGCTTTAGGCCTTCCTCCACAAGTGTCCACATCCATTCTAAAGATTGTTTTTTCCGTCTTTGGTCAAACTCTTTGCTTGCTTTAAATTTTCTTTTATGCGCCAACACCGTTTCCCATACATCTTTGGTTCCGCCCTCAATCACCGAAGAGCAGGTCAAAACAGGAGTATGCCAGGTTGGTGTTTCAGAGGCAATAAGGTGCATGGCTATTTCAAGTTCTTTTTGAGCCTTTTCAACGGGCACTAAATTCTCACCGTCGGCCTTGTTGATAACAATGGCGTCGGCCAGTTCCAGCACCCCTTTTTTAATGCCCTGGAGCTCATCCCCGGCCCCGGCTATCATCAGGACCAGGAAAAAATCCACCATGGAGGCCACCCGTGTCTCAGATTGCCCCACCCCAACGGTTTCCACCAGGATAACATCAAAACCGGCGGCTTCTAAGACCAGCATGGTTTCCCGGGTCCTCACAGCCACACCGCCCAGGGTATCTCCGGCAGGAGAGGGCCGGATAAATGAATTTTCATGGGCAGAAAGACGTTCCATCCTTGTTTTGTCCCCAAGGATGGACCCGCCACTGCGCTGGCTTGTGGGGTCCACGGCAAGAACGGCTACCCTGTGACCGGCATCGGCAAGCCAAACCCCCAGATTTTCGATAAAGGTACTCTTTCCCACCCCGGGAACACCGGTGATCCCTAAGCGAATACTCCCACCCGTCAGGGGAAGAATCTTTTCCATAACCCTCTGGGCCAACTGCTGATGGGCAGGAAGATTGCTTTCGATCAGGGTCAGTGTTTTTGCAATCATGCGCCGGTTATTATTCAGAATACCATCAAACAATAGCTCCGGGTCATTGAGTACCATAATTGCTAAGCGCCTATGATGTTAAGGGTTTTATTGGCCGAATCCGTCACAACCGTACCCGGTCCGAAAATTTCAGAGGCACCGGCCTGTCTCAAAAAATCATAATCACCCGGGGGAATGATACCGCCGACCACCACCTTAATATCCGAAGCCCCTTGATTTTTCAACGCTTCAATCACCTGGGGAGCCAGGGTTTTATGACCTGCGGCAAGGCTTGAAACCCCCACCACATGAACATCATTTTCAACGGCCATTTTAGCCGCTTCTTCAGGGGTCTGGAACATGGGCCCCAGATCCACATCAAAACCGAAATCAGCATAGGCGGTTGCAATCACCTTGACCCCCCGGTCATGACCGTCCTGCCCCATCTTTGACAAAAGAATTCTGGGTCTCCGCCCGTTTTCCTTTTCAAAATCCAGGGTTCGTTTTCGTAGGGCGGCAATAATTTCAGGGTCGGCACTTTCCGCATACACCCCTGATATACATTGGGTGGTTGCCACAAACCGGGTGAAAACCGATTCCATGGCATCGGAAATTTCCCCCACGGTTGCCCGGGCGCGAACGGCGGGCAGACAGGCTTCCAAAAGATTGTCCCCATTTTTACAGGCGGTTACGATATCATCCAAGGCCTTTTTAACCGCTTGATTATCCCGGTCTTGTTTAATCTGATTCAACCGCGCCACCTGTTCTTCTCTAACATCTTCGGAAACTTCCCTAACAGGAATCGGAATTTCATCTTCAATTTTATATTTATTAACCCCTACAATCACATCCTCGCCCTTATCAATACGGGCCTGACGCCTTGCAGACACCTCTTCTATCCTCATTTTCGGCATGCCCGATTCAATGGCCTTGGCCATGCCGCCGAGATCTTCAACCTCTTTTAAAATCTTCCTGACCTCGTCAATGATATTCTGGGTAAGGCTTTCCACATAATAGGATCCTCCCAGAGGATCCACCACATCACAGATATGGGATTCCTCCTGGATCAAAATCTGGGTATTTCTAGAGATTCTGGCGGACAATTCCGTGGGCAGTCCCACTGCCTCGTCAAAGGAATTGGTATGCAGACTCTGGGTTCCGCCCAGAACTGCGGACAAACATTCCAGGGTGGTTCTGACAACATTGTTATAAGGATCCTGCTGGGTCAGGCTCCAGCCGGAAGTCTGACAATGGGTCCGCAGCATCTTGGATTTGATATTTTTGGGATCAAACTGGCTCATCAGTTCTGCCCAGAGAAATCTGGCCGCCCGCAGCATGGCAATGTCCATGAAAAAATTCATGCCGATTCCAAAAAAGAAAGAAAGCCTTGGGGCAAATTTATCAATATCAAGGCCTGTGGCAAGGGCGGCCTTCACGTACTCAAGACCGTCTGCCAGGGTAAAAGCTGTCTGAAGAACAGAATCAGCCCCGGCTTCCATGATATGGTAGCCGGAAATGCTGATGGTATTAAATTTAGGCATGTGGGAGGAACAAAACCCGATGATGTCCGAAATAATTCTCATGGAGGGGGTGGGCGGATAAATATAGGTATTCCGGGTCAGGTATTCTTTGAGGATATCATTCTGGATGGTTCCCATAAGCTGGTCATGGGCGACTCCCTGCTCTTCTGCGGCCACGATATATCCGGCCAGAATGGGCAGAACAGCCCCGTTCATGGTCATGGACACGGACATCTGATCCAGAGGGATCTGATCAAAGAGAATCTTCATATCCTCAACCGAGTCTATGGCAACCCCTGCCTTGCCCACATCCCCTGTCACCCTGGGATGATCAGAATCATATCCCCTGTGGGTGGCAAGGTCAAATGCAACGGAAAGGCCTTTTTGGCCGGCTGCCAGATTTTTGCGATAAAAGGTATTGGATTCCTTGGCAGTTGAAAAACCGGCATACTGACGGATGGTCCAAGGACGACCCGCATACATGGTGGCCTTGGGACCCCGGACAAAGGGGTCAACCCCGGGAAGATTGTCAATACATTCTACTTTTTCCAGATCCCGGGAAGTATATAAGGGTTTAACATCAATTCCCTCGGGAGTCTTTTTCGTTAGCGCTTCAAGGGGTTTTCCCCTTAACTCTTTGGTTGCAAGTTCTTCCCATTTTTGAATATCAGACATTTGAGACATGGTTATCCTCCGGTCTAAATTTTATAGTTATCAGCACAAACAGCTACCTTTTTTTTTATGGATCAGACGATTATAGCAAGGAGACACCCTATCTTTCACATAATTCCACAAGAACACCGCCGGTTGCCTTGGGGTGCAGAAAAGCAATTTTAGCGCCACCTGCCCCATGACGGGGGGTCTGATCAATGAGCTGGATCCCCTTTTCTTTGAGTTCAGCCAGGGCTTCTTCAATATTTTCAACTTGGAAAGCAACATGCTGAATGCCTTCGCCCTTTTTCTCAATATATTTGGCCACGGGTCCGTCATCCGAGGTGGACTCTAAAAGTTCAACTTCGCTTTCCCCCACTGGCAGAAAGGCTGTGGTAACTTTCTGGGCCTCAATAGTTTCAGTGCCCTCCATGTTTAGCCCCATGGCATCCAGCCAAAATTTTTTCTTTTCATCAATACTTGATACCGCTATTCCGATATGGTCAATTTTCACGATTTTCATCTCGTATCTCCATATTTGTTTGTTCCTGTCACAATCACTATCTATAGTTGGTTCAAATGATGAAAGTCAACCCTAAACTCATTGGAATCATTTAAAAAGCAGACACTAAATTAAGGAAAGGAGGGAGAGTAAATTTACAAAGAAAACCAATATTCCCGGTATAACGGGCGGAACAGATGCCTTATCCGATCTAAACTTATCTTTTTCCGGGCACCCCTGATGTTCTAACCCGGCATTTGAGGTGATAAGCCGCCCAAGGTCAACAATGATTTATCATATGCATTTCGTGTTTCTTCATCCATCAGAATTTGAAATGCCGATTCCGCCCGGGCGAGTATCCGTTCCCTTTCCCGGGGAGTGAACAATGAATAGGTGCTCAGAGAGTCGGCCCCATACATGGCTAACATTTCCTTGTATGCATTTCGAATTTCACCTGAAGAGGCATTGGCAGCAACTTCAAAAAATTCATAATGGGTATAGGCATCCATGGGTGTCATCATACCGGTTCTTTTGAAAAAGAAGGGTTAAGGTTCCGGGGAGAGATACGCCGGGCAATTCGGGCCAGGTCATTGGCGCTGGGGGTGTGGGGATATTCTGTGATAAAGGTTTTCCGCATCAGGATGGAATCATGGATGTTCTCATCAAACCGGATATTTCCCATGAAGGTAAATTTTGAATAAAAATGCCGATTACAAACCTTCTCAATTTTAGTGCCCAGGGAGGGATCATCCTTTTTCCGCAGTTGATTCACCGCAAAGTTGAAATGAAACGCCCCTAGTTTTTCCTTAAGCAACGCCCCCTTTTCAGGGTCTTGTTTACTAACGGCACTGATGATACGAAAGGATTGGTCAATTGTATTCCCGGAAAGATCCAGAAGGCTTGCGACCCGATTAAAGGTATTTTGTTTCAAGGTTTTTTTAATGATTCTAAAATAAACAGCCTTGATAAAATTAAACGAATTTTCAATGGATGTGGGTTCCGGAGTGCAGATAAAAGCACCCTGGCTGGCAGTGAGAAAAAAATCCAGCATATTAAAATTTGTACCCGCCCCCAGATCCATGAGCACATAATCGAACTCAAGGGTTTGGATGGCCCGGATAATTTTTTGTTTCTGGGCAACATGGAGATTGGCCGCTTCGGTCAGGCAATTTCGAGAACTGATAAAAAATAGGTTGGGAATCTTTGTGGGCATGGCCACCTCTTCCAGATGATCAACGCCCTTGCTTAAAAAGTTTTCCAGTCCCCTGTCCCCATCCTGCTGCCCGATGAAGGTATGCAGATTGGATGCCCCCAGATCCAGGTCAACCAGAACCACCCGGTTTCCCTGGCGGGCGAGTAAAACACCAAGATTGGCGGTTATCATGCTTTTGCCGATCCCGCCCTTGCCGCCGCCAATGGGATATATCTGTGTCTGTTTGATGCGCTATTCCTTTACTGCGTTATTGAATTGCCTGGCTAATCAGGCAATTTATCGCAAAATTGGGCAGCCGTGTCAAGGGACCTGCCAGAACAACCACCCCACAAAGCAAATGATATCAAACTGGGTTATTTTAGACGCTGCCAAGCCTTCACCCCGAAAAAGAATGGGGGGCTATGATAGAAAAGATCATGTGCATGTACAAAATTCTCAATTATTGCATCTACTTTCACGGAATGTTATAGTTGTCCGGATGATGACCTCCCAAACCCAAGGGCGATTATATTGAAATTATCAGACACCCCTTCAATCCTTGTTGTAGATGATTCCGAATTTATCCGGACGACGGTGCGAAAAGCACTGGGCGGAGAAGGGTTTAAGGTTTTTACCGCCAACGATGGAATCCAGGCCCTTGAATTACTCCAACACAAGGATGCCCCTGAAATTGACATAGTGCTGACAGATTTAGATATGCCCAATATGGACGGAAAAACGCTTTGCAAAAGGATCAATGCCGATGAGGCCCTGAAATCCATCCCGGTCATTTTTCTGACTTCCCAGACCAACCAGCAAACAGAATTCCTTATTTTTAAAGCAGGGGCCAGCGATTTCATTTCCAAGCCATTTATCCGGGAGTTGCTCATCGCCAGGATATCGGTTCACCTGCAACGCCAGGTATCCAAAAAATACCTTGAACGACAAATCGAAAAACAGACCATTTTTTTAAAACAGGCAAAGGAGGAGGCAGAAGCTGCCAATATTGCCAAAAGCGCCTTTCTTGCCAATATGAGCCATGAAATCAGAACCCCCATGAACGGGGTTCTCGGTATGACCGATATTTTAATAGAAACCGATCTTTCTCCCGAACAAAAAGAGTATGCAGATTCCATTCGCCAGAGTGCGGAAGCGCTTCTGACCATCATCAACGATATCCTTGATTTTTCCAAGGTTGAAGCAGGAAAACTGGAAATTGAAACCATAGATATTGACCTGGGCCGAACACTCCACGATATCGGACAGATCATGGCGACCAAGGCCAGGGAAAAAAACATTGAATTTATCTGCATGATTGAAGAGAATGTACCCATTTTTTTAAAAGGAGACCCCACCCGTCTGAGGCAAATCATCATTAATCTTGCCGGCAATGCCATCAAATTTGTAAACAAGGGAGAGGTGCTGCTCAAGGTCTCTCTTGTATCGGAAAGCCCAAGAAAGGTCATGCTGCGATTTGAAGTGATCGACACGGGGATCGGGATTTCCAGAGAACAGACAAAGCGACTATTTTTGTCCTTTTCCCAGGTGGATGCTTCCACCACCCGAAAATACGGGGGCACCGGCCTTGGCCTCACCATTTCCAAACAGCTTGCAGAATTAATGGGCGGGGAGATAGGCGTCAAAAGCCTGCCGGGAACGGGATCCAACTTCTGGTTTACCTCATATTTCCGCAAACAGGCCGAGGTTCGCCACAAACCAAGGCCTATTCCACACCAGGTCAAAAATCTGAAATGCCTGGTGGTGGATGACACAGACTCCTGCCGGAAAACACTGACCCAGCATCTTCGCTCCTTTGGCTGCATTGCAGACCATGCCCAGAATCATACCATGACCATGGAAAAACTCATGGATGCCCAATTGGAACAGGCACCCTTTAACACAGTTTTCATTGACCTGGAAATGCCCGGTCTTGACGGGGTTGCCCTTGCCCGAATGATCCAGGACAACAAGGCCGTTACCCCCCCCCAATTAATTTTAATGAGTTATACGGCAAAACGAATGGAACCTGAAGCATTTACAAGGGCAGGGTTTAAAACCCTGCTGACAAAACCGGTCTACAAAAACCATGTGCTGGACAGCCTCATCCAAGCCCATGATATGGAACCCGTCATAAAGGACACAGGCAACCGGTTCAGCCTGGAAGAACCCAAGGCGGTTTTAAACCTGGCCGACACCAATTTGAACATTCTTCTGGCCGAGGACAATAGGATGAACCAGAAGGTGGCTGTAAATATACTAAAAAAGCTGGGTCACTCGGTCACAATTGCCCAAAATGGTCAAGAAGCCATTGAACTATATCAGAAAAGCAGTTTTCACCTGATCCTTATGGATGGGCAGATGCCGATCATGGACGGGCTTGAAGCCACCCGGACCATCAGGACACTGGAAAACGATATGCCCTCCCCAAAACCCCATATCCCCATTGTGGCCCTGACCGCCAATGCCATGAAAGGAGACCGGGAACGATTTCTGGCATCTGGAATGGATAACTATATTACCAAACCCATCAAGCGCAAAGCCCTTGAGGATGCTATCCTGCATTCCATGTCCCCAGCCCCGGACAAATCCCCCATCATTGATCTGGATGAACTCATCCAGACGATGCACGGCAACAAGCACCTGGTCAAAGACTGCTTTGATACCTTTTGTGAAACACATGAAAAAATGTTGGCACAGATCAAAACCCATCTGGACGGTCAGAATTGGCCCGCCATGGTCAACAACCTTGCCGGGTTCAGGGATTCGGTTAAACACTTATCCTGCAAGCCGATTATGGATGCGGCCTTTAATCTCGAGAGGGCAGTTGCTGACCGAGACACACTTTTAATTGAAAAAAAATTGATTGCCCTAGGCGATGCCTGCAACCGCCTTCAGGATTTCATCGCTTCCTATTCGGTAAAAAATCTATTCATGAAATTTTTGATCGTGGATGCCGGGTTTGGCTCCAGAAAAGAATCCCAACAACTGCTTTCAGGATATGGAGAATGCGATGTGGCCTTAAACGGCCTGGAGGCTTTGAATGCGTTTGTAAGGGCCCACAACGAAGAAGACCCCTACCATCTGATCTTTCTGGACATTGAAATGAAGGGTCTTGAAGGCCCCCAGGTGCTGAAAAAAATCAGACAATGGGAAAGATCCAAGGTGATCTCCCAGGACCAGGGTGTAAAGATAATCCTTCTTTCGACCGGAATTCCTCCAAATGCTGTTATCGCACTTCTGGAACCAGGGCATGAAACCTGGATGATAAAACCGGTTACCCGGGACCGTCTTGCCAAAGCATTCCAGCAAATCCATTGTAAATAGCTCTTTTCAGTTTTAGCTGTCCCCATCGGCAGACAATCCACAACTGCGTTGGGATCACTTTGCTATTTTACCGGAAATATGTTCAATATTAATCTTAAATACCCTGGTTTTATCCATTGCATTTTTTATGTATTTTTCGCCGGCTTTAACATGGTCACTTGAAAGCCTGCGAACAAGCACCATGAGTCCCTCTTGTTTCTCATCACCCAACAATTCCATGGCAGTACCAAACAAAACAACACTTTTAAAGTTTGTGCTGAACTCTTTCGGAATTATTTGTGTGTCCTTCACAACGCAAAAGGAAACCTTTGAATTATGATTCATATTATCAATTTTATGACCGGATGTTGCACAGTGGAAATAGATGCCATTATTATGATATGCATAGTTCAGGGGGACGGCATAGGGGTAGTTATCTTTGCCGATTGTTGCCAAAACCCCTTCCTCCCCGGAGTTTAAAATCTCGGTGGCTTCTTCATCGGACAGTTTTTTCTCTTTTCTTCTCATTTCCCTGAACATGGATACCTTTCCTCATCTTTAATGTATACAATCAAATTCATCTTTGCCTGTAAAATATAGTATTTTCCCCAAAGTTCCAACCCTAATAATGCAAATCAAGTCAAACGCCTTTTGGGACTACCCTCAACAATTCTGGGTGCATATGATTATGCCGGAACATACCTTCTGCATAAATTTGAATGTATTTTTCGTAAACAGCACAATCGGATATTGCTTTTTAACCCAGACTTTTTTGTTTTAGCGGCACCTTTTACCCGGCATCGTCACATGCACTCCCCCAAAAAGTCACCCCAGAGCATGCAGAAAACTTCTGAACAATTTCTATTCGTGAATGTTCGCCTCCAAATTAATGGATTTTCCTGTCTGTGGAATTAAGAATTACGACTCAGATTTTGTCTGGGCTGAGTCTATAAAACACCAATGAACGCCGTCGGTTTCCAGCGAAAACCCCATCTAAATAAACATAGGGCTCGCTTTTCACTATTTCAAAACCACTTAAAGCGGCTCTTTAAAATCCAATTGGAACCTTACCCAATAACCTATTTATACCATTCACATAGTCGATATTCTTACAAGGTTTTGATAAATGATCTATATACGGATCTTTTTGCTTCAAGTTTCTAATGGACTCTAAAAATTCTATGTTGCCTGAAATAAAAATTATGGGTACAGCTTTATTTTTTTTTCTGACGTGATTGTAAATATCCATGCCATGAAAGCCGCCTGGAAGAATATAATCCAGACTGATAAAATCATATTGATTCCTGTCAAACAAATCCAGTGCAACCTGTCCGTTATTAGCGATATCAACTTTGTGGTTACACGGGTCTTGAGTCAATATCCTGTACTGCACATCAGCGATTGCCTGCTCATCTTCCACAAGAAGGATGTGTTTTTCAAAATGTATTGTTTCTTTTTGTATTTCCACCTTTTCTTCAATGGATAATTCTTTTTTAATAACAGGCAGGGTTATGGTAAATTTCGTACCTGAATTAACAACAGACTCAACTCCAATTTTACCATTATGCTGCTCAATATATTTTTTTACATTGGCCATCCCATAGCCAGTGCCTTTTATATCAGTTTTATATGCCCCATTAATATCCTTACTACCTTTTAACGTGAATGATGGTTCGTAAATATTTTCCAAATGCTCTTTGGGGATGCCGCATCCATTATCTTCAATTTCAAAGCAGATATTTTTATCGCGACAATATGTCCTGACAATTATTCTGGAATCTTCTGTTTTACTTATAGCATGTATGGAGTTTTGTAAAAAATTCACCAAAGCGTGTTCGATCATTCCTTTGTCGGCAAGCAAATCCGGTATCTTTGGCCCATGATTTACAATGACTCCAACATTCTCCAAGTCCTTCTTCATTAAATTTAATACCATATCAATGGTTTCATTTATTTTGAAAAATGCTTGCTTTGGTTCTTGAGATTTTGCAAATGCAACCAAGTTTTTTGTTAAATTTTTTCCCCGTATAGTCTGATCAAATATTAAATTAAGGTTTTTATTAATGTTTACATCATTACAATCCAGAAGCGAAAGTTCTGATATACCCATAATAATACCCAGAATATTATTAAAATCATGGGCCATTTTTCCGGCAATCTGACCGACTAAGGCAAGTTTTTTAATCTCGGCGGCCTCGGTAAGGGCCTCTATTTTTTCAGACTGAGCCTGGCGTAGTTTGGTAACGTCTTCTCCCACACATACTATTCGTTCAAAAGAACCATCCGATTTAAAAATTGCATCAAATGCGCCACGAAAATAATGAATTTTACCTTTTTTATCTTTTAGTCTGTAATCTAAGAAAGCTTTTGATAAGGTTCCATTTTTCGCTTTGTCCAGATGTTCTATCAACACGCCAACATCCTCTTCTTCCATCAGAGTGAAACCAGATTGTCCGATTATGTTTTTAGGATTATACCCTAACCGTTTATGGGAGGAGCTTGCAAATATGTAGTTGGCATTTGAATCGAAAATGGAAACAAGGGCACTGGTATGTTCCGTAATCAGCTTGAAAAGTTCCTCGCTTTCCTGCAATTCGTTTTCAGCCTGATTTCGATCGATAATCTCTGACTCAAGGGACAATTTGGTTTTAACCAATTGCAATCGTTCCTCTTCCAGGCGATTCGCCAGATCTTCTTTTTTAATATAGGACTGGAATAAACTCTTTACCAAAACCGAAACAGAAACAGCGGTAATGGCATTGAGCATAATAAAATTAACACCAGCGGAAATCATTACCTGTGGTGAATTAAAAAAAGGAAATTGGGTTCCTAATTTTCCTGTTGAAATCAGAACCCCGATTATTGATAAACAAATTGCATTCATCAATATAGCAATAAACGCCGCATAGTTTCCAATAAGCACACCGGCCAGAACCGAAAATGCAAACAACCAGGCAGGCCCGCCACTTAAAGGCCCAATAGATAATATGATAGCCAAGCCTATCACATAGAACGCCAAAAGGGTTATTGAAGCTCTGATTTCAAACTTTATCCGGCGCACAAACAAAAATGCAAGGCAAAGTATAACCCCTGAATAATCAACAATGGCTAACCCCCAGGTGTTTTGTTTGACAATCAATATTGTAGAAGGAATAAGGGCAAAAGAACCAAACAACAGGGTTGCGAGTAGGATTGAAGATAACATATATGCACGCCATCGGTGTGGGCTGTCTTGCTCAGATGAATACGGCCAGATTATCCTGTCAACTACAAATTTCTGAAAATCAAAAAATTTTTTAAGACCGGGTAGGTTATATTTATAATTGTTAATTTTTAAATTACTCCGATAATATTTAAATCATAATCGTAAAATTCTTCTTTAAACAATAATAAAACATAAAGCAATCCTGTATTTTTTTAAATTTCTTAATTCTATTGCTCTCGAAAAAGTCAGTGATAATGAAGCATTTTATTGGATCGAAAATATTTACAAAGGCGTTTTACATTTCTCTAGAAAATGACAACCTTGTCTTTCATAAAAAGCTGTCTTGCTTGTCGGAGTGTGAATTTTTTTGTTTGTCCAAAAAATTGGGTTTTTCCTAGGTGATATTTCATTATTATTTCTCTTCAACAGTGTGATTAACTATTTCGTCAGCCCTTATGTGGGAAGATCAAAAGCCTAATCCATGGATGCCATTAATATCTGGGTCGGTTTCGGACCTTTTCGCAATAGGTCTCAATACCTGATTTCCTGATCTTTTCGTTTATCAATACCCATCCTTTGTACAGTCCTGTATCAAAATTGGTTTTGTCACAGGGAAACTGATCGCACTGATAACAAAAATCAATCTGTTTTTCCTGATGGCATTTGCGGACTCCACAGTTTTTAAACAAGCTGCACTGCTCATTGCGACATCCTCTGCAGTTTTCAGACGCGAAATAATCCAACATCTCTTTGAAATCGGTATATTTTTTAAAGATAGGATCACCGAGCAATGTTTCAAATCGTTTGGCATTGATGTGAAAATTCCCTAATTTTTCCTTTAGTTTCATGCTGTAGGTGCGTATGTCTCCATTAACATGGGCAAAGCATGTTTCGCAGCATAGTCCGCAGGGGGCCAGGGATTCTTTTATTTTTTCGGTGGTCACGGGTTTTCTCCTTTTTTCATGGGACCCAGATTAGTCCAGATCTGCCCCGGTTTTAATCCATAAGAAGCAGCGATAATATGGGTCCTAGTTGGGTGTATTTTATTCATTTGCGGTCCTTATCTATTCGGATCATAGGGATTGCGCTTTGAAATGAATAGTGGCATAAACGACAATGTAATGGGTGATATTGACATTTATGAAAATTTTTGGATACTTCATGAAAAAAGTAACAATTCTTGGACTTTACAATACCATGGCAACAACCATTTTTGGCCCGATGGACATCTTAAACCAGGCCGGTCGGTTGTGGAATCGGGTGAGCAAATCACCCCCAACTCCTTTTTTTGATGTTACCATTGCATCGGCAGACGGGCAGCCCATCCGATCCGTAAACAATATTCTTGTCCAGCCCCACTGCGGTATTAAGCAGATTAAACAAACCGATTTGATTATCATTGCATCGGCTACCCATATTGAAAAAATTCTTGAAAAAAATCCTGAACTGACCTCCTGGATACGTCGTCACTATGATCAAGGCGCCCACGTTGCCAGTATTTGCACTGGTGTATTTTTACTTGCGGAAACCGGACTGTTAGATGGGAAATCAGCCACCCTTCATTGGGGATTTACAGATATGTTCCGGAAAAGATACCCCCGGGTAAAATTAAAACATGACCAGATGTTCATTGACCACGGCCGCCTTTATTGTTCCGCAGGGGTGAGTGCCGGTATGGATCTTTCCCTTTACCTTGTGGAAAAATTTTGCGGGAAGAAGGCGGCAATTGAATCCGCCAAGACAATGGTACTGGATATGGGCAGGAAGATGCAGACACCCTATGATAGTTTTTTTACCCCCAGGGACCATGGCGATTCTTTAATTGAAAAAGCCCAGGAATGGATTGAACAGAATCATACACAGACAATTGATTACGAAAAACTCGCACAAAGATTTCAAATGAGCCGACGCTCGCTGGAGCGGCGCTTCAAAAAGGCAATCGGCCTGACCCCCCTGGGCTATCTGCAAAAATTACGGGTGGAAAAGGCCAAACAATTGCTTGAAGAAGGCGGGAAGAACTTTAATGAAATTACATATCAGGTTGGGTATGAAGATATTGCTTTTTTCAGAAAAATATTCATCAGACTCACCGGTTTGAGACCCAAAGAATATCAGCAGCGATTTCGAGGCTATTCAAACAAATCCATATGACAATGATGGAATGCCGCCCCAAACAAACCAGGATAACCTAAGCTTTCTGGCATGGGATTTCCCGAAAAATCAGGAAATATTGGGATTCAGGGTCCACTTGATGAACCAGTCTGTTGCACCATTTGCCCCGGCTAGTGCATCAAGGCAGACAATCCCGGAATTTTGAAACTGGTAGACCCGAATCTCCTCAGATCCGGTGGTAAGATAGGATACCAGCCGTTCCATGAAGGGCATGTGACCCACCACCATCCAGTTGGCCACAGGATCAATACGGGCTGCAAACGCCCTTACATCATCCAGGGGGTTAATGCCGGAAATAGCCTCCATCGGGACTTTCAGCCCCAGGGCTTTCTGATAGATCAAAGCGGTCTGCCTTGCCCGCTCCTTACCCGAATGAAAAATTTTTGCCACGGGTATTCCATAGCCCTTTGCCACGGGTGCAATGCGGTTTGTCTCCTCAATACCAAGATCGGAAATAGATTTTTCAGGGTCTAAACCCTTGGGGGCGCTGATACCGTGCTGAGCCAAAAATATTGCCATGATGCCGTCTCCCTTAAATCATTTTGTTTTCCTTGAAAAAATGGCTTTTATATCAGGATGTCTGTTTTTTTATTTGGCATTTTCACATGGATAATATCAAAGCCTGTCATTTTTACAGGGGTATCATGCTACCATTTTTCCCACCCGCCAGCAATTGGATTTTTTACGAACAAAACTCAGCAAGATACATGCAGGGACAAACCGCCAGTTTTCATGGCTCCAGGCGGCTTTACCGCCAGCAATGGGGCATTTGATATCACAAAAAAACAAGTTCAAACTTGACTAATTTATATATCCAACACATACTTGTTTAAATTTTTGAGGAGAATAATGGACAGTTTTTCCGGCCTGTTAAATAATTCTGCATTGATGTTGATTCTTTGTGTCATATATGACACTTTCAATGTCCACGCAATTTCTAAAAAATATTTAAGAGAGGGTATAACCGGGCTAATCGTCGGGTTGATAGCGATAGCGGTTATGCTCAGTCCCTGGATCATCCAGCCCGGTGTGTTTTTTGATACCAGATGGGTGTTGCTCAGCCTCTGCGGTCTATTCTTCGGGTTTACCCCGACAATTATCGCTATTCTCATGGCCGGATCATTTAGGCTCCATCAGGGCGGCGCCGGTGGAATAGTAGGCACCGTCGTAATTGTCTCCACCGCCTGCACGGGTTTAGGATGGCGATACTGGCAAAAAAAATATGACAAATCCCTGGGATGGAAGCAACTCTACGCTTTTGGATTACTTGTTCAACTGGTCATGCTTTCCTGTATGCTTCTGATGCCCCAAGAAATGCGAATTCCCATTATCAAAGCTGTGGCCCCCCCGATACTACTCATTTATCCTATACTTACCATGATCCTGGGGTTAATTTTAAAACGCCAGGAGCAAAGAAGGGCAACGGACAAAGCCCTGATAAAAGAAGTCAATGAACGTAAGGCCGCAGAACTTATGGCCCGTAAAAGCAAAGATGAATGGGAAAACACATTTAATTCCATCACCGATGTTGTTTCTCTGCAAGATACGAATTTTCGAATTGTAAAAATAAATAAGGCTGGCTGCGATGCACTTGGGCGTGACGATAACGACATTATCGGCAGACATTGTTATAAACTTTTCGATGATCTTGATGAACCCTGCCACATGTGTCCCCTTGCCGAAACAACAAATACACTGGAACCCCAAGCCCGGGAAATGTTCCTTAAAAAATTTGGAAAAACATTTTTGGTGTCTGCTGCGCCTGTACTGGATGAAAATGGTGCCTTAACCCATCTTACCCATGTTGCTAAAGACATTACAGACAAGAAAAAGCTGGAAGAGGATCTCTTCCAGGCACAAAAAATGGAATCCGTTGGCACCCTTGCCGGAGGGATCGCCCATGACTTCAACAATATTCTTTCGATTATCATGGGGTATGCGGAACTTGCAAAGGTTCACATTCCAGTAGACAACAAGGCCCAGATCGACATCGACCAGATTCTTAAATCAAGCCAGCGGGCTGCGGATCTGGTGCGGCAAATCCTTACTTTCAGCCGGAAGTCGAATCACTACCTGGAATCACTTTCCCCGCACTTAATCATCAAGGAAGCCTTGAAAATGCTCAGGGCATCTTTGCCAGCCACGATCCATATTCAGGAAAACATCGATGAAAACTGCGGGAATATCATGGCAGACCCTACCAATATTCATCAAATTGTCATCAATTTGTGCACCAATGCGCTCCATTCCATGGAAAATGAACAAGGCACCTTAGGTATTTGCCTTTTCCGTAAAACCTTAAAGAAAAACCAAATCGCAGAGGAGGTGGGTGAATCTCCGGGACTGTTTGTTGTCCTGGAAATAAAGGATACCGGCCACGGCATGGCCCCACAAACCATTGCCAATATTTTTGATCCTTATTTTACCACAAAAGGCCTTGGTAAAGGCACAGGTCTCGGACTTTCTGTCATCCACGGAATTATAAAGGATTACCATGGCTTTATCCGGGTGGACAGCAACCCCGGCAACGGCAGCATTTTCCAAGTTTATTTTCCAGCACTAATGGAGGAAACAAAGAAGAAAGAAACGCCAGACATCCCCCCCCTGCCCACAGGAACGGAACGTATCCTAATTGTGGATGACGAACCTTCTATTGTGGAGGTCAACAAAAAAAATTTAGAGAAGTTAGGATATAATGTCACCATCACAACCGAAAGTTCTTGGGCGCTGGAAAAAATTCGCTCTGCCCCAGATCAATTCGATCTTGTCATATCAGACCAGACCATGCCCGGCCTGACGGGTGTAGAACTGTCCCTGGAAATTTTAAAAACAAGGCCGGATATGCCCATCATCATCTGCACAGGTTACAGCTCTGTCATCTCAGAAGAGAATTCCCTTACCATCGGCATCAGAAAATATCTCAAAAAACCAGTCAGCACAAACCGCCTGGCAAGGAGTATCAGGCAGGTGATTGATGAGAACTGAAAATCATCCGTTTGAGCGAAGAATTGGATCTTATGGGAAAGAGTTTACGGCGCCCTATTAAACTTTTTTAGCCCTACCTCGTTATACAAAAAAATCATTTTTATTCCACAAGGAGGATGTATGACACAACTGGTTCTAGTCATTTCTATCCTAGACTAGGTTTACAGACTGCCTGACCCATACGATAGCTTTTACAAAATTTTATAAATTTATGACAATATGCTTTACAAAATTTTGTAAATTTATAGCGAAATGCTGCAACCCATCACTCTGTATTCAGAATAATCTGCTGGTTTTTGGCTTTTTTTGCATTGGCACGCCTATTGCTAATTTCATAATTAGTTTGTGTTTTTAATTTATGTGATTATTTTTTATAACCTTTATGGGGGAGTATTATGAGTACATCGGAAAAGAAAACGCCAAGTATCGTTTTCGCTATTACGGCACTGCTTAGTGTCGTGACATTCATTGCAGGAGGTATGTTTATTTTTAAATTAAAATTGCAATTGCTTATGTTTTTCTCATGGCTATTGGTTGCAATTTTCGGCAAAATGCTAGGACATACTTATAATGAACTGGAAAAAGGCGTTTTTGAAATGATCAACAAGGCCATGGGTGCTTGTATCATCCTCATGGCTGTTGGTGCCCTTATAGGAGCCTGGATCGCGTCGGGTACGGTGCCGACGCTTATTTATGCAGGTCTCAATATTATTACCCCACAGTTTTTTCTCGTAACCAGTCTGCTTTTATGCAGCGTAACCTCTTTGGTCACAGGCACCTCCTGGGGAACAATCGGAACCGTTGGACTGGCTCTGATGGGTATCGGCAATGGCCTTGGTTTTGATCCGGGCATTACAGCGTCTACCATTATTTGTGGTGCCTTTTTTGGAGATAAAATGTCTCCTCTTTCAGACACAACGAACATGGTTGCTGCGGTCACACAAGTTCCAGTCATGACCCATGTTCGCCATATGTTTTTCACCATGACTCCTGCTTTGATTATTTCTCTGATTATTTACGGCGTAATGGGCCTTCAACACAATTCCCTGCAGGTGGATAATCAACAATTGAACCTAATGCTGGTGGGTATCAACGAGCATTTTAATATTAGCTTTATTGCTGCTCTTCCAATGGTTGTCGTCTTTATTTTATTGCTTCGCCGAACCAACCCGGTTCTAGCTATTTCCTGCGGTGCTCTGGCAGGGATATTTGTTGCCGTGGCCATAAATGGTGCCGACTTAAACACCTCTTTTAATGCCATGTGGGGTGGTTACAAGGGAAGCTTTGATGACCCCATGCTCACAAAATTGCTCAATCGCGGCGGCATGACCAGCATGCTTGGAATCATCGTACTGGTTATTACAGCGTGCGGCCTTGGAGGAATGCTGCGGACCACAGGAATCATAGGCGTTGTCCTCGATGGTATGGCAAAACGTGCTACCACGCCCTTCACCCTTGTGGGCACCACCCTCATCACAGGATATGCCACACTCATGCTTACCGCTTCCTGCTATTTTGCCAACGTTATGACGGGTACGCTTATGACACCCTTATTTCGCAAGGCTGGTTTAAAAAGAGAAAACTGCTCCCGGGTTGTAGAGGATGCCGCAACACTTGGCGGTCCTCTTGTCCCCTGGAGTTCCAATTCCCTATTCCCGGCACAAATGTTGGGGGTTGCCTACAGCGCCTTCGCTCCCTGGTGCTTTTTGCTATATCTGACGCCTCTTGTCTCTTTGACATACGCTTACTTCAACATTAATATGCCTCGACATACAGAGGATGTAAAATTGGCCACCGAAGCAAAACAGATCCTATCCAGCAGCACCCCATGAGATAAGAGAACTTGAAAAAAGATTTAGGGCTTGATCCGAATCTCGTTTGTCTTGAGGCAATCAAGCCCTAGGGTGTCCCAACCAAGGTAAAACATGGCGTAATGCCGGCCCATTGACCAGTATGGCTAAATGGATTCCATTATAAATAAATTAAAATTGTGTGTGCCGGTTTCAACCATTTATAGAACATAAAAATATACCCGTCATAAGGAAAAAAATGAGCAGCTTACTTATTAAAAAAGCGAATATATATACTCCTGATCATATTGGTCTGGGTGACATTCTGGTTATTAATGGTATAATTGCAGCCATTGAAAAAGATCTAGCAGTTCCTGGATTCTTACCCGGAATCAAAATTATTGATGCACAAGAAAATATTGCCATTCCCGGAATAATAGATGGCCACGTACACATAACGGGAGGGGGTGGAGAAGCCGGTTTTAAAACACAAGTGCCGCCTCTGCAGGTTTCCACCATCATAAAAAACGGTGTCACCACTGTCGGCGGCCTGCTTGGCACGGATAACACAACAAGAAATCTTGCATCTGTATATGCAAAAGCCTGTTCCCTGGAAGAAGAAGGCATTTCATCCTTTATTTTTTCCGGCGGATATGACCTGCCTTCGCCGACCCTCACGGACTCTATTCACGATGACATCGTTTTCATCGAAAAAGTACGCGGTGGAAAAGTGGCCATTGCAGATCACAGAGCTGCCCCTATCTCCTTGGAAGCACTGGCTCGTATCGCAACAGAAGTAAGGCTTGGCGGCATGATGCGAAACATAAGCACCACATTGATTTTACATGTCGGCTCCTCCTCGGAAAGTTTGTCTCTTCCTTTGGCTTTGGCAGTAAAATATCCACATCTTGGTAAAATTTTGCTGCCGACCCATATCAACAGAAACCAAGAGATCCTGGATGAAGCCATAAAGATAGTTGATCAAGGCGGTTTTTTAGATATTTCTTCCGGGCTTAACACTGAAAATCTCGGTCCTGAAACCATAAAACCTTCGAGGGCTATTCATTGTGCATTTGAACACACCAAAAATCATGAAAATATTTTAATGAGTTCGGATGCCAACGGCAGTGCCCTGAAATATAATGAAAATGGAGAACTGATGGGGCTTACGGCTTCCAGCATGGAATCAATCCATACAGAAATCCGGGATGCAGTATTTGATGAAGGCCTTTCCCTGGATAAAGCGCTTACCACTGTCACAAAAAATCCAGCAAAAGCCTATGGCCTCACAAAAAAGGGGACCCTCCTCCCTGGTAAACATGGGGACATTGTCATACTTGATAAACAACTGACACCCATAACAACTATCGCTAGGGGAAAAATATGCATGCAAGACTTAACCGTACTCGTGCAAAGCACTTTTGAATAAATGGAAAAAACTATGTATAGAGAAGAACATGATTGTATTGGCAAGCTCAATGTCCCCAGGGATGCTTACTATGGTTGTCAAACCCTACGCGGAAAAAATATTTACAATTTTTCAGGAATTCCTATTTCCCACTATCCTGATTTGATCAAAGCATTTGCCCATGTAAAAAAAGCAACCGTGATAACCAACCATTCTCTTGGTTTAATCGGAATAGAACGGAAAAATGCCATTGTCTATGCCTGTGATGATCTTCTGGAAGGTCTTTACCATGACTCTTTTATTATAGATATCATCCAGGGAGGTGCCGGCACCTCGTGCAACATGAATGCCAATGAAGTCATAGCCAATATCGCCAACAAATACCTTGGATATGAAAAGGGAAATTACGAAGGCGTGCATCCCAACAACCATGTCAACATGTCTCAATCCACCAATGATGCCTACCCGACAGCTTTCAAAATTGCTTTATTTTTTATGGTTAACAAGCTGCTCACGGCCCTGGAATCCCTTGAAAAAGACTTTGAAAAAAAGGGTGAGGATTTTTCAGGCATCTTAAAAATGGGTCGTACTCAATTACAGGATGCCGTACCCATGACACTGGGGCAGGAATTCTCGGCTTGGGGCACAACCATCGGTGAAGATATTCAGCGTATTACAGAAGCCCAGGCCCTGTTACTTGAAATAAACCTGGGGGCGACTGCTATCGGAACCGGTTTAAACGCACCAAAGGGTTTTGCTGAACTGGTCACCAAGGAACTCTCAAAAAGCATACAGGTTGAATGCCTCCTTGCACCCAACCTTGTGGAAGCAACCCAGGATACCGGTGTATATGTGCAGCTTTCAGGCGTAATTAAGCGTGTGGCGATAAAACTTTCTAAAATATGTAATGATTTGCGTCTTCTCTCTTCAGGGCCCCGATGCGGCTTCAACGAGATCAATTTACCAAAAATATTACCAGGTTCTTCCATTATGCCCGGTAAGGTAAACCCTGTTATTCCGGAAGTGGTCAACCAAATCGCCTACAGAATTATAGGTTCCGATGTAACGATTTCCTTGGCAGCAGAAGCAGGCCAGCTAGAACTAAATGTCATGGAACCCATTATTGCTGTAAGTCTTTTCGAAAGTATTCAACTTTTGGAACGAGCCTGCTATACCTTGGGTGATAAATGCATCACAGGCATTACCGCCAACAAAGAGCAATGCCTGGCCTATGTAGAAAACAGCATCGGCATTATCACGGCCCTATGCCCGTATATAGGCTATGAACAATCAACCCAGATAGCAGCGGAGGCCCTGCAAAAAAACATGAGTGTCATTGAAATCGTAAAGGAGAAAAAACTGATTGATGAGGAGTTACTCGATAAGATCATGCAACCGCAAAACATGATTTCCCCTCATGTTTTGCCCAACAAGTAAAATCTACTTTAAATATCCGGTTTTTTTGAGTCATACCTCCCGGTAGCCTTTCTATTTTCAAGCAATGCCCAAACAATTTAATGTTTTGATATTGCTTGAAAATTTTTTATTAAAAGAACAAACAACTTCAGAATGCTTTTAAAGAGATACCCAGGGAACGAAGTTTTGCATAGAGAGTAGAAGGCTTTATATCTAAAATCTCGCTCCCCCCCCCCCTCCCTGCAATC
Organism: Desulfobacteraceae bacterium; assembly: GCA_016744295.1. Taxonomy (GTDB): domain Bacteria; phylum Desulfobacterota; class Desulfobacteria; order Desulfobacterales; family Desulfobacteraceae; genus NBML01. Next base: position 63,096 of record JADGEQ010000002.1, on the reverse strand, counting down.
TTTCCTTTCGTTTTGGTAAGCACAAATTGTATATACTCTTTTTCGAATTCTCTTAGAGTGGGCAACGAATCTGTTTGGGCAAAAGCTGTTTTAAATACGATATTATCATGGGAATTGGCATTTGTATTTTTATCCGGGCCTTCTGAAATAATCAGCTCCGGGATACGCAGCTTATTTTCTGTTGAAAGAATAACGCCACGCTCAATCACATTCCTCAATTCTCGGACATTTCCCGGCCATGTATACCGTGTTAGTATATTTTTAATTTCCGGCGAAAGGGAAATTATTTTTTTTGAATATCGTTTACGAAACTGTTGCAAAAAAACATCTACCAAATAAAGCAAATCTTCCCGACGGTTTCGCAGGGGGGGGATAACAAAAGGCAAGACACAAAGACGATAGTATAAATCCTGGCGGAAACGACCAGCCTGAACTTCTTTTTGCAAGTCTTTATTCGTCGCAGCAATAAGCCTGAAATGAGAATGGCGGGAAGTTATACTGCCCACTCGAGAAAAGGTCTTTTCCTGCAAAACACGCAACAGTTTTACCTGGAGTTCCAATGGGATCTCACCTACCTCATCGATAAATAAAGTACCATTATGGGCATATTCAAAAAAACCTATTTTTTGTTCAATGGCTCCGGTAAAAGCACCTTTTTCATGTCCGAAAAAAGCACTCTCAAAAAGGGCTTCGGGGGTACTAGCCGGGTGAACCGGAACAAAAGAGCCACTTTTACCGCTTTTAGAATGTACATATTCTGCAATAACCTCTTTACCGACCCCTGTTTCACCCAAGAGCAGAACAGGCGCATCGCTGCTTGCTGCCTGTTTTATCTGCTCCAGCAACGGTTTAATGTCATTTCCAAAAAACACTTCAGACTTGTCTGGTCTATGGAAAATTTCTACCCGTACTCTTTTGAATGAATTAATAATATTGCGTAGTTCAGAAGCTATAATCCTGGCCGTTTTTTTAAGACAAGTCTTATTTTGGTTACAATATTGGTTGAGGCTGAGATTATTTTCTACATATAAACACCATGTATTATTATCAAAAGGAATGGGCAGTATAAGAAAACTTCTTTTTTCATTTTTTTGCAATATGATTTTTTGTTCAAAAATAGCACTCTCAATTTCTGGGTTGCAATCAAACAATATTTCCTTATAAAAGTCCTCTTGGCTATAGTTATACCCTATTTCATATATCAGTTTTTGTGCATGGGTTCTAAAGAAAACAAGATGCTCTGCAGAGAAAACCTCAAGTGTCGTGCGGGCAAATTTGCGCAAAGCAAATTTTTTTTCTTGCTCCTGGGGAAGTTGTAAAAATGCATCCCTGCAAGCATCGGACAGTTCAGATCTAAGGGTATTATCTTGTTTATTATAAAAAAAAGATGTCGTATATATGGATGAGGGGTTTTCGTGTAAAAGCTTTTTTTTAATTTCCTTTGAAATTTGACATTGTAAAAAATGATTTGATTCTAAAAGACATTGTATAGAATTATCCAAGCGTGCCGTAACGGTCTGTTTAGAAACACCACGGAAATATTCCTTTATCGACATGATTCGCAGGGCAACGCCCCGCATTAGAGGATCATTATTTGAGAGGCTCCTTTCCAGTTCTTTTTTAAAATCCACATTGCGTAAAGGAGAGTAACCTTGCTCATCAAAAATAAAAAGCATTTCCAGGCTCCACGGCGTATTGAAGAATGTCCTTTCCAGGCCGTTTCTGTGCATAATTTTTACAAATCTTTTCATCTGCCCATACGCCTCTGCATTTTTTTCATATCGACAATAACCGCAGGCAAGGACCCTTGTTACAATTAAAAACATATATGTTTCTAAATCTGGGTCTAACTCCGTTTGCAAGGCAAGAAGGGTTGCCTCTGTCTGGTCAAAGAACTCTTCTTTTTCAAAAAGAATGATTGCAAGCTGTACCTGCCATAAAATATTGGGCGCATATTGATGTAATCGTTTTGATCGGCGTTGCGCAAAACGTGCAAGCCCAATTGCAAGGGATCTATCTTTGAAATGGTGTGCTGAAATACCTGCGAAATAGGACGTAGCCCCTTCTAAAAAAATACTTGGCCAACCTTTTTCAACAGTATAAATTCTGTCGAGACAGGAAAAAATTTCATTTTTTTGCCCTTTTGCAAAATAGAGCGGCAACAAAAAAGCAGAAGCCTGTGTCAACATATCTTCATCACCTATCTGTTTTACAATAGAAAGGCCTTTGGCAAAAGAGAGTGCTGAGCTATCCTGTTCTTCTAACATGACTTCCAAACATCCCCTTGAAAGATGCAAAAGAGCGAGTGCTCGCTGGTTGCCGCGTTTTTTCAACAAAGCATATGCCGGAGAAAATAAATTTAGACAATAATTTGCATATTTACCTCTATGCAGGACAATACTTTGAAGCCGCAACACCATATCGCAAAAAAGCAGGGATTCTTCATCCGTATATTGCTCTAATTCTTCCTGGCAAACATCTTCTAACAGGAATATCGCAAATTCCAGGGCGATAAGATCTTCAGGCCTGACTTTCTTGTATATTTCACGTTCAAGGTAATGCAATAGAATCTCAACACCTTTTAAAGGCTGCTTTTCTTTTTGAAAATATAGGATTTTATAAAAAATATTTGTGGTGCTTTTGTTTTTTACAAGTATTCTGGCCTGATCAATATACCGCTGTACAAGAGGGTTCTTCAGACTGTTTTTATTATAGGCATAATGCTTTTTGTGCTTATTAAAAAAACAAAGAGTGAGAAGAAGGTCAAGACAGACATCAACCTCTTTTTTGGAAACAGTTTCTCCTCCGGCTATAAAGCGCAAAGATTGTACGGAAAAACGTAAAGGTTGGAAATTAGAAGGTAAACTAGAAAAAAGAAGTAAAAAGATGGCAAGAGGTTCCGACATTATATTTTCTTCAAAAACAAGTGCTTTATATTCCATGGCAATTGACCTGCTCCCAGCTTAAATATGGCTTTTGATTTAGTGCTATTTGTTTTGTATTATCCTCAAACTGCCAAAATTCATTTGGCATTAAATCCTTTATTATATTGTTCTGTCGTTGCATTTAAAAATCAATTCATTAAAATAACTTAAGGAAGCCTATGATCATTATAATAAGTTTACGAGGCAAAACATAGCCATATTCAAGAGGCCGCCTCAAAGAAAGTTCAATAAAACACAAATTCATACGAAATGCCATAAAATACTGGATAGGGAATATCTTGTCCAAAAGGCTGATAGGCCATGAGAAGGCAAAAACAAAAGGCAAGGCTTATATCGATGGAAATTGCCTCTTTTCTGCGGGGTTTAAACTCAGGATCGGGGCGGTCTTCAAAATATTCCCTGAATCCATCGCTGTTCTCATGACCGGCTCTATCAGGGCGGTCTCATTGGAACAGCGGACATTGTCGTAATTGTCTCCACAGCCTTCACTGGTCTAGGATAAAGATACTGCACAAATATTAAACCAGTTTGACACCTGGAGATAACTTGCTTGTCCGTTTTTATTACCCAAGACGATTCTCTTCCACCACCTGCACATCGGGTGGATCACTCTCCGGCATTTCCACTCCTTTTTAGGCTGCCCGCTAGTATCTAACCGCACAAATCAAAAGTTTTCACGCTATAGATTTTCAGGTTTGAATCTTTTTAACAGGATGGGCATCAACGTTAGCAGTAAAATAAGTCCCATTCCTGCAAAAAACGCCATGGAAAATTTTCCCTGCAACAGATCCAGCAGGGAACTGGACAAAAGTATATATCCTAAACATCCCGGCAGCATGCAGACAAAAGAGGTAATCGCATAGGTGGTAAATCTTATTTTGGTGAGCCCCAGGGCATAGCTTAACAGGTTAAATGGGAAAAGAGGCACAAGCCTAGTGAAGGCAACTATTTTCCACCCATGGGTTTCCGTCTGGTTTTTCAGTTTGAGCAAGGAGGGGTTTGTCAGTTTTGATTCCACCCATTCCGATGCAAGATATCTGGCCACAAGAAAGGCAAGACAGGCACCTGTGGTTGCACCTGTTATTCCATAAATCACTCCCCAAAGAGGGCCAAAAATCAACCCTCCGGCAATTATAAATGGCGCTCCCGGCAAAAAGAATGCAGGGGCAAGACATACGATTGTCATAAACACCAGCGGCGCCATGGGCCCGAACCCCTGGACAAAATTCTGAATATTTTCATGGTTGAGAATTTCATCAACCCCAGCCATTCTTGCCCCTGCAATACCTGCGGCAATAAGCATCATGACAAAGACTTGAGAAACAGTGATGTTAGGTTTATCTGCCCCCGTTAAATATGCTTTTTTGCGGATATCTCTTTTGTTTGTTTGTTTCAATTTTTTTTTGAGATGAATCCGTGACAGATAGGTGAAGGGGGGAGATGTTTTTTTTATCGAACATGCCATGGTCTTTTCCGGTTCAAAGAGAAGATCTAAAATGTGATCTGTTTGAACTGATTTTCCAAGAAATGCAGCGCATCCTGCACAATAGGTTATAACTCTGTTATTACCAGCTTCTTTCTTTCTTATGATCCCCCAATTAGAGGCAAGGCCGGGGGTTACCGAAAAAACAGACCCGCCCTCACCGCAGCAGATTGTTTTTTCCCGGCAATGTTCCATCTCTTGAATTTCAAGACCCTTGTCCTTGATCAGCCTTCGCACACTGGTATGAATATTTGTCTCAAATCTTGAAACACAGGGGTCATGGATGGTGACCCTGCCCCCTATTTTATCTCCTGCCATCCCCCCCCTTTGGGCCAGAACTTCATAAACAGACCGGGTGACAAGTTTTTGGGAATATGTTGAAAAAACTTTATGACAATTTGGACAAACCGTTATGATGGTTTGAACACCATGGTCAATCAAAAAATCTTCCAGTGCAGAGAAGTTTGCCTTGAAAAAATCCTGTCGGCCCAGGTCATGGGATGGTTTTGTGCAACAGTCCAAAACCATTCCGGTATCCGGAATCTCCTGTTGTAACCATGAATATATCTGTTGGGTTCTCCCGGCCCTTGTGCCTGCAAAGGCGCAGCCCGGAAAAAACACGGTTGAACATCTTTCAGGTATTTTATAAAGGGAGTATCTTTTGGAAATCCCTTTTTTTTCATAGGCCAAAATCCCTTTGTGTTCAGGAAGTACCCTGCCCTTTGCTGCAAACACATTGCGGCGCATTGCCAGAAACAGATTGGACGGATCAAGAGCTTTAGGACAAAGGGATGCACACAGACCACACAGGCTGCATTCAAAGCAAATTTGTTCATCCTGGGTACCTGTTAAAAAATCATTGGCAATCTTTCCCGGACTCCCATGTTTTTTAAGAAATCCGCATTCTTTAACGCAGATATTGCATCCCACACATTCCCGGGCCAGATTTTCCATTGGGGTTTTCATTGGGGTTCCGGCCCTTACTTTGACCGATATACTCCTGTTTCCATTGGCATTTTAGAATCGGCAGACCATTCATATATGGATGCTTCATAGTTTCTTACGCGTTCAAAGCCAACTGCTCTGAGTATCATGGACATAAATCCAGATCGTATTCCCATGGTTCAGTAAAGCACAAACTCATCCTCCGGCCGGATACCAACCCCTGCCATCAGCTCTTTAACCTTTCTGGGTGATTTTACACTTGCATCTTCATTAAGAAGTGTTGTCCATTCCAGCCATTGAGACCCTTTAATGTGGCCGCCCCGGGCTTCCCCCCTTGAGGTATCCTGGCCTGTGTACTCCTTAAGGCTTCTCACATCAACAATCTTTAGGGTATCCAGCTGAGCATGGATATTGTGCTGAGTTGCCCTGAAAGATTCATCGTAATCCTTTAGGGTCAGGCCAGCGGCCGGCAGGGGAATCGCCCGGATTGTGGAAAGCGCATACCCGCATCTTTTCCAAAGTTCAAGCCCCCCGTATAAGAGTCTTACATTTTCAAATCCAGCCATCTTCATTTGCCACACCGCTCTTCCGCCGGCTCCCGGGCCTTTGAAAATATCAGAATAGGCCACCACAAGTTTGGTATTATCAACGCCTAGGGATTCCAACTTTTGAATCAGTTGCTCCCTGGGAAGGATGGTTCCCCATTCTTTATCTCCAGGTTTGCCTTTGCAGTCGGACAACCCTTTAAACCCAATACTTACGGCACCGGGGATATGCCCCTTTGCATATCCTTTGGGATGACTTGCATCAAGGATGACAAGCTCACTTGTGCCCAGTTTTTTATACAGCTCCGAAGGCGTGATAAATAGATCACCCTGATTTGCAAATTCGGTCACCTCCATTTTTAAATATTTTTCACCGTTTATCACAGGATCTTTGGGGGTTTTTTTTGCCACAAAAACAAGAACCACAGCAATTAAAACTGAAATCACCACATAACTTTTCTTTTGCAAGTTTCCTCCTCGGATAATTATAAATTTGGATAATTTTAAATTTGGGTCTGAACCTTTTCAGACTTTTGCCGGGTTATTATTTTTTTGAGCAGAAGGGTGAAAATGCTCAAAGAGAAAAGAATTAACAGTCCCAGGACAAACTTTTGGGACCCTCCCACAAGCATTTCCCCTGCATATGAATAAATGAGGGTTGCCGGAAGCTGTCCAAGGCCGGTTGCCCAGAAAAAAGACCAAAAACTCATGGATGTGAGGCCGGCGGCATAACTGACAATATCAAATGAGACAAAGGGAAGTAGTCTTGCAATGAGGATGGTATACTGACCATATCTTTCAAAAAACCCGTCAATACCCTCAAGGGCCAGCCGGGAAGTGAGTTTTTCAACAAACTTTCTGCCAAACCAATTGGCGACAAAAAAACAAAGCGCCGCCCCGGCCATGGCACTTGACCATGAAAGAATGGCCCCTTTTACCCATCCGAAAAGGGCTGCATTTGAAAAGGTAATTAAAAAGGCAGGCAGGGGTGCAATAATCGATTGAAAAAGCATTAACAGAAAAGAAACAATCGGTGCCCAAACTCCAAAGGAGAGGATATATCCCTTGATGTATTCAACATCATACATACCAAAGAGAAAAAACAATTGCTCAATGGTATCCCTTATGGGTTTTGCAAAGACGCAAATAAAAACAAAACAGACCAGGCCAAACAGGACAGATATCTTCTTTTTCAATGGTTACCTTTTTCATACCGTTTTTGATGAATACATAATAAAAAGTATTTTTATCAGATACCTTTAACACTTTGTCCAGTTGATAATAGCAATGAAAACAGGCATATGTATTGAAAAGTTCGATATTCATTAAAATGATTTAACAGATTCCATCAGCCCAGGGCCGCACCTGCCGCAGTAACTCCCCAGGTAAAGAGCGTGGCCAAAAGCGCCTGGGTGATGGGACTATATTGTTGAAAAAAATCGATCATGTTGTCTCCAATTCACCGCATTATTTCCATGGTTTCCGGGAAATATTATTGATCACTGCTGATGAAAAACTATGGGAGATATAAAAGCCGGTGTCAATCTGGAAGATCTTTATTCACAGGGAAATCGCAGTTAGAGATAGAACCCATTGTCAGAAAAAACCCATTCCCCGACTTGTATTCATAGATAGGGGAACAGGTTTTATAATACCCGCATTTTTTCAATGAATGAAGGTTTAAGCAGATTGTTTTTTGTTTTCTTCTACTTTTTTTAATTCAAACCGTTTAACCTTTCCGGTTGCTGTTTTGGGCAACTCCTCCACAAAATGAATCCATCTGGGAAATTTATAGTGGGCCAATTCTTTTTTTACATAGGTTTTAATTTCTCGTTCAAGTTTTTCGGATGGAGAATAATTTTTGTTCAAAACAATATAAGCACTTGGTTTTACAAGATTCTCTTCGTCTTGCCCTGGCACGACGGCGCATTCAAGCACGGATGGATGACCGATCAGGCAGGCTTCCACTTCAATGGGGGAGACCCATATACCGCCCACTTTTAACATGTCATTGGACCGCCCCACATAATAATAATATCCCTGATCATCCACAAAGAATTTATCATCCGTATTAAACCACTCGCCCATCATGGATTCTTTTGTTTTTTCATGCTTGTTCCAATAATAGGCTGCTGTACTGTCTCCTTTTATCAATAAGGTTCCAATATCTCCTTGTGCCAATTCTTTTAAATTGTTGTCCACAATTTTTGCTTCATATCCTGGAACAATAAGGCCTGTACTTCCCGGCCGAATATTTTCCACCCGATTGGAAATATAAATATGGACGATTTCCGTGGATCCGATGCCATCCAGAATATCCACATGAAACCGGTCTTTCCAACGGTGGAATATATCAGCAGGCAAGGCTTCTCCTGCAGATACGCAAAGTCTGACACCATTCACCCTTCCTTCTTGGGCCAGCATGGCACCATACAAGGTGGGGACCCCGAAAAAAAGAGTGGGCTGAAATTGGGCAATGGCGTTGTACACGGATTCCGGGGTGGGGCGTTCCGGCATCAATACAGTGGTGGCACCCACACTGAAGGGGAAATAAATCCCATTACCAAGGCCGTAGGCAAAAAATAATTTCGCCGCTGAAAAACAGATATCCTCTTCTTTAACTTTTAACACCTGCTTTCCATAGGTTTCCACGCTGAACAGCATATCATGCTGCAAATGAACCGTTCCCTTGGGTTTTCCTGTCGATCCTGAGCTATACAGCCAGAAACAGGCATCATCCGGGCAGGTTAGAGCAGGCTCAAGAAAAGTGGACTGATCCCAGACAAAGGCATCATATGCCATGGCATCTGTTTGTCCGGCAGTTATAACAATAATCTGCTCAAGAAATTTTAACTGGGGTTTAATCTTGGTAATATTGGCATACAATGCCTCATCAACCACCAGAACCCTTGCCCGGCTGTCATTTAAAAAATAGAGATAATCCTTTGGCCGCATTAATGTGTTCAAACAGATGGGAACGGCTCCGGCTTTGATGGACCCAAAAAAAACAAAGGGATAAATTTCCGTATCCAGCATGAGCATGGCCACACGATCTCCCATCCTAATACCCGATGACAAAAGGGCATTTCCAAACCGGTTCACTTCGCCCCCAAGGTTTCCATAGGTGATTTGCCGGTCTTCACATAAAACAGCAATCTTATCTTCTCTTCCTTCACGGATATGCCGGTCAACAAAATAATCCGCCGCATTAAAAAATTCAGCATCAAGAATTTCAAGTTTCATACTTAATTTCCCCCCTAGGATCGACTATTCGACTATTTGGTTAAAATTGGATGAAAAAACAGTTTAAGGCTCTTTTCTTCTGTTCTGCCAGGCGTTGTGAGATAAGAGCCAACAAAAAAGACAATGCCTGAAATGATAAAAGAGGCCAGGAATCCATTCAACTGGAAAAGAGATTTCTGGGGGAAAAGAACCATGGCTTTACCACCGGCAAAAAAGAAACCAATGTTTAATGAGACTCCCACAAGTGTGGATAAAATAGCACCCGTCGCCGTAGCCCGTTTCCAATAGTAGGCACCCCAAAGGGCAAAAAATGTCACCGCCACCGTGCCAAAGGCAATGATGGAAAGTTCTGCCACAGGTGTATTGGGATTCCAGGCAATAATGACACAAACGGTCATGATAACGGCAACACAGGCTCTGGCGATGGTAATCAGTTCGGAGGATCCGGTCGCAGGCCTCAAGGTTTTGATAATATCCACTGAAATGTTGGTGGCATTTCCAAAAACAAGACCGTTCACCGTTGACATGGCAGCTGTAAACCCGCCTGCCACTGCAAATGCCGCCAGCCAGTCCGGCATGGTGGCCGAGGCAACAAGCCCGTATATTTTATCGGCTTGTACACCTTTTAAGCCCGGGACAATGAGATTTCCTGCAATACCGACCAGTGTCGGCAGGGTAATGACCACCAGACAGATACCGCCAAAGGAAAGGAACATGGCTTTTAATCCCCTTACGGACCGGCTTGAATAGGCATGCATATAAGGCTGGGGAAAACAAACACATCCGATACACATGGCCGCGGCCAAGCCGAAAACCATGGGATAGCTCCAAACCTTGCCCCCGGCCCACCCAAGCTGGAAAAGTATGGGGTGTTTTGCCATGACCAGCTCCATGGTCGGAATAAATCCGCCATTCTTCATCATGACAAAAAAGAAGAGGATAAACACCATGATGGAAAAAAAGACCCCCTGGATGGCATTCACCCAGGCAGCCCCTTTCATTCCACCCATCATCAAATATAATGCAATGAAAAAAGGAACAAAGAACAACCCTGTATGAAAAGAAATAATACCCTGACTCATGGCCTCCAGCATGACGCCGATGCCCTGAAGCTGGGCGACAACATAGGGGATAGATGCCACAAGAACCACGAGGACCAGGATAATTCTCATGGGGGTGCCGTATCTTTCACCAAAGGGGGCACCCATGGACATCCATTTTCTGGATCTTCCCAAAAGAAAGGTTTTTTTATGCATAAAATACCACAAAAACCCCAAAGGAACCAGGTTGGCTGTCAAAACATAGAGGCTCCCAAATCCCAGGCGGTATCCAAAACTTGCCATTCCAAACATGGAAAAGGCACTTAAAAATGAGGACAGAAGACTGAAAATCAAAACAAAATAGCCAAGGCTGGAACCGGCTACAAAATAATCGTCTGCACTTTTCGTGAACCCTTTGCGAAACGCGATATAGCTGATATAGACTGATATCAGGCAAATACCCGTGATAATAGCAACAGCAACCATTCTAGTTCTCCTCTATAATTTCTTTATTGGTGAGGTCAAGGGCCGCCATGATCTCTTCAAGATCGCTATCATACAAGGCCAGGTCGGTCCAAAACAGATACACCCATTCAATAACAAAGAGCACAGCACCTACCAGCAGCATGATGAATGCCCAGGAGGGCATTCCCATGATCAAGCCAACTTCACCATAGCTCCCATATCCTAGTGGACACCAGCAAAACACAGTGAGAACAATAAACGAGATTAAAAAACAAACATTTTTCTTTTGATTGGACACGATTCACTTTCTCCTTTTGTGTTAGAAACATTAAAAGACAAGACACCCAGAAAGCTTACTTAAGGCATTATAAGAGCAAATCATGTGCCATCCTCGAAGGAGAAAGAATAAAAGCTGTAGCACTAGGGAATTGCTGGTTTTCAAATAGTGACAAAAAATATCTGAACGGGTATGGGTGAAAGAACCTTTCCGGGCTAGAAGGTTTCTTTCATTAATTCCGAGGTGTCAGATGATATTTTTTAATTTTTTTTCGCAGGGTGGGTAATGATATTTCAAGGGTTTTTGCAGCCCGGGTTTTATTCCATTTTACAGACTCAAGGGTAGTGAAGATATGTCGGCTTTCAACCTGGGAAAGGGATAGTGAATTACCGCTTTGGTCATGGGAAATCCGAGAATTGGATAAAAGATCTTCGATGGTATCCAAAAGGATCACGCTTCCCCTGGACTGTATGGATGCAGATACAATAATATTTTCAAGTTCACGAACGTTTCCTGTCCAGGGATGACATTTTAGCCTTTCAATGCAGCCATCCTGGAGGGTCATCTGCTGAATACCCAGGTCCGTTGCAGTTTTTTGGATAAAATGAACTACCAGATGATTGATATCAGACAATCGCTGCCGCAGAGGCGGAAGGGTTATTGTCACCACCTTGAGCCGGTAATAAAGATCATCCCTGAATCTTTTTTCCCTGACCATCTGTGCAAGGTCTTTGTTGGTGGCGGCAATAATTCTGCACCTGGAGTTTAAAACATTTTTCCCGCCAACGCTCATATACTGCTTTCTTTCAAGAAATCCTAAAAGCTTGCCCTGTAGATTTAGCGGCAATTCTCCGATTTCGTCAAGGAAAAGTGTTCCATCCCCCGCCAACTGAATTTTCCCCGGATTTGAGTTTACGGCTCCTGTGAAGGCACCTTTTTCATGACCGAACAATTCGCTTTCCAGAAGTGTGTCCACAATGGCCGAACAATCAAAGGTGACAAAGGGCTTTTTACCACAGGGGCTGCTCAGGTGGAGCCTTCTGGCCACAAGTTCTTTGCCCGTGCCGGTTTCACCGGTAATAAGAGCTGTCGCCCTGTTCTGGCAAAGCATGCCGATCATTTTAAAAATTTCTTTCATGGCGCGGCTTTTGCCCACAATTTCACTTTTATTATAGCCTTCTGAACATTTCTGTGTGACAGCAGTTTTGGTATCTTCCCTGTGGTTTGCAATGGCATCATCAACTGCTTTTTCAAGTTCATCCGCATCCAAAGGCTTATGAATATAATCGTATGCCCCTTTTTTCATCGCCTCAATGGTGGTTTCCATATCCTGGAATGCCGTAATCATGATAATTTTGGATAACGGATTAAAGGCATACATCTGACTTAATGCCGCAAGACCACTGCCGTCGGGAAGTCTGATATCAAGGATGACCACTTCCGGTGTCAGTTCTTGAAATACCGTTATTGCCTCTTTAAGGGTTGAAGCCGTATGAATCATATGCCCTTTTTCAGACAGAAACATGCGGATGGATTCCCGAATGCTCTGTTCATCATCTACAACCAGAAGTTTAGCCATTGGTTTCTCCCATGGGTAAAAGCACCTCAAAAACGGTCCCTTTATCCTTTAAATTAAAGACCTTTATATGGCCATGATGGGCTGTTACGATCTGCTTCACATTGGCAAGACCCAGACCGGTTCCGTTTGTTTTTGTGGTATAGAAAGGTTCAAAAATATGGGGTAACAATTCTTTGGAAACACCCTTGCCATCATCTTCAACCCGTATCATGGCGTATGGTTTATTTTTTTGTATTTTCTGGCTAGTTTGAATGATGATCTTTCCAAAATCCTCAACAGAGTCCAGGGAATTTAACAGCAAATTAATAATTATTTGCTCCAGTTTTCCCTTGTCCGAAGGAATTTCTTTTAAGCTATTGTCAACGATGACTTTATAATCAATACTTTTTCTATGGAATTTGATTTCTAAAAGTTCAATGCAGGCGCAAACAATATGATTTATATTGGTCAAGGAAAGTTTTAATGACAAGGGTTTTGCATAATTAAGAAGTCCCTCTAATATGTTTTCAAGTCGATCGATCTCATTTTTTGAAATTTGCAGCCTTTTTCTATCATTTCCGTTCAAAATAATATTTTTACTCAAAATCTGCAGGTTCATCTTTACCGAGGACAACGGGTTTCTCATCTCATGGGAAAGAGAGGCCGTTAATTGACCAATATAGGTCATCCGTTCTATTTCCCTGCTTTTTTTTTCCATTTTGACCCGTTTGGTAATATCCCTTAGGATACAAAGGGTATATTCCTGGTTTTCGAACCAGGATGGTCTGAAATTAATTTCTGTGGGAAGGCGCTTTCCTTGTTTTGTCAATCTCAAATATTCAAATGCTTCGGGGTCTATTCCCTTTTTTCCTTCCCTGGCAATCAGCGAACTTACTTTTTCATGGTTTTCCCGGGCTACAAAGAATAAAAAAGATTTATTCATTATATCCTCTGCCTGGTATCCATGCATCCGACAAAAAGCTGGATTTACGAAAGCAATTTTCTCTCTGTGCAAGGCCAAATATCCGTCACTGATATCTTCTACCAGGGTTTTATACTTATACTCCGAGGCTTTTAATTCCCCAGTTCTTGCTACCACATCCCGTTCAAGTCGTTTGGCATACTCCTTTATATACCGGTCATGCATTTTTTGAAAATGGTTGGAAAACCTGTGAATGGTATAGGCAAGATGGGTATTAATGGTTTCAATATTTTCGCACAGCAAAGGATCGGGTGATTCTTTAATAAGAATGGGAATAACAATCTGTCGATAAATTTCAAATGCCTTTTGAACATCATCCAGGCGAAAACCTGCTTCCAGGCGGATCTTTGTAATTTCATTGATAAATTCATTGATCGGGGCATAATTATTGTGGACAATTACCTGATAAAAAGAATCACAGGCTTTGGCCGTGGTCATGCGTAGCTCTTTTTCTGATCTTTGTGCATAGTTCTTGGACACATTCTGTTTGAGCTTTTTTCCCCACTCAACAACAATCTCATTTCGCTGCTTTTTTAAAAAGTCCTCCCACTTAAAAATCATCATATCAGATGCCCCATATGGATTTAAAGAATATTTATAAGTATCCCCTGTGCACAATCAAAGTCAAAGGGAAAATAACTATTTAATTTGGGGTCCCGGTTGCTCAAAGCATTCAAATAAAAGAAGATTGCCATTCCTGCATTTTCCTGTTAGCGATTGTATGGGATTAAATGCCGACAAAGGAGGAGAAAAGTGAAACCAAATAAGGTCGATCATATATGTATTGCAGTCAAAAGCATCGTAGAAGCCCGCAAAGTTTGGGAACCTGTGTTCGGCAAGTCCAGGCCGGATGACGAATACATCGATGAATCCGAAAAAATTAAAGTGGCCAGATACTGGGTAGGGGAAGTTGGTTTTGAGCTGATGGAATCGACAACCATTGATGGGGATGTTGCCAAATTTATCGAAAAAAGAGGTGAGGGCGTCATGCTAATCAGTTTTAATGTTGACAACACCCGGGAGGCCATGGCGGAGCTGCAACAAAAAGAGTATCCCTTTATCGGAGACATCCGTTTATTCCGGGATAGCGAATTTGCATTTGTTCATCCCAAAAAAATGAACGGCGTTTTACTTGAACTCATTGACAATAAAGAAAAATAGCTGACCACTACTCATTTTCCTGACCATATTCCGGGCCAAAGCGTCCAATAATTAGGGGGTTTCGGCAGGGTGCCCGGTCTTTTCTTGGTGCCAAACCCCTGTGGTGCCGGTTAGGTCTTTTTCTTGAGTTTAATTAAAAAGACCATTATAAATGGAAATATTTCCTGCTTAATTTAGGTTGCCCTGTTTCATGGTTGCATTGTTGGATGCGTTAATTTAAGTTTTTAACCCCCAGCCCCCAAGGAGAATTATGAACAAATCACACACGCCCAAGTTTCGCAAGCCGCTTCACTACGGCTGGATTATTGTTTTTACCGGGGTGGCCATCCTTTTTGCCTGTCTTGGCCTGGGCCGATTTGCCATTGGCATGCTGCTACCTTCCATGGGACTGTCTTTGGACTTGAATTATTCCCAGATGGGCTTTATCGGGACGGGTAATTTTATGGGGTATATGGTATCGGTGCTTTTTTCCGGCATGGTGACAACTTATTTGGGGGCCCGGAATACTATTTTTCTGGGGCTGCTGCTAGTGGGGAGCACCATGGGACTGATCAGTCAAACCACAACTTTTTCCCAGGTACTGGTTCTTTATACCATTACCGGGATCGGAACGGGTCTTGCCAACATGCCCCTCATGGGATTGATTTCCCACTGGTTTTTAAAGAGCGCAAGGGGCCGGGCTGCCGGTACCATGCTCTCGGGCAATGGACTGGCCATTGTTTTTGCCGGCGTGTTTGTCCCCTGGGTCAATGGGGCGGCAGGAGCTGAAGGATGGCGTATCGCCTGGATTTTCATGGGAGTTATCAGCCTGATTATTGCCATGGTTGCCCTGGTGCTGTTGCGCAATGACCCCACCCAGAAAGGGCTGACACCAGTGGGGGAAAAAAGAAAAGAAAAAAAGATAGGGGGGAATCCAGGGGATCCGGTAAGTGCCGCCACTCCTTCCCCCCAAAATGCAAGCAAAACCTCCCAAAAAACAATGGTACATCTTGGGTGTATTTATCTGTTTTTCGGGGCCACCTATTCTGTCTATGTTACCTTTATTGTGACGGCCCTTGTGAATGAACACGGATTCGGTGAAGGGGCTGCCGGTTCCTTCTGGGCCGTGGTTGGGGCCTTAAGCATTTTTTCAGGCCCTCTGTTCGGCGGGCTCTCCGACAGGATCGGGCGCAGGAAAGGATTGATGATAGCCTATACGCTTTTTACCCTTGCCTATATCCTGGCAGCGGCTCCCCTGCCAAATATGTTCTTGTATGGTTCCATTGTTATTTTTGGACTCATTGTTTGGAGCATCCCCACCATTATGTCTGCGGCTGTTGGCGATTACATGGGGCCGGCCCAGGCAGTTAAAGCACTGGGATTTGTAACGCTTTTTTTTGGTGCAGGCCAGATTGCCGGCCCTGCAATGGCAGGGTTTCTAGCGGATGTCACCGGCAGTTTCAGTGCCGGATTCTGGCTCTGTGCCGGTCTCACCTGTCTGGCTGCGCTTTTGAGTTATTTTTTAAAAGACCCGGCAGCAGACTATTCCTGAATTATGGAAATATTTTTTTAATTCAGCAAAACTTCTTGTCCATTTAAAAACAATTTCCCGTCACGGGTTTGGGCTTTATGGGTCAGGTTACCATTACTTTTTAAGAACAAACCCGTCTGCATTCCCGGATAAACAGGGGCAAGCAGCATTTGATTATCCCCAACAAGCCCATGGGGCAGAAGAATGTCCGATTTCAGGGAAAATATATCAAGAGCAGCACCAGGCTGCATGACAATGGGGATGAATTGCGCAATTGTCATATCTTTTATCAAACCTAGGGACAGATCGCCTTTAATTTCCCCCTGGGGTAATTTGGCCTGCAAATCTGAAATATAAATTTCAAACCCTTTTTTCAAAAATTTTTCACTGACCCCCAGCAATTGAGGAGCAAGCTTGCCCAGCTGCTCACCCACCCTTTCTTTGACCTCATCGGGAGATGTTCCGGCCATATCACCCATGAGATGGCTCACCATCTGTGAATATGTTTTAATAAAATCTTCATACCCCTGGGCATCTATTTTGTTTATGCCAAACCGGACAAAGGCATCTGAAATTTCATCCTGTTGGGATTTTAGACGGTCAAACCCATATCCCATTCCAATGGACAATAAATTTTCTTCTTTGTCAAAATCCACCCTATAGTCACATTTTAACTTTGAGAGTTCCATCTCTTTTTGCGGGTCATTTACCCAAATATAGTCCGCTAAAACAGTGAAATCCCCCTGCCAGATATATGCGGAAACTTTATTGGTTTTTGAATTTAAAGAGAGATTATCCATCTTAAATTTCCCCGGGACAGCCATTCCCTTCCAGGTGCCCATGGAGGAGGCATTTTGAAGTTTTTTATCCACCTGGATAAAAATCTGCCCTGGCAAAATATCCAGAACATCCTTGCTATTCTCGACTGAAAACGCATCAAGACTGATAGTTGATTCGATATTGCCAAAAACTTCATACCGGGTCTGGATATCCAGGGGGTTTTTCCCACCTAGCTTATTGTTCACCAAATCTGTGAACCATTTGTTTTTCTCAAGACTTGTTATGGATCTAACACTTAAAAAACCGTGTTCAGCGCGATCTATAAATACCAACTCATCAATTCCGTAAAATGCCCTGAGCGCCCCGAGGTTAATTTTCCATTCTATTTCAGAAGAAGAAAATCTTCTATGATACCCGACAACCTCAAGGGTCATATCAGATCCTGCTTCGGCATACATCAGGTTGATATCTTCAACAGATTGATTCAAAATTCGTTCCATCATAAGCCCACTGAAAAAAGGTGCTCCGATTCCTGCAGCAAGCGCAATCAGGACAACAGCAATACCCATTTTTTTCATATCCGTTTCCTTTATAGTAAATAATTGCAATACGGGTTCTTGGCTATCAGAAATCAGACATTTTCACAATAAAACACTCGGAAATAAAAGTATCCCTGTTCTTAGGAGACACAGATTGTCGCAGATCTGGTCAGGTTTTAATCCATAAAAAGCTGCGCTCTGCATAGGAAGGGTGTATTTTATTCAGATCAGGCAGACGAAGATGCTGATGACCTCCGCCTGCCTGTATTTTGCGGTCCTTAGTTGGGCTCAACCACCATATTTGGATTATAATATCCAAATTCTTTTTCGTGTCTCAACCCCATATAAAGGCTTACAACCATGACCAGCATCACCGCCGTAAAGGGCAGTCCAACTGTGACAGCCACGGCCTGGATGGCCCCCAGGGCATCGGCACCGCCGCCAACAAGAAGGGCTGCAGCGATCAATCCTTCCATGGTTGCCCAGAAAATCCGTTGGGGAACCGGTGCATCCAATTTGCCACCGGCGGTTATGGAATCCACCACCAGTGATCCTGAATCCGAAGAGGTTACAAAAAAGACCAGCACCAGAACAATACCGAAAAAGGAGGTAATCTGGGTCATGGGCAGGTTGGCCAGCATCTGGAACATGGCCAGGGGAACTTCTCCAAGGCCTTTTTCCGCTAAAACCCCAATATTGTTCTGGATCTGCAGCAGGGCGTTGCCGCCAAATGCCTGCATCCAAACAAGGGTGAGAATGGTGGGTACCAGCAATACGGCAGTCAAAAATTCACGGATGGTACGACCCTTGGAAATACGGGCAATAAACATACCGACAAAGGGTGCCCAGGAGATCCACCATGCCCAGTAGAATACGGTCCAGCCTTTGTAAAACTTGTCATCGGCCCGATCTATCCAATTACTCAAGGGTATTATATGCTCAACGTATGCCATGGCTGTTTGACCCAGCCCTGAAAAGAAATGCATGACAGAACCGGCAAGAATCACAAAGATCAGCAGGCAGACCGCCAACATCATGTTAAAATTACTCAATACCTTTACACCGCCTTCAAGTCCCCTGATAACTGAGATAACGGCGACGCCTGTGACACAGGCAATGATAATCACCTGGAGGCCTATGGTATTGGTGATGCCAAATAAAAAATGCAACCCAGAGGCAGCCTGCTGGGCACCAAATCCAAGGGATGTGGCCAACCCGAATATGGTGGCAACAACGGCGATCACATCAATAATATGTCCGGCAACCCCCCAGGTTTTTTCACCCAGAATAGGGAAAAACGTGGAACGGATGGTCAGGGGCAACCCTTTGTTATAGGTAAAGAATGCCAGGGCCAGGGCAACCACTGCGTACATGGCCCAGGGATGTAGCCCCCAGTGAAACATGGTGGCACCCATGGCGGCTTTGGCGGCTTCCGGTGTTTTGGCTGCCACATTCAGAGGCGTGCCCCACCAGTCTGTATAATAGGCAACAGGTTCTGCAACACTCCAAAACATCAGACCGATTCCCATGCCGGCGGCAAACAGCATGGCAAACCATGATAATCTGGTAAATTCCGGCTTTGCATCATCTCCGCCTAGCCGGATCTTGCCCACTGGCAGAACAATCAGTGCCAAACAATATAAAACAAAAATATTACCTGAGATCATAAAAAACCAATCAAAATTTTCAATGGTCCAGGCCTTTGATGTGTCAAAAAGTTTTTTTGCGCCGATGGGATTTAAAAGTGTCAAAACAATAAACAAAATAACTATGACGGCGGATATAAAAAAAACAGGATTGTGCATATCCATACCCCATTTTTTTATATTGTCCTGTCCGAGTTTGTGATCCGTATCAAACCTGTCACGCATACATGTTCTCCTTGTTTTAATTGTGGTGTGTTGGGTTAAACGCCTTTATATTTTAAATTTTTTCACTAGTTCCATCAGTTTTTCAGACAAATCAGACAGGTCCTTTGACCTTATATCCACCTGGGCACTGCTGTCGGTCATTTCATTGGCGGTGGCAGTCACCTCGGTGATGTCTTTTGCTATCTCGGTGGAAACCTCTGAGCTCTGTGAGATGTTTTCGCTTATACTGTCAATGCCCTGGGTAACCTGGAGAATGTTCTTGGAAATATTTAGTGTCGTTGCGGACTGCTCTTCAACGGCAGATGCGATAATCACAACGATCTCATTCACACGGCTGACCACATCGGAAATACTGCTGATCTGGTCAACGGTTCTCCCGGTGGAAGACCGGATCTTTTCCACTTTTTCCTTGATCTCACGGGTGGCATCTGCAGTCTGATTGGCCAGGTCCTTAATTTCATTGGCCACAACGGCAAATCCTTTTCCCGCCTCCCCGGCCCTGGCAGCCTCAATGGTGGCATTCAAGGCCAGAAGATTTACCTGGTCGGAAATATCTGTTATGACTTCCACCACATGACCGATATCATCTGCTGCACTGCCAAGCTCTTTAATCTGGCTGGAGGCGTCATCGGTCTTTGTGACCACTTCGTCTGTGATCTGCTTTGCCGTTATCGTATTTTGTGAAATTTCATTGATGGTGTTGGTCATTTCTTCTGTGGCAGCCGATACCATCCCCATATTGCCCGAGGCCTGTTCCATGGCAGAAGAAACAGAGGTCATACTCACACTCATCTCTTCTCCGGCAGCAGACACGGAATTTGACAATGTTGCGGTTTGTTCCGCTCCCCTTGCCATGGTTTTGGAAATCGTGGCAAGGGTTGAAGAAGAATGATTCAGTTCATCTGCATTCTTTGCAACATCTGAAATCAATCCATGGATTTTATCGATAAAAGAATTAAACCATTGGGCCACCTGCCCGATCTCATCTGCAGACTTAACCGTCAGCCGGTTGGTTAAATCCCCTTCTCCTTCGGCAATATCCTTAAGTTTTTCAACGATATCGATCAAGGGCAGTACCAGCATTCCCGCAGCAAAGTATGCCAGGGGAATGACAAGAACCATGCAGACAAGTGCAACAAGGCCGATCATGATGATCATCTGCCGGGTATTGGCCTTTACGATTTCATCTGACTGCAAGATTAAAAGCCCGCCTAAAAATTGCGTGTTTGAATAAAAAGGCAATATTGCCTGGAAATAATTTTGTTCTTTAATTTGGATATCACTAAAATAGGAGGTCTGATTTTGAATTTTCCACTGCCCTTCATGGGATTTCGGAATACTGGATACATCCACTCGTGTATAGTCGGGAAAATCGCCCAGGCTGAAAT
Source organism: Desulfobacteraceae bacterium (assembly GCA_016744295.1). Taxonomy (GTDB): domain Bacteria; phylum Desulfobacterota; class Desulfobacteria; order Desulfobacterales; family Desulfobacteraceae; genus NBML01. Next base: position 42,364 of record JADGEQ010000002.1, on the reverse strand, counting down.
CTTCATTGACGAAGATATTCATTTTATTGCCGGTTATCCGGCCTATCCTGGCAACAAAAGGTTGAGCAAGTCTTTCTTCCGCAATCACCATTCCGCACTGGGCAGGCTCTGATTTTTCTGTTTCTTTATTATAAAAATTGGCATAGACAGGGAGGATAACTTTTATGCTTATAAAATTTTGTGACCTGTCAAATACAACAGATTGCTGTCCCGGTATTTTGGAACCATAGTTCCGGGAAAGATTAATTCCGTCAATATTTGCTGCCTCATTGAATTTTATCTGGTTATATTGCTCTGTATTTTTAAACAACCTGTAATGAAAATTAGCATTATACTGAAACCCCATGACCAGACTTTCAGAACTTTTCCGTTCAATATAATTTATAAGCTCTCCCTCTTTTGTATAAACACGAATACTCCACAGATTTTCCGATATGGCCGTGTTCGCGATTATATTGCCAATTTTTTCGTAGCTTTGACGCGTCGTATTAAGCCCGCTGTCTTTGTAAGCGGCCAGAAACTTGACATCATCTCCTAGCTTATTCATTGTCGCCATGTTAAAAATCACATCGGAAAGCGCTGTCTGTTTTTCCAAAAGGGAATCCTGAATCACGGACAGGGATTTGACCATACCCGTATGAACCTGCTCCCTGTTCTGCTTGTTGATAATCACAGACGCCACCATAGTTATGGCGACACATACCGTAAAAACCAGGATCAACACACCCAGAAGAATTTTATACCTTAGTTTTTTGTTCATCATCCCTCCTCACTTTTCTTGACTCCCCCATTGGTATCATTCACCTTTTTGGGATATCTTTAACAAGTTGCTGGTCGACTGCAAAAAAAAAACAGGGCAATATTTTCACTCACACGATTTCACGCCGTGGCCATTTATTTAACTGCAGGCCTCGTCAATTATTTCAGCAATATCCTTGACCATAACTTTTGTGTCGGTTTCCAGGATGCCGTCATTTAGCATGGTGGCGCAAAAGGGACAGGAGGTGGCAACCGTTGTTGCACCGGTTTTGATCACCTGATCTGCCCTGGTGTTGTTAATTCTTTCGCCGATGGTCTCTTCCATAAACATCCTGGCGCCGCCGGCACCGCAGCAGAACCCTTTTTCTCTTGTTCTTTCCATTTCAACCAGACTGCCCGCATTGGCTTTTTCCAACAGCTGCCTGGGAGAATCATAGATATTATTCCACCGGCCAAGGTAACAGGAATCATGGAAGGTGAGGGTTCCGAAATCCTTGGAGTTGATATTCAGGCGCCCCTCTTTGATCAGGGTGTTGAAAAAATCCGCCGTGTGAACCACTTTATACGCTGCGCCAAAATCCGGATATTCGTTTTTAAGGGTGTTGTAGCAATGGGGACATCCTGTAATGATGGTATCAAATTTATATTGGCCAAAGGTTTCCACATTCTGCATAATCATTGTCTGGGCAAGGTATTCATTGCCTGCACGCCTTGCCATATCCCCGTTGCAGCTTTCCTCAGCACCCAGAATGGCAAAATCCACCCCGGCTCGCTGCAACACCCGGGCCGTGGCCTGGCTAATTTTTTTACCCCGGTCGTCAAATGATCCGGCACACCCCACAAACCAAAGCACTCGAGCAGTAGGTTTCTCCGACATGAGGGGCACATCCATGCCCTTGCACCAGTCTGCCCGCAAGTCGGAGGAAAAACCCCAGGGGTTGGACTGGTTTTCCATGTTATTAAATGTTTCCTGCATTTCAGCAGGAAAATTGGCCTCCATGAGAACCTGGTGTTTTCTCATCTCAAAGATAAAATCTAAGTGTTCATTGTTCACAGGGCAGATGTCTTCACAGGAACGGCAGCTGGTGCAGGCCCACAAAACATCGTCACTTATTTCCGAGCCTTCTCTCATAAGGGGCAGGATCTCCTCTTTCTTTCCATTTAAGAGCAGGTCAGACTGGTCCAGAAGATCCACCTTAAGATCATGGATGATTTTCTTGGGGGACAAGGGTTTGCCCGTGGCGGATGCAGGGCATAGCTCTTCACACCTGCCGCATTCCGTACAGGCATAAAGATTTAGTACATTGTGCCAGTTAAATTCACTTGCTTTACCAAGGCCAAAGGTTTCGGCCTCTTCATCCTCAATATCGGTTTTTGTAATTGCTTTTTCTATCTCAAGCCGTTTGAAAAAAACATTGGGGGCTGCCGCCAGAAGATGCAGATGCTTGGAACCGGGAATATAGATCAAAAAGCCCAGAATCGTACCAATATGAATATAATAAAAGATCTCAAGCCCCAGCACAAGGGAGCTGTGGGAGAGTGAGCCCAGACCGAATACCCAGGCAAAGATTCCAGATATGGGGAATACCCCTGCATAATTAAATCCGTCTGCTTCAACGGGCAAAAGCATCTGAAAGGCATTGATAAAATGAAAGGAAATCACAATAACACAAGTAAACAGGATAATCAGATTTGCATCCCGGCCCATGGTTAAATAATCGGGTTTGATCACAAGTCTTCGGTAAAGGGCAACCCCAAATCCGATAAGAACGAAAAACCCCAGGATATCTGCAATATAGAGGTAGGCTGAGTACAAGCCCGGAAGAACCAATCCGATTTCAAATCCTGGAAATACCCCCCGTACCATCAGCTCAAGCGAATGGGGCTGAATGGCAAGAAAACCGAAAAAAATCAACGAATGGGCAATGCCCGGGGCAAACTTTCGCCTGACATTGGTTTGTCCCAATACATCGGTAAACAGAACTTTTATCCGTTCACCTACCCTGTCAACAAAAGGTTTGGGCTCACCATCCACGGCCATCATTATTTGATACAATCGTTTAACCTTAATAGAAAAATAACCAAATCCACCAATAAGGGCAATTGCCATCAATACAGATTTAAAAATCAGGTAGTACTCCATGTTACACAAATCTCCCAAAAGCATAATGGTACTGTCAACCATTGCAGGTCAACAGCACCATTGACGTTCTACAAGGTTATAATTTTTCAGTTAATGCAGGAATAACGTCAAAAATATCCCCCACAATTCCATAATCACATTTGGCAAAAATAGGCGCATCCTTGTCTTCATTAATGGCCACAATCACCCGGGAGGTTTTCATACCGGCAAAATGCTGAACCGCACCGGAAACTCCCGCTGCAATGTAGAGCTTAGGGCTTACGGTTTTACCTGTTTGTCCCACCTGCATGGAGTGGGGGGCAAATCCTGCATCCACGGCTGCTCTGGAAGCACCAACCGCCGCGCCTATTTTTTGGGCACAGGCCGCAAGCATTTGATAATTTTCAGCCGCCTTGATGGCACGCCCTCCTGTTATGATAATGGGCGCTTCTGTCAGATCCAGACTTTCAGTCCCTGCTTTTTTGATTTCCACAATTTTAATGAGCCCGGGATCTGCCACATCAGCAGCAAATTCAATCAGTTCTCCTGCTGCGGGTGATTGCACGGGTTCATAGGAATTGGGACGGATGGTACACAGCAGAACAGATCCGTTTACCTTAAGTGTGGCAAAGGTTTTGCCTGAAAAGTGGGATTTTTTGACTTTTTTTTCTGCAATATTCACCTCAACACAATCTGAAACCAGGGGTTCAGCCAGGATTGCAGCAATTCTGGCAAACAGGTCGCGGCCCGTTGCACTGGCTGTTCCAAGAAGAGAATCCAAACCATATTCCTTAACTGCTGCGGCAAGGGCCTGGGCCTGCAGATCCGGGCTGACCTGAAAATCCCCGGCTGCTGTGATCCCAACGATGGTTCCAGCCCCATATTCAGCAAGCTTATCTTTGACAGCAGGAGCATCCCCTCCCAGTACCAGGGCGCAGATTTCCTGGCCGGCAGCCGCCGCCATCACCCCCAGGCTGGTCTCTTTTACCAGGCTGTTTTCAATCTCAATCAATATTCCTGTTTTAGCCATATCCTTTTCTCCTTATCTTATAAAACCTTTTCATCCTCTCGAAGGACTCTGACCAATTCAGTCACCTGGGCATCAATGGTTCCCGTGAGCATTTTTGCCCCGGATCTTTCGGGTACGGCTTCCAGTTTTTCCATTACCACCTGCCCTGTTGAAGCATCAATCCCAAGTTCGGCAAGATCAATCTCTTTAATCTGCTTTTTCTTGGCTTTCATGATATCCGGAAACTTGGGGTATCGGGGTTCATTCAACCCCTTGGTTGCGCCGATCACACAGGGAAGATTTATTTCAATCACCTGTTTTTCCCCGCCGCCTATTTCCCGCTCTGCAATGGCTTTGTTCCCGTCGATTGTCAGGGTGGACACTTCGTTCGCAACCCCCATGCCAAGGGAGGATGCCAACCGATACTGGGTCTGGAAACTTTCCGTGTCAACGGATCCTTTTCCCGTAAAAATCATATCCGGTAATCCGTCCTGCTCCATGGCTGACTTTAATGCCCTGGCCGTCAGATCAGCGTCCAGAAACTGACCATCCGTTTTCACCAGGATGGCCCTGGCGGCACCCATGGCCATGGCAGACCGTATGGTTGTGGCTGCGGCAGGTTTCCCCACGGTGAGAATCACCACTTCCCCCCCCTGTTTTTCAACCAGACTGACGGCTTCTTCTATCCCATATTCATCATAGGGGTTGGACACAAATTTAATTTCTGAATCTTCAAACCCTACCTCTCCAGCAAGTTTTATGGTTGCTGCAGTGTCAGGTACATGTTTTACACATACACAGATTTTCATTCTTTGCTTCCTTATTATACTTCCTTGTTATACTCGCTTATTCTTGGCTTTTTAACTTTTCATTCGTTCATTTTTAGGGTCATAGAGTGGCATGGCGGCTACTTGGGCACTTCTAGCCCTTCCAAGAATTTCAACCTCCATTTTTGTTCCCACAGCTGCAAATTCAGAGGCCACATACCCAAGGGCAATACTTTTTTCCACCCTGTGACCGTAACCCCCCGATGAGGTCATGCCGATGCGTTCACCATCTTTAAAAATGGGGTTATATCCAAATGCATCAGAATCCGTTGCTTCCACAACCAGACAGACGAGTCGTTGGGGGATACCCTCTTCTTTTTGTTTGAGAACCCCCTGTTTACCTATGAACTCCTTGTCCAGCTTCACGGTCCATCCCACATTGGTTTCAAGGGGGGTGTGGTGAAGGGTCATTTCACTCTTCCAGGCAAGGTATCCTTTTTCAAGACGCATGGAATCCATGGCATGCATGCCGATCAAACGAATCTTAAAATCAGCCCCAGCTTCCATGAGGGCCTTGTAAACCGCAACCTGCTGCTGGATGGGATGGAAAATTTCAAATCCCAGTTCTCCCACATAGTTCATACGGTTGATACGGCATTTTGTCCGGTTCAAATAAAGCGCCTGGCTGGTGGAAAATTTAAAGGCTTCGTTGGATACATCCCCGTAGCAAACCTTCTCCAATACCTTGCGGCTGTCAGGACCCACAAGCACAAGACATCCCATTTTATAGGTCAGATCTTCCATGACAACAGACCCGTCGGTCGGCAGATTCTCTGTCATCCAGTGCTGATCATGTTTCTTGCCGATGGAAGCGGTAACACAGAAAAAATCCTCTTCATTCACCCGGGTAATGGTCATGTCTGATTTAAAAGTCCCTTGATGGTTCAGCATGGGACTCAGGGCGATGCGGCCGTCTTTCTCCGGTACTCGCTGGCAGGTCATGTTGTTGAGCCAGCTTAAAGCGCCGGGTCCGGATATTTTTGTTTTGGCAAAACGAGTCAAATCTATGATGCCCACATGATTCATGGCATGTTTACATTCGTTGTCCACATGCTTGAAGGCATTGGAGCGTCTCCAGGAAGGTGTCTCATAGGAATCCTCTCCTGCGGGGGGGAAATAATTGGGACATTCCCAGCCATAGTAATCTCCGAATACGGCATTGGCCTGTTTCTGGTATTCGTAAATGGGACTGGTTCTGTTGGGCCTGGCCGCATCCCTGAACTCATTGGGATAAATGGTGGAATAGAGTCTTGGATAGGTATCGGCAATTTTCTGGGTATTATAGGCCCAGTTGGCATGGGAGCCGAATCGCCTTGAATCCAATGCCCACAGATCAATTTCAGGTTCGCCGTTCATGATCCAGCCGGCAAGATAATGGCCGATACCACCGGCCTGGGTGATCCCGAAGCTGTATCCGCAGGCCTGGAAAAAGTTTTTCAAGGGAGCTGCCGGACCCACCAGAGGATCTCCATTGGGGGTATAGGTGATGGGGCCGGCTGTCACATGTTTGAAACCGGTTTCTCCCAGAACAGGGAATCTTTCCATCCCCGCCTCAATGCAGTCGGAAATATTGTCAATATCCGGGTTGATCTCTTCCTGGGCATAGTCCCAGGGCACCCCGTTCTTTTTCCACTGCTGTCCGTTTGCCTCGTACATCCCCAAAATCAGGCTGTCCATTTCCTGGCGCAGGTAGACGGATTTATCCGGATCACGGACCAGGGGCAAAACAGTATCTCTCTTATCAACCGCATCAATTGTTTCGTAAAGAATATGGGTGTGGGCTATGGCAATGGAGGGAATTTCAAGGCCCACCATTTTTGAGACTTCCGGTGCCCAGAGGCCTGCAGCATTCACAACCACTTCACAGGTAATGTCCCCTTTATCGGTTTTAACCAGCCATTCTCCGGATTTTTTTTCTTCGATCCCGGTGACCAGGGTATGAAGGTTGAGTTCCGCACCGTGGTTCCTGGCACCCTTTGCCATGGCCTGGGTCATGGAATTGGGATCCACATCCCCGTCATCGGGCCAGTAAAGGCCGCCGAGAAGTCCTTCGGTGTTCATAAAGGGATGCAGCTTGCCCATCTCTTCAGGGGTGACATATTCCACATTCAAACCAAGACAGCGGTTCATTGAATAGGCATAACCCAGTTCATCCATCCTTCCTGGGTTATCAGCGGTACGAATGGACCCTGTGGTATGCCATCCCGTGGACTGACCGGTTTCTTTTTCCAGTTCCTTGAATATTTCAATACTTTTCATATTCACCTGGGTGCCGTAGTAATTTGAATGAAAAAAGGACACATTTCCCGCTGCCATCCAGGTTGACCCCGAGGTCAACTCATGTTTTTCAACAAGTACGACATCTTTCCATCCATATTTTGCCAGGTGATATGCAATACTGACACCGATGGCGCCCCCACCAATAATGACCGCTCTCGCATTGGTTTTCATTGTGTAACCTCTCCTTTTTGATCCGTTTTTTTTTAGTCCGTTTTTTTAATCACTTTTCCTTAAGGTTCTGCCATTTAAAAAATATCCTAATGCCTTGTTTTTCGTACTTCTGATATGGGTATCATAAAAATATGAAAACCCGCCCGGGTAATAGATCATAACAATAATCAGTACCAGGGCATAAATAACCAAATTCAATCCAGGCAGATGGGAAAGCGTGGACCGAATAATTTCCATGAGAAAGATAAAGGGAAATGCAATGACAGCGCCTCCCCACAGACTGCCTCTTCCGCCAATATAGGCGATGGCAAGAACTTCAACCGTTTTCCCCGTATGCATGACATCCGGGGTCAGAATGCCGTAAAAATGAGCATAGAACCCACCCAAAAGCCCTGCTATGGCACAGGATACGGTAAAGTTAAACACCCTGTAATAAATCGGATTGATTCCGGAAGTTCTGGCGGCATCCATGTTCTGGCCAATGGCCTGGAAGGCCAGGCCCATTTTAGACCGTACAATCCATTTGCAGGCCAGGAATATGAGGAACAAAAGTATAATAATCAAAAAATAATAGGGTAGATTTGAATCGGTTTCAAAAAGGCGAGGGGTCCGAAGGCCGGACGGTCCCCGGGTCAGCCAAACCATCTTCGTGGCAAGCCCCATAACAGCCAGACCGAAAAACCAGGAAAGGCAGGCGGCAAAGATCCCCCGCAGCCGAAGGGAAATCATTCCAATAACAAGCCCCATTGCCCCTGCGGTAATTCCGCCGGCCACCATGCCCAGCCAGGGAGACAGTCCCAGATTGACCACTAGAAGTGCCGAGGTATAACCGCCAAACCCTGAGACAGCTGCATATCCAAAATTGACAATGGAAATATACCCGCCGGTTAAATCAAATCCCACACTCATGGCGGCAATAAATCCACAATAGATCAACCACCGAAGCATATATTCCTGGTTAAATGGCGGGATATAGGGAAGGGCAAATAATAAAGCCAGCCCCAACAGTCCTGCCGGTGTCAGACATAATGTATCAAGCAATTTATCAAATGGATTCATTTGTGGTGGATTCATTTGTTCGCCTGTTATTGTTGCATCCATAGAGTCTCCTGTTTGTCCGGTTACTTACCTTACTTAGATTACTTACCTTTTCGATCTATCTTAACTATCCAAGGCACCCCGGACATCCGAACCAAATATCCCACTGGGTTTAAAAATCAAAATCAACATAATCAAGGCCGAGGGAACAACAAAATCCCAACCTGTACCGATATATTCAACGGTGATGGCCTTGAGCAGCGCCACCATGAAGGCACCGGCCACAGCCCCTAGAATATTTCCAAGACCCGATAGAATCACAACAAACCAGGCCAGGTATAAGGGCTCAAGCCCCACAGTGGGGTATGAAGGATACATAAACAAAAGACTGCCCCCTGCCACTGCAGAAAGGGCACAGGCAAGGGAAATTGTTAAGAGAACAATTTTTTCAATATCAATACCCACAATCTGCGCACCTGTGATATCCTGGGACACCGCACGGATGGACATGCCCGTCCGGGTATAGGTCATAAAAAACCAGAACGCCGCCACAATAACGGCTGAGATAATGAAGGCCATGGCCCGGTCCCGGGAAATGAACACATCTGCAATGGAAACGGGCATGCCGCTCCAATACCCCACAATGCCCTTAAAATCCGCACCAAATATAAGCTGATGCAGATTCACCAGCAACACACTTAATCCAACCGTGAGCAAAAAAGAGTTCATCACCCAATTGTCTGAGGAGCGCTTTCTCAAGGGACCGAACACCAGCTTTTCTGAGATGATACCACTGATGGCACCCACAATGGCGGCACAGGTGATGGCGACCAGGGGGCCGATCACTGCCACAAAGGATTCCGGATTTTCGCTGATATAATTACTGATGGGCGTAAATACATAGTAGGCCGTCAAAGAACCAATCATAAAGTATTCACCATGGGCAAACATGGCAATGTTCAACACCCCCAGCATCAAGGTGAGACCTGTGGCAAGCAATGCCAGCATACCGCCGGTGACAATGGTATTGACAATCAGATAGGGGCCGGTATGAATGGAGGCAAACACGGCAACCACAATCGTTGCCACTATGGACAAGCCCGCCGCCGTTCGCATCCAGTTTAAAAATTTGGAAACAATATTATTTGACATGAATCTCTTTCTCCAAAATGAAGATTAAACACCAAGAAATACTTTTCGGACATAGGGATCATCTGCCAGGTCAGAGCTTTTACCTTCCAAACCAACCTTCCCGTTTTCAAGAATATATCCGCGATCGGTGACAGCCAGGGTCTTGGTAACATTCTGTTCCACCAGCATAATGGTGACCCCCGTTTTAATCAGAACGTCAAGGGACTCAAACACATTTGCCGTCAACTGCGGTGCCAGCCCGAATGAGGGTTCATCCACAAGGATGAGCTTGGGATCGGACATCATCCCGCGGCCGATGGCCAGCATTTTACGTTCACCTCCGCTCATGGTGCCGGCCAGCTGATTTTTTCTTTCGGCCAGGCGGGGAAAAAGGCTGAACACAAAGTCAAGGCGTTCATTCTGAACTTTTTTATCCTTGATGATATAGGCACCCATATAAAGATTTTCCCGGACCGACATATTGACAAACAGATTCATTTCCTCGGAAACAAAGGAGATTCCTTTTTGTGTAATCTGGGAAGTTGAGAGCCCGGTAATCTCCTCTCCATTAAATAGGATACTCCCCCCCATGGGGGTCAGCAGTCCTGCAATGGTTTTCATGGTCGTACTTTTCCCGGCACCATTGGGGCCGACAATACAAACATACTCACCCTGATCGATATTCAATGAGACGGAGCGTAATATCTGCAGGTATCCGTATCCTGCATCAAGATTTTTCACTTCTAACAGCATAGCATCTCCATTGGTTTATAAAATTATTGGTCCTCTTCCCTATCCCAAACTTCACCATCTCACTCTTCACTATCCGAGATAGGCCTTGGTAACCTTTGGATCATTTGCCACTTCCTGGGTTGTGCCTTCTGCTATTTTTGTTCCAAACTGGATACACAACAGCCGGTTGCAAACCGCCATGATCAATTGCATGATATGCTCGATCATTAGAATGGAAATGCCTTTTTTGCTGATTTTATTGATGATTCTCATGATATCATTGAGTTCGCCTTCACTCAGGCCCGAGGCCATTTCATCCATGAACAGCAGTTTGGGATTGCTGGCAAGGGCACGGGCAAGGTCCAACCGTTTTAGCTGTACCGTGTTGAGCTGTTCTGCCACAACGGTTTCTGCCATGGGAAACTCCACAAAATCCAACATTTCTCGGGAATGCTGAATAGGATCCGTCACCCGCCCCGGATCATTGCCAAAGATGGAGGCGGTCATCACACTTTCAATGGCGGTCATTTTCGGAAAGGGACTGGGAATCTGGAATGTCCGGGAAAGACCACGCCGGCACATACGTTCAGGGGGCAGGCCCGTGGTGTCTTCACCCAACACTTTTACGGTACCTGAGGTGGGGGGATTTAAACCGGATATGGCATTTATGAAGGTTGTTTTCCCCGCCCCGTTGGGTCCGATCAGTCCCATGACATCTCCTTGAAACAATGTCATGGAGACTTCATTTACTGCTGTTAATCCACCAAATTTTTTGGTTAAATTATTGGTTTCCAATACAATCATCTTAGCCTCTAATTCCTTAAAATTTAAAGATTAAACAAACATAAAGGCCAGGGCCACGCCTCGAAAGGGTTTGCAGCGCTGCTCCTTTATGCTTGTAATTGGTCAGGCTATTTTTGCTTGAAATCTCTTTCCTTCCATACTTCCGGGAAAATCATATACCCTTTTCCTTTATCATACTGAAGAATGGGGAAAAAATAGGCATCGGGAGCAACTACCATGTCCGGCATGGTGTCAGCAGTATACTTATATTCGTTCATGATGATGGCGCCGTCTTTTTTACCATAGGTAAGTTTGCCGGTGTTGACTTCGTCAACCATTGTTTTATGGATTGTTTGTTTGTCCAGCTTTCCGTGAAGTTCGTTGGTTCTCTGGAGAATTTTAATAAACATCCGGATTCCGTCATAGGAAAGTCCGCCTGCAGAAGGACTTGGGTTGAACCCGTATTTTGTTTTAACATCCTTTGCCCATTGATTGGCTTCGGCAGTGGTCAGCTGGGGAATACTGTCAAGAACATAATTTGAGGCAGGGCCTGTCATTTTGTACCAATCGCCGATCCAGCCGAGACCAGAAGCCACGATCATGCTTTTAAGGCCAACTTCAACACTTTGCTTAACAAAGGCTGTTATGGCAGCAGGAGATGTGGATGTTCCGGCAACAACAGCGACGCCGGCTTTTTTATATTTACTTAAAAGGGGATAAAAATCGGTCTGTGTTGCAGGAAAATACTCTTCTGAATGAATTTCCCATCCACTTTCCTCAAGGGCTTTTTTATAGGCACCACCGGCACTTCTTCCCCAGTCTGTATCTTCTCCATAAATGGCGGCCAGTTTCTTTTTGGGTTTAAATGTTCCAGCTTCAATGGCCTTGTTCAGGGCAATAATATAATTTTTTTCAAGTTTTGCAGGAACCGGCCAGCCTTTACCACCCCAATAGCTGTATTTTTCAGGATCTGCCTGCCATTTTTTATTAACCACCTCAGAGGCACCAAAACCAAACATGTGGGGTACCTTATACTGGGCTGCGACATCCATTACAGCAATGGCAACAGAGGAATGCCAGTTCAAAACCCCAGCCTGAATCCCTTTTCCCTCTACTGCTTCTGCATAGGCACCCGAGGCTTTTGCAGGATCGGATTGGGAATCCACCCAGACCACTTCGACTTTGTAATCACCAACCGTGTAATCAATGGTTTCCATTGCCATTTCAACAGAGGCTTTAAACTCCTTACCCGTTTGGGCGGAAGGCCCTGTAAAAGGTCCCAGCACACCCACTTTCAAGGATTTGCCTGCAGCAAACCCCGAACCAACGAACGGGCCTGCTAAAATAAAAAGAAATGCTGCGAAAAAGGCGATGAACAAATGAATTTTCCTTGTACCCATGAATCTTCCCTCCAAAATTAAGTTAATAAATAATAGATGAAGCTACACAAACAATTGGGGGTAATGCAGTTAACATACCAGCCGATATGTTCGTTTTTGACGGTCAACAAACTTTTGTATGTTTTATAGGATGAAACAATGATGATTTCAGGCTATTTCTTAGCTTTAAATAAAGTTAAAAATAATTTTAGAATTCATCACATGTAAAAAAAACTTCATTTTTTTTTATTTTTACTGTAAAAAATTTTACACTGGTTACACTTTTTTTACACCGAATCTGTTGATTGCAAAATCTTTCCGTTTCAACCCATGTTTTTTGAGCTTATAATGGAAGGATTGGGGAGATATCCCTAGATATCTTGAGGCTTTTGCCGCATTACCATAACTTGCTTCCAGGGCATCACAAATGATCTGTCTTTCGCTGTCAGCCTGGGTTTGGGAAAGGCCCGAAGAATAGGCCTTTTTTGCTTGAGATTGGGAATGGCCTTGACCGGCAATATAGTCCGAACCGATGGAAAGATCTTTTTTCGAAAAGGCAAAAATATGGGGGGGCAGATGTGCAAGCTTTATGGTTCTGCTTCCTGATACCATATTCATTGAGGCTTCAATCACATGTTTGAGCTCCCGAACATTCCCGGGCCAGTGATACTGCTCGAACAAATCCGAAACATTTTTGGAAATGTTTAACACCTGCACATTTAACACATCATTATATTCTGCGATAAAATGCCCGACCAATTTCCTTAGATCATCCTTCCGCTCCCTGAGGGGCGGCAGCATGATAAAAACCACCCCCATTCTATAGAACAGATCCATTCTCAATGCCCCCTCCTGGATAATTTCCAGGGGGGGCTGCCCCACTGAACTGATCAATTTTATATCCAGATCAATCTCTTTTAAAGACCCCAGCTTTCGAACCTTCTTTTCCTGAATCACCCGCAACAGTTTGGCCTGGAGTGTCAAGGGCATTGAATCCAGCTCATCCAGAAAGACAGTACCCCCGTTGGCCTGCTCAAAAAGACCGCTTTTATCAATGGCACCGGTAAAAGCGCCCTTTGAGGTGCCGAACAAAATTCCTTCTAAAAGATTTTCCGGAATCGCAGCACAATTTATGGGGATGAAGGGTTTCTTTTTTCTTGAACTGTGATTGTGGATAGATTGGGCAAACAACTCTTTCCCCGTGCCGGTCCGGCCATAGATCATTATGGAAGAAGGCGAGTTGGATGACATCATGGCAATTTTTACGGCATTGCGCATCTCAGGATTTAATCCGATAATATCGGAAAAATTAAATACGGCACTGTTTTTGGATTTCTTTTGTTGGGGAGACACCATGTCCTGGACAATTGTTTTTTCCAGCAGCTGGTAGTCTTTTGAAAAGTTGATGGCCCCGATTAATTTTCCGGATTTGTACAGGGGATAGACATTGTTGATAATATTTGCGACCCGGCCCAACCGTGTCTGGTACAAAAGAGTTTCATTCATGATTGGCCTGCCGCTTTTAAGGCACCTCATGGTAGGGCTGGTATCATCGGTAAGCTGGTAAACTTCTGTTATTTTTTTTCCGATGGCCTCCCGGGAATCAAAATCATCAATAATTGCCTGGGTTTTATTATAAACCCTTATTATCCCGGTGGCATCGGAAATCACGACGCCTTCATGCATGGAGGATAGCACCCTGTAAATATCAATATCATCCAGATCAAGCTTGTCCATAAATCGTTTCCGTCCTTAAAATCAAAATATTTTTATATCTTTTCTACAAATTTTACACCTTTCTTATATGAATAGCTGATTAATGTTTATTAATGTATTATTTTTAAAGGGAATACAAGAAAAATCAAAATATTTTGACTTTTCTACTACACCCCACCTGATTCCTTCGTGCAAAAAAGAGAATACAACTTGGTAACCCACTAAGATAAAAACGAATACCACCAATCCATCGCAGACAAAAAACAAATGGCATGGATCCTGCAAAACCATGGAACCAATTGAGATTAGGCAATAACTATTCAGACCAGGGGAGCTTAACCATGGGATACTTCGAGTATTTTTCATCCGACCAAATAGAGCAGATTCACGAGGCAACACTGACCATAATGGAAACAACCGGGCTGGTATTCGCCTATGAACCTGCAAGGGATCTTTTGGCCAAAGCCGGTTGTAAGATAGATGGGCAGCGGGTATTTTTTCCCAAAAAGCTGGTTGAACAACAGATTAAGATGGCCCCGTCTCAATTTACCCTCCATGCCAGAAATCCTGAAAAAAATGTTGAGATCGGAGGGGATCATATTGCCTTTATCCCCTGTTATGGTGCGCCTTTTGTCCATGATATGGACAAAGGACGGAGACATGGAACCCTTGACGATTATAAGAATTTTGCCAAACTGGCCTATGCGAGCCCCTACATTGATATCACCGGGGGCATGATGACCGAACCCAATGATATCCCGGTTGATCATCGAAATGCGGAACGACTTTATGCGTCCATGATCCTTTCGGACAAGCCGTTCATGGGAGCGGGAACCGGTGCCACAGATGCAAAACAAACCATTGAAATGGCATCCCGAGTTTTTGGAAGCCGTGAAGAAATGGCAAAAAAGCCTCCCTTTATCAGCATTCTGTGCTCACTGACCCCCCTGGCCTATGACGACAAAATGTGTGGCGGTATTATGGAATATGCCCGAGCCGGCATGCCCCAGCTGATCTCTTCTCTTTCCATTGCAGGGGCCACTGCCCCTGTCACCATGGAGGGCACCCTGGTGGTTCAAAATGCTGAAATCCTTGCCGGCATCATTCTGGCACAGCTGGTTCGTCCTGGAACCCCCGTTGTCTTTGCCGGGTCCTCTTCGGCCACGGCCATGCGGTACGGCACCCTAAGTATTGGTGCTCCGGAAATGGCGGTGAATACGGCTGCAACCGCCCAGATGGCAAGATTTTACAATATTCCTGTCCGGGGGGGCGGGGCCCTGACCGATGCCAAAACCGTAGATTCCCAGGCAGCCTATGAATCCATGATGAGTATGATGGCGGCCACCACCAGCGGTATCAATTTTGTCCTCCACGCCGCCGGCATCCTGGAGGGATATATTACGGCATCCTATGAAAAATTTATCATTGACAGTGAAATCTGCGGCATGTGCAAACGGATCAAACGAGGGGAAACGATCACAGCAGAAAAACTGGCAATGGAAGCCATAAATCAAGTGGGTCCCGGAGGAGAATTTCTCACCCACCCCCATACCTTCAAGCATTTCAGACAGGAATTCTATGCCCCGATCATGGAAGAACGGGACAACTTTGACAGCTGGACCCGCAAGGGCGGTATGACCATGGAACAGCGGGCCAATGCAAAATATAAAAAAATTCTTGAGAACTATAAAGAACCGGAAATGGACAACTCAATCCGCAAAGAACTGGATACCTACATGGCATCTGTTCGTAACCCATAAACTTACTAACCCGGAAACAACAGGAGACAAACATGTTACTAGGATTGCACACATACAGCTTTCATTTGCACGGAATGGGTCAGAACTGGGGTGGACACAAGCTTGCCTGGCCGCGGGTGATGGACATATTTAAACTCATGGACTGGGCAGTTGAAACAGGGCTTGACGGACTTCATATAACCGCGGTTGACTGTGAATCCACTGACAAAGCGCAACTTTTAAAGGTTAGGGATGCGGCAGCAGATCACTCTCTTTATCTTGAATACAATTTTTCTTTGGATGAGGAATTTGATCCCAGACTAACCCACACCCTGGAAGAGGGTGTCAGGATCGCCCACACCCTTGGATCGGATATCGGAAAAGTCAGCCTGGATCTGCGGCGGCCCCGCCCCCTTTGTGCAAGCCGCCATCATCCTGAGGTCATGGGACAGCTCAAAAAGATTACACACCTTACGGAAAAAGTTCTGCCCTTATTAGAAGAGACCGGTGTCAGACTGGCATTTGAGAACCATACTGAATCCTTTGCCAGCGAGATTTTATGGCTGATTGACCAGGTCAACCACCCCATGGTGGGTGCCTGTGTGGATACGGTGAATTCCGTGATGGTCCTGGAAGATCCCATGACAGCCATCCAAACCCTTGCCCCCAGATCTTTTACAAATCATTTTTGTGACCACAGGATTGAACGGGATCAATTTGGGTGCAAGTTTACCGGAGTTGCCTGCGGTGACGGAGACATTGATTTAAAAAAAGCCGTGGCCATTTTCGAAGAAACCTCCAAAATGAACCGCATCAACATAGAAGTGGAATGGGATGCCGGAGAAGACGGCCCTGAAATAGCCAGGAAAAAAGAATATGATGCCGTCATGAAAAGCATCCAGTACTGCCGTCAGGTTTTAAACATAGGAAGATAGAAAAAAAGCCGTGAAAATATGGGCCTGAAACCATTTACAAAAAAGGAAAAATAAAATGAGCGACATAATTGTTCCCCAAGCGTTTACGAGTGAAACCTGTGATGCCGTTGTCATCGGCGGTGGTATTGTCGGAACGGCAACGGCATTCTGGCTGTCAAAGGCCGGATTCAAGGTTATCCTTGTTGAAAAGCGGGACGGCCTTTCCAGTTTGACCACGGCCGCAAGTGCCGAGTGTTTCCGGACCCAATTTACGGAAAAGGCCATGGCAGACATTGCTCTTCCCAGTGTGGAAATGTTTGAAAAATTCAAGGATGTTGTGGAACTACCGGATATTGACATTGCAATCACCCAGAAAGGATATCTGTTTGTCACCGATGATCCGGATATGATGCCGGATCTTAAACGGGCAGTCACCCAATATAAAACCTTGGGCATTCCCGGATCAGAACTCATCACGGGTGATGACCTTCATAAACGCTTTCCCTTTCTTGCGCCCCAGGCCCTGGGGGCAACCTTTAACAACCGTGACGGATGGATATCCACCCATGAAACCACCTATGGGTTTGCCAAGGGATCAAAAAACGCCCGTTTTTTTATCCGGACCCAGGTGACAGGAATTCAAACCGATACGGATGGCGTCTGCGCCGTTGAAACAAACAAAGGGACCATCCATACCCGGATGGTGGTGAATTGTGCCGGCCCCTATGCCAGAATAATCGGGGAAATGGCTGGGGTTACCCTGCCCTTCAGAACTGTTCGACGGCAAAAGGCCTTTATCAGAACCGCCAGCCCAATGGTGCCAAAGGATGCACCCTTTACCGTGGATTTGAACAATCACGGGTATTGGCGGCCGGAGGCAGGTGGCGTTTTATGTGCCTGGGTAGACCCGAATGAACCCGAATCTGCCCCCTCCGATGAGCCGGCCACGGACTGGGACTTTGCAGCGGAATCCATCCACAGGGCATCCCGGCTCAACCCGTTTTTTGAAACCATTGCAGAAGAATTAAAGGGAGACGATATTGACGTATCAGCAGGATTTTATGTATATACTCCGGATGATAAACCGGTCATCGGTCCCTGTGACGAGGTAAAAGGACTGCATTTAAACTGCGGGTATTGGTGCGGGGTTATGATGGCGCCGGAAGCGGGTAAGCGGGTGGCGGATATTGCCACAGGAAAAATGGACAACCGAGACAATCCCCTGCGCTACAGTCGGTTTAAAGAAGGAAATTATGAAAAGGGAGATACCTTTCTTAAATAAAAACATCCCAGGTGAATATTGGATTCAACCATAAAAAAACCGATCGGAGTCATCCCTTGGAAAAAAAAACATATGTAATTGCCTGCGCGGTTCTGGCCGTTGACATGAAACACAGTGCCGAAAAACTGGGACTGGATATCTCCTATAAATTTTTGGAAGCCGGGCTTCACAACAGCCCCAGACTGCTCAAGGAAAAACTGCAGGCAGCCATTGATGAAATATCCGCATCGGGCCTGTGTGACCGGATTATCATTGGATACGGCATCTGCGGCAAGGGAACCATCGGGATTCAATCCAGAAACATCCCCCTGAGCATTCCCAAGGTCCATGACTGCATTGCCCTCTTCCTGGGGGGGGACCAGGCCTACAAGCGGGAGTTTAAAAAATATCCAGGGACCTATTATCTCTCGGCTGGATGGTGTGAAGAAAAAACAGACCCCATATCCCAAAGAAAGCAGTGGGTAAATTTTGGTGAGCAAAAGCTGAATTTCAATGATCTTGTTGATGAATACGGCCAAGCGGCTGCCCACCAGACCTTTGATTTCTTAAATTCCTGGCAAAAAAATTATCAACGGGCGGCATTTATTGAAACCGGGGCAAAAAAATCTGACCGATATGAAAGATACGCCAAAGAGATGGCCGACGAATACAATTGGAAGTATGACAAAATACAGGGAAGCCAGGCCCTGATCAAACAACTGATCACGGCCTGTGAATCCTGCCCGGATATTTTATTGGTACCGCCTCACCATGTGATTGGATTTGATGCCATCCACTCCACCCTTTCTGCCCAGCCGATCCTGTCCCCGGGCACCCCGGTGTCAGACACCGATTCCAGCATAGAGGTTCAAGGACAGCCCATTCCCGGGGAATCCAGGGTAAAAATAGGGTTGGGTATAGATGCCGGCGGCACCTACACCGATACTGTCATCTATGATCTTGAAAACAATAGTACCCTGTTCAAGAGCAAATCATTGACCACAAAATGGGATTTTGCCATCGGCATCAACAAGGCCCTGAAAAAGCTGGACCCCAAAAAACTGCTGAAAGTAGAACTGGTCTCCTTGTCCACCACCCTTGCCACCAATGCAATTGTTGAAAATGAAGGACAAAAGGTCGGCATGATCCTCATGCCAGCCCCGGGTCTCGGCATTGAAAAAAATATTGACCACCACCCAAAATCCGTCATCAAAGGGCAGCTGAAAATCACGGGTAAAGAGGTTATTCCCATTGATCCGGATCAAGTGAGGCAGCAGATATTGCAAATGGTTGAAAACCACGGGGTAACCGCCTTTGCCGTATCCGGTTATGCCGGATCCATCAACCCTGCCCATGAAATCCAGGTCAAAGAAATCATCCAGGAGGTGACCGGCCTCTTTGTGAGTTGCGGCCATGAATTGTCTGATTCCCTAAATTTTCAGACCCGGGCCGTCACCGCCATGCTCAACGCAAGGATTATCCCGAGGCTGACAGGGTTGCTTTCCGACCTCGAAAAAGCCATGGATACCCTGGGCATCCATGCCCCCATCGTTGTGGTAAAAGGAGATGGAACATTGATGAGTTCGACCATGGCCAAAAAGCGACCGGTCGAAACCATCCTCTCAGGACCTGCCGCCTCTGTTGCCGGCGCCAGGCATCTGACCGGAATTAACGATGCACTGGTAGTGGACATGGGGGGAACCACCACGGATACGGCGGCCCTTGAGAACAATCAGGTCCGCCTCAATGAACAGGGGTCCAACGTAGGGGGACACCGAACCCATGTCCAGGCCCTTGAGATTCGAACCGCAGGCCTTGGCGGGGACAGCCTGATCACTTTTGAAAAAGGACAGTTTATTATCGGCCCCAAAAGAGTGGCGCCCATTGCCTGGCTGGGACAAATGCATTCCGGAACAAAAGAGGCGATTAACTTTTTAAACCAGAACATGAAACATTATGCCACCTCTACCCGGAAGATGCAGATTCTGGCAATGACAGGCTCGGTAAAAAAGATTAACCTGACCCCCCTGGAAGAAAAAATTATCTCTCTGCTGCAAACAAGGCCCCATTCCATTGATGAACTGGTTCAAAAAACCAATGTTTTGTCGGACAGCGGCCTGCCTCTCCAGCGGCTGGAGGAAAATTTTATTGTCCAGAGATGCGGCCTGACCCTGACAGACCTGCTGCACATAACCGGCCAGTTCATTAAATGGGAAACGAAAATGACCGAAGAATACTGCGGCATCTTTTCATGTCTGACCCAAAAACCGGTCTCTGAACTGACCCAAATCCTTCTGGATATGGGGACCCGTCAATTGACCCTTGAACTGTTGAAGCGCCAGTTGGACGAGGAGGTAGATCCAGAAGCCCTTCACACCTGCCCTGTGTGCAAAGTGTTAATAAAAAACCTCATCGGCCAGGAAAACCCCCACTACGGGGTGTCCATAACCCTTAAACGTCCGGTCATAGGGATTGGTGCCCCCATAGGCTATTTTCTTCCCAAAGCAGTACAACCTTTAGGTGGACGGGCGATCCTGCCCGATGATGCCGATGTGGCCAATGCCATCGGTGCCATCACCAGCAATGTGGTCATAAAAAAACAATTGCGGATCATCCCCGGTGACCAGGGGGGGTTTCGAGTGGAAGGGGTTGCCGGAACCCACCAATTCAGAGAATTTGATGATGCCGATGAATTTGCCAGAAAAGAGCTGGTCAAAACGGTAAGAGAACGGGCCCTGGCTGCCGGGACCAGTTGCCAGAATGTCAAACTGAAAATCCAGGATCAGCTCCCTAAAACCACAACCGGAGATTCCATTTTCATGGGAAGAATATTTTATGCCAGTCTCACCGGGCGCCCGGACATTGTAACAACCGCCCGCCAGTTGAAGAACTGATAATATATCCGCTTGCTGCTAACTGAAACAAGTTTTTTTGAACACCCGCTTTGGGGACATACTATTTTTCACTGCCTTTGATAAATTGATCAATATCCCTTATTATTACACCAAGAATAAAGGGCCCCTCACTCTTGCTTGATTTTGCAAATTGTTGTAAATCGCTATCCTTTTCACCATTAATGTAATGGTATGAAATTGTCGTGTTTACGCCTTTTGCGATGACAAGGGCAACACATACCCTTTGCATAAATCCGCTCTGCCCGAAAACTTTTTCCCAACTAATACTTTTATTCTTGCTCCACACAGTATTATCCCGGGTATCATATGCATATGACATAACTTTGGGATAATACCATGGCGTGTATTGATGCAATATCGTATTGTGATTATCGATAATAGAATAGGGAAAAGAATAAAACACTATTATCTTCTCATAATTAACCACTAATTGAATAAGATATGGTTTAATATTTATTATCTGCGGAGAAATATAATTTTTACCCATAATTGTAAACGGTTTAAATTCTTGGGACACCCTGATATCCAGGGTGATTGTTAAGGGTACCCCCCCATCCAGATCTGTTTGAATCTCATTGACAGTTTTGTTCCAGGCATATTTTTGCTTTGCATTTTCAAACATAGGAATAGCGATACTCAAAGAATTATTGAAAGATTCCACTAATACCGTCAAGCAGCCACTCTTTACAGGTGCATAAGCCTCTGACCAAGCTTCAAATAGTTTTACTATCAAATCATTTGTTATCGGATCAAATATGTTAAGATTTTTTTTTACATAATTCAACCATTTCTGATAGTAAACGCCCATACAATTTTTAAAAGTGGAATCACGAACCGGCTTGAGTGAATACAGGATTTGCTGATACGCTGAAGAAAAGTTATTATATTGAGCTGGATCATAATAATAGCCAGTTTGAGCGGCTGGAATTGAATTAAAAATATTCCACATTTCCTGGGAGGTATAAGGCATCGGTCCGCTCCCTTGATACAAGAGAATTTGATCGGGGTGAATATTTAATCTGTCTGCCAAAGCATCACACAAAATTTCATCAACTTGAACTTGAGATGGCGGATCATCCGGGCAGCATTGTGCGATGCAAGGATAGGAAGAAAAGTTTATTATTAATATTATACAAAAAAAAAGATAAGGTCTGCTCATGTCTGCAAAGCCTCTAAACGGATCAGATTGCCTGATAAAACCCCAAAGATTAAGTCCGTTCCGATAAAAACACGCAATTTTTGGATACGCCTAAAATGGATATGCAACATGTTCTTTGACTTTCATCAAAGAACATGTTGCGTCTATAATTATTTTGAAAAAGCTTGCTTAGTAGGCGTCTGCAAAACACCCAAGATTGATGGATTTCCCAAAACCGTTTTGGTAGTACACGTAAATTGTCCATCATCATTAAACGTTGTTGTGTTTGTGGTACCACCTGATCCGGAGGCCCTGAAGAAAGGCCAGAAACCAACACTGGCAGATGCTTGTATCTGGGTCTGCTCAGATTTACTGTATGAAGCCTCTGATGTCATGGATACCTCAACTCCATCAACTACGACAATAGCAGTCGCGAGCCTTTGTAAAAAACCGTCGGAACCAAAGGCTTTCTCCCAGGTAGTCGGTTTTTGATTATTCCAAACTGTATTGTCTTTAGTTTGGTACGCAAGTGACATTACAGCACTATTATACCATGGGAAACGTTCAGATAGAATTGGATCATTCGGATCAGCAGAAGCGTAGGGACCGGCAGCAAAAGTAGTTACTTTTTCAAACTTTACATCAAGTTTTACACCAGCTGATGTTGCTTGAGTCGTAATTTTATCATAGCCGCCGCCGCCACCAAAGGAAAATAAATCGAAAAATACGGATGTGCCACCGCCAACCCAGGTATGAGTGGTATCACTTGATGCTGTTTTGCTTTCAAGTGTAAATGTTTTAGGGCTACCGCTTGCAATATTTGATTTCAACCGATCAATCGTTTTATTCCAGGCATATATCCCATCTGCCTTACTAAATGCAACATTAGCAATGCCAACGGGATTAATAAGCGCTTTGGTTAATCCAGACACACAACTGGCGCAACCAGGCGCATTTATCATGGCCCATTTGTTAAATAAACCTGTTATTGTTTCTGCATCAAAGGTTGCTGGAGGATTCTTATCGAAATAGTTTTTCCATTGCATGTAATAATCACTCATACAATTCTGGAAATCAGAATCATTTCCAACAACCAATGAAGTCAGAATTAACTGATAATCAGCAGAAAAAAGATTCACCTGACTCGGATCGTAATAATTAGTAAGTGTTTTAGGAGGAACAACATTAAAAATATTCCACATTTCTTGGGAAGTGCCAGGCGATGACCCATTTCCTTGATAAAGCTGGAACATATTGGGATCCAATCCCAATCCTGTGACAGTTGCATTATAATACTGTTGGGTTAATGTTTCCATTGCTTGTTTGACAGAGTCACTCATAGTCTTATCTCCTAATAAAAAATTAAAATAACTTCACGAGCTCTCCCTCTCCCATTGAGAGGCTAACATAAAAAAAATGATTCGCCCGAATAAGGCATATTTTCAATACATGAAGATCTTAAAGAAGCCTGAGCAATACTGATTTTTTGAAAGTATGTACGACTGAAATAATTGTCAGGTCGTTCGCATTTCTTTCAATCGAATAAACATGTTGAGACTCGCTTGATTTGTATTTCTTATTTATTGCGAGATGTATTTTTCCGATAGCACGATTAAAACGTTAAATATTTTTATCGATTATAAATATGCACATAAACCAATGCCCTTTTCTTCTTTTTTAAGAAACGAAAGGCATAGTATGGTCAGTAACCATATTTTGAATGTATTAACAGATGGATAAGAGAAAATAACATCGAATTTGATAATGAAAAAAACCCAGAAATAATCCGCACTTATTCCAGTGCGCAAATTTTATATAAAAACATTAATATATACATAATCAGATGTCAAGCAGGAAATTCCAGGGCAAACGCAGGTGAATATTATAAGGAAAATTGAACAAAAGCATAAACAAGTGTAAAATTCAAGAATCCTTGTATTCCCAATCGATTACGGAAAAAATCGTTTGAGAGTGCTGCGGCGAACCATATTCTAGGGCTAAATCGATTCATAAAAGAACCTGATCTGTGAAAATTACGGTTATGCCTGAACTCTCTTTGTCAAAACCATCTATTCCTGATAGTATACAACTTTTAAAAATAAGCCCCAAAGGATTAGATGAACAATGGAAGCAGGTAATTTCAAAGATATAATAGAAAACCAAACGCCCAAGAAAGAGCTTGAGGTCATCATTGAAATCCTGGCGGTACAGGTTTCCGAACTCAGACAGACAGACCTGATTGACTGCATGAATCGTCTGGGATACAAGGATAAAAAAAAAAAGCCGCTTTCATATAAAACCATCCGTCCGTTTTTAACGGCTCTTACACAAAACGAGTCCATCATCCACAATGAAAACGGTATCACCTGTCAGCAGGATTTATGGTTAGAAACCATTGAACACCTGGTGATCGAGGACAGGTTTAAGATAATTGCACCAGCGGTTTTAGCGTCTGTCCACCTGTTTAAAGCTGCAGAAGAAAAATTCTACGGGTTTAATACCATCAAAGAATTTTACCGGGCCATCCTGATCGCTGTATTCACCAACGAAGAATTTGCAGATCTGGACCTTGTCTGCCGTTCCGGGAAAAGAATCAAAAAATTTTGGAAAGAAAATACAGCACCCATTCTATCGCTTTTCAACCACCCTTTCCTTCCCCGCCTGATGGACAGGGTAGACGTGTCCATCAGGTGGAAGGTGCTGGGATATATTTTAGATGATGCACAGCATAAAATGATCCCTGCTCCGGAAATCATGGTTCTTGGAAAATTTCTTTCATCTGAATTTCCCGGATCGGACAAAGAATACCGGGTACTGGACCATTATTTTATGATAGGGCAACTGAACCTGCACAAAAGGGTTTTATCAGAGTTTAAGGATACAGACTCGATTCACCACCTTCTCCAGCAGGGAAAATCATCATTGGTTTGTGGAAACAACGGGGCTGCATTGATTTTTTTTAAACAAGCCCTGGCAGCCATGGAGGAACAAAAATATTCTCTGGAGGGAGATAAACTCTTTTTTTTACTGCTTGCCCTGCTGGGAAGTGAAGAAGCAGAAGATCTTCAGTGGGGAATCCGCTGTATTCTTGATTTAAACGGCCGGGATTCAAATAATCTGTCCATGGATTTACTCTCAAGGGCAATGTTGCCTTTGTTTTATGCACAAGTCGGGAAAAATTTCGAACCCTTTATTTTTCCGGAAATTCTCATTTCCATGGGAAATCCAAGGATTGCTTTTTTTGCAATTTTGATATTAAGCTGGCTCCAGGAAAGCAGAGCAAAGCCTTATGTCTACCTGCTGGAAAAAATTCGAGAAATGTCAATGGGCTGCGGTTACGACTGGCTGACGGCTGAAATCTGCGCATTACTGGCTCTGCTGGGAAGAGAGGTGAGTACCAATACAGCCAAAGCACAAACCCTCCATGAAGCAATGGGAACAAAAACCATTGTCAACTTGTTCAAACCTGTTTCCGGCTGGGAAAAGGCTCTCATATCAATGATTCGCATGGGAGAACATGGGGAAAATGATGCCTATGGACTTGACGACACCCGGGCCGAGCAACGATTGATCTGGCAACTGAAATATAATAAGAATGTCAGAAACTGCCAGCTGACCCCCCGTATCCAGAAAATCAACAAAACCGGCAGATGGACAAAGGGGAAACCCATCCCCCTGGCAACCTTGGGTGACACTTACCTCAAGCTGGATTGGCTCACCCCCCAAGATCACAGCGTTTGCACCGCCATTGTGAAAGAGATCCACCATGACTCATTTGGATATTACAATGAAACAGGGTTTCGATTAGATCTGGAAAAAGCACTGCCTGCCCTTGTGAACCACCCATTTATTTTTCTTGAAAACGAATTGAACACCCCTGTTGAATTTGTCAGCGGGGCCCCGGAAGTCCGGTTACGCGATGTTGACGAAAAGCTTTATATCAGCATGGAACCCAGACCGGTGGACCATATGACCTGTGTCACGCTTTTAAGAGAAACCGCCACCCGGTTTAAGGTGGTATGTTTTTCCACAGAACATATCAATATTTCCCGCCTTGTCGGGGAAGAGGGGCTGATCATACCCAAAAAAGAGAAAAAGCGGGTCGGCCAGGCAATTGCGGCTGTTTCAGCCTTTCTCACCGTTAATTCAGACATCGAAGCAGAAGGGATGCAAATCCTTGTACCAATGGAGGCTGATCCCACAACCCATGTGCACCTGATCCCCTGGCATGAAGGGATTAAAATGGAAATACTGGTCAGACCCTTTGGCCAAGCCGGATCATATTTCAGGCCGGGAAAGGGAGGATGCCATGTTCTGTCAGATTTTGAAGGTAAAAAAGCCAGGGTTGTCCGTAATCTTGTCCTGGAAAAAATAAATGAGCAAACCATCCTTGATGCCTGTCCAACACTGAAACAGAGGGAAGCTGTAGGCGGAGAATGGGTTATAGAAGAACCGGAACAAGCCCTTGAGCTGCTCCTGGAATTAAAAAGATGTGAGGCAAAACCAGTATTAAAGTGGCCCCGGGGACAAAAGATTCAACTGAGATCCAGCGCCTCTTTTTCCGATTTTTCCCTGACCCTGAAAAAAGAGCGGAACTGGTTCAAAGCCACTGGAAAACTTTTACTGGAGGATGATACCACGGTTGATCTGCACCGGTTGATGGATCTTCTGGAATCTTCAACCGGCCGTTTTGTCACCCTGGATGACGGTACGTTTTTAGCCATCACCAAGGGATTAAAAGCCCGGCTGGAGGAATTAAACGCCTATTCAACCCCCCATGAAGACGGATTGCTGTTTTCGCCCCTGGCGGCAACAGCCATGGAAGAACTCACGGATCAGGCAGGATCACTGGAAAGCGACCTTTCCTGGAAATCCCATTGCAAAAGCCTAAAGGAAACCATAGAGCCCAAAATTCCCGACACGCTCCAGGCCAGACTCCGGGATTACCAAATCACGGGTTTTAACTGGCTGTGCAAGCTTGCCCACTGGAATGTCGGGGGATGCCTGGCAGATGATATGGGTCTTGGGAAAACCGTACAATCCCTGGCTTCCATTCTCGTCCATGGGTCCAAAGGCCCCACATTGGTGGTGGCACCTTTGTCGGTCATGAACAATTGGAAGGAAGAGTGTCAAAATTTTACCCCAACCCTCAATCCCCTTATCTTTGGCGGCAAAAACCGGCAACAAATGCTGGACAAGCTGGCACCCCATGATCTTGTTATCTGCAGTTACGGCCTTCTCACAATCGATGCAAAAAAACTTTCAAAAATTGATTGGCAGATCATTGTCCTGGATGAAGCCCAGGCCATTAAAAACAGGAAAACCAAACGGTCAAAAGCCGCCATGGAATTAAAGGCAAAATTTCGTTTGATAACTACGGGAACCCCTGTGGAAAACCGATTGGAAGAGTTGTGGACACTTTTTAATTTTTTGAATCCCGGGCTTTTGGGAAGCTATTACCGGTTCAAGCAGATGTTTGTTATTCCCATTGAGGGAAATCAGGACAAGGAGGCATCCCAACGCCTCAGAAAACTAATTCGACCCTTTATCCTCCGCCGGTTGAAGACAGAAGTGCTCAAAGAACTGCCGGAAAAAACGGAAATTACCCTCCAGGTGGAAATGAGCCGTGATGAAGCAATCCTCTATGAAGCCCAACGCCTTAAATCCATTGAGAAGATTCATCAAACAGATGATAATGCCCCGGCACAAAAACATTTCCAGATACTGGCGGAATTAACCAGATTGCGCCAACTGTGCTGCAACCCTTCCCTGGTATTGCCCGATGCCAATATTGAAAGTTCAAAATTAAAAGTATTCATGGATACCATAAAAGAATTGCGGGCGAGCCGGCATAAGGCATTGGTATTCAGCCAGTTTGTGGGTCATCTGGCCATTTTACGCAGGGCGTTGGACCAAGAAAACATCTACTACCAATATCTGGACGGTTCCACTTCGGCAAAAAAACGAAAACAGAGGATCGATGCGTTTCAAAACGGGGAGGGGGACTTTTTCCTCATCAGCCTCAAGGCCGGCGGAACCGGGCTGAATCTCACGGCAGCAGATTATGTGATCCACATGGATCCCTGGTGGAACCCGGCAGTGGAAGACCAGGCATCGGACCGGGCCCATCGCATCG
Organism: Desulfobacteraceae bacterium; assembly: GCA_016744295.1. Lineage (GTDB taxonomy): Bacteria > Desulfobacterota > Desulfobacteria > Desulfobacterales > Desulfobacteraceae > NBML01. The sequence continues at coordinate 14,314 of JADGEQ010000002.1, read as the reverse complement.
GCCAGACCCGTCCGGTAACGGTTTATCGCCTGGTGGTCAAAGATTCCATAGAAGAGCGGATTGTCGATCTCCACAAGGAGAAAAGGGATCTTGCCGAAAGCCTGCTGGCCGGTAGCGAAACTGCGGGAAAATTATCCGTATCCGAGTTACTGGAATTGATGCAGGCAAAAAAGAAAGAACACTAAATGTTTTTCCGGCTCAATCAATCAAAAAACAGGAGGTAAGGTGTCAAAAATATCAAATATACCCCAAAAAAAAAATTTCATTATTAAGGCCGTTAGAGGAACCTTGGAGCACCGGGCCACATGGCTTTATCTGATATTAAAAGAGGTGGAAAAAAAAGGAATTGCCTGGGAGGAGATCGGGCCGCCGGCCATCAGGGCTTGCGGTAACATTCACGGGAAGGATCTTGTGGATTTGAGCGGAACCAGAAGTTTAAAGGGATTAAAAAAGAAACTTTTTACCAAGCCGGCCCAAATGGTATTTGAGATGAAAATTTTAAAATCTACCGATAATGAACTTTGGATAGATTTTGGATATTGTCCGCTGGTGGCTGCCTGGCAGAAACTTAATTGTAATGATAAAGAGATTGCAAGACTTTGTGATATTGCCATGGACGGTGACAGAGGCATTGCACAGAGTTTCGGCGGAAGACTGGAATTGGGAGAGACCATTGCAAACGGGCACAAAAAGTGCCAGCTTCGATTTAAAAAATAAACCAGAGAAATCCTGGATAAAACAGATGGTGCCGATGAACTGTTTCCCTTCAAATAACAAGGCAAAAGTCAGTTGCGGATCTGGGAATCGAATCCCGGGAATTTTATGGCACTAAGTATAAAGTTGTGCTTTACTGGACTTCAATCAAGCTAGCCATCTGAATAGAATTATTATTTTGTTTCAATAACTTATTATAAACTTTATCTATTAGGAGTTTAAAATGTTATACAAGTATGATTCAGATAATATAAATTTCATAAAATAATGGCATTAATGACAGGGGTTACTTTAAAAGGAGTAATTGCTGGTGATGAAACCATATGACGATTTAGCAATAAAAATTATCAATACAAACAATGCAATGATTGTCTGTCTTGATAAAAATCATAATATCCGACTGTTCAACAGGGGTGCAGAAAAGTTAACAGGTTATAAAACAAAAGAGGTGATTGGCCGTGACTGGTTTAAACTTTTTTTTGACCCTGAAAGCTACAAAGAGATGGATAGGGAGTGGAAACAAGGATGGGGTACAAATTTTCACTCCCATATAAATCAGATCCGAATCAAAAATGGGGATGTGAAAAATATTTCATGGCAGACGACAGGGTCCTATGAGAATAAAAATAATACGCTGCTGATCGCCATCGGCCAAGACATCACTGAGTACAAACAGGTTGAAAAAAAAATAGCGGAAAATCTTCAATTTATCCAGGCCCTTCTGGAAGCAATACCGAGCCCGGTTTTTTACAAGGATCCTTTGGGGCGGTATCTTGGATGCAACCCGGCTTTCAGTGAGCTATTCGGTATCTCCCAGGAGCAGTTAAAAGGGAAAACAGCCAAAGATTTCTGGCCGGGTGATGCAGCAGCCTCATTTCATAAAAAAGAATTGGCATTGATAGAGGATAAACAGCATCAAGATTACGAAATAAATCTGAAAGACAAAAATCGTATCACCCGATACGGCATCATCTCTAAAAATGTTTTTTATGATGACAATTGTCAGGTAAAAGGAATCATCGGTACATTCACCGACCTTACGAAAATAAAGGTGCAGGAAGTAGAATTGAAACAATTTGCTGCCGTTATTGAGCAATCGGTAGAAGAGGTCATGATTACGGATGCGGATGGTATGATACAATATGTGAACCCGAGGTTTGAAGAGAATACCGGTTTCAGTCAACTTGCGGTATTAGGTAAAACGCCCAGAATACTCAAAAGCGGATTTCATGATCCTGTTTTTTATAAAAATCTTTGGCAGACCATTCTGAATAAAACAACATGGAAAGGCAAAATAATCAATCACGCCAAAGACGGCCGACAAATCGTTTATGATGCCACCATTACCCCGCTTCTTGACTCAAGGGGTGATATTACCTCTTTTGTTTCGGCCAGAAGAGATATCACTGAACAGGAAAAAATTGAAAAGCAATTGCAACAGACACATAAGATGGAGGTTATTGGAACGCTTGCCGGTGGTATTGCCCATGATTTTAACAACATACTTGCCGGTATAATGGGGTATACTGAACTTGTGATTGAAGATCTGGAAGAGAACAATTACTCTGAAAGGACCCTGGAACGGCTTGAGAATGTGATGACCTCTGCCAACCGTGCAACCGAGTTGGTCCGGCAAATTCTCACCTTCAGCCGCTCAAACCAGGAGGACCGGCATCCTGTTAATGTCAAGTCCCTGGTCAAGGAGGTAACAAAACTATTAAGGGCTTCTTTGCCTTCCACCATTGATATTAAACTTTCCTTGGACTCCGAAGCCTATGTAAAAGCGGATCCGATCCATATTCATCAAATCCTCATGAATATTGGCACAAACGCAAAAGATGCAATGGGCAAAACCGGCGGGCGTCTGTCCATTTCAATGAACGATGTGATACTGGCGGAAAAAGATCTGGCAGGCCATGAAAATACTGAGCCTGGAAAATTTTTAAGGCTTTGTCTGGCAGACACCGGCAGTGGAATGACAGATGAGATCATTAAAAAAAGCATGGAACCTTTTTTTACAACCAAACCCAAAGAACAGGGGACGGGTATGGGGCTTTTTGTGGTCCATGGCATTATTAGAAGTCTGGATGGCTTTATTACCTTGACCAGTGAGGTGGGTGCGGGATCACAGTTTGATATATATCTTCCGGTTTGCACCAGCCCATTAAAAGCCCCCCATTCGTCTAAGGAAAAAGAGATCCGGGGCGGAAGTGAGTCCATCCTTTTTGTGGATGATGAAGTTCTTTTGGGCGGCATTGTCCAGGATTTACTGATCAATCTTGGGTACCATGTTGCCGTTTTTAATAACAGCCGTGAGGCCCTTGAATTTTTTAAAAAAAATCATCACCAATATGATCTTGTTATTTCAGATATTATCATGCCGGAAATAACCGGTGATGCCTTGGCCCAAAAAATGCGGCTCATTAAACCCGACATCCCTTTTATTTTATGCACGGGCTCCCGTGACCGTATTGATGAACAAACCACAAAAAGAAACCAGATTAATGCATTGTTATACAAACCCATTACACTCAAAAAAATGGCCCTGGCCGTTAGAGAAGTTCTGGATGGAGAAGTGGAATGGCAAATATTCTAATCATTGACGATGATGCGTATATCAGAGATATCCTTTCAACCAGGGTCGAACGATTGGGCCATATTCCCCATATTGCATCAACCATTGAACAGGGATTAAAAAGTTTGGAACAACTCCAGATTGATCTTGTGTTTCTGGATGTCAACCTACCCGATGGCAATGGGCTGGAGGCAATACCTGTGATAACGGAAAACAGACATCACCCCCAGGTGATCATTATTACAGCATTGGGCAGTCTCCAGGGTGCTGAACTGGCCATAAAAAACGGGGCTTGGGATTATATTGAGAAACCCTTTAAACGAAAAGCGATCATTCTCCATGTTCAAAGAGTCCTTGAGTACAGGGATGCAAAGCAACATCAGTCCCAATGGCGTGTGCTGGATATAGATGGGATCATCGGCAAAAGTAACCCCTTCAAAAAATGCCTTCAACAGGTTGCCCAATGCGCCTCGGGCTCAGTCAATGTCCTTATTCACGGGGAAAGCGGAACCGGCAAGGAATTATTTGCCAAGGCCATCCATGACAATTGTATGACCACAAAGGGCAACTATATTGTGGTGGATTGCGCTGCCCTTCCGGAATCTTTGACCGAGAGTGTCCTGTTTGGCCATAAAAAGGGGGCGTTCACTGGTGCGGATAGAGATTCAAAGGGACTGATAGAAAAGGCCGACGGCGGCACCTTATTTTTAGATGAAATTGGAGAGTTGCCCTTGTCCACGCAAAAGGCATTTTTACGAGTTCTTCAGGAAAAAAAATTCAGGCCCGTGGGAAGTACACAGGAAGTCAACTCAAACTTCCGCCTGATTTGCGCAACCAACAGAAACCTGAATCATATGGTGAAACAGGGGGAATTCCGAAATGATTTATTCCACCGGTTAAAAACATTTGAAATTGAACTTCCCCGGTTGCAGGACAGGAAAGATGATATCAAGGATCTTACCCTGCATTTTTTGGATCAGTTTTGTGAAAAACACCAGATATCACAAAAAGCACTTTTACCGGATACACTCAGTATACTGGAAGCCCATGACTGGCCCGGAAATATCAGAGAGCTTGGAAATGCCATTGAAAAAGCAATTTTATCAGAGCCTGATTTACCATTGTTATATCCGATGCTGCTGCCTGAAAGTGTTCGTGTTTCCCATGTTGGAAAAGGATTGAAATATTTGAATGCCACTGTGGAAACAAAAGCACCTTCATTAACCGACCTGCTCTTTTTAGATAATGCAAACAATCAACTTCCCCCCTTTAAAATATTCCGCACCAATGCCATTGAACAAATCGAACCGCTTTATTTTCAACGTTTAATGGTTCAAGTGGGCTGGGATTTAGATCAGGCAGCCGGGATATCCGGCCTGAGCAAAAACCGCATCTATTTTTTTATGCGAAAATACCATTTGAAAAAGAACTGATTTTCGAAAAAGAAAAGTTTTTTTTGAAAAAGAAAAATATCGTCAAAAAAATCAGATAAAAAACCCCGCCACAAATCCTATGTTTTTCATACAACCATCTTAAATCATAAGGTTATCATAATAATTATTTCTTTTGGCATAATTTTTGTAATAATTTTTTAGACAAAGAGAGTGGACCGATTACCAAAAGGACCAGACCATTGAATATTATTATTTATAATGATGAGGACCACACAACCATCCAGGCCATTGAAACCATAGGACTGATGTTTAAAGAGTGCCGGGTCATACGGGTCATGGATCATAACATGTTCAAAAAAAGACTGGCCACCTGTTTAGCAGGTGAAAGCGTTATTATTTTTTTCATAAACAAAGAGGAGAACATGCGGTTCCTTGAATCCATGGCAAAATATTTTGTGGACATCAAGCTGCTTATTTACCTGACCCGGGACAATAATCGCCTCGCTTCCAGGGCCTATGATCTGGCTCCCAGAATCGTGATCAGCAATGACAGCAGCAAAGAGTTGTTACCGGCTGTTCTGGAAAGAATTTTAAAACAATTTAAACAATAGCAATAGGTTGTTCAATTAAACATAAATAAGGAAGACGCCATGAAAAAATTTAAAGATCTTAAACTTGGGACTAAACTGATAGGTGCTTTTTTGTTCGTCAGTATTATCCCCCTTGCAATTTTGGGAATCATGTCAGTGATCTCATCCTCCACAGCACTGTCCCAGGAAGCTTTCAACAAATTAGAGGCAATCCGGCAAATTAAAAAGTTTCAAATAGAAACCTATTTTGCAGAAAGAACGGGAGATATCAAGGTTCTTGCCAACAACCCCTTCACCATAAAGGCAATGAAAGAAATCAATGCTGCATTTCAGTTGGCAGGGGGGATTGGCAGCGGTAAATTCAAGGGTCATACCAGTGGAAAATATGATGCACCAGATGACTATCGTGCGGTTCATGACCAGTATTTTCCGGTGTTCCAACATTATATGGAAGAATATGGGTATTATGATATTTTTCTCATGGACAAGGATGATGGGGATACCTCATTCACCGTTACCAAGGAACTGGATTTTGGACAAAGGGCCGCTGATATTGATTCATCCCTGAGAGATGTGTGGCGCCTGGCTGCCAAAGAGGGAAAAGTTATCGTTTCAGATACCAAGCCCTATTCACCCTCCAATAACGCACCGGCCCAGTTTATTGCCGCCCCCATAAAGGAGAATGGGAAAACCATCGGTGTCCTTGCACTTCAGCTTTCCATCGCTGCCATCAACAAAATCATGCAGGAACGAGACGGTATGGGAGAAACCGGGGAATCATACCTGATTGGACCGGATAAGCGCATGCGGTCGGATTCATTTCTGGATCCCACCCATCATACGGTGACCGCCTCTTTTGCCGATTCAAACAAAGGATCTGTGAATACAGAAGCCGGGGATGCGGTTTTGTCCGGAAAAACCGGACAAAAAATTGTTCTTGATTATAACGGTAATCCGGTGTTGTCTGCGTTTACACCGGTAACCGTGGGCCTTTCCACCTGGGGCCTGTTAGCAGAGATTGATGAAGCAGAGGCGTTTGCACCCATTAAAGCATTAAAATTGTTTATCGGGATGATCGCAGTGATTGCCGCTGTTGTTATTGCATTTATTGCATTTTTATTCAGCCGTTCCATCTCTGCTCCTATCATTAAAAGTGTGGAAATGGCCAAGGTAATCGCCGGCGGAGACCTGACCCAGGTGCTTGATATTCGCCAAAAGGATGAAATCGGGATGCTTGCGGATGCATTAAACGCCATGACACAAAATTTAAGTAAAATGTTTTCAGATATTGCATCGGGTACCCAGACGTTGACCGCTTCTTCCACAGAACTTTCAACTATTTCTCAGCAGATCAGTGCGAATGCTTCACAAACCGCAGAAAAATCAAACAATGTGGCTGTTGCTGCCGAGGAAATGGCCACGAATATGAATAGCGTGGCCGCCGCAACTGAACAGACCACAACCAATATACAGATGATTGTTGCGGCTTCAGAAGAGATGACAGCCACCATCAATGAAATCGCAAACAATACGGCCAAAGGAAGTGAAACAACCTCCCAGGCGGTTAAGACAGCCCAGGAAGTTGCCGGGAAAGTGGATGAGCTTGGACAGGCGTCGGCCCAAATTTCCAAGGTCACGGACACCATTGCAGATATTTCTGCGCAAACCAATCTATTAGCGCTCAATGCCACCATTGAAGCGGCCAGAGCCGGTGAGGCCGGCAAAGGATTTGCCGTTGTAGCAGGTGAGATTAAATCCCTTGCCCTGCAGACAGCTGAAGCCACCAGCGAGATCAATGAAAAAATTTCCGGAGTTCAGACAACTACGGCGGAAGCCATTACTGCCATTGAATCAATTGTTGAGGTTATTAATGATATTAATGGTATTGTCACGACGGTTGCCACGGCAATTGAAGAACAATCCGCCACCACCCAGGAAATTTCAAACAATGTGAGCCAGGCAGCCGAAGGCGTCCAGGAAGTCAATGAAAATGTGAACCAGACCTCTGCTGTTGCCGGGGAAGTAACCCGGGATATTTCAGATGTCAGCCAGGCTGCTTCGGAAATGAACACGGGCAGCACACAGGTAGATGAAAGTGCACGAGAACTATCCGAGCTTGCAGAAACCCTGACACAAATGGTTCAGCAATTTAAAATTTAAACTTGGGTCTATTTATGTGTGGATACATTTTTTCCGGATCGAGTTGGTTGAAGCACATAATAGACAATTACGTCCATCCGGATTTCGTGCTGCGGTGCCCCGGATAGCGGATTCATTTTTTGGACAGGCCCGCCTTTGATACAACGCGGTAAATGGGTCACAAAAGGCAAGCTATTTCGTTCAAGTTATAAAATTTGCGGTCCTTAGAATGAAGAAATTGTCATGGAGAGAAAATACCCGACAATGGTGGCCGTGCCCACACCAATGATGCCCGGCAGCATAAAACTGTGGTTGATCACATATTTTCCGATGGCTGTGGTACCGGTCCGGTCAAAACTGATGGCCGCAAGATCACTGGGGTAAAAGGGAAAGAAAAAGTAAGCGTAACATGAGGGCAGCACCCCCAAAAGGACCTCATGCGGAATTTTCAGCAAAAAGCCCAGGGGCATCATAATGGTCAGGACCGCAGCCTGACTTTTGAGAAAAATAGAGACGATAAACATGGCAAGGGCAAAGGACCAGGGCCAGGTTTTTACCATATCACTGACCAGACCGATGAGATAGGGTTTGTGTGCACCGATGATGGTGTCGGAAAGCCAGGCAATGCCGAAAATAATCAGCACCGCAACCATGCCAGCAGTAAAGACGTTGGAAGCGGCAATGGCTTTGGGGCTGACATTGGTGGCCATCAGGATGACCGCCCCCACGGAAAGCATCAGAAACTGGATGGCCACAGACATGCCCACCCCTTCGGGCAGAACTGATTTGGAGAACAGAGCCACCAGGATCACACAGAGGATACCGCCTATAAATATGGCCAACCCTTTGCGGGCTTTTGGGTCAACTTGACCGTCGGTCTGAGTTTTCGTATCCCCGGCAGCTTCCCTGGCAAACCCAGGATCCTTCATTTTTTCCTGGAACACCTCGTCCTTATCAAGGTCCTTTCCCCGTTTCAGACTCCAGGTAGCGGCGGCCATCACCCCGATAAAGGTGGCTGGCATCGTTATTTTAAGGACATCCACAAGACCGATGCCAAGGTTGTTTTCCACGGCCGTTGCCATGACCACGGCTGCTGCCGCTGCGATGGGACTGGCGGTAATACCCATCTGGGAAGCGATGGTTGACACCGCCAGGGGGCGCTCGGGCCGGATCCCCTGTTTATAAGCCACATCATAAATGACCGGAAGCAAAGGATACACCGAATGCCCGGTGCCAACCAGCACAGTGAGACTATAGGTACACAAAGGGCCTAGAAAAACCACATACTGGGGGTGATTGCGCAGCAGTTTCTCGGCATAGGTCACCAAAAGACTGAGACCGCCTGTGGCCTCCAGGGTGGCCGATGCCGCCACCACAGCCAGAATGATAAGCATGACACCCACAGGGGGGGAGCCCGGAACAATGCCAAAGACAAAGACCAGAATGGAAACCCCCAGTCCACCCAGCAGGCCAAAGGCAATGCCGCCATACCGAATTCCAATAAAGATAATAATCAGCAGAAGTAACATATGTATCCAGAACATAAACACTCTCCTTTTCATTTTCCGGCCAATGCAATACTGCCGCCGGGATCGTTAGATCTCAGGGGTGAGCAGGACTTGTAAAAATACTTCGCCAGGGCCCGCCCCTGCAGCCTGTAGTTATATTTTTACCTTTATGGGTGTTTCTAAATTGGCTGGTTTTCTTTTTCCTGCCAAAAGTAGCCCGTATACACTGAACAAGGTCACTGCCATTGTAATGATTTGATAGCTTTTAACTGTTTCCTGCAAAAACAGAACCGCCAGAAACAATGTCACAACAGGCCATGGAGTTGTTATTGAACTTGCAACTGAAACATCCACGTGCCTGACCGCATAGAACCAGTTTATCAGCTCAAGGTAATACACCAACCCCATAATTGCTGCATACAACTGAAAGGAGGGATTCAGGATTAAGCGGATGACATACTCCAGGCCATTTACTGACAATGAAATGATAAAAAGGATGACGGCAGAGACCGCGACCCTGAAAAATGTAACTTGGGCCGGCGTAATCGGCGTTTTCTCCAGAACTTCTTTTATAATGACGTGTGCCACGCTCCATATGAACGGAACCGTCAGAGCAAATAGAAACCAAGAAGAGAGGCCCTCTATTTTCCAGGTGCCCTTTGTTCCAAGATAGTAAAGACCTGCTATCAGCAAAAATGTAAAAAACAATTCATTTTTGCTCTTTTTTTTGTTTAGAAAAAAGGATTCCCATAGAATGGTAAATAGCGGATATGCCTGAATGGCAATGGCAGCACTCACAGCCCCGGCTTTTTCCATTGAGAGCACGTAGGTATAGGTTGAAATACCGAACATTGCGCCGGTTACCAGAATAATTGAGAGTGCTTTTTTCTTTAATACACCTGGCAATCCAGGGTTAAATATCCCCTGATTGTGAAACTTCAATTCCAGAAAAAATACAGGTGCCGCAAAAATCAACTGCCAGACCGACAGGTATAGTGCAAAGCTCAACGCATCTATTGCCATGGGCCGGCTATTGGAAATAACAGGCATGATGCCAAGAAGTACCAATGATATAAATGAAAGTGTGATGCCTTTTTTAATATCTTTTTGAATCATTTTCTATTTTCCCTTCGGTCAACTTCAAAATCTCTTTTTCTTCATTGGTCATCCTGTGATTCCTTTGTTCAGATAACCCCAAAACCCCGCAGTTAGCTCAGAAAAAGATTTGTCAGGTGTTAAAATTATAGCAAAAGCATAGAGGACCTCCTAAACAATATTTTTTAACTTTTCTCCCAAAAAGAAAGGAGATCCTCTATGCTGGGAATCAAGATAGAACATTTTCTCGATTATTGTAAAGTATCAAATTTTGCAAGTGCTGGCGGCCGCATCATGAATTTACCATCTGGCATTTCAGTCAAAATTTCTTGCGGTATTCCCTCATGAATTAGCTGCGGATGGTTCTTAAGGCCAAACTGTAGTACCCCACAATCGCACAACCTTTGCTGTCCATAGATTTCAGCAAGGCTAACCCATTGTTGACCATTGCCGTGCCTATTCGGCGATCACCTCAATGCCTTATGCTTTCTCGCTTCTGATATTCATTTTATTATGATGGATCTCTCAATTCGTCGTGGATTTTTTTCCGAGTGCATAGTCGCTATCATCAATTAATTTACCTTTAGATAAGGTCTTTTGCATATTTTAAAAACGGCCCAACTTCAACAGAAGTTGGATGGATTTCATTTATAATGCAACCCGCCAGATTTATGGCGAGGCCAGCTTGAGAAATGGCTGATATTTTATATAGTTTGTTTCATCTTCATGCAGTGCTTCAAAAATCTTCTTGGTAATACAACATATAACGCCAAGCTGAGGGGCCGGACCAATAGTGCCGAAGCCTCTGATAAACGTTTTTATTTTCTTAAACCCCATATTTCCAAAAAGCCATATCGTAAGCCCGGTCCCTCCCAAGCGGTTGATTGTGCTTCTTAGGATGAGAAAAACGATACCCTTATTTGTCTGATAGTTTCCATGGCTTTGTAAAGTAGGTTTCGCGAACTTTAGATGCCTTTGAGGTTGCCCAATTTTCCAGCCCCATTTTATTTATCAAACATAGATTAAAAACTTTCATATTATGGGGTAATTCAGTTGCCCTGTCAGCATAAGGATGCAGGTTGTCACATGGAAATTTGTCACAATCACCACAAAAATTTAAACCTTTGTTTTGGGAACATTCATATGCAGCACAGCTATTCGAATCACCAAAGATATGTTTTTGTAATGGTATTTTGCCATCGTGATTTCGACATCCATTGCACAACATTATTTCAACAGGCACATTATATTCCTCAGACATTTTTTCAACACTGTCCCTTGCTTCCTTGTTTTCGAGGGCCAAATAAAAATGGCAGTTGAAGCAGTCCAAACCACAGGGGGCCGTCATTTGAAAATAATCCATAGTTGATTCTCCTCATAAGTTTAATTTAATTTAAACAAGAAAGATTATAATTCAACTATCAAAAATAAAACATCACCCGTTTGGACGATAGGCTAAAATAAATCGATTAAGATACTTATTTTGCTATTTCTCCCCCGTTTGGGTGATGTTTTTCTTTTTAATAGCTCTTATTATAGTTAAGTTGTTTACTTGGTTGATATTTATTAAAAAAATAAGGATGAAAGATATGACTCAATTTGCTAATGCCATGGCGGTTTTCAAACTTTTGCCCAAGACCAATTGTAAAAAATGTAATGAAACAACCTGTTTGGCGTTTGCGTCAAAGGTGTTCCTAGGGCAAAAAGAAGTGAATCTATGTCCGTTTATAGGTTCTGATATAATAGATAAATATCAGAATCAGCCTCACAAAGAAACACTTGTGGAAAAACAGCAACAAACGAAAATAAAGAAGATGAAACAAAAAATTGCAGCCTGCGACCTGAAAGATGCTGCTGATCGGACAGGGGGTGTTTATGCTGATGGAAGATTGACACTAAAAATTATGGGAAAACCATTTTCCATTGATCACACCGGAAATTTATTTTCAGGTATTCATATCAATCCATGGGTTGTTTCAAATGTTCTGGGATATGTCTTAGCTTGCAAGGGGGTTCCATTGACCCAAAAATGGGTGTCTTTCAGAGAGCTTGAAGGAGGCCGGGAGCAAAATGGACTGTTTGTTCAAACCTCGGAAGTACCATTTAAGAAGATTGCAGACAGGTATATTGATTTTTTTGAAGATTTAATTTTGATTTTTAATGGGCAACGAGTGGAAAAATTGTTTGATTCAGATATTTCTTTAATTCTTTCTCCCCTGCCGAAACTTCCCGTACTGATTTGCTATTGGAAGCCTGAAGAGGGGATGGCCTCCGACCTTCATCTGTTTTTTGACTCATCCGCAGATCAAAATGCGAATAGCGATATCGTATATGGGATTGCTGCCGGTATTGTGGTTATGTTTGAGAAAATATCCATAACCCATGGGATCGGGTAAAACGCTGCCGGGTTATTCTTCAAAAGGCCCTGCTATGATTATTATAGCAGGGCCTTTTTGTTGTAACATAAAAATCTTCGGTTAATCCGGCGCGAGCATTTTAGTTTGTTGGATAATATTCAAAAAAAGAGGCTTACCTCAGCCTCCAGTTTTTTGGGGGAGGATCAGGTTGATGATATTTTTGTATTCAAGATTTGATCCACTTTCTCAAACCTCTTTTATTTTCAGCAAATCATCACAAACCCGCAAGCCATACCGCCTGAAGTTTTATTATCTTTTTCATCCCGGGCGTATTCCGAGGCACATCCTGCCCTTTGAAGAAGTTTAACCACATCAATCCCATAGCCTGACATGGAGGGTCTTGCCAAGTCAGGATTTCTGCAATCCCCTTTCTTTGTTATTGCCCGGCACTCCGGATAATCAAAACAAAAAAGCTGCTTACATCCGCCAGATGCAAATCCCCTGGCATTTGAATATCCCATATTCACAGCGTTCTGCTCAACGCTGGATACAATGTCATGGAGCAATCGAAATATTTCCCTTCGCTGATGGGAAAGCATTATTTCCATCGGTAACTCTATGTTAATCACAAGCGCTTCCTGATAGGCGCCCATAAGTCTCCTAAACCCGTCAGATCCGGATACATAGGGCGGACACCCTGCTGACAAACCGTAGTTGCTGCATTGATGATGTTCACACAGGTGAGCAAGATGGTCATCAACAACAATCTCACGGACAGGGATCATACCGACAAAACTAGCCCCCAGCTCAAGGGCCTTTTTCAATAAGGCATCATGGTACGGTTTATCGGCCATTTTAATTGGCCTTTCAAAAATAGTTTTACAAAAAGGGCATCTACCTTTTTTTTCATCCGTCCATATATCCACTTCACTTTTACAATCCGGGCAGAGAAAAATTTCAGGTTTTGCCCATGCAGAAGGGTCACTGCCTGGACATTTAAAAAAACCACTATCTTTCATTTATTTATCCTCCATCAATTACACAATCTGATTCCAAAAGCGCATAAGTTATTGTGTTCTTTGAAATTCAGCATAGTATAGCTAACCGGGAAAAAAATCCCCCGTTTGGGTGATAAGCGCTGTTATTATCTGTTTTTTCTAAAAATTAAGGGGTATCTTTTCAGAGAAAATTATGGCAGGCTGCCCAGACAGCAGCCTGGGTTCTGTCATTCACGCCTAATTTATTAAAAATATGTATCACATGGGTTTTCACGGTGTGAGTACTGATATCAAGATGAATCGCAAGTTCAGCATTGGTTGCACCTGTTGCCATATATTTGAGTACCTGAACTTCCCTTTTGGTAAGGGGCGACGGTAATGACTCGTTTGCTGCTATTTGGGATTGCTGATTGTTTTCTGAAAGTTCAACAACACTAGCTTCAAGCTTTTGGATATATTGTTCCTGCTGTTTCAAGCGGGCGCCGGTTCCGATCATATCAACATTCAGTGTGATTTTGGAAACTTTATTGCCCCTTGAATCAAATATTGGGTAGACAGCTGTCTCTTCTACAGGAAGCACCATATAAGGACACCTTCCCGGATTTGTTTGCTGTTTTGATAGCATGGCTGCAAATGCCATACAGGTTTTAAAACCACAGTCAGTACAATTTGTAAGTGGAAGCAGCCTTAATATTTCCATTACTGATTTTTGTTTAAACTTTTTATAGTTTGGTACAATCAAATCTTTTTTTTGTACTATCCCATTCAAATACGCTATTAATTCGAAGGTTTTTTGTCTTGCATCATTAAGATTTTTGACAGGCGTTATCAAACACCATTCAGGATACAATACACAGGCCGTTTTTGAAAAATTAAAACACATGCGTGGCGGTTTTTCATACAATTCCGATTTTAGGGCCACAGCATTAATAAAAGGGAAAAAA